>NZ_CP032677.1:4753835-5431558 GCF_003627215.1 Pseudomonas sp. Leaf58
ACTGAACAACCCCGATGCCAGCGGCAACCTTCGCCCACCCGAGCGCCTGTGCGCAGGCCAGACGCTGCTGTGTCGGGCGCTGGGCCTCAAAGTGCCGCATTGGGACGCCCAGCGTTTCGATACCGAACGCCTGTACGTGGACGATTGCGGCCACGCCGTACCGCAGGTCATCCAGGCCGCCCGCCTGGGCATTCCGCATGGCCGCGATGAGCACCTGCCCTACCGCTTCGTCGACGCCGAATACGCGCGCTTCTGCACGCGGAACCCGTTACGTCGCGGCCAGGTCGAAGGCCGCGACTTCTTCATTCTCGAACAAGGAAGCTGAACCATGGGCCAATGGCTCGACAGCCTGACCGGCTGGCTCAGCGCCAACCCGCAGTGGCTTGGCCTGGCAATTTTCCTGGTGGCGTGCATTGAATGCCTGGCCATTGCCGGCATCATCGTGCCGGGCACCATACTGCTGTTCGCCGTCGCGGTACTGGCCGGCAGTGGCGCCTTCAGCCTGAGCGAAACGTTGCTGTTGGGCTTTCTTGGCGGCCTGTTGGGTGACGCCTTGTCGTACACGGTGGGCAAATACTTCCACCAGAACATCCGCCGCCTGCCGCTGCTGCGCCACCATCCGGAGTGGATCGGCAGTGCCGAAAGCTACTTCCAGCGCTATGGCATCGCCAGCCTGCTGGTGGGGCGCTTCATCGGGCCGCTGCGGCCCATGCTGCCGATGGTCGCCGGCATGTTCGACATGCCGCTGCCACGCTTCATCGCCGTCAGCCTGGTGGCCGGCGCTGGCTGGTCGGTAGCCTACCTGCTGCCCGGCTGGGCCACCGGCGCAGCCATGCGCCTACCCCTGCCGGAAGGCTTTTGGCTGGATGCAGGCATCATCGCCGGCACCCTGGCAGTCATCATCGGGCTCAGCCTGAACACCAGTATTCGCGACCAACGCCATGGCACCCGGCTGATTGCCGGCATGAGTTTCGCCGCCCTGGCTGGGGTCTTTCTCGGCTGGCCCTACTTACACGAATTCGACCAAGGGGTGATGACCCTGGTGCAGGAGCACCGTAGCCAGGCCATCGATGGCGCCGTGGTACTGGTGACCCGGCTGGGGGATTTCCGCACCCAGTTGTGCCTGGGTGGGCTATTGACCGGCCTGCTGCTGCTAGCCCGGCAATGGCGCCATGCCCTGTTTGCTGCGGGCGCACTGATGGGCACGGCGCTTGCCAACGGCACGCTGAAGTGGCTGTTCGCCCGGGCTCGGCCAGAGGTGCTGAGCGACCCGCTGACCACCTACAGCATGCCCAGCGGGCACAGCTCGGCGTCGTTTGCATTCTTCCTGGTGATGGCGGTGCTGGCCGGGCGCGGGCAGCCGCCGCGAATGCGCCTGACCTGGGTGATGCTGGGCTGCATTCCAGCGCTGGCGATTGCCCTGTCGCGGGTATACCTGGGGGCGCATTGGCCCACTGACATCCTGGCGGGGGCGCTGCTGGCGTGCTGCGTGTGTGCGCTTAGCCTGGCACTGGCGCAACGCCAACAAACCCTGCCGGCCTTGCCGCAGCGGGTGTGGTGGCTGGTGTTACCGGCGTGTGTGGCGTTGCTGGCGTTCTTTGCCATGCATGCGTTACCGCAGGCGTTGCTGCGGTACCAGTATTGATGCCGCCTGTTCCGGCCTCTTCCCGGGCAAGCCCGCGCCTACAAGGAGCAAACAGGCCGGAGCTGCTGGCACTGAGGGATCAGGCAAACAGCTCCCCCTGAATCCGCTCCAGCAACTTCTGGATTTCCCCCAACCGCTCCTGCGGCGAGTCAAGGCTCAGCAAATCCAGCTTGTCCTCTTCCATAAACGGCAGCAGGTACGCCAGTTGGTTGGCCAACGCCTGACGCCCATCCACCGGGCGCGGCATGTCCAGCGCTTCGACCATTGGGTGTTCGCCCAAGGCCACCAGCAATGCCAGCAGGTCTTCATCTGCTTCGAGCAGCGGGCTGTCCGCCTGCTCCGACAGCCATTGCACCTGCCCCACCAGTAACTGGTCCTTCTGCACCTCGGTGCTTTCCAGGTTGAAGCGCCGCACACCTTCGACCCGAATACCCAGCAAGCCGTTGTCCTGCTGCACGAAGTCGCGGATCACCGCCTCGCAACCAATCGAGGCGACTACTGGCGGCGCCTTGCCGACCTGCTCGCCTTCCAGAATGCACACCACACCAAAACCTTCGCCCTGCTTCATGCAGCGCCCGATCATGTCCAGGTAGCGTGCCTCGAATATCTGCAAGTCGAGGAAGCAGCCAGGAAACAGCACGGTATCGAGGGGAAACAGCGGTAACGTCATTACAAGTCCTCAAGCCACCAGGCTGACCGCCAGCGGCAGGAATACCGCCGTGGCCACCCCCATCAGGCTCATCGCCAGCGCGGCAAAGGCGCCGCATTCATCACTTTCCTGCAGGGCGACCGACGTGCCCACCGCGTGCGCGGTCACGCCCAGCGACATGCCCCGTGCCTCGGGGCTGTGCACGCCAAAGCGGCTCAGTAGTGCCGGGCCAAAGATCGCCCCGATCACCCCGGTGATCAATACGAACACCGCCGCCAGGGCCGCTACGCCGCCAATTTGCTCGGCCACCAGCATGGCAATCGGTGACGTCACCGACTTCGGTGCCATGGTCATCAGGATCATGTGTTCGGCGCCGAACCACCAGCCCAGCAACAGGCAGCAAAGCGTGGCGAACAGCCCCCCGACTACCAGCGTAGTAAATGTCGGCCAGAACAGCTGCCGGATACGCCGCAGGTTGAGGTAGAGCGGCACAGCCAGGGCCACGGTGGCGGGCCCCAGCAGGATATTCATGATTTCGGTACTTTTGCGGTACTCGCTGTAATTGATACCGCACAGCAGCAATACGCCGATCACCAGCAACATCGATACCAGTACCGGCTGCAGGAAGATCCAGCGGGTTTTTTCGTAGGCGGCCAGCACCACCTGGTAAGCCCCCAGCGTGATGCCGATACCAAATAAGGGATGGTGAACCACCGCGTCCAGCGCGCCCTGCCAGTCGAGCATCATGGCTGTTCCTCGTGCTTGCCCTGGCGGTTGATGAGCTTCTGCATCAACACGCCGACGAATACCAGGGTCAACAGGCAAGAAATCAGCAGCGCCCCGGCAATGGCCCAGAAGTCTGCAGCGATGTCCTTGGCGTACACCATCACCCCTACTGCCGGCGGCACCAGCAACAGCGGCAGATAGCGCAGCAGGCTGCTGGCGGCTTCGTTGAGCGGCTTGCCGACCTCACCGCGGGCCATGAGGAAGAACAACAGCAGCACCAGGCCGATGATCGGCCCCGGCAGAAACGGCACCATCAGATGATTGATCGCCGTCCCTAGCAGCTGGAACAGCACCAGCCAGGTCAAACCACGCAACAGCATAAGCAACTCCCTCAGGCATGGCGGCCATTATAAGCACGGCTAGCTATATACCGATATTCGTCGAAAAGCGCGCAACTTGACTGAAACGGTTAGCCGTGCTGATCTTGCACCTTCGTACCAACTTACAACTTGGAGAGTCAGCGATGCCCTATGTACCGGTTACAGAGCTTTCGCAGTACGTTGGTAAGGAACTGGGCCGTTCCGCCTGGCTGAAGATCGACCAGCAGCGCATCAACCTGTTCGCCGAAGCGACCGGTGATTTCCAATTCATCCACGTTGACCCGGATAAGGCGGCAAAAACCCCGTTTGGCAGCACAATCGCCCACGGTTTTCTGACGCTGTCATTAATCCCCAAACTGATGGAAGACATCCTGATCCTGCCTGAAGGGTTGAAGATGGTGGTGAACTACGGCTTGGACAGTGTGCGCTTCATTCAACCGGTAAAGGTCGACAGCCAGGTGCGGCTGAAGATCGAGCTGGCCGAGGTTGTTGAGAAAAAGCCCGGACAGTGGCTGCTCAAGGCAATTGCCACACTGGAAATCGAAGGCGAAGAGAAGCCTGCCTATGTAGCGGAGTCGCTCTCGCTCTGTTTTGTCTGATGCACGGGGCCATACCTGTGGGTGTGGGCACGCCCATTCCCGCAGGGTCCATGCTTGGCCTTCTCTACAAACCCCCCGCACTCGCGTAAACTGCCAGCCTTCGCGCAGCCTAGGGCTGCCCCTGTCGAATTACCAAAGGTGCCCGCCATGCCCTGGCTGCAAGTACGCCTGGCCATCAGCCCGGAACAAGCCGAAACCTACGAAGACGCCCTGCTCGAAGTAGGCGCCGTCTCGGTCACGTTCATGGATGCCGAAGATCAACCGATTTTCGAACCAGACCTCAACACCACCCCGCTGTGGTCGCATACCCACCTGCTGGCGCTGTTCGAGGCCGACACCGACCCTGAACAGGTGTTCGCCCACCTGCGCCTGCTGACCAGCGCCGAGCTGCCAGAGCACCAGGCCGAGGTGATCGAGGACCAGGACTGGGAGCGCAGCTGGATGGACAACTTCCAGCCGATGCGCTTCGGCCGCCGCCTGTGGATCGTACCTAGCTGGCACGACGCGCCGGAAAAGGACGCCGTTAACCTGCTGCTGGACCCGGGCCTGGCCTTCGGCACCGGCACCCACCCCACTACCGCCCTGTGCCTGGAATGGCTCGATGGCCAGCAACTCGAAGGCACCCAGGTGCTGGACTTTGGCTGCGGCTCGGGCATCCTGGCCATTGCTGCCCTGCTGCTGGGCGCCCGTGAGGCGGTCGGTACCGACATCGACGTACAGGCCATCGAAGCTTCCCGCGACAACGCCCAGCGTAATGGCATCGCCGATGAGAAGCTGGCGCTGTACTTGCCCGAGCACATGCCGGCGATGCAAGCCGATGTGCTGGTCGCCAACATCCTTGCTGGCCCGCTGGTATCGCTGGCGCCGCAATTGTCCGGCCTGGTCCGCCCAGGGGGGTTGCTGGCACTGTCGGGTATCCTGGCCGAGCAGGGTGAGGACGTGGCTGCAGCCTACGCCGCCGACTTCGAGCTGGACCCAATCGTCGTGCGCGACGGCTGGGTGCGCATCAGTGGTCGCCGCCGCTAAGCGGGCCTAGAATACTTTTCTGCACAGCTCCCGGATTGCCGCATGACCGACAGTTTCGTCACCCAGTGCCCGCATTGCCAGACCAGCTTTCGCGTCACCCACCACCAGTTGAGCGTGGCCCGCGGTGTGGTGCGTTGCGGCCATTGCCTGCAGGTGTTCAATGCTGCCAAGCAGTTGCTGGAGCAGAGCCGCACTAGCGCTCCTCTGGTGGCGGCGCCGGTGCCAGCGGTGCCTGACGAGCCGGTAATCACGCCAGCCGCCGCGCCCGCGATCAGTGAACGGCGCAGCCAACCTGACGAAGACTGGGCGCTCACCGCCCAGGCGCTGGACGCCCTCGACCTGGACAAGGAGCTGGAGCGCCTGGAACGTCGCGCCCCCCCCGCCCCGGCACACCCGGTTAACCCGAATGGTGGGCTGCAGGCACGGCGCGACGAGCTGCAGCCGGACGAGCATGGCGATGACTTGTTCGGCACGGCCACCGATGACCCCTTCGAGTCGCAACCAGCAGCAGCGCCTGCGCCCGTGCTGCTAGAGCCGGAGCCCCTGCAGTTGGACCTGGAGCCCGCCCCCGGCGAGCGCACCGAGCCCACCCTGGGTGGCAACCTGGACCTCGACATCGACGACGAACCCCCGGTGCGCCGCGCCATCGAAATCGATGACCACCTCGAATTCAACGAAGCGCTGCGCGCCAGCGAGGACGAAGTCACGGAAAAGGGCCTGAGCGCACGGGATGACGACCCGCTGGAGCTGCACCTGTCAGCGCGCGACGACGACCCGAACCAGCCACTGCCCGGCGAGCGCCTGGAGCCGGGCCTTACCAGCAAGCCTGAGCGCCCGACGCGCAAGGAGCCGCTGGTCGACGTGGTCGACGACCCGCTGCAGTTGGGCTGGGAAAAGCCCGCAGCCAATTGGGGCAAGCGCCTGCTGTGGGGCTTGCTCACCCTACTGGCAGCTGGCCTGCTGGCCTTCCAGTACGTGTGGTTCCACTTCGACGAAATGGCCCGGCAGGACCAGTACCGGCCGATCTTCCAGCAAATCTGCCCGATGGTCGGTTGCCAGGTGCCGAACCGCGTCGATATCGCGCGGATCAAGAGCAGCAACCTGGTTGTACGCAGCCACCCAGACTTCAAGGGCGCACTGATCGTCGACGCAATCATTTACAACCGTGCACCGTTCGCCCAGCCGTTCCCGCTGCTGGAGCTGCGCTTCGCCGACCTTAATGGCCAACTGATCGCCAGCCGGCGCTTCAAGCCCAGCGAGTACCTGTCCGGTGAACTGGCCGGGCGCGGCGACATGCCCAGCCAGACCCCGATCCACATCGCCCTGGACATCCTCGACCCGGGGCCGAAGGCGGTGAACTACAGCCTCAGCTTCCGTTCACCGGAATAAGCGACAAGCGGCTAGCTGCAAGCCACAAGACAAGCGAGCCGATAGCCGGTCTGCTGCCTCTTGCAGCTTGAAGCTTGCCGCTTGCCGCTCGCCCCGATTGTTCAGATTTTATCCAAACCCATCTTTATCCGGTCACCGAGAGCGGGTATCATGCCCACCCTTTTTCGAACTCCAAGATTCGGCCCCACAACAGGGATCACCTATGTCGGCGGTACGCATCGGCCCATACACACTACGTAACAACCTGATACTCGCGCCCATGGCCGGGGTCACGGACCAGCCTTTCCGTACACTTTGCCAGCGCCTGGGCGCAGGCATGGTGGTATCGGAAATGGTCTCCAGCGACATGAGCCTGTGGAACAGCCGCAAGTCGAGCCTGCGCCGCATCCATGAAGGTGATCCCGAGCCACGCTCGGTACAGATCGCCGGTGGTGACGCGCAGATGATGGCAGCGGCGGCGCGGGCCAACGTCGAAGCGGGCGCCCAAA
This sequence comes from Pseudomonas sp. Leaf58, assembly GCF_003627215.1. Classification (NCBI taxonomy): domain Bacteria; kingdom Pseudomonadati; phylum Pseudomonadota; class Gammaproteobacteria; order Pseudomonadales; family Pseudomonadaceae; genus Pseudomonas; species Pseudomonas sp. Leaf58. The sequence goes on from NZ_CP032677.1 coordinate 4,760,738, forward strand.
TCATCGATATCAACATGGGCTGCCCGGCGAAAAAAGTCTGCAACAAAGCCGCAGGCTCTGCTTTATTGAGAGATGAAGCGTTGGTCAGCGAGATCCTCCACGCCGTGGTCGGTGCGGTGGATGTCCCGGTGACTTTGAAAATCCGCACCGGCTGGGACCGGGCGAACAAGAACGGTCTGAACGTGGCGAAGATCGCCGAACAGGCCGGCATCCAGGCGCTGGCGGTGCATGGCCGCACACGCGCCGACCTGTACACCGGCGAAGCCGAATACGACACCATCGCTGCTATCAAGCAGGCGGTATCGATTCCGGTTTTTGCCAACGGCGATATCACCTCGCCAGAAAAGGCCCGGGCAGTGCTGGACGCTACCGGGGTCGATGGCCTGTTGATTGGCCGGGCCGCCCAAGGGCGGCCATGGATTTTTCGTGAAATCGAGCATTACCTGCGCACTGGCCAACACCTGCCAGCGCCGCAGCTGGACGAAGTGGAACACATCCTGCTGGAGCACCTGGCCGCGCTGCATGCCTTCTATGGCGATGTGATGGGCGTACGTATCGCCCGCAAGCACGTTGGCTGGTACCTGGCGACACGACCCGGCGGCAAGGAGTTTCGCTCCCGGTTCAACGCTTTGGAAGACACACAAGCGCAGTGCGCCAACGTTCGCGCGTTTTTCAGTGAACGTCGACAGAGCCTTGAGACAGAGGACGGACAAGGGGTGGCCGCATGACGATGATGACCGAGAATTTTGTGAGTGGAACAACGCCCGTGAGCGACAACGCCAACCTGAAACAGCACCTCAACACGCCGAGCGAAGAGGGCCAGACCCTTCGCGACAGCGTCGAGAAGGCGCTGCACAACTACTTCGCTCACCTGGAAGGCGCGACGGTGACGGACGTGTACAACCTGGTGCTCTCCGAAGTCGAGGCGCCCCTGCTCGAAAGCGTGATGAACTACGTCAAGGGCAACCAGACCAAGGCCAGCGAGATGCTCGGACTGAACCGAGGTACCCTGCGCAAGAAGCTCAAGCAGTACGACTTGTTGTAAGCCAGAATCCCAACCAGAAAAGGCGGCTCCCTGAACAGAGGCGCCTTTTTTGCTGACTCCACCGCGTTATTGGAACCCGAAATGACCGACCAGACTACCCGCCTGCCAGTCCGCCGCGCCCTGATCAGCGTCTCCGACAAGACCGGTATCCTCGAATTCGCCCGTGAGCTGCAGCAGCTCGGTGTCGAGATCCTGTCCACCGGCGGCACCTACAAGCTGCTCAAGGACAACGGCGTAAACGCGGTGGAAGTGGCCGACTACACCGGCTTCGCCGAAATGATGGATGGCCGGGTCAAAACCCTGCACCCGAAGATCCACGGTGGCATCCTCGGCCGCCGCGGCACCGACGACGCCATCATGAACGAGCACGGCATCAAGCCGATCGACCTGGTGGCGGTCAACCTGTACCCGTTCGAGGCAACCATTTCCAAGCCGGGCTGTGACCTGCCGACCGCCATCGAGAACATCGACATCGGCGGCCCGACCATGGTCCGTTCGGCTGCCAAGAACCACAAGGACGTGGCCATCGTGGTCAATGCCAGCGACTACGCAGGCATCGTCGAAGGCCTCAAGGCCGGCGGCCTGACCTACGCCCAGCGCTTCGACCTGATGCTCAAGGCGTTCGAGCACACCGCCGCCTACGACGGCATGATCGCCAACTACATGGGCACCATCGACCAGGTTAAAGAGACCCTGAGCACCGAAGGCCGCAGCGAATTCCCGCGCACCTTCAACAGCCAGTTCGTCAAGGCCCAGGAAATGCGCTATGGCGAGAACCCGCACCAGAGCGCGGCGTTCTACGTAGAAGCGAAGAAAGGCGAAGCCAGCATTTCCACCGCTATCCAGCTGCAGGGCAAAGAACTTTCGTTCAACAACGTGGCCGATACCGACGCCGCGCTGGAGTGCGTGAAGAGCTTCGTCAAGCCAGCCTGCGTCATCGTCAAGCACGCCAACCCGTGCGGCGTGGCCGTGGTGCCAGAAGACGAAGGCGGCATCCGCAAGGCCTACGACCTAGCCTACGCCACTGACACCGAATCGGCGTTTGGCGGCATCATCGCCTTCAACCGCGAGCTGGATGGCGAAACCGCCAAGGCCATCGTCGAGCGCCAGTTCGTCGAAGTGATCATCGCCCCGAAAATTTCCCAGGCGGCCCGCGACGTGGTCGCCGCCAAGCAGAATGTGCGCCTGCTGGAATGCGGCGAGTGGCCTGCTGAGCGCGCTGCCGGTTGGGACTTCAAGCGTGTCAACGGTGGCCTGCTGGTGCAGAGCCGCGATATCGGCATGATCACCGCCGATGACCTGAAGATCGTCACCAAGCGTGCCCCGACCGAGCAAGAAGTCCACGACCTGGTGTTCGCCTGGAAAGTGGCCAAGTTCGTCAAGTCCAATGCCATTGTCTACGCTAAGCAGCGCCAGACCATTGGCGTCGGCGCCGGCCAGATGAGCCGCGTCAACTCCGCACGAATCGCTGCAATCAAGGCCGAACATGCTGGCCTGCAGGTGCAAGGTGCGGTCATGGCGTCGGACGCGTTCTTCCCGTTCCGTGATGGCATCGACAATGCCGCCAAAGTGGGTATCAGCGCCGTGATCCAGCCGGGTGGTTCGATGCGTGATGCCGAGGTGATTGCTGCCGCTGACGAAGCCGGCATCGCCATGGTATTCACCGGCATGCGCCACTTCCGCCACTAATTTATCTGGCCGGGCGAACCTCGGCCCCTGGAGCGGGTTCACCCGCGAATGCTGCGGTGAATCCACCATCGTATTCGCGGGTGAACCCGCTCCTACAGGGGCTGAGGTTCGCCGCCAAACAGAGGTTTTTACATGAAAGTTTTGATCATCGGCAGCGGCGGCCGTGAGCACGCCCTGGCCTGGAAAGTCGCCCAAGACCCACGCGTCGAGAAAGTATTCGTTGCCCCAGGCAACGCCGGCACTGCCATTGAAGCCAAGTGCGAGAACGTCGCCATCGACGTGTGCGCCCTTGAGCAACTGGCCGACTTCGCCGAGAAGAACGTCGACCTGACCATCGTTGGCCCGGAAGCGCCGCTGGTCATCGGTGTGGTCGACCTGTTCCGCAGCCGCGGCCTGGACTGCTTCGGCCCGACCAAGGGCGCAGCCCAGCTGGAAGGCTCCAAGGCTTTCACCAAGGACTTCCTGGCGCGCCACAAGATCCCGACCGCCGACTACCAGAACTTCACCGAAATCGAGCCGGCCCTGGCCTACCTGCAGGAAAAAGGCGCGCCGATCGTGATCAAGGCCGACGGCCTGGCTGCGGGCAAGGGCGTGATCGTCGCCATGACCCTCGAGGAAGCTGAAGCCGCCGTACGTGACATGCTGGCCGGCAACGCCTTCGGCGAGGCAGGTTCGCGCGTGGTCATCGAAGAGTTCCTCGACGGCGAGGAAGCCAGCTTCATTGTCATGGTCGATGGCCATAACGTGCTGCCTATGGCCACCAGCCAGGACCACAAGCGCGTCGGCGACCAGGACACCGGCCCCAACACTGGCGGCATGGGGGCTTACTCCCCTGCCCCGGTGGTCACCGCCGAAGTACACCAGCGCGTGATGGACCAGGTGATCTGGCCGACCGTGCGCGGCATGGCCGAGGAAGGCAATGTCTACACCGGCTTCCTTTACGCCGGCCTGATGATCGACAAGGCGGGCAACCCCAAGGTTATCGAGTTCAACTGCCGCTTCGGCGACCCAGAAACCCAGCCGGTCATGCTGCGCCTGACCTCGAGCCTGGTGCTGCTGGTCGAGGCCGCCTTCGCCAAGGCGCTGGACAAGGTCGAAGCCCAGTGGGACCCGCGCCCGAGCTTGGGCGTGGTGCTGGCAGCCGGCGGTTACCCAGGCGACTACGCCAAGGGTGACGTGATCAATGGCCTGGACGCAGCGGCCAAGATCGAAGGCAAGGTGTTCCATGCCGGTACTTCGCTGAAAGACGGCCAGGTGGTCACCAACGGCGGCCGCGTGCTGTGCGCCACCGCCATGGGCGCCAGCGTTGCCGATGCCCAGCAGCAAGCCTATCGCCTGGCCAAGGAAGTGAATTGGAACGGCAGCTTCTACCGTACCGACATCGGCTACCGGGCCATCGCCCGCGAGCGCGGTGAGCAGCAGTAAGTAGTACCCGCTTGCCGCAGGCCCCGCGCCTGCGGCATTCGGCTCGTCGACAGGGCCCCAGGGGGCCTTGCCTTCGACTTAACGCGCCGCGCATAGTTAATACCCGGCACCTTGGCTAAGAAGGGACTTCGTAGTGCGTCGGCTTCGGATTGCCTCAGCTCTGATCGTCAGCTTGCTGACCTTGCTCTGCATGTTCCCGGCTGCTGCCGACCATGACGGAGGCTGGGCTGTTCTGCTCGACGAACAGGCCAACCTGCAACTAAGCGACGTGCGCTCCGGGCGTTACCGCAACCAGTTCAGCCCGTTGGCGCTCGCCGACCTGAATGCCGCCCCCGCGGGGCAGGCGTTATGGTTGCACTACCACCTGGCCCCCGGCGACCAGGAACAGCTGCTGCGGGTATTCGCCCCAGACCTGTCTGGCCTGGACCTCTACGCCCTTGAGGGCGACCAACTTCTCCGTCAGCTGCACCACGGGCGCCAGGCCGGCAATGCCAGCCCAACCCTGCGTGGCAGCGACCATGTATTGCCCCTGCCCAACAGCAAGCAGCCTCTGGACATCTACCTGCGCCTGGTTTCCGAGCACCAGCTACGCCCAGCCATCAGCCTGGAGCCTGCGGCCGTGGCCGCCTCCAACCAGACCCAGCCGCTGCTGTTCGGCATGCTGTTCGGCGGCCTGGTGATGCTGATCATGCACAACCTGATCCGCTTCCTCTACGGCCGCTCCACCACCACCTTGATCCTGGCGCTGTACCACGGCCTGATGCTGCTCAGCGGCCTGATCCTGCTGAACCTCAGCGGCCCCTGGTGGCACGTATGGCACAGCGCGCAAACGCCCGCCGCCTACCTGACGCTGGTGCTTGCCGGCTTGGCCGGGCTGTATTTCACCCAGCATTTCTTCTCGCCGTGCGGCTCGCCACGGCTTAACCGCGTACTGCAAGCCGAAATGCTGGTAGTGGGTGTGAGCGGCTTGGTGCTGCTGTTCGTCGACACCCTGCCCCTCAACCTTATGACCTATGCCCTGATGGCCCTGGGTAGCGTGAGCATGCTGCTGGTCAGCAGCTACCACTGGTACAAGGGCTACCCACCCGCACGTCTGTTCAGCCTGGCCATGGTGGTGTTCAACCTCGGTGGCCTGGTGCTGCTGCCGGCCCTGCTGGGGCTGACCCGCACCTCGACGCCCTGGCTGCTGTGCATTCTCCTCGGGCTTACCGTAACCAGCGGCTTGCTGCTTAACCTAGCGGTCAGCGAACGCCTGCGGCGCATCAGCGAGGAACGCTTCAGCGCCAGCCGCGCCTTGGCCGCCAGCGATGCAGAAATCAACGCCAAGGCCGAGTTCCTGGCCAAGATCAGCCACGAAATCCGCACGCCCATGAACGGCGTGCTGGGCATGACCGAGCTGCTGCTGGGCACGCCCCTGTCGGTCAAGCAGCGGGACTACGTGCAGACTATCCACAGTGCCGGCAACGAGCTGCTCACGCTGATCAATGAAATTCTCGACATTTCCAAGTTGGAATCGCGGCAAATCGAGCTGGATGACGTGCAGTTCGACCTCAATGCGCTGATCGAGGACTGCCTGAACATCTTCCGCGCCAAGGCCGAGCAGCAGAACATCGAACTGATCAGCTTCACCCAGCCGCAAGTACCGAGGGTGATCAGCGGCGACCCGACGCGCCTGCGCCAAGCGTTATCGAGCCTGCTGGAAAACGCCCTGAAAAACACCGACCAAGGCGAAATTCTGCTGGTCGTGGCAGTGGACCAACGGGGTGAAGTACCCCGCCTGCGCATTGCCGTGCAGGACAGCGGCGAGCCCTTGCCCGCCGCCGACCGTGAAGCCTTGCTGCAGGCTGAGCTGCACAGCCACCACTTCCTGTCCAGCAACAAGCTGGGCGGCCACCTGGGGCTGGTCATCGCCAAGCAGCTGATTGGTTTGATGCAGGGCGAGTTCGGTATCAAGAGCAGCACCGGCATGGGCAACACCCTGTGGCTGTCCCTGCCGCTGGACCCTTCACGCCTGGAACAACCACCGACCGACCTTGATGGCCCGCTGCGCGATGCCCGTGTACTGGTGGTGGATGACAACGACACCTGCCGCAAGGTGCTGGTACAGCAGTGCAGCGCCTGGGGCATGAACGTCAGCGCGGTGCCGTCGGGCAAGGAAGCCCTGGCCCTGCTGCGGACCAAGGCTCACCTGCGCGACTACTTCGATGCCGTGTTGCTGGACCAGAACATGCCCGGCATGACCGGCATGCAGCTGGCTGCCAAGATCAAGGAAGACCCGAGCTTGAACCACGACATCCTGGTGGTGATGCTCACCGGCATCAGCAATGCGCCGAGCAAGGTCATCGCACGCAATGCCGGGGTCAAGCGCATCCTCGCCAAGCCGGTAGCCGGCTACACGCTAAAGACCACCCTGGCCGAAGAGCTGGCCCAGCGCGGTCGCGAGCAGGCGGTGCCCGCGAACCTCCCCGGCGTTCCGCAGGCGCTGGACCTACCTGTTGATTTCCGCGTGCTGGTCGCCGAGGACAACAGCATCTCAACCAAGGTGATCCGCGGCATGCTCGGCAAGCTCAACCTGGAGCCGGACACCGCCAGCAATGGCGAAGAAGCTTTGCAGGCGATGAAGGCACAGCGCTATGATCTGGTGCTGATGGACTGCGAGATGCCGATACTGGACGGCTTCTCCGCCACCCAGCAACTGCGCGCCTGGGAAGCCGCCAACCAGCGCCAACGCACCCCGGTAGTGGCACTGACGGCGCATATTCTTGCCGAACACAAAGAACGCGCCCGGCTGGCGGGCATGGACGGGCACATGGCCAAGCCGGTGGAATTGTCGCAGTTGCGCGAGCTGATCCAGTACTGGGCCAATCACCGGGAAGCTAAAGTGGACCCGGCGCCTACGTCCTAGCTGATACCACCCCCCTACATGCCCCATCTCTACCAAGGATCAGCGCTCATGCTCCATGAGTTGTTCAGCGTCTACCTGAAAATGCTCGTGCTCTACAGCCCGTTTTTCGTGCTGTCGTGTTTCATCAGCCTGACCCGCGGCCACTCCAGCAAGGAGCGCAAGCAACTGGCCTGGAAGGTGGCCATCGCCGCGCTCATCGCCAGTGTGCTGCTGTACCTGTTCGGGCGGGCGATCTTCGGCATTTTCGGCATTACTGCCGACGCCTTCCGCATCGGTGCCGGCAGCGTGCTGTTCATCTCGGCCCTGGGCATGGCCCAAGGTAAATCTGCCGTTCAGGCCGATAACGTGCAGCAAGACGTCACCATCGTGCCTTTGACCATTCCGCTGACGGTCGGCCCCGGCACCATCGGTGCCCTGTTGGTAATGGGCGTAGGCCACCCCAACTGGGACGACAAGCTGGTAGCCATCATCAGCATCGCCTTGGCCAGCTTCACCGTCGGCCTGGTGTTGTATTTGTCCAACCGCATCGAGCGAATCCTTGGCGACCAAGGGCTGCAAATCGTCAGCCGGCTGATGGGGCTGTTCGTCTGCGCCCTGGCCGCGCAAATCATCTTTACCGGGATCAAAGGCTACCTGGTGCCCTAGAGTTGCAGCTCGCGGATTGCCCGCTGCCCGGTCCTTTCCACACTGGCTTGGGCCCGGCGACGGTAGTCCTCACGGAACCCTTGCAGGTTGAAATGGACCACCTCCACGCGCAGGTCCGTCACCTTCACCTCTCGGTTCAGTTGCATGAACAGGAAGCCTTTGCAGGACTGCTTCAAGCTGACTTCCATGTGCACGATGACCATGTCGATGAACCCGCCAGATTGCTGCGCACACGGCAACAGCTGGAAATGCCCATTGCCCTTGGACAGCGCCCTGGATTCGAATGCGACCAAGGCCTGGTCGTCCTTGTGCAGCGCTTGCAGGGAACGCTCGGCAATCGTGCAATGCTCGGCCGACCCTACCTGCCGAAGCTCCGCCAGCGTCTGCTCGGCAAGGGTATTCTGGTTTGGCCCCGGTTTGCGCTGAGTCGGCGCCAACTTGCCATCGAAGCCCAGGGCGGCGAGGTTGCGCCAATAGTTCCTGAACCAGTCCGGTTCCAGGCCCTCGGCATGCTCACTCCACGCCACTTGCTGGGCAAATGCATTAGCCAGCAGGATATCGTCACGCGCTTCGCGACTGACCCCTGGCAAGAACGACAGTAAGCTGCTGTGGACAAGCTTGGCACTGGCCGCCTGTGGATTGCGTTCATTCATGTTTCAACTCCTTGTCGGGGAATTGCCTGATTGCACTGCGGTACTGCGCCCGCTTGACCTTGAGCGTGTTGCACAACCCCGCGCCAATTGAATCAACCAGCTTGTCCTGGGTCAGGTAATGGACATCGACCTGCCGGCCAGCCTGGACACATGCGCTGTCCAGGGCCTGCCACAGCCAGGTCGGGCCCAGCAGCGCAGCAATGTTCAAGCTCAGTTCGGTACTGATGATGGAAGAATCGGGCAGTATCAGGCGTAATTCGGCATGCACCTGGCTATAGCCGCCGTCGTCGGGCGGCTGCACACATTCAGCCCACAGCAGTTGCTGCACAGCCTCATCCGGTTTGGCGCGAAATGCGTCTAGGCATTCGGCAACCGGCGCTTGCAGGGTGCTGGGCAACTGCGCAAGTAGGTTGGCCTGCAGGGCCTCCCACGGTTCGATAACCGCTGCCCCAGGTTGCGGCAGGGAGCACGATTGCAGGGTGCCGAGGCTGCAGCCGAAGCTGCCTTGGATTCGCAGGTATTCGGTGTGCCAAGCGGCCTCCGGTACTGCAACGGCGTGGCGATTGTTGGCCGCTATAAAGGCGCTTAGCTGGACATTGAGCAAGTCCTCCGCGCGCGTCGCGCGGACCGCCTTGTCAATCAGCACCAGACTGTTACCGTTGAGCCATAACCTGTAGTTGGCCTGCATCAGCATGCCCTCCAGGCCCACCGACACAACGTCGCTGGGCCACTCAATGGTTAGATTTCGAGGGCCAGCAAGACCTGCAATGCGTTGTCGTCCAGCTTGGCTTCAACCAACGAGCGGATTTTCTCGTATTGACGCTGATCGAAGTTCAGCACCGCGCCGCAGGCGAAGTTGGTGGAGCCGCTGCTTTCCCACTTGGCCAGCAGGTAATTGGCAGACTTGTCGGGCTTGGCGTCGGTCTGCATGGCGCTGACCAGCATGGCCACCTGGCCGGCGGCAGTTTGTTCGCACTTGGCCAGGCTCAAGCCGGTGTGGTCATCTTCCTTGGTCTTGCGGTCGAGCAGTTCGACGTTCTTGGTGCTGGCAGCCAAGGCGGCGACGACGGTCTTGCCGAGGTTTTCCAGGCCCGTCGCCACGTCGCCGGTGAACACACCGTAGGCAGCCTGCAGCCCCTTGCCCAGCAAGTTGCTGATTTCCAGGTGCATGCCGCTCTGGGTGATCTGCTGCACATCGACGTGGGTCGGCGCCCAACCCATCTTCGACATCAGGAAGATGTATTGCTTGAACCACAGCTGGGTTTCGTGAATGGGGTCGTGCTGTTTGTTGGCAGCCTGGGTTGCCAAGGCATGACAAGCCTTGGCCGCATCACGCGCGCTATCGGACATATCGTCGGGGAAGACGAACAGGTTCTGGTCGGGCAGTACCTGCAGTTCCAGTTTCTGGGTATCAGTGGTCATCGCTGGGGCTCCAGTAGGGATACGGTTGGAGCTGTGTGGCTCCAGCCGCAAACCTACCGGCAAAGCGATACTCAACCTGCCGCGAAACCCTTCCTCAGCCGCCCGCTCTGCCTAATCAAGGCTTGTTGCCGTACCAGCGCGGGGTATACACCCATAGGCCGCCATCTGCGCGGTCGAAGGTGCAGGTAGTGGATGAACCGATCAGTACCATGGTGCGCATATCGACCATTTCCGGTAGCAGCTCAGCCAAGGTGACTACCTTCAGCGTCTGCCCAGGCCTACCGATGTCACGGCCAAGGACTACAGGCGTACTCCCCTCGCGATGGCGACGCACCACCTCCAGCGCCACCCCAAGCTGGTGTGGCCGGGCTTTGGAAATCGGGTTGTAGAACGCCAGCACCAAGTCAGCCCGAGCCGCCAGGTCCAGGCGCTTTTCAATGATCGACCAGGGCTTGAGGTTGTCCGACAGCGACATCACGCAGAAGTCATGCCCCAATGGCGCACCCGCCTGGGCGGCCGTCGCGAGCGAAGCCGATACCCCTGGCAAAATCTGCAGGTCCACACGCTGCCAGGCGGGGTCGCTGGATTCGTGCAACGCTTCGAGCACGGCGGCAGCCATGGCGAATACGCCTGGGTCACCCGATGACACCACTACCACCGACCGGCCCTGAGCGGCCAGTTCAAAGGCATGTCGGGCACGCTGCATTTCTTCACGGTTGTCGGTGCAGTGCATGACTTGGTCGTCACGGAACGGGCCGGCCATGCGTACATAGGTTTCATAACCCAGCACATCCTCGGCCAGCGCCAGCTCGGCCTTGACCGCCGGTACCATCAGTTCGGCCGCGCCCGGGCCGAGGCCGATGACGGCCAGGCGGCCACGGCGACGGCCGACCTGCGCTACTTCGACCGGGGCAGGCGCCACCGCGATGACCACCTCCCCCAGTTCGCTCAATTGCGCGGTGGGCAATGCTGCGGCAACCATGCCGGCCACGTCGCCTGGCTTGGCAGCGAAACGCACGGCGACACCCAAGGCCTGCGCCGCCTCGTGCAGGGCGGTATCGGCCATGGCCTGCTCATCCGCCAGCACACAAGCCACAGACGCCTCGGCGATGCCGACCTGCTGCAATGCAGCACGCATACTGTGCAGATTGCCGCCTGCAACACCCACTACCACCGAACGCGGGTGGATCAGCAGTTCGTCGCGGTTGGCCGGACGCGCCTGATGGCCTACATGGATGGTGCGCCGGGCCGCCTCGCTGGCGGGCAACTGCGCCTGCTGCAACCACGGTGCATCACCTTCGATGCGCACCGTTTCGCCAGCCAGCAGGTCGGAGACAAAGCGCTTGCCTTGCTCGATGTCGGCCAGCGCATAGCCCTGCGGCGGGTTCAGCAGGCAGGTACCGAAACGCAGCTCGCCACTGGTGGTGATGGCTGCGGCCACACCCAATGTTTCGGCGATTTCGCGCGCCATCACGTTCACACCGCCCAGGCCACCGAGCAACGGCACCACAGCGCTGCCATCCTCGGCCACGGCCAATACCGGCGGCTCGCTACCCTTTTCGCTGAGCAGGCTGGCCAAACTGCGGATGACGATACCCGCAGCGCACAATGCGATGATTGGCGTGTCCTGCTGGTACAGCCCTCGCAGGGTATCGCCGAACGAAGTGTAATAATGATCGACACCCTCGACCCGGCCTTCCAGGCCATGGATCGAGGCGAGTGGATAACACTGCTGGATACGCTGCGCCGTGGCCAGGCTGCCCGGGCCAAGGATGATGATCGCCGGGGCCGGGTGCATGTTCATCCCTGCCATTTTTCCCCCGGCACGATGATCAGCGAGAAATACGGCGACGACTGCGGGTCGACCTGGTCCAGCGCCACGATCTTCTGGTTGGCCATAGTCGCCCGCTCCACATACAGCGCGCGCCCGTCCAAGCCCAATTCGGCCAGCACGTCGCGCACCTTGGGGAAGTTGCGGCCAAGCTTCATGATCACCGCCGCGTCAGCGTCGGCCAAGCGGCGCTTGAGCTCTTCGGCCGGCAACACGCCAGACAACACCGACAGGCTCTGGTTGCGGTACACCAGCGGTGCACCCAGGACCGAGGCACCGCCGAGCATCGAACAGACGCCGGGGATCACTTCGGCCTCATAGCGCTGCGCCAGGCGGTCGTGCAAGTACATGTAGGAGCCGTAGAAGAACGGGTCGCCTTCACAGATCACCGCCACGTCGCGACCGGCATCCAGGTGTTCGGCCACCTGCACGCTGGCCTCGTCGTAGAAGTCGCTGATCACTTGCTCATAAGACAGCGGCGCGGGCAGCGCTTCGGTGGTGACCGGGTAGACCAGCGGCAGCAAGGTTTGCTCGGGCTGCAGGTGCGCCTCGATGATGCCGAAGGCGTTGCCACGCTTGCCCTTGGCCACAAAGTAGCCGACCACCGGCGCTTCACGCAGCAGGCGCAGGGCCTTGAGGGTAATCAATTCAGGGTCGCCAGGGCCCACGCCCAAGCCCAGTAGACGTCCACGCGGCGCCATCATTCCACCTCCGTGGCCAGGGCGTTGACCGCGGCGGCGGCCATCGCGCTGCCGCCCAGGCGGCCTTGCATGATTACGAACGGCACGCCGCGGCTGTCGGCGGCGAGCATGGCCTTGGACTCGGCAGCACCGACGAAGCCGACCGGAAAGCCAAGGATCAGCGCCGGTTTGGGAGCGCCGGCATCGAGCATTTCCAGCAAGTAGAACAGCGCGGTAGGGGCATTGCCGATCACCACCACGCTGCCTTCCAGGTACGGCCGCCACAGTTCCAGAGCTACTGCGGAACGGGTGTTACCGGCGTCTTGGGCCAGGCCCGGCACGCTGGGGTCACGCAAGGTGCAAATAACCTGGTTGTCCGCTGGCAAACGGGCGCGGGTGATGCCTTCGGCGACCATGTGCGCATCGCACAGGATGGGCGCACCGTTAAGCAGCGCCTCGCGCCCGGCACGGCCGGCACCTTCGGAGAACTGCAGGCCATCGATAGCGTCGACCATGCCACAGGCGTGGATCACCCGCACAGCAAGCTTTTCGAGGTCTGCGGGGATCCGCTCGAGTCGGGCTTCCTCACGGATGATCCGGAAGGAATTGCGATAGATCTCCTGACCATCGCGGATGTAGTCAATCATCAAGGTGCTCCGTCGGCAGGTCGAGCATGGCGCCTGCTTCATTCAAGGTAAGGTCGGTGGCGCGCAGGGCGCCGAAGCCCGGCTGGCGCGCATCACGCTGATACAGGTCATAACGGCCCGGTGAACGGGCCAGCAGGGTGGCCGGGGCAACATGGGCCACGGCACAGGATCGGGGGCAACCGGACAAGTGCACACTGCCGGGCATGCCGGGGCCCAGCAGTGCGGCCAGGGTCACGGCGTCGGCCTTGGTCTCGGCCAGTGCTTTGGCGCAACCGCTGGCACCCGTGCAGGCACGTATGCGTGCCAGCGGCTCATGGTCGTGGCACAGCAGGCCGGCTGCGGACAACTCGGCCTGGGCCTGGTCAATGCGTTGCGCTTGCACGTTGGTCAGCACCAGGCTTTGCCAGGGGCTCAGGCGCAGGCTGCCATCGCCCACGTCACGGGCAACCCGCGCCGCGCTGCGCAGCATGGCCGGGGTCAGGCGGCCTTGCGGGGGGGCAACGCCGAGGGCCAGGCCCTGTGCCTGGGGTAGAACGCCTAGCCACAAGGCGTTGTGCGCTTCACGTCGCCATGCGAGCACAGCGGCATCGCGGCGGATGGACTGGCCAAGGCCGTTGATGAAGTCGGTTGCCGGGCACACCTCGAGCAACTGGCGCATGCGCGATTGCGCCGGGGTTGCCAGGTCGAGGAAGCGCTCCAGCACCGCACGCACCAGCGCCAGGCCCTGATCCAGCGGCACCGCGCCGAGTATGCGACCGTCTGCCGGGCAACCTGCCAGGCCAAACGCCAGCCACGTCTGTTTCTCCAGACGCAGCGCCGACAGCCAAAGGTCGTGGGGGTGTTCGAGCATGGCCAGCTTCTCGCCGGCATCCAGTTGCACGGCGAACTTGGCCGACAACTGGTGAAAGCGCGGGGTACCTTCCAGCAGGTCGAGGACCTGCCCAGCCAGCGGCCGAGCATCCAGCAGCATGGCCGGGTCATGCCCGGCCAGCGGGCTGAGCATCAAGTTGCGCACATCGTCACCGGCGGCATCACGCGGGCCCAGGCCAGCCGCCAGCAGCATCTCGACCAGGCCGCGATGCTCGTTGCCAATACCACGAATTTGCAGGTTGCCGCGGTTGGTGGCCTCGATCACGCCGCCGGCGAAACGCTCGGCCGCCGCTGCCACGGCGTCGGCCTGGTCGGCCAGCAACAGCCCGCCCGGCAGCTTGATGCGGCAGATACCGCCATCACGGGCACTGACGATACGCCACAACCCCGGGCAGGCCGAGGGGCGGGGCGATACTTGGGGGGCATGGGCCTGCGTCAAAGGGGCGTCCGGCAATCTGTGAAAATGCGCTTGAGTGTAGAAGGCGCGGTATTATGCCTGCTTTGTCCGGCGGCATGAAAAGCCGGTGGTCGAGCACCCTCAGCGATTGAGCAGATATTCAGGGCGCGCAGCGGCCCCAAAAATGGCGGAATGAAATACATGGCACCCTGGCTGACAGTAGTAGGCATCGGCGAAGACGGCTTCAGCGGCCTGGGCAAGCAGGCCCGGCGCGCGCTGCTGGGCGCTGCCCGGATCTTTGGCAGCCCGCGCCAGCTGGCCTTGCTGCCGCGCTGCGTGGCCGGCGAGCGGCTGGGCTGGCCAAGCCCCTTCTCCCTGGCCCCGGTGCTGGCCCTGCGCGGCGAACCGGTGTGTGTGCTGGCCAGCGGCGACCCGATGTTCTACGGCGTCGGCGCTAGCCTGGCACGCCAAGTCCCGGCCACTGAAATGCGCGTGCTGTCGATGCCCTCCTCCTGCGCCCTGGCCGCTGCCCGCCTGGGCTGGCCGCTGCAGGACGTGCAGGTGGTGTCGCTGGTCGCCCGGCCCCTGGCAACGCTCAATACCCACCTGTTCAGCGGCCTGCGCCTGCTGGTGTTGAGCAACGATGGCGACAGCCCGGCTGCGATTGCTGCGTTACTGCGCGAGCGTGGCTTCGGGCCAAGCCGCCTGCGGCTATTCGAACACCTGGGTGGCGAGCAGGAACGTGAGTTGGCCGGCACCGCCCAAGCCTGGCCGCACAGCGGCATCGCCGCACTCAACCTGGTAGCCATCGAATGCCTGGCCGCCCCCGACGCGCCACGCCTGCACCGGCTGGCCGGGTTACCAGACAGCGCCTTCCGGCATGACGGCCAGCTAACCAAACGCGACGTCCGCGCCATCACCCTGGCGCGCTTGGCGCCACAGCCCGGTGAACTTTTGTGGGACGTGGGCGCAGGCTGCGGTTCGATCGGCATCGAATGGATGCGCGCCCACCCGGCCTGCCGCGCCCTGGCCATCGAAGCCGATGAAGGCCGCCAGAGCTTCATCGAACACAACCGCGATACGCTGGGTGTACCCGGCCTGCAACTGGTCCGCGGCAAGGCGCCAGCGGCGTTGGCAGGCCTGGAGCAACCGGATGCGGTGTTCATTGGCGGCGGCGTCACTCGTGAAGGGCTACTCGACCTGTGCTGGGCCAACCTGCGCCCCGGCGGCCGGCTGGTGGCCAACGCCGTGACCCTGCAAAGCGAACTCGCCCTGGCGCATTTCCGCGAACGCCATGGCGGCGAGCTGACCCGCATCCATGTCGCCCATGCCCAGCCCTTGGGCGCGTTCGACACCTGGCGCCAGGCACTGCCAATCACCCTGCTGGACGTGGTGAAACCCGCCAATGCGTGAAGAAACCCGCGAACAGCCCGCCCCCCTGCGCAGCGGCCTGACCACCGGTAGCTGCGCCACAGCCACCAGCCTGGCAGCCGCCCGCTTGCTGTTGCGCGGCATAAGCAGCGATGCCGTCAGCATCACCCTACCCAAGGGCAAGGTGGTGCAGATGCGCCTGGAGTTCTGCCGCCTGGCGGGCGAAAGCGCCGAAGCCGGCACGCTCAAGGACGCTGGCGACGACCCCGACGTAACCCACGGCGCCCTGCTCTACAGCCAGGTGCGCCTGCTGGCCGAACCAGGCATCCGTTTTGTCGCCGGCACCGGCGTCGGCACCGTGACCCGCCCGGGGCTGGTGCTAGCGGTGGGTGAGCCGGCCATCAACCCGGTGCCGCGGCGCATGATCAGCGAACACCTGCAACAGCTGGCCGCCGAATGCGGCTTTCCCGGTGGCTTCGAGGTCACGGTCAATGTGCAGGGCGGCGAACAGCTGGCACTGAAGACCATGAACCCGCGTCTGGGCATCCTCGGCGGGCTGTCGATCCTTGGTACCAGCGGCATCGTCCGGCCTTTCTCATGTGCGGCTTACATTGCCTCGATCCACCAAGGCATCGACGTGGCCCACACCAACGGCTACACGCACATCGCCGCGTGCACCGGCAACGCCAGCGAAGACACCATGCGCCGGGTATACGGGCTGCCGGAAATCGCCCTGATCGAAATGGGCGATTTCGTCGGCGCGGTGCTCAAGCACCTGCGCAAGGTGCCGGTGCCACGCCTGACCCTGTGCGGCGGTTTTGGCAAGATCAGCAAACTGGCCGCCGGGCACATGGACCTGCACAGCCGTCACTCCAGCATCGACTTGCCGCAACTGGCCGGCTGGGCCGCGGACATCGGCGCTGACCAAGCGCTGCAGGCGGCAATCATGGCGGCCAACACCAGCCAGCAAGCCCTGGCGCTGGCGCATGCTGCTGGGATCGCCCTGGGCGACGCGGTGTGCGCCCACGCCCTGGCCTTTGCCCGCAGCGTGGTACCGGCGCAGGTGCAGGTGGAGGTGTTCGCCATCGACCGCCAGGGCGGCATTGTCGGGCGGGCGGGCGGGCAATGAACGAGCGCATCCTGCTGCTGGGCGGGGTCACCGAAGCCCTGGCCATCGCCCGCCGCCTGGGCCCACAGCACATCTACAGCCTGGCGGGCATTGGCCGCGTGCCGCACGACCTGCACTGCCAGGTTCGGGTTGGCGGCTTTGGCGGCGCCGAAGGCCTGGCCCACTACCTACGCGAGGCGGCTATCACGCTGCTGGTCGATGCCACCCACCCCTACGCCGCGCAGATCAGCCGCAATGCCGTCAGCGCTGCACGCAGTGTGGGTATCCCCTGCTGGGCCTTGCGCCGCCCGGCCTGGCAGGCTCAAGCGGGGGACGACTGGCGCGAGGTCGAGGACTGGGCCGGTTTGATCGACGCGCTCAAGCCGTTCCGCAGGCCGCTGTTCACCTTGGGGCGTGAGCCGCTGCAACATCTGCATGAGATTCCGCCAGAGCAGTTCTGGACCTTACGGGCACTGGAGGCCTGCCCTGGTAACGCGCGTTGCGAAGTGATTGGCGCGCGTGGCCCATTCCATATCGAGGATGAACGGGCATTGTTCCAGCGCCGCAGGATCGATGTGCTGATCAGCAAGAACAGCGGCAGCGTGGCAACCGAGCCAAAGCTGGAGGTGGCGCGTGAGCTTGGCGTGCCGGTGCTGGTCCTGAAGCGCCCGGTACTGCCGGAGGTGGACCGGGTATTCGAATCGCTGGCTGAGCTGGCTGCAGCATTCGACCTGTAATAACAAACTGTCGCAAGCGCGCCGCCCGTGTCATCCGGGCGCCGTCATCAGCCTGAGCAGACCTCGCTGCCCTAGGGGGGCGGGCTTGTCCGCGAAGCACGCGACACCGCTTCAACTGGCAATCTGCGTCACTTCACCGCACCCCGCCATTTTTACCTATACTCGGCCTTACAATACCCACCACGATTCCTGACCGGATCTCTCCATGCCCCCACGTCGGCACATCGCCTGGATAGCCTGCCTTGCAGTGCTGTTCAACCTGCTGGCCATGCCGCTGTCCTCTGCCGCGCCCAAGGGCCCGGCCGAGCAGCTGCTGTGGGGGGCTTTCTGCTCCAGCATGGCCAACAAGGCCAAGGTCGACGTCCAGGCCCTGGCCAAGATCGACCTCGGCCCGCACAGCGACGACAGCGCCAGCATGATGAATTGCTGGTGCTGCTCGGGTGCCGCGCCGCTGCTAGCCCTGCCTGGCTACCCGCCACAGCTGCACAACCCGCCGACACTGCTCGCCGGGCTGCTGCCGCCACCCGCCGACTACCAACCCACGCCGCGCCAACTTTGGCCTGCGCTCAACCCCCGTGCCTCTCCGCTGGCCTGAGTTCATCGCGCTGTCTGCCTGAACCTGAACAGAAACGGAGATTCACCATGCTCAAGCACGCCCTCGTCATGGCCGCCCTGCTGCTGCCTGGCGCCTTTGCCAATGCCCACGAATACACTGTGGGTGACCTGCACATCGCCCACCCCTGGTCGCTGCAGTTGCCCCCCAACGCCCCCAACGTCGCTGCGTATTTCGTCGTGCACAACAACGGCAAAGCCGACGACCGCCTGCTGAGCGTCGAAAGCCCCATCAGCGATGACGCACAGCTGCACGAGCATGCCATGAGCACCAGCGGTGCCATGAAAATGCAGCAGGTGCCCAATGTGGTGGTACCTGCCGGCAAGGACGTGATGTTCGCCCCCGGCGCCTACCACGTGATGCTGATGCAGCCCAAGGACCGCAGCCTGCTCAGCGACGGCAAGCGCTTTCCGTTGACCCTGCACTTCGAAAAGGCCGGCGACATCACCGTCGAAGTGGCCGTGCAGAAGCAGGCGCCGACGGACCAGCCGCAAGCTCACGAACACGCGCACTGACCACCTGATCCCAGGCACTCGCCATGAGCCTGCCGCGCAACAGCAACCGCCCTACCACCCGCCCTGACCGCAGGCGCGCCGGTGGCGGATGGCTGAGCCTGTTCGCCATGTGGATGATCTTCATCGGCCCGCTGATTTCCCAGTCGATGCCGATGGAGCACCACACCGGCATGAGCATGCCGATGGACATGCCGATGGTGGCAGCCCATCAGCATGGCGACGACACCCATCACGCCCAGGCTGGCGATGGCCAGTTGCATGTGATGTGGGAAAAGTGCGGTTACTGCAGCCTGTTGTTCAATTGCCCGGCCCTGCCCCAGGCCCTCAGCCCGCTCAGCGCCGGCAGCCTCGTCCCCACCACCCACCTCTTTACGGCCACGCGCCAGGGCCATGCCCGGCAGGCTGTATTCCCCGGCGCGCGCAGCCGCGCCCCACCTTCCTCGCTCAACGTCTGAACCCACATTTTTGCGCACGGAGCCAGGAGGCTTCGCGCTGACTCATGACTGATCGACTGGAATCACTATGTCCGGCTGCACCCCTGTTTTTGCCCTGTCCCTGCGTGGGACCATTGCCGCCGTGTGCGGCTCACTGCTGGCACCCGTGGCCCTGGCCGCCGACCCTGGCCATGAAGGCCATACGCACGACGCCCCCGAGCTGAGCCCGACGGTGATTACCGCCGTGGCCCCGAGCTCGCCGCTGACCGTGGTCACCAACCCGAAAGAGCCGCGCCAGCCGGTGCCGGCCAGCGACGGCGCCGACTACCTGAAGACCATCCCTGGCTTTTCGGCCATCCGCGCCGGCGGCACCAACGGCGACCCGGTACTGCGCGGCATGTTCGGCTCGCGCCTGAACATCCTCACCAATGGCGGCCTGATGCTGGGCGCCTGCCCCAACCGCATGGACGCCCCCACCTCCTACATTTCGCCGGAGACCTACGACCGCCTGACCGTGATCAAAGGCCCGCAAAGCGTGATCTGGGGCCCGGGCGGCTCGGCAGGCACCATCCTCTTCGACCGCGAGCCGGAGAAGTTCGGCCCCCTCGGCAGCCGGGTCAACGCCAGCCTGCTGGCCGGCTCCAACGGCCGTTTCGACAAGGTGCTGGACGCCGCCGCCGGCAACAGCCAGGCCTACGCCCGCTTCGTCGGCAACCAGTCGCGTTCGGATGACTACCACGACGGCAACGACGACACCGTGCCGTCGCGCTGGGACAAATGGAACGGCGATGTTGCCCTCGGCTGGACCCCCGACCAGGACACCTTGCTCGAGCTCACCGCCGGCAAGGGCGATGGCGAAGCCCGCTATGCCGGGCGCGGCATGGACGGTTCGCAGTTCAAACGTGAAAGCCTGGGGCTGCGCTTTGAAAAGTCCAACCTGGGCGAGGTGCTCGACAAGGTCGAGGCGCAGGTCTACTACAACTATGCCGACCACGTGATGGACAACTACAGCCTGCGCACGCCCTCGGGCAGCGGCATGATGGGCATGCCCATGGTCAGCAATGTCGACCGCCGCACGCTCGGCGCACGCATCAAGGCCACCTGGCGCTGGGCCGACGTGCAATTGATCAGCGGCATCGACGCGCAGACCAACGAACATCGCAAGCGCGGCGGCATGGGCGTGGATGCGCACAAGGGCCAGGCCTGGACCAAGGACGCCGACTTCCACAACTACGGCGCCTTCGGCGAGTTGACCTGGTACGTCAGTGGTGAGGATCGGTTGATTACCGGCGCCCGCCTGGACCGTGCCTCGGCCCGCGACTTCCGTCAGGGCAGTGCTACCGAAGGCGATACCCGCGCCGACACCTTGCCCAGCGGCTTCATCCGCTACGAGCACGACCTGGCCGCCGTGCCGGCCACTACCTACATCGGCCTCGGCCATGCCCAGCGCTTCCCTGACTACTGGGAGCTGTTCTCGCCCAAGCTGGCACCACCCGGCGCAGCCAACGCCTTCGACGGTATCAAGCCAGAGAAGACCACCCAGCTCGACTTCGGCATCCAGTACCGCGACGAGCGCCTGGAAGCCTGGGCCTCGGGTTATGTAGGGCAGATCCGTGACTACATCCTGTTCGACTACCGCACCGGCATGATGGGCATGAGCACTTCGCAGGCACAGAACATCGACGCGCGCATCATGGGCGGCGAACTGGGCGCGGCCTACTTGCTGACTGATAACTGGAAGGCCGACGCCACGCTGGCCTACGCTTGGGGCAAGAACAGCAGTGATGGCAAAGCGCTACCTCAAATGCCGCCCCTGGAGAGCCGCCTGGGCCTGACCTACAGCCGCGATGTATGGAGCGCCGGCGCGCTATGGCGACTGGTGGCGGCACAGAACCGCATTGCCGAGAACCAGGGCAACGTGGTTGGCAAGGACTACGACAAGAGCGCCGGTTTCGGCGTGTTCTCGCTCAATGGCGCCTACAAGGTGAACAACAACCTCAAGCTCAGCGCGGGGGTCGACAACCTGTTCGACAAAAACTACGCCGAGCACTTGAACCTGGCCGGGAACGCCGGGTTTGGCTACCCGGCTGCCGATCCACAGCCGGTCAACGAGCCAGGCAGGACCTTCTGGACTAAGGTCGACTTCAGCTTCTGACAACAACAACGGGCGCGGCCTGAGCCGCGCCCATCAGCTGGTCAAACAGGAGGTTCCCATGAGAGGAACACGCATCAATTTCTACAACCTGGCCTGGCGTTGGCACTTCTATGCGGGGCTGTTCGTGGCCCCGTTCATGATCCTGCTGGCAATCACCGGGATCATCTACCTGTTCAAGCCGCAGCTTGACCCGCTGCTGTACCGCGAGCTGATGGTGGTCGAAGCCGGCCACCATCGACAGGGCGCCGATACGCTGCTGGCCGAAGTACGCCAGGCCTATCCCAAAGGCCACGTCGGCCAGTACCTGCCGCCGCTGAACGCCGAGCGCAGCGCGCAATTCGTGGTGCAGGACGGCGGGCGCGAACTGAACGTGTTCGTCGACCCCTACAGCGGCAAGCTCCTCGGCGCGCAGGACGCCAAGCAGAACTTGCAGGCCATCGCCCGCGCCCTGCATGGCGAACTGATGGTCGGCACGGTCGGTGACCGCCTGGTAGAGCTGGCTGCGGGTTGGGGCATCGTGCTGGTGGTGTCAGGCCTGTACCTGTGGTGGCCGCGCGGGCGCAACGGCGCTGGCGTGCTGTGGCCACGGCTGTCGACGCGCGGCCGGCTGTTCTGGCGCGACCTGCATGCAGTAACCGGCTTTTGGGGCTCGGCGTTGCTGTTGCTGATGCTAATCAGCGGCATGACCTGGACCGGCCTGTGGGGCAAACAATACGCCGACCTGTGGAACCGCTTTCCGGCGGCCATGTGGAACGACGTCCCCAAGTCGGACCAGCAGGCAGGTGAGCTCAACAGCGCGCACCGCCAGACCGTGCCCTGGGCAATGGAAAATACGCCGATGCCGCAATCCGGCGCACACGCCGAACACGCCGGGCACCACATGATGTCGAACACGCCCGCAGCGCCGCAGGTCAGCGTGCAACAGGTCGAAGACATCGCCAACGCACGCCAGGTCGAGCCGGGCTACAGCATCACCTTACCGAGCACGGCTGACGGCGTGTTCACCATCGCCGTGTTCGCCGACGACCCGCGCAACGACGCCACCCTGCATGTCGACCAGTACACCGGCAAGGTGCTGGCCGACGTGCGCTGGCAGGACTACAGCCCGGTCGCCCGCGCCACCGAGCTGGGCGTGATGCTGCATGAAGGCAAGATGTTCGGGGCGTTCAACCAGGTCATCATCCTGCTGGTGTGCCTGATGATCCTGCTGGGTTCGGTGAGCGGCCTGGTGATGTGGTGGAAGCGTCGGCCGGCCGGTGGGCTGGGCGTACCGCCACTGCGCCATGACCTGCCGCGTTGGAAGACGGCGGTTGGGGTGATGCTGGTGCTGGGGGTGATGTTCCCGCTGGTGGGGGTGTCGATGGTGGTGATGTGGGCCGTCGATAGCCTGGTAATACGGCGCGGCCGGGTGCTGGCCAGCGCTTGATCGTTGACCGGTCCTGGCCGCTTCGCGGGTAAACCCGCTGCTACAGGTTCTGCGCCCAGCCTGAGGGCAGCGCAGCCCCTGTAGGAGCGGGTTTACCCGTGAAGAGGCCGGCACAGGCGAAATGCTGCTAGCCAAAAGTCGAGTCGATCTGTCGCACGCCGATCTGGAACGTGCGTGTTAGCCTTGCCGGTTACCTCTGACAAGACGCCCGACCTTACAAGGGAATGCAGCCTATGACGCAAACCTCAACCACACCGCCAGATGAGCAGCATCTGCAACGCAACCTGAGCAACCGCCACATCCAATTGATCGCCATCGGTGGCGCCATCGGTACCGGCCTGTTCATGGGCTCGGGCAAAACCATCAGCCTCGCCGGGCCGTCGATCATCTTCGTCTACATGATCATCGGCTTCATGCTGTTCTTCGTCATGCGCGCGATGGGCGAACTGCTGCTGTCGAACCTCAATTACAAGTCGTTCATCGACTTTTCAGCTGACCTGCTCGGGCCCTGGGCCGGCTACTTCACCGGCTGGACCTACTGGTTTTGCTGGGTGGTCACCGGCATCGCCGATGTGGTCGCCATCGCCGCCTACACGCAGTTCTGGTTCCCCGACCTGCCGCAATGGATACCCGCGCTCACCTGCGTGGGGCTATTGCTATCGCTGAACCTGGTGACCGTGAAGATGTTCGGTGAAATGGAGTTCTGGTTCGCCCTGGTCAAGATCGTCGCCATTCTCGGCCTGGTCGCCACCGGGCTGTACATGGTCATCAGCGGCTTTACTTCGCCCAGCGGGCGCACCGCGCAGTTGGCAAACTTGTGGAGCGACGGCGGCATGTTCCCCAACGGGCTGATGGGTTTCTTCGCCGGTTTCCAGATCGCCGTGTTCGCCTTTGTCGGCATCGAGTTGGTGGGCACCACCGCCGCCGAAGCGAAAAACCCCGAGCGCACCCTGCCGCGGGCGATCAACTCGATCCCGATCCGCATCATCATGTTCTATGTATTGGCGTTGATCGCCATCATGGCGGTGACCCCATGGCGCGACGTGGTGCCAGGCAAAAGCCCGTTCGTTGAGCTGTTCGTGCTGGCTGGCCTGCCGGCAGCGGCGAGCGTCATCAACTTCGTGGTGCTGACCTCGGCAGCCTCGTCGGCCAATGGCGGCGTGTTCTCCACCAGCCGCATGCTCTACGGCCTGTCACAGGAAGGCGACGCACCCAGGGCGTTCGAAAAACTGTCGAGTCGCTCGGTACCGGCCAACGGGCTGTACTTCTCCTGCACCTGCCTGCTGCTGGGGGCAGTGATGATCTACCTGATACCCAACGTGATCGAGGCATTCACCCTGATCACCACCGTTTCGGCGGTGTTGTTCATGTTCGTCTGGACGCTGATCCTGCTGTCGTACCTGCAATACCGCAAGCACCGTGCGGCGCTGCATCAAGCATCGAAGTACAAGATGCCGGGCGGGCGCTTCATGTGCTACGTGTGCCTGGTGTTCTTTGCCTTCATCCTGGTGTTGCTGAGCCTGGAAGACGATACCCGCGCAGCGTTGCTGGTGACACCGATCTGGTTCGTGCTGCTGGCGGTGACCTACCAGTTCGTGCGTAGCAAGCGCCAGCCGCGCACGGCTGTGCGTAACGGCTGATGGCCTCGGGGGCTGCGTTGCAGCCCCAATCCTGTGCACACCCATCCACCAGGCACCAACCTGGATCCAAGCAACGCCCCACCACCTCGCACAACCCCTCTATTACAGGCCTCAAACCACTAGGCACACCCCTTGCAACGCCCCTCCCCGCTTGCCCAACACCATAAAAAACTCAGCGGAGAGAGCACATGAAGCGTCGCAGTCTGATCAAGGCCTTTACCCTCAGCGCATCGATCGCCGCAATGGGCCTGAGCTGGAGCATCCAGGCCGCCGAGACCATCAAGGTCGGCATCCTGCATTCGCTGTCGGGGACCATGGCCATTTCCGAGACCTCCCTCAAGGACATGGCGCTGATGACCATCGAGCAGATCAACGCCAAGGGCGGCGTGAACGGCAAGCTGCTCGAACCCGTGGTGGTGGACCCTGCCTCCAACTGGCCGCTGTTCGCCGAAAAAAGCCGCCAGCTGCTGACCCAGGACAAGGTCGCCGTGGTGTTCGGCTGCTGGACCTCGGTGTCACGCAAGTCGGTGCTGCCGGTGTTCGAAGAGCTCAATGGGCTGCTGTTCTACCCGGTGCAGTACGAGGGTGAAGAGATGTCGCCGAATGTGTTCTACACCGGCGCCGCCCCCAACCAGCAGGCCATCCCTGCGGTGGAATATGTGATGAGCGAAGACGGCGGCAACGCCAAACGCTTCTTCCTGCTGGGCACCGACTACGTCTACCCGCGCACCACCAACAAGATCCTGCGCGCCTTCCTGCACAGCAAGGGCGTGGCCGACAAGGACATCGAAGAGGTGTACACGCCGTTCGGCCACGCCGATTACCAAACCATCGTCGCCAACATCAAGAAGTTCTCCGCCGGCGGTAAGACCGCAGTCATCTCCACCGTCAACGGTGACTCCAACGTGCCGTTCTACAAGGAACTGGCCAACCAAGGGCTGAAAGCCACCGACGTGCCAGTGGTGGCGTTTTCGGTAGGTGAAGAAGAGCTGCGTGGCATCGACACCCAGCCGCTGGTGGGCCACCTGGCCGCGTGGAATTACTTTGAATCGGTGGATAACCCGGTGAACCAGAAGTTCGTCGCCGACTGGAAGGCCTACGCCAAGGCCAAGGGCCTGCCGGGCGCCGACAAGGCGGTGACCAATGACCCGATGGAAGCCACCTACGTGGGTATCCACATGTGGGCGCAGGCGGTGGAGAAAGCCAAGTCCACTGACGTTGACAAGGTCCGTGAGGCGCTGGCCGGGCAAAGCTTCAAGGCACCGTCGGGCTTCACCCTGACCATGGACAAGACCAACCACCACCTGCACAAGCCGGTGATGATCGGCGAAATCCAGGATGACGGGCAGTTCAGCGTGGTGTGGGAAACCGAACAACCGCTGCGGGCGCAGCCATGGAGCCCGTTCATTCCGGGCAACGACAAGCGCCCGGACTATGCAGTGAAAGGTAACTGAGTGCACTGGGGCTGCTTTGCAGCCCATTCGCGGGCACGCCCGCTCCCACAGGGACCATACAGTGTTCAAGACCAGCACAAAGCCTGTGGGAGCGGGCATGCCCGCGAAGAATCCACCGCCGATTTCCAGGATTACTCGCATGCTCAGACTCCTGCTCTCCCTCCTGCTCCTGCTGCCCCTGGCAACCCAGGCCAGCGAGGGCGATTTCTTCCTCACCGCCAAGCCCGCCGAGCAAGCCCGCCTGCTCGAAGGCTGGGCGGCGCAACCCGATGCCGCGCGCCTGCCGCTGCTGGACAACCTGCGCCAAGGCCGCATCGCCGCCGACGACAGCCGCAAGGTGCGCCTGAACAACCGCCTGCGCGGCCTGATCGACAATGCCTTGGCCAGCCACCAGCTGCTCAGCGACAACCGCGACACCCGCCTGGCCGCTGCCCAGCAGCTACAAAAAACCGCACAACCCGCACAAATGGCCTTCCTCGACGGGCGCTTCGCCAGCGAGCCGGACGCCGCCGTGCATGCCGCCCTGGGCCTGGCCCTGGCCAACCTGCAACTGGGCGCCAGCGAGCCGGCAGTACGCCTGGCCGCTGTGCGCCTGCTGGGTGAAACCGGGGATCCATTGGCCCGCACCCGCCTCGAAGCGCTGCTGCAACCCGACGCCGAAACCAACCCCGGCGTGCGCACCGCCGCCGAAACCAGCCTGGCCCAGGTCAAGCGCAAACTGCTGGTCGGCGAACTGCTCGGCCAGGCCTTCAGCGGTTTGTCGCTGGGTTCGATCCTGCTGCTGGCGGCGCTCGGCCTGGCGATCACTTTCGGCCTGCTCGGGGTGATCAACATGGCCCACGGCGAAATGCTAATGCTTGGCGCCTATAGCACCTACATGGTCCAGGTGCTGCTGCAGCGCTACGCCCCGGGCGCCATCGAGTTCTACCCATTGATCGCCCTGCCGGTGGCCTTCGCCGTCAGTGCCGGGGTCGGCATGGCGCTGGAGCGCACGGTGATCCGCCACCTGTATGGCCGCCCACTGGAAACCCTGCTGGCCACCTGGGGCATCAGCCTGATCCTGATCCAGGCCATCCGCCTGCTGTTTGGTGCGCAGAACGTCGAAGTCAGCAACCCGGCGTGGCTTTCCGGCGGCATCCAGCTGCTACCCAACCTGGTGCTACCGTATAACCGCCTGGTCATCATCGGCTTCGCCCTGGCGGTGGTGCTGCTCACCTGGCTGCTGCTCAACCGCACGCGGCTGGGCCTGAACGTGCGCGCGGTCACGCAAAACCGCAACATGGCCGCCTGCTGCGGCGTGTCCACCGGGCGCGTCGACATGCTCGCCTTCGGCCTGGGCTCAGGCATCGCCGGGCTTGGCGGCGTGGCCCTGAGCCAGGTCGGCAACGTCGGCCCGGACTTGGGCCAGAGCTACATCATCGACTCGTTCCTGGTGGTAGTGCTGGGTGGCGTTGGTCAGCTGGCCGGCAGCCTCTGGGCGGCGTTCGGCCTGGGCATCGCCAACAAGCTGCTGGAGCCGCAGATCGGCGCCGTGCTCGGCAAGATCCTCATCCTTGCGTTGATCATTCTGTTCATCCAGAAACGCCCGCAAGGCCTGTTCGCCCTCAAGGGACGGGTAATCGACTGATGAACCAGCCACTGCTTGTCACTGCCACGCAAAAGGCCGGGCCGCGCCTGTCGCTGGCCATCGGCACCGTCGTCATCCTGCTGCTGCTGGCCCTGCCGCTGTTGTCGCTGCTGCCAGCGGACCACGCTTTGCAAGTCTCGGCCTACACCCTGACGCTGGTCGGCAAAATCCTCTGTTACGCCATCGTCGCCCTGGCTCTGGACTTGGTCTGGGGCTACGCCGGGCTACTGTCGCTGGGGCACGGCCTGTTCTTTGCCCTCGGCGGCTATGCCATGGGCATGTACCTGATGCGCCAGGCGGCCGGTGACGGCCTGCCGGGGTTCATGACCTTCCTGTCGTGGACCGAGCTGCCCTGGTACTGGGCCGGGACCCAGCATTTCGCCTGGGCTTTGTGCCTGGTGGTGCTGGCGCCGGGGCTGCTGGCGCTGGTGTTCGGCTGGTTCGCCTTCCGTTCGCGGATCAAGGGCGTGTACTTTTCGATCATGACCCAGGCCCTGACCTTCGCCGGCATGCTGTTGTTCTTCCGTAACGAAACCGGCTTTGGCGGCAACAACGGGTTTACCAACTTCCGCACCATCCTTGGCTTCGACATTACCGCGCAAGGCACCCGGGCGGTGCTGTTCCTGCTGACGGTAGGCCTGCTGCTGGCCAGCCTGTACCTGTGCTGGCGGCTAACCCGCAGCAAGTTCGGCCGCCTGCTCACCGCCGTGCGCGACGCCGAGAACCGCCTGATGTTCTGCGGCTACGACCCGCGCGGCTTCAAGCTGCTGGTGTGGGTGCTCAGCGCCGTGTTGTGCGGCCTGGCCGGCGCGCTGTACGTGCCGCAAGTAGGCATCATCAACCCCAGCGAAATGTCGCCGACCAACTCCATTGAAGCCGCCGTGTGGGTAGCCCTGGGCGGGCGCGGCACGCTGATCGGCCCGCTGCTCGGCGCTGGCCTGGTCAATGGCATGAAAAGCTGGTTCACCGTGGCCTTTCCGGAGTTCTGGCTGTTCTTCCTCGGCGCGCTGTTCATCCTTGTCACCCTGTACCTGCCCAAGGGCGTGGTCGGCCTGTTGAAGAAAAGGAGCCAGCCATGAGAGGCGTGCCCCCGGTACACCCGGAATTCATGCTGGAACCGGTGTTCGACAACCTCGGCGCTGGCCGCGACGCCATTGGCCTGGGCCACAGCCGCAAGGCTGGGCTGGATACCCGCCACGGCACGGTGTTGAGCCTGGAGGACATCAACGTCAGCTTCGATGGTTTCAAAGCGCTCAACGCATTGAACCTGTACATCGGCGTAGGCGAATTGCGCTGCATCATCGGCCCCAACGGCGCCGGCAAGACCACGATGATGGACGTGATCACCGGCAAGACCCGCCCCGACAGCGGCACGGCCTATTTCGGCGACACCCTCGACCTGACCCGCATGAGCGAATACCAGATCGCCCAGGCCGGCATTGGCCGCAAGTTCCAGAAGCCCACGGTGTTCGAGGCACTGACGGTGTTCGAGAACCTGGAGCTGGCGCTGAAGACCGACAAGTCGGTGTGGGCCAGCCTGGCGGCGCATTTGAGTGGTGAGCAGCGCCAGCGCATCGAGGACGTGCTGACCACCTTGCGCCTGCTGCCCCTGGCCCAGCGCCCGGCCGGGCTGCTGTCGCACGGGCAGAAGCAGTTTCTGGAGATCGGCATGCTGTTGGTGCAGGAGCCGCAATTGCTGTTGCTGGATGAGCCAGTGGCGGGCATGACCGATGCCGAGACCGAGTTTACCGCCGAGCTGTTCAAGGGCCTGGCCGGCACGCATTCGCTGATGGTGGTGGAGCATGACATGGGCTTTGTCGGCAGCATTGCCGACCATGTGACCGTGCTGCACCAGGGCAGCGTGCTGGCGGAAGGGTCGCTGGAGCAAGTGCAGGCGGATGAGCGGGTGGTCGAGGTTTATCTGGGCCGCTAGACATGGAGACCTGGGCGGGCCTCTTCGCGGGTAAACCCGCTCCTACATCGACCGCGTAATGCCACGGGCGGCGCTTTCCTTTGTAGGAGCGGGTTTACCCGCGAAAAGGCCGGCACAGGCAGCGCAAAACCTTCAGGAACACCAACATGCTCAAGATCGACACCCTGCACCAGTACTACGGCGGCAGTCATATCCTTCGGGGCCTGTCCTTCGAAGCCAAGGTCGGCGAGGTCACCTGCCTGCTCGGGCGCAACGGCGTGGGCAAGACCACCCTGCTGCGCTGCCTGATGGGCCTGGTACCGGCCCGCGACGGTAGCATCGAATGGGAAGGCAAGCCGATCACCGCCTTCAAGCCCCAGCAACGGGTCCACGCTGGCATTGCCTACGTCCCCCAGGGCCGCGAAATCTTCCCGCGCCTCACCGTCGAGGAAAACCTGCTGATGGGTCTGTCACGCTTCCCCGCCCGTGAAGCCCGCGAAGTGCCGGCCTTCATCTACGAGCTGTTCCCGGTGCTGGAGCAGATGAAACAACGCCGCGGCGGTGACCTGTCCGGCGGCCAGCAGCAACAACTGGCCATCGGCCGCGCCCTGGCCAGCCGCCCGCGCCTGCTGATCCTCGACGAACCGACCGAAGGCATCCAGCCCTCGGTGATCAAGGAAATCGGCGCAGTCATCCGCCGCCTGGCCGAGCGTGGCGACATGGCGATCCTGCTGGTGGAGCAGTTCTACGACTTTGCCGAAGCGCTGGCCGACCAGTACCTGGTCATGGCCCGTGGCGAGATCATTCAGCGCGGCCGTGGCGAAAACATGCAGGCCGAAGGTGTACGCGGCTTGGTAACCATTTAATCTGCAGGCAATGCCCCTGCGAGACGCTGTCATGAGTTACCAAATCCGCGACGCCCTGCCCAGCGATGTGCCGGGGATCCTCGACATCTACAACGACGCCGTGCGCAACACCACGGCCATCTGGAACGAAACCCCGGTGGACCTGGCCAACCGCCAGGCCTGGTTCGCCGCGCGAGCGCAGCAGGGCTATCCGATTTTGGTGGCGGTGGATGACAGCGGTGTGCTGGGCTACGCCTCGTTTGGCGACTGGCGGCCGTTCGAGGGCTTTCGCCATACCGTTGAGCATTCGGTGTATGTCCGTGGCGACCAGCGTGGCAAAGGCCTGGGGCCGCTGCTGCTGACGGCGCTGATCGAGCGGGCGCGTGGTTGCGGCAAACATGTGATGGTCGCGGCCATCGAACGCGGTAATGCCGCGTCGGTTCGCCTGCATGAGCGCTTGGGCTTCGTGGTGACCGGGCAGATGCCGCAGGTTGGGATGAAGTTTGGCCGCTGGCTGGATTTGACCTTCATGCAGCTGGTGCTGAACCCGGGTGCTGAGCCAGCCTGAGTCCGATGTTGCCTGTGCTGGCCTCTTCGCGGGTAACCCCGCTCCCACAGGGATCGCACATTTCCCCGGATCTGTGCAGTACCTGTGGGAGCGGGTTTACCCGCGAAGAGGTCGGGCCTGCCAACCTCACAGCTGGATAAACCTGCCCAGCCGTTGCCTCAGCATGCTGTTCTCGCTGCGCAACTGCTGCACTTCCTCCAGCAACTCCAGCGCCAAGGCCACCCCTTCCCACTCCAGTTCCAGTTCCTGATGCAGCTTCGCCGCCCGTCTGGTCAGCAACGGCGCCTGATCGTCGAACAACCACTCCTCCGGCGTTCGCCCGGAGGGTTCGACAATGCCGTGCTCGACGATTTCGATCACGCAGTCAGCCGTAACATCGGCTTCCTGACACAGGGTACGCATGTCCAGTTGAACGATCAGGGTGCTGCTCATGATCACTTACTCCATTGTGTCCTCGGATTGAACGCAGCCTTCTCGGAAAGCTTGGTCCACAGTTCGCGGGCAGACTCATCGGATGCGGGTGGCATGACCACTTTCAGCTGCGCGTAAAGGTTGCCGCGCTCGCCGCTCTTGGTGGCCAGGCCCTTGCCCGGTATGCGCAGGCGCTGGCCGCTCTGGCTGTCGGGGCGGATGGTAAGGTTGATCTTGCCGTCTAGGGTCGGGACCGCCACCTTGGCGCCCAATGCAGCCTCCCACGGCGCCAGCGGCACGGTGATGATCAGGTCATGACCTTCGACATCGAACAGCGGGTGCGGTGCCATGCGGATGGTCAGGAACAGGTCGCCGTTGGCCCCGCCACCGCTGCCTGGGGCGCCCTGGCCCTTGAGGCGGATGCGCTCGCCGTCAGTCACCCCGGCCGGAATCTTCACGTTCAGGGTCTTGGTGGTGAAGCCGGTGCGCTGGCCTGCTGCATTGGTTTGCGGCACCTGGAAGCTGATCTGCTTGGACTCCTTGTTCAGGGTCTCTTCAAGGAATACCGCCAGTTCAAGCTCCACGTCCTGCCCCCGCCTGCCGGCACTGCGTTGTTGCTGCCGAGCGCCACCGAAGGGGCTGCCACCCCGGGCACCGAAAATCGAGCTGAAGAAGTCGGAGAAGTCACCGCCCTCGAAACCGCCACCGCCACCCCGGTTTTCCCAACCCGGCGGCGCCTGGAACGGCCGCCCGTGCTGGCCGCCATATTTGCGGATTTCGTCGAATTCGGCACGTTTCTGCGCATCGCCCAGTACTTCATAGGCCTCGTTGGCCTCTTTGAATTTGTCCTCGGCGTCACGCTCCTTGCTGACATCGGGGTGATACTTGCGCGCCAGCTTGCGGTACGCGGCCTTGATCGCCTTGTCGTCCGCCGTGGGCTCTACGCCAAGTATCTTGTAATAGTCTTTGAAGTCCATCGTTGGATCACCAATGTGAAAGTGCGTGTTGCAACTGAAGATAGGGGTCAAGCATAGCCTTTCAAGACCGCCTTGGGTTTGCGCCATGGCAGACGACTGGTCTTGATTCTGTAGCCAACTGGCATACACTGCGCGGCCGTTTTGCCTCCGGAAGCTTTTTCCCCATGTCCGACGTATCCCCGGCCCGCGCCCTGGGCATCGACTTTGGCACCTCCAACTCCACGGTCGGCTGGCACCGCCCAGGCGTGGAATCGTTGATTGCCTTGGAAGACGGCAAGATCACCTTGCCCTCGGTGGTGTTCTTCAATATCGAAGAGCGGCGCCCGGTGTATGGCCGCCTGGCACTGCACGAGTACTTGGAAGGCTACGAAGGCCGCCTGATGCGCTCGCTGAAAAGCCTGCTGGGCTCCAAGCTGATCAAGCACGACACCAGCGTGCTGGGCAGCGCCCTGCCGTTCAAGGACCTGCTAGGCATGTTCATCGGCGAGCTGAAAAAGCGCGCCGAGGCCGCTGCCGGCCGCGAATTCGAGCAGGTGGTGCTGGGCCGCCCGGTGTTCTTCGTCGACGAAGACCCGGCCGCCGACCAGGAAGCCGAGGACACCCTGGCCGAGGTGGCGCGCAAGATCGGCTTCAAGGACGTGTCGTTCCAGTACGAGCCGATTGCCGCAGCGTTCGACTACGAGTCGAGCATCAGCCGCGAAGAGCTGGTGCTGATCGTCGATATCGGCGGTGGTACCTCGGACTTTACCCTGATCCGCCTGTCACCCGAGCGCCACTTGATCGCCGAACGCCAGAGCGACATCCTCGCCACCGGCGGCGTGCACATCGGCGGTACCGACTTCGACAAGCAGCTGAGCCTGCAGGGTGTGATGCCGCTGTTCGGCTATGGCAGCCGCATGAAGAGTGGCGCGCTGATGCCCACCAGCTACCACCTCAACCTGGCCACCTGGCACACCATCAACGCCCTGTACTCGCAGAAGTCGCAGCTGGCCCTAGGCAGCATGCGCTACGACATCGAGGACAGCTTCGGCATCGACCGCCTGTTCAAACTGATCGAGCAACGTGCCGGGCACTGGCTGGCGATGGAGGTGGAGGCCAGCAAGATCGAGCTGACCGAACACGACAGCCGCCGTATCGACCTGCGCCGGGTCGAGCCTGAGTTGACGGCGGACCTAACCCGCGTGCTGTTTGAGGAGGCGATCGAAAGCCTGCTAGAGCGCGTACGCGGTAGCGTGACCGAACTGCTGGCCAAGGCTGGCGTCAGCGAAGGCCAGGTCGACACGGTGTTTTTCACTGGCGGGTCCAGCGGCATACCGGCGCTGCGCAACAGCGTGGCGGCAATGCTGCCGAATGCGCGGCATGTGGAAGGCAACATCTTTGGCAGCATTGGTAGCGGGCTGGCCATTGAGGCGCGCAAGCGTTACGGCGCTGCCTGATCTATTTTGGGGCTGCTTTGCAGCCCCAGCAATCTCTCAGACCAGCTCCGCCCGCTTCAGCTCACTCTTCAGGTAGGCGTAATAGATCGGCCCCGCCACTACCCCAGGCAAGCCGAACGCCGCCTCGAACACCAGCATCGCCAGTAGCAATTCCCACGCCTTGGCACTGATCTGCCCACCGACGATCCGCGCGTTGAGGAAGTACTCGACCTTGTGGATAACAATCAAGTAACCCAGCGCCGCGGCCGCCACCCAGACCGACAGCGACAGGCCAACAATGGTGATCAGGGTATTCGACATCAGGTTGCCGATCACCGGCAGCAGGCCCAGCAAGAAGGTCAGCACGATCAGCGTCTTGGTCAGCGGCAGGTGCACGCCGAACATCGGCAGCACCACCGCCAGGAAGATGCCAGTGAAGGTGGTGTTGAGCAGCGAAATCTTGATCTGTGCAAAGACGATGTTGCGAAACGCCTTCACCAGCAGGCTCAGGCGCTCGAACAGCGCCGCCGCCAGCGGCTTGCGCCGGGAAATATCGGGAATGCGCTGCAAGGCGACGATGGCGCCAAGAATCATGCCGATCAGCAGGGTGACGAACATGTGCGCCATGCCCTTGCCCACCAACTGCAGGTCGCTAAGGTGGCTCTTGATCCAGTCGCCGATGGCCACCTTGAATTCCGCCGCACTGGCCGGCAGGTAGCCCTCGATGAACGGTGGTAGCTGGCCGCGGGCACGCTCCACCAGGGCCATGAACTTGTCCAGCGAGGCCCCAGGGTTTTCTGCCTCGTGCAGCAAGAAGCTGAAGGCACCGGCAATCAGCAGGGTCAGGGTGCTGACCACCAGTGTGCCGAGCAAGGCTACGGCCAGCCAACGGGCACGTTGCCCGGCAATCAGCGGCTGCAAACGTGGGGTAAGCATGTTGACCAGCTCGAACACCAGCAGGCCGGCTAGCAGGCTTGGCAGCAATTTCAGGGGCAGCGCCAGCAACAGGCCGGCAAACACGATGATCCAGCTGGCCAGGGTGACCTGGCGAGGGGTGAAGGTCATACAGCCTCAGCGGCAGACAACAGGAAAGACCCGCAGTCTGCCAGCCTTACGCCTGCAGGCATAGGCGCAGGTCATTTCTTCTTCAGGCAGTCGCTCATGAACGCTTTGCGCTCATCCCCCTTCAAGGCTTTGGTGGTGGCGTCGACGTTGCAGGTTTTCATCTTCTCTTGCTGAGTTTGTGGCATCTCCTTCTTCAGGCAGGTACTCATGAACGCTTTGCGCTCATCGCCCTTGAGGGCTTTGGTGGTGGCGTCGGCATTGCAGGTTTTCATCTTTTCCTGCTGCGCGGTATTGGCAGCGAAGCCTTGGGCACTGAACAACACCGCCAACACCAGTAGGGGGATTTGCAGCACTTTCATGGAGTGGTCTCCTTGGCTCCGCGCTCGATGCACGGGGGTCGAAATGAGTGTAGCCAAGAATTGCTAGCGCCCTGGCCGCGCCTGCCGGCGATATTGCTCGGGGGTGCACTGCGCCTGGCGCTGGAACATGGCGATGAAAGCCGATGCGCTGCTGTAGCCCAGGTCGAAAGCGATGGCCTGGATCGGCAAGCCGGCTTCCAGCGCTTCGATGGCACGCAAAAAGCGCAGACGCAGGCGCCATTCACCAAAGCTGATGCCCAGTTCCCGCAAGAACTGGCGGGCCAAGGTGCGCTCGCTGACATGCACCAGGGCGGCCCAGTCGGCCAGCGGGCGGTTGTCGCCGGGCTCGGCGCCAAGGGCGTCGAGCACTTGGCGCAGGCCATCGCTGTGGGCAAAGGGCAAGTAGCAGGCCTGGGTGGGCGCCAGCAGTAACTGGTCGAGCAGTACCTGCACCAGGCGCTGGTCGCGCTCAGTCTCGGCCCTGCGCAGTTCGCGCCGGGCGAAGTCGGCGAGGATGGCCTTGAGGATGTCGCTGATCATCAGGCTGCACGCTTGCTGCGGCAGCGCGGCGCACAGGCTGCGCTCCAGGTAGACCGAACGGTAGACGATGGCCTGTGGGTTGTAGCAGCCATGCTCGGTATCGGGCGGCACCCACACGGCGTAGTGCGGCGGCGACAAGAAGCGCTGGCCCGCCACTTCCAGCTGCATCACGCCGTGGGCGGTGTAGTTGAGCTGCCCCCAATCGTGGCGATGCAGGGCACTGTGGGTGTCGGCACCGAACTCGTCGTGGCGAAAGTACACCGGGGCCGGGAGTTGGCTGAACTGTGGGATGTCGAGGTATTTGCGCTGCATGCTGACTGTTTTTCGGGGCGGGTTGTCTGGATAGAAGTATAGGCACATGGACAGACAGTTGATAATGGCTGCAATCGGGCCTGCGCGCTCCCTTGTAGGAGCGGGCGTGCCCGCGAAGGGCTGCACAGCAGCCCCACCAGCCCATAACGAGTACCCCGCTGTATGAACTACCTGTTCCCGCTCACCGCCATCCTCATCTGGGCCGGCAACACCGTGGTCACCAAGATGTCTGCCGGTGCCATCCACCCCGCCGAGATCGGTTTCTACCGCTGGCTGCTGGCCGCCCTGCTGTTCACGCCATTCCTGCTGCCCGCCGTGTGGCGCAATCGGGCGGCCATCCGCCCGCACCTGGCCAAGGTGTTCGTGCTAGGCGTGCTGGGCATGGCGCTGTACCAAAGCCTGGCCTACTTCGCCGCCGGCATCACCAGCGCCACCAACATGGGCATCATACTTTCGCTGATGCCGCTGATGTCACTGGCGCTGTCCATCGCCTGGCTGGGCCAGCGCCTTAGCTACGGGGCCCTGCTGGGCGCCGTGGTGTCGTTCATCGGGGTAATGGAGGTGGTCAGCGCCGGGCACCCCGCCAGCCTGCTGCTGCAGGGCCTGAACAGCGGCGATGTGTTGATGCTGGTAGCCAGCCTGGCCTACGCGCTGTACAGCTTCCTGCTGAAGAAATGGCAGTTGCGCCTGCCACCCCTGCAACTGTTGTACCTGCAGGTGCTGGTGGCCATCGTGGTGTTGCTGCCGCTGTTCCTGCTGTCGGCCAAGACCGGCCTGAACAGCGGTAACGTGGGCCTGGTGCTGTACGCGTGCGTGCTGGCCTCGATGATAGCCCCCCTGGTGTGGATGCAAGCCGTGCACCGCCTGGGGCCAAGCCGTACCACGCTGTTCTTCAACCTGCTGCCGCTGGTCACCGCGCTGATCGCTGCCGTGGTACTCGACGAGCAGTTGGCCAGTTATCACCTGGTCGGCGGCCTGCTGACCCTGGCTGGCGTGGTGCTGGCCGAGCGCTGGACCACCCCCATCCGCCGTTAGAGCCCCGCCGCCTTGAGCCGGGCGGCATGTTCAGTGAACAGCCGCACCGGGTCAGCGCCCTTGCCCACGGCACCCAGTTGCTGGTTGACGATGTCCAGGTGGTCCAGCGGGTAGTCATCGCCAATTACCTGCCCCAGGTGCGAGCTGAAGCGCCCGACCATGCCGTCACACTGGCCCTTTTCCTTGACGAAACTGCGAGCGAACAGGCGGCAGAAGTAGCTACTACCGTCAAAGCGGTTGCGCCCCTGGTCGGTCACGCCGGGCTGCACGGTGCCAGACCAGGAGTAATAGCGCACGCCATCGACCTCATAGGCCCCTTCCCCGCCCCAGGTAGCCGGCAGCCCCTGTGGATAAGCCTGGTTGAACAGCGCCACCCCGGCACTGGTCAGCGACTGGTGCGAGGCGTGCACATCCACCGGCAGCGGCGCGCGGCGCCAGCCGGTTTCCAGCCACCCCAGCAGCACGGCCACGCCCTGCAGCACGGCCTTGAGAATACGCCCATGGGGGGAATCGCCTGGTGCCGCGCGTTGCAGGTAGTCGGCCAGTTCCGAGCCATGGTTTGGGCCCGCCACCGACGTGACCGAAGCCACCCGGTCGGGCCGCCTGCCGGCCGCGTAGCGCGCGCTCAGGGCGCCTTGACTGTGGCCGATGAGGTTGACCTTCGCTGCACCGGTGCGCTGGCAGATGTCTTCGATGATCGCCAGCAGTTGCTCACCGCGCACCTCGCTGGCGTGCAGCGGCGAGACCTGCACCGGGAACACCTGCGCGCCGCCCTTGCGCAGGGCCGGGACAATGCCGAACCAGTAGGGGTAAAGCACTGCCCGGACAAAACCGAGCATGCCCGGCACCAGCACCAACGGGTATCGCGTGGCCAATTCCTGCTGCATTGCCCCAGCCCCTTTCCGTGGAGGACCGGCCAACACTACAGCGGCTTTGATCACCATCGCAATCGAACTCCCGGCACGCGCTGCGGTTCCAAACCACACAAACCCTTTGCAAGGAGCGGGACCATGTACAAGCAGACCCTGGCAATCCTTCTGGCAAGCGCCACCCTGGCCGCCTGCGGCAGCCGCCCGGAAAACCCAGTGGACTACGTCACCTACCGCGATGAACCGCTGGTCAAGCAGGTAGAGGACGGCATGACCATGCAGAAGGTCATCGCCATTGGCGGCAGCCCGTCGAACGTGATCGACCTGCCGCACGGGGGCACCTGCAACGACTACATCCTCAACCGCGATGGCAAGCAGCAGCCCTATTACGTGCGTTTCGACGCTACCGGGCATGTCGACGCCAAGGGCTTCAAAACCTGTAAACAACGCGAAAAAGACAGCGAAGCCGTCCGCGGCGCGTGAACCTTTCAGAACATGCCATGGCCACCCTGGTGCTTTTGGAGATGAACATGAATGCGACTGAACTGACCGATGTGCAAACCCTGCGTGCACGTGCCCGCCAGCACGTGGAGCAAGGCGCGGTGACCGAGGGTTATCACGCCGACCGCCAGGAGATCCTGCGCCTGCTGAACGCGTCGCTGGCCACCGAGCTGGTGTGCGTGCTGCGCTACAAGCGCCACTACTTCATGGCCAGCGGCTTCAAGGCCAGCGTGGCTGCCGATGAGTTTCTCGAACATGCCAATCAAGAAGCCGAGCATGCCGACAAACTGGCCGAGCGCATCGTACAACTGGGCGGCGAGCCGGACTTCAACCCCGATAACTTGAGCAAGAATTCCCACGCCCAGTACGTGGCGGGCAGTTCACTGAAGGAGATGGTGCTGGAGGATCTGGTGGCGGAGCGGATTGCGATTGATAGCTACCGCGAGATCATTCAGTACATTGGTGACAAAGACCCGACTACCCGACGCATCTTCGAAGACATCCTGGCGCAGGAAGAAGAGCACGCGGACGATATGTCCGATCTGCTGCAGGGGCTGTAATTGCAAGGGGCTGCTTTGCAGCCCCCTATCATTTCTTGCCTTTCACCGCCGCCGGCGCCTTGCCGGCCTTCATCTGCTGCAACAGCGGTGTGCACTGGTTCGGATCATCGCCGCTGCTAGGCGCAATCAACGCCAGCAACCCCGCCGCCGGCCCCGCCACTACGCCCAGCGCTACCATCCCCGCCCCACGCAACGCCAACGGCACTGCCTGCACACCGGCACTGGGCTTGGCAAACGGCCCACGCACATACAGCGGCGAGCGTAGCGAGAACAGCCGCAGGCCTTTCGATTCCGGGCTTATTTTCAGGTCGAGTTGCTCGCTGGCGAAATTCGCCGTGCCGTTGATGTAAATGATCGCGTTCTCGGTATCGAAGATGAAAAGCCGCGTGCTCGCCAGCCCATCCTTGATGCCCACATCGGCCGCCGCGCAGTTGATCTTCACATCCTCGTCGCCAAACAGCTTGCCGACCACGTAGTTGCCCACATTCAACCCGGCAATCTCCATCAGGCTGCGGCTAATGGCGCCATCGTTGATCAGCATGCGCAGGTCGCCATTAGCCGTGCCCAGCAAGGCCGCCACCGAGTTGCCTCGGCCGGTGATGTCGGCATCGCCATTCAACTCACCAAAGCTGGTCTGCATCGGCGCAAAGCTGGGGAACAGCTGCTTGAGTTTGAAGCCTCGCGCTGTCAGCTGGGCGCGCCCTTGCAACGGCACGCTGCGGCCATCCAGGCGAATCCGCGAAGCCAGGTTGCCGCCAGCCACGCCAAAACGCAGGGGCTCCAGGCGCAGCAGGCCATCCTCCAGGATCACGTGGGCCGACAGGTCGTTGAACGGCAGTTGCGCGCTGTGCACGATGCGTTTGCCGGCAAAGGTGACGTCAGCATCCATGGCGCGCCAGCGCTCGGTGCGGAACGCCTCCACCGGCAACACCTTGCCGGCCGGCTGCTTGCTGGCACCACCGCGGGCCTTCTGCTCTGCGTTGGAATCGGCACCGATCAGCGGCGCCAAGTCCTTGAACAGCAATTGGTTGGACACCAGGTTGCCCGACAGTTTGGGCCGCGGTTGGCTGGCGACAAAGGCCAGGTCACCGTGGATATCGCTGTCACCGATTTTGCCGTTGAAGCCTTGGTAGTTGAAGGTCGCCCCCTGCGGCGCATGCAGGTTGGCGTTGAGGTGGCCATCGGTGGAATAGGCTGGGGTATCCGGCAGGGTCACTCCGGTCAACGGGTAGAGGTTACCCAGGCTGGCCCCGGCCAGGCGCAGGCGCAAGTCGAGGGCGCCGAGGTTGCGCGGGTCGGTCAGCGTGCCGGCGAGCACCACATGGGTATCGGCGATGCGCAGGTCGGCTTGCAGCGGAAACGGCTGGCTAGCATCCTGCAGGGCCAGCAGGCCGCCAATTTTGCCTGTGCCGGACACCGGCTGGCCTTTGTAGCGGCCCTGGGCTTTGAGCCCAAAGGCATAGTCCTGCGCGGCAGCGGCTTTCTCGGCAGTGGCCTTGCCGACAATGTCGCTGAACGGGATCGGCTTGCCCAACGGGTCGATCTGCACCTTCATGCTGGTTTTCAGGGTTTGGTCATCAAAGCTGACATTGCCCTGGTCGAAGCCGATGGCGCCAATGTCCAACTGCCACTTGGAAGGCGCTGCGTTGTCATCCTTGGGGCCGAAGTCAAACGCCCAGTTGGCGCGGCCATCGGCCAAGCGGGTCAGGCTGGCAGTGGGCTTGGTCAGGTCGATACGCGGAATACTGATCTGATGGAACAGCAGTGGCAGCGGCGCCAGGCGAAACTCCACGCGCTCCAGGCCGACCATCTTCGGTTCCTTCAGCCACTCAGGATTGCCCAGAGTGAGGTCTTCGGCAATGAAATGCGGCCAAGGCAGCCAGGCACGCCAGCCACCCTCCTCAGGCTCGGTGCGCCAGTGCACGGCAAGGTTGCCATTGATTGCGAAAGGCCGGTGCAGGGCCTCGGAAACCTTCTCGTTGAGCAGTGGCTTGACGCGGTTCCAGTCGAAGGTGGCGATCACCACCAGCAGTATCGCCAGCACGGTGAGCAGGCTGGTGAAGACCCAGACGAGGATTCTGGCGGGACGCGTCATTGCGTGATTCTCCTTGCGGTATGGCACAAAACCGGTGCAGCGGCGGCATTCAATATCTCGGACTGACGAAAACCCGTGGGGTTTTATCGGCGGCGCCATGATAGCGAAGTTTTTCCTGGCCTCTGCCTCAGCAATTTGTCGCGCCAACGGGTGCGTGTTACCCACCAGCGATGAAGTCAAATTGCCATCTTGCCACTCGAGTCGCGCGTTCTAGAGCGGTTTCACTGCTCTATCAATACGGTCGATTGTTACCATTACCCGTATGAACTTCTCTCTGGCGTTACCCGGCGTAGCATTGGCTCCGTACCCACTTTCCAGCCCCCGAGAGGAGCACCGAATCATGAAACGCCACCTGCTGACCCTGACCCTGTCCATTCTGGCTGCCAACGCTTTTGCCTTGCCAGGCACTGAGCAACACCTGACCGCCGAATCGCGCTCCAGTGCTGCCGAAATCGCC
Organism: Pseudomonas sp. Leaf58; assembly: GCF_003627215.1. NCBI lineage: Bacteria > Pseudomonadati > Pseudomonadota > Gammaproteobacteria > Pseudomonadales > Pseudomonadaceae > Pseudomonas > Pseudomonas sp. Leaf58. Next base: position 4,801,948 of record NZ_CP032677.1, read on the forward strand.
CAACCGCTGAAAACCGTTGCAGAAGGTGGTTCGGATCGCCTGATCGAACGCACTGGCCGCGTTGCCGAAGGTGGTTCCGATCGCCTCATCGAACGCACTGGCCGCGTTGCCGAAGGTGGCTCCGATCGCCTGATCGAACGCACTGGCCGCGTTGCCGAAGGTGGCTCCGATCGCTTGATCGAACGCACTGGCCGCGTTGCCGAAGGTGGTTCCGATCGCCTGATCGAACGCACTGGCCGCGTTGCCGAAGGTGGTTCCGATCGCCTGATCGAACGCACTGGCCGCGTCGCTGAGGGTGGCTCCGATCGCCTGGTTGAACTCAGCCGTGTGAGCTGATCGCCATGGCCGAAAAAAACAACCTCTGTCACAACGCGTGCTCCCCTCCAGGCCCGGTCCATTGACCGGGCTTTGTTTTTTTAACTAGAGTGCCCAGCCTTACCGTCACTGAAGCTCGCATCATGCTGCCGCGCGCCGAACAGAAGTTACAGACCCGCCAGGCCCTACTGGATGCCGCCTGCCTGCTCATGGAGAGTGGCCGTGGTTTCGGCAGTATCAGCCTGCGCGAAGTAGCGAAGACGGCCGGCATCGTGCCCACCGGCTTCTATCGGCATTTCCCCGACATGGACGCCTTAGGCCTGGCCCTGGTGGCCGAGATCGACACCACCTTCCGCCAAACCATCCGCCTGGTGCGTCACAACGAATTCGAGTTGGGCGGCATCACCGATGCCTCGGTACGCATCTTCCTCGACGTGGTCGCCGCCCATCGCGCGCAGTTCCTGTTCCTGGCCCGTGAACAGTACGGCGGTTCGCAGGCCGTTCGCCAAGCCATTGCCCGCCTGCGGCAGGACATCAGCGACGACCTGGCCACCGACCTTGCGCGCATGAAACGCTGGCAGCACTTGGACAGCGCCGCACTGGCGGTGATGGCCGACTTGGTGGTGAAGACCGTGTTCGCCACGCTGCCCGAGCTTATCGACAGCCCCGAAGCGGGTTATCCACAGGCGCTGACGCCGCAGGAGAAGATCACCCAGCAGCTACGCTTCATCTTCGTGGGTGCGCGGCAATGGCAAGGGCTCGGCAACCCGGGCTGATCGGTTGCCTGTGCCTCTTCGCGCCCTACCTGTAGGACCGGGCTTGCCCGCGAAAGGGCCGGCACAGGCTACCGAAAACCCCAGTTCTGCTACCATGGCGCCCTGCCCGACAGCAACGAGCGCCGAAATGTCCAACCCCCGCCCCACCCTGCCCGCACTGGCCCGCTTCAACCAGCACTTCGCCGAGCGCATCGTGCCAATGTGGCAAGGCCCGGGCTGGAACGCCGCCATGGCCCTGCCTTACGAAGCCCTCGACGCCCAGCATCAGCCATTGCCGGTGCAGCGCTATCGGGCCATGGCCTGCGCACGCCAGCTGTACCTGTTCAGCAGCCGTATCGAGCAACCCGGCGCGGCCGCCCGTGCGGCAGCTTTGTTCCGCTCGCTGCAAAAGCACTTCCATGACGCCGAGCACGGCGGCTGGTTCTACAGCATCGACGCCCAAGGTAAGCCGCTGGACCGACGCAAGGACCTGTACACCCACGCCTTCATCGTTTTCGCCTGCGCGCACTACTGGGGCAAGGTGCGCGAGAACCTGGTGGAGTCCACGCTGAATGCCGCGCTGGACATCATTGACCAGCAGTTCGCCCGTGACGATGGCCTGTACGAAGCCAGCCTTGGCGAAGATTGGGCCGACCTCGGCAGTGGCCCGCTGCAAAACCCGCAGATGCACTTGGCCGAAGCGTTCCTGCAAGTGCTGGCGGTGCGTGAGGACGAGCATGCCCGACAGGCGCTGCTGCAGCTGTGCGAGGCGCTGCAAGCGCACTTCGTCGAACCGGCTCACGGCTTGATGCTAGAAAAGCCACACGGGGCTGTGGATAACTGGTTCGAGCCAGGGCACCAGTTCGAGTGGTTCTACCTGCTGCACACCTCGCCGTTGCTGCGTGAAACGCCGCTGCATGCGTCCATCGACCGGGCGTTCAGCTTTGCCGAGCAGCATGGGGTGAAGGATGGGGCAGTGCTGGCGATGCTGGCGGTGGATGGCCAGGTGCTGGATGCCACTCAACGGGTCTGGGCACAGGCGGAGTACCTGCGGGCGCTGGTGCTACGTGCCGGGGGTGAGGCGAAATTGCCAGAGCAGTTACAGGTACTGGAAGCGCGGTTCCTGCGTGAGGCGGGCTGGTATGAGTGCCGGGATGGTGAGGGGGCGGTTAGCCGGCATGACATGCCTTCGACTACCCCCTACCACCTGGCGACCTGCCTGCAAGGGTTGCTGCGTCTGCGCTGACGCATTCGCGGGCAAGCCCGCTCCTACAGGTGTTGTGCAGTACCTGTAGGAGCGGGTTTACCCGCGAAGAGGCCTTTGGATCAGCCCTTGGCCGAGCGGTCGATCGAGAAACCAGCCCAATCCTGGCTCACCGGCATCAGCTCCAGGCTGTTGATGTTGATGTGCGCCGGCTGGTTGAGAATCCAGAAGATGGTCTCGGCAATGTCCTGCGGCTGGATCGGCTCGGCACCGGCGTAGGTAGCGTCGTACTTGGCCTGGTCACCACCAAAGCGCACCAGCGAGAACTCGCTCTCGCACAAGCCCGGCTCGATGTTGCTCACGCGCACACCGGTACCGCGCAGGTCACAGCGCAGGCTCAGCGAGAACTGGCCGACGAAGGCCTTGGTGCCGCCATACACATTGCTGCCCGGGTACGGGTAGTTGCCCGCCACCGAACCGACGTTGAGGATCGACGCACCGCGACCATGGGCGATCAGCCGTGGCAGCAGCAGGCGGGTGGTGTACATCAGGCCCTTGATGTTGGTGTCGACCATAGTTTCCCAGTCGTCCAGGCTGCAGTTTTGCGCCGCATCCACACCCAGCGCGAGACCCGCGTTGTTGACCAGGCCGCGAATCTTTTCAAAGCCGGCCGGCAGGTTGGCGATGGCTTGCTCCATGGCCTTGCGGTCACGCACGTCGAGCACCAGGCCGTGCACTTCGGTCTTGGCCGACAGTTCGGCGCACAGGGCGTCCAGGCGCTCCTTGCGGCGGCCGGTCAGCACCAGCTTCCAGCCGGCCTCGGCGAAGCGGCGGGCAGTGGCCTCGCCGAAACCGGAAGTCGCGCCTGTAATGAATACGGTGGACGTCATGCTCTGTTCCTCACGGTGGGTTGTCATCGGCAGCTTTGCAGCATGCCCGCGCCGAGCGCCAGCAGCAAGCCGTGGAGGCTGCTGTTCATTTTTTGTTCATACCCAGCAAACCCTTGTGGCAGACGGCTCGGCGCCAGCTATGCGCATGTTATCCACAAGGCTTTCCCCACGGATTGGGGGCAACTTGTACACGCGGCGGAACCCTTTCAGCGAAGTGAGGCCGGTGGATATCTTTTGGGTGATGGCGCAAGGCTTTCAAGCATGCCGCCTGTAGCGGTCTGTCCAAAGTTTTTGCACAGAGTTATCCACAGGTTTTTCGGTATTCTTGGGGTATATGCAGGGCCTTGATAAGCCAGGGAAAATCATCCACAACGCGCCAATGATCAAAAAATGATCACATCTCTACAGGGCTTGCTATCAAAGGGCTTGAGCGAGATGCCACCATGTTTTCCACAGGCGGTTCCACATTATCCGTGGACAAGATCCTGCCTGTGGAAACAAAGGCTTGGGAAGGTATGCGGGCGTGTGTGGAGACAGACCGACGACAAGTTGTCCACATGGAGAATGGGGCTGCTTTGCAGCCCCGAATACAACTCAGTGCCCGCCCAGATAAGCGTTGCGCACCTCTTCGTTGACCAACAGCTCCTGCCCCGTACCGGTCATGCGAATCTGCCCGTTGACCATCACGTAAGCCCGGTCCGACAGTTTCAGCGCATGGTTGGCGTTCTGCTCCACCAGGAAGATGGTCATGCCGGTCTTGGCCAGCTCGCGCAAGGTCGAGAAGATCTGCTTGACCACGATCGGCGCCAGCCCAAGCGATGGCTCGTCCAGCAGCAGCAACTTCGGCCGGCTCATCAGCGCCCGGGCAATGGCCAGCATCTGTTGCTCGCCGCCAGACATGGTCATGGCCCGCTGGTTACGCCGCTCTTTCAAGCGCGGGAACAGCTCGTACATACGCTGCATGTCTTCGTCAGCATGCTTGTCGCCAATGGGGATGGTGCCCATCATCAGGTTTTCCTCGACGGTCATGTCGGGGAACACCCGGCGCCCTTCTGGCGACTGGGCGATGCCGTTGGACGCAATGTAGTGCGACGACTTGCGGGTGATGTCGGTGCCGCGGTACACGATATTCCCCGACGCGGCCCGTGGCTGGCCAAAAATCGACATCAGCAACGTCGACTTGCCGGCACCGTTGGCGCCGATCAGGCTAACCGTCTCGCCTTCGTTGATGTGCATCGAGACCTTTTTCAGCGCCTGGATCGGCCCGTAGAACACGTCCAGTTCCTTCAGCTCGAGAATGGGTGCACTCATACCAGTTCCTCTTCGTCTGCACCCAGGTAGGCGGCGATCACCGTCGGGTTGTGGCGGATTTCCTGCGGCGCGCCTTCGGCAATCACGTTGCCGTGGTCGAGCACCACGATATGGTCGGAAATGCTCATGACCATGCCCATGTCATGCTCGATCAGCACCACGGTGATGTCGTGCTCGTCACGCAGCACGCGGATCATGCGGCTGAGGGCCTCGGTTTCCTGTGGGTTGAGGCCAGCTGCCGGTTCGTCCAGGCAGATGATCTTCGGTCGTGTACACATGGCCCGGGCGATTTCCAGACGGCGCTGCTGGCCGTACGACAACTCACCGGCCAGGCGGTTGGCGCAGTCGACCAGATCGACCACTTCCAGCCAGTAGAACGCATGGTCCAGCGCATCGCTTTCGGCCTTGCGGTAGGCCTTGGTGTTGAGTACCCCGGCCAGCAGGTTGCGGTTGACCCACATGTGCTGGGCCACCAGCAGGTTCTCCACCACCGACATTTCCTTGAACAGGCGAATGTTCTGGAAGGTGCGCGCCAGACCTGCGCGGTTGACCAGGTGGGTACCGCCGAACATCTTGTAATACATGCGGTTGGCAAAGCGCGCCGGCGACACGAAGTCCGCCGCCTGGAAGCGCTCGCCGAGCAACTGGATGACATTGGTGTGGCTGCCCCGCACGTTCAGCTCGATGCGCCCGCCACTGGCCTTGTAGAAGCCGGTCAGGCAGTTGAACACGGTGGTCTTGCCAGCGCCGTTGGGGCCGATCAGGGCGAATATCTGGTTGCGCCGGACCTTCAGGCTAACGTCGCTGAGCGCCTTGATGCCGCCGAACTGCATCATCAGGTTGTCGACCGAGAGAATGATATCGTCGCTCATGGCGCCACTCCTTTACGCGGGGTCACACCGGTACGGCTGATGCGGATCAACCCACGCGGTCGCCAGATCATCATCAGCACCATTAGCACGCCGAACAACAGCACCCGGTATTCAGAGAAGCTGCGCAGCAACTCGGGGGCCACGGTTAGCACGAATGCCGCGATGACCACGCCCACGGTCGAGCCCATGCCACCCAGTACCACGATGGCCAGGATCAGCGCCGACTCGAAGAAGGTGAACGACGACGGGTTGACGAAGCCTTGGTAGGTGGCGAAGAACACCCCGGCCAGGCCGGCAGTGGACGCACCCAGGGTAAACGCCGAGAGCTTGACCAGCACGTGGTTCAGGCCCATCGAACGGCAGGCAATTTCGTCTTCACGCAGCGCTTCCCAGGCCCGACCGACCGGCATGCGGGTCAGCCGGTGCTTGATGTACAGCACAGCCAGCACGACCATGAACAGCACTGCGTAGATGAACACGAACTTGAGGTTGGCGTTGTAATCGAAGCCGAAGAACTCGTGGATCGGCACCCCACCATCTTTGGCCCGACGGCCGAACTCCAGGCCGAAGAAGGTTGGCGACGGTGCCGGCATGCCGTTGGGGCCACCGGTGAACGACAGCCAGTTGTTCAGCACCAAGCGGATGATTTCGCCAAAGCCCAGGGTCACGATGGCCAGGTAGTCACCGTGCATCCGTAGCACCGGGAAGCCAAGGATGCACCCCGCCAGCGCCGCAGCGATGGCCGCCAGCGGCAGCACGCTCCAGAAGCCCAGGCCGAGGTACTGGTAACCCAGCGCCAGGCCGTAGGCGCCAATGGCATAGAACGCCACGTAGCCCAGGTCGAGCAGGCCGGCCAGGCCAACCACGATGTTCAGCCCAAGGCCGAGCAAGACGTAGATCAGACCAAGGATGACCACCGTCAGCAGGTACTTGTTGGCGAAGATCGGGAAGACGATGGCAATCACGACCAACGCCGGGATGATGTAGCGCAGCCGCGACACGTAGTTCGGCGCGCGCACATGCACCCCCGAGCCACCACTGTCGAAGCCTTCGAGCATGCGGCGCCCCGCGGCGGTTTGCAGGTACAGGCTGAGCAGGAAGCGCCCAAGCATCACCCCGCCGACCAGCCAGGCTACGCGCCGCGGCTCGGCATTGAAGGTGTAGCCGTCGAGTACCACGCCGACGACCGGGCCGAATACGATGAGGGCCAGCAGGCCGGCGACGATGGTCTCCAGCAGGCTGCGTTTAAGGTCGAAACCCTTGGTTTTTGGAGCAGCGGCAGTATTGGCAACGGACATGTTCACACCTTAGCCACGAGCGGGCGACCCAGCAGGCCTTGTGGGCGGAAGATAAGGATCATTACCAGCAGCGAGAAACTGAACACATCCTTGTAGTCGGAGTTGATCAGGCCAGAGAACAGCGACTCGGAAATACCCAGGATAATCCCACCGAGCATGGCGCCAGGCAGCGAACCAATGCCGCCGAGCACCGCAGCGGTAAACGCCTTGATGCCGATGATGAAACCGGCATAGAAATCGAACGTGCCGTAGTTCATGGTGATCAGCACGCCAGCCAAGGCGGCCATCACCGCACCGATGACGAACACGTAGGAGATCACCCGGTCGGTGTTGATGCCCAGGATCGAGGCCATCTTGCGGTCTTGCTGGGTGGCACGGCACATGCGGCCGAGCTTGGTGTACTTGATTACGTAGGTGAGCAAGCCCATGCCGACGAAGGCGGCCACCAGGATGAAGATCTTGGTGTAGGTCAGTTGCACGAAGCCAGTCCCCACTTCGACACGCATGGCACCTTCAAGCAGGGTCGGCACGCCTTGCTGGCGGGCGCCCTGGCTGATTTGCGCGTAGTTCTGCAGGATCAACGAAATACCGATGGCACTGATCAGCGGTGCCAGGCGGGTGGAGTTACGCAGGGGTTTGTAGGCGATGCGCTCGATGGTGAAGCCATACACACCAGTGACGACGATGGTGAACAACAGGGTGCCCAACATCAGCAGGGGGAACGACTCGATACCGAAATAAGCCAGCAATGCCAGGCTGATTGCCGCGAGGTACGCGGAAATCATGTACACCTCGCCGTGCGCGAAGTTGATCATGCCGATGATGCCATAGACCATTGTGTAGCCGATGGCAATCAAGCCATAGACCGACCCGAGGGTCAGGCCATTGACCAGTTGCTGCAGGAAAATACCATCCATAACGCAATCTCACCTATTGAGATTGCACGAGCGCCGACTACGGCGGGCCTGGGATAAGGCGACCCTCGCAGCGCAGAACTGTGCAGATCTACGGATAAAGACAGGTACTGCGGGGCTGCGGCCCGGGCGTGTGCCCGGGCCGTGGGCCGTTATTATTTTTGTTTATCCAGCTGGTGGTACTTGCCGTCCTTGTCCCACTGGTAGACCACGTAGTCGGACACGGTCAGGTCGCCCTTCTGGTCCCACTTTTTCTCGCCCATGACAGTCTTGACCGGGTTGGCCTTGAGCCATTTGGCGGCGTCTTCACCCTTGTTCGATTTAGCACCGTTGAAACCGGCAGCCAAGGCTTCCAGGGACGCATAGGCGTACAGGGTGTAGCCCTCTGGCTCGGTGCCATTCTTGCGGAACTCTTCCACCACGGCCTTGCTGTCTGGCAGCAGGCGCGGGTCGGCGCCGAAGGTCATGTACACACCATCGACGTACTGCGCGCCGCCGGCAGTGGCCACCAGTTCGTCGGTAACAATGCCGTCATCGGACATGAACTTGACGTCTTTCAGGCCCTGCTCGCGCAGCTGGCGTACCAGCGGGCCGGCTTCTGGGTGCAGGCCACCGAAGTAGACCACGTCGGCACCGGTGGAGCGGATTTTGGTAACCACGGCGCTGAAGTCTTTCTCACCACGGGTCAGGCCTTCGTACAGCACCGGCTTCACGCCACGCTTCTCCAGCTGAGCTTTGGTCGCGTCGGCCAGGCCTTGGCCATAGGTGTCCTTGTCGTGCAGCACCGCGACTTTCTTGCCCTTGAGCACGTCGACGATGTAGTCACCGGCAACGATGCCCTGCTGGTCGTCACGGCCGCACATGCGGAACATGGCACCCAGGCCGCGCTCGGTAACCTGTGGGTTGGTAGAGCCCGGGGTAATGGCAATGACGCCCGCCTCGTCATACACCTCGGAGGCCGGAATAGTGTTGGAAGAACAGAAGTGACCGACCACCCCAATCACCTTGTCCTGGTCGACCAGGCGGTTGGCCACGGCCACAGCCTGCTTCGGTTCACAGGCGTCATCGCCTTTGACCAAAACGATTTTTTCGCCATTTACGCCACCGGCGGCGTTGATCTTGTCGGCCGCTGCCTGCGCACCTTTCATGTACTGCTCGCCAAACGCTGCGTTAGCCCCGGTCATGGGGCCCGCTACACCGATCTTGACGTCGGCCTGAACATACGAAGAAACACCCAGTGCCGTAGCTACGGCGAGAGCCAGGAAACCTTTCTTGTAAAACGTCTGCGACATGAGGTGGTGCTCCTAGAGTTTTTTTTGGTTGGCACTACAACTTCTCAACCCTGTGCTCAGAGCAAGGGCCGTGCCATCGGTTTTGTCTTTCGGGTAAACACACTGTTCAGGTCGCCTGCAGGCGACCGACGGCCTTTTCTTTATTGAGCGTGCAACCGTCTGCCAAGCGGCAGGCGCCACCACACGTACAGACAAGGAGCAACCGTCGAGTGCCATCATTGCAACCGTGGTAAGTGTTTACGTGCAACCGCCCTGTAACAGCGGACGTCACCGAAGTGCACACCGCTGGTGCGCGACTGCTACAGGCGGCACCGTTTCAAGGCTAGCTGGCGCACGGAAAAACACGCTGTTTTGGCTGTTCCGGCCTATTCCCGGGCAAGCCCGCCCCAACAACAGCCAGGATCCCCTGTGTAGGAGCGGGCTTGCCCGCGAATAGCGCCCGAACAGGCCCAACAAGCCGCAAAAGGCTGGCACAATGTCCGCCATTCGCCGCCTCCGGAGCCCCCTTGATGAGCGAGAGCGCATTCGCCGAGCGCATCGTGCACAACCTGCTCGACACCGATTTCTACAAACTCACCATGATGCAGGGCGTGCTACACAACTACCCGGACGCTGACGTCGAATGGGAATTCCGCTGCCGCAACGGCGAGGACCTACGCCCTTACCTCGGTGACATCCGCAACCAGCTCGAACGCCTCAGCGAGCTGACCCTGGATGACGCCCAGTTAGCCTTCCTCGAACGCATCAGCTTCCTCAAGCCCGACTTCCTGCGCTTTTTGCGCCTGTTCCGCTTCAACCTGCGCTATGTGCACCTAGGGATAGAAAACGACCAGCTGTGTCTGCGCCTGAAGGGCCCATGGCTGCACGTCATCCTGTTCGAAATACCGCTGCTGGCCATCATCAGCGAAGTGCGCAACCGCCATTTGCACCCGCACATGCGCTTGGCCGAGGCGCGCGACCAGCTGTACCGCAAGTTCGACTGGCTGCGCGCACATGCCAGCGACGACGAACTGGCCGAACTGCAGGTGGCCGACTTCGGTACCCGCCGGCGCTTTTCCAGCCGCGTGCAGGAAGAGGTAGTGCGTGTACTGCACAACGACTTCCCTGGCCGCTTCGTCGGCACCAGCAACGTTGACCTGGCATGGAAACTGGATATCAAGCCGCTCGGCACCATGGCCCATGAATGGTTCATGGCCCACCAGCAACTCGGCCCGCGGCTGATCGACAGCCAGATCGCCGCGCTGGACTGCTGGGTGCGCGAATACCGCGGCCTGCTCGGCATCGCATTGACCGACTGCATCACCATGGATGCCTTTCTCAGCGATTTCGACCTGTACTTCGCCAAGCTGTTCGACGGCCTGCGCCACGACTCGGGCGAGCCGGTGGCCTGGGCGGAAAAGGCCATTGCCCACTATCAGAAGCTGGGTATCGACCCGATGACCAAGACCCTGGTGTTTTCCGACGGTCTCAACTTGACCCGCTCGCTGGAAATCTTCCGTGCCCTGCGCGGTCGCATCAACGTCAGCTTTGGCATCGGCACCAACTTGACCTGCGACATCCCAGGTGTGGCGCCAATGAACATCGTGCTTAAAATGACCGACTGCAACGGAGCGCCGGTGGCGAAGATCTCGGACGAAGCCGCCAAAACCCAATGCCGCGACGAAAACTTCGTCGCCTACATGCGCCATGTATTCAAAGTCCCCAGCAAGGAGTAACCCATGCAAGCGGTTCAGCAAGAGATTGCCCAGGCGCTGAAGGTACAGCCGCCGTTCGCCGACGCCGCCGCGCTCGACGCCGAAGTCGCCCGGCGCGTGGCGTTCATCAAGGATTGCCTGGCCAACGCCCGGCTCAAGACCCTGGTGCTGGGCATCAGTGGCGGCGTCGACTCGCTGACCGCCGCCCTGCTCGCCCAACGCGCCGTCAACGAACTGCGCGCCGAAACCGGCGACCAAGCCTACACCTTCATCGCCGTGCGCCTACCGTACCAGGTACAGCATGACGAGCATGACGCCCAGGCGTGCCTGGAGGTGATCAAGGCCGATGAAGTGCACACCGTGGATATAGCCCCGGCAGTGCGGGCATTGGCGGCTGAAGTGGTGGAGTTGAAGAACGGCTCGCCAACGCTGGTGGACTTCGTGGTCGGCAACGTCAAGGCACGTACGCGCATGGTCGCCCAGTACACCATCGCTGGCGCCCGCGCGGGGTTGGTGATCGGCACCGACCACGCCGCCGAGGCGGTGATGGGCTTCTTTACCAAGTTCGGCGATGGTGCCTGCGACCTGGCGCCGCTGAGCGGGCTGGTGAAGAACCAGGTACGGGCGATTGCGCGCAGCTTTGGTGCGCCGGAATCACTGGTGGAGAAGGTGCCAACGGCCGACCTGGAAGACCTGGAGCCGGGCAAGCCGGACGAAGCGTCGCATGGCGTGACCTACCAGCAGATCGATGCATTCCTGCATGGGCAGCCGGTTGATCAGGCAGCGTTCGACATCATCGTCGCTACCTACCGCAAGACCCAGCACAAGCGCGAACTGCCGTTCGCCCCTTGATAGGGCTATAGAAGGACCTGTGGGAGCGGGTTCACCCGCGAATGCGATGGTAAATCCACCGACGCATTCGCGGGTGAACCCGCTCCTACAGGGTTCACCGTCAGCCTTTGATTACTTGACGACGACCTTGCCCTTCATCATCGAGATGTGGCCCGGGAAGGTGCAGAAGAAGCTGTAGTCGCCACCCGCTTCCAGCTTGGTAGCGTCGAACTTCACTTCAGTTTCCTTTTCAGGCGCACCGATCATCTTGGTGTGAGCGATGATCGCGGCGTTGTCAGCCTTGATGTAGTCCTTTTCCAGACCTTGGCTCATGCCTTCGGTGGCAATGCCCTGCATGTCCGCAGTCTTGCTGATCACCAGGTTGTGGCCCATCACGTTCTTCGGCAGGTTGCCGGAGTGGGTCAGTTTGACGGTGAATTCCTTGCAGCTCTTGTCGACGGTGATTTCCTTGGTGTTGTAGGACATCTGGTCGGTGGAGTCGACAGTCACCGAGCACTCGGCTGCGAAGACAGAAGCGCTGGCGAGGGTCAGCAGGGATACCGCTACAGCTTTCGCAAACATCATGAATCTCCTTGGCAGGGTTTTATCAATTGCGAGACTGCCTGAAACCGTTCAGCCCCTTGCTGATATGGGTCAAGGGGGTGTCAAGCGGCCAGTCAGTAGAATTGTTCAATCGATTGTATACAACCAATCTAAGGGCACATCATGCCCTTTTAATGGACGATGGGACAACCTCTCATTTAGGAGCAATACCAAATGCCCATCTCTAGCTTCATCAATAGCCTGCTCGCCGCCTATGCGCAGGGCGCCACGGGCGCCAGTTGCGAGTACTCTCGCCCGGAATGAAACCGGCGGGTATTTAGGTTGTATCGCTGAACACGGTTTCGTGCGGCAGCAGCATCGGGCGATGTGCTGTTGGGGCAGCTAGCGGATGAGCTGCGGAGGGATCGATCGACAGCAAACCTGCCCGATCTGGATTGATGGGCTTGTGGGAGCGGGTAAACCCGCTCCTACATGGCGCGATCAGCGCGGGATGACAGGCTGACGTGGCTTTTTATTGCCTTTGCCACCCTTGGCCGCCTCTTTACGCTCCTTAGCCGCCTGCTGGTTACGCGCAAATGCCTCAGCCTTGGCCTTTTCACGCTTGTCCCACGGGTTGCTGCCATCGCTGCCACGCGGTGGCAGGCCGGTGTGCTGGGTCAGGATCTTCTGCTCCTTGCCCACCTTGTGGCTGCCCGCCGGGGTGGAGTTCTTGCGGCGCGCACTCTGGTAGGTATCGGTCTGCGGCTGGTGCAGCGGGATCAACTGGTGCTTGCCCGGCCCGATCAGGTCGGCGCGGCCCATGCGCTCCAACGCTTCACGCAGCATCGGCCAGCCCTTCGGGTCGTGGTAGCGCAAGAACGCTTTGTGCAGGCGCCGTTGCTCGTCGCTCTTGACGATCTCCACCCCTTCGCTCTTGTAGGTCACCTTGCGCAGCGGGTTCTTACCCGAGTGGTACATGGCCGTGGCCGAGGCCATCGGCGACGGGTAGAACGCCTGCACCTGGTCGGCGCGGAAGCCATTGCCCTTCAGCCACAGGGCCAGGTTCATCATGTCTTCGTCGGTGGTGCCCGGGTGCGCAGCGATGAAGTACGGGATCAGGTACTGCTCCTTGCCCGCCTCTTTCGAGAACTTCTCGAACATGCGCTTGAAGCGGTCATAGGTGCCGATGCCCGGCTTCATCATCTTGTCCAGCGGGCCACGCTCGGTGTGCTCCGGGGCAATCTTCAGGTAACCACCAACGTGGTGGGTGACCAGCTCCTTGACGTACTCCGGCGATTCCACCGCCAGGTCGTAGCGCAGGCCCGAGGCGATCAGGATCTTCTTCACACCGGGCAAGGCACGGGCCTTGCGGTACAGCTCGATGAGCGAGCTGTGGTCGGTGTTGAGGTTTTCACAGATGCCTGGGAACACGCACGACGGCTTGCGGCAGTGCTTTTCGATCTCGGGGCTCTTGCAAGCGATGCGGTACATGTTGGCGGTTGGGCCGCCAAGGTCGGACACCACGCCGGTGAAGCCTGGCACCTTGTCACGCATCTCTTCGATTTCGTGCAGGATCGACTCGTGCGAGCGGTTCTGGATGATGCGGCCTTCGTGCTCGGTGATCGAGCAGAAGGTGCAGCCACCGAAGCAGCCACGCATGATGTTCACCGAGAAGCGGATCATCTCGTAAGCCGGGATGCGCTCCTTGCCATAGGCCGGGTGCGGCACACGGGCGTACGGCATACCGAACACGTAGTCCATTTCTTCGGTGCTCATCGGGATGGGTGGCGGGTTGAACCACACATCCACTTCACCATGCTTTTGCACCAGGGCGCGGGCGTTGCCCGGGTTGGTCTCCAGGTGCAGCACGCGGTTGGCGTGCGCATAGAGCACGGGGTCGTTACGCACCTTTTCGAACGACGGCAGGCGAATTACCGACTTTTCCCGCGTCACGCTCGGGCTGTCGAGAATCTGCACCACCTTGGCTTCGTTCGGGTCTTCCTGGTCGCCCTTGGCCTGCTCGATAGCGCAAGCCTGGGTGTCCTGGGTGTTCACGTACGGGTTGATGATCTTGTCGACACGGCCCGGGCGGTCGATGCGGGTAGAGTCGATTTCGTACCAGCCCTGCGGCGTATCACGGCGTACGAAGGCAGTGCCGCGCACGTCGGTGATGGTCTCGATCTTCTCCCCGCTGGACAGGCGCTGGGCCACTTCGACCACGGCACGTTCGGCGTTGCCGAATAGTAGGATGTCGGCGCTGGCGTCGATCAGGATCGAGTGGCGCACCTTGTCCTGCCAGTAGTCGTAGTGGGCGATACGGCGCAGCGAGGCCTCGATGCCACCCAGCACGATCGGCACGTGCTTGTAGGCCTCCTTGCAGCGCTGGCTGTACACCAGGCTGGCGCGGTCCGGCCGGCTGCCAGCCAAACCACCGGGGGTGTAGGCATCGTCGGAGCGAATCTTCTTGTCCGCGGTGTAGCGGTTGATCATCGAGTCCATGTTGCCGGCGGCTACGCCGAAGAACAGGTTCGGCTCGCCGAGCTTCATGAAGTCGTCTTTCGACTGCCAGTTCGGCTGGGCGATGATGCCCACGCGGAAGCCTTGGGCCTCCAGCAGGCGGCCGATGATGGCCATGCCGAACGACGGGTGGTCGACGTAGGCATCACCGGTCACGATGATGATGTCGCAGGAATCCCAGCCGAGCAGATCCATCTCCTCCCTGCTCATTGGCAGGAAAGGTGCTGGCCCGAAGCATTCGGCCCAGTACTTGGGATAGTCGTAGAGTGGTTTGGCTGCTTGCATGTCAGTGACCGGTTTTGATGTGCAGGGAAATCGCGGGCGCGGAATATAGCACAAATTTTGACCAAATCCGACTGTCTTCGTGGGGATTGGTGGGTGGCTTGGGGGTTGTGGTGGGGTTGGCAGGTGTTCGACATAGCATATGCAGCGCCTGTGAGATCGAGCGCCGCCCGCGCGGCGCTTCACGGGACAAGCCCGCTCCCACATTCTGTTTCGGGCCAGTTACTCCTGCCTCCTCCGCACTCGCACCCTTGGTGCATGGCTAGATATTGCAGAAAGGCACAGGCGACACCTTCGATATCGAAGGGAATAAACAACGCGGACAGCGATGCCCCCACAGAAGTAACTGGCCCAAAACAGACAGTGGGAGCGGGCTTGCCCCGCGAAGCGCCGCGCGGGCGGCGCTCGATCTCACAGGCGCTGAAACTGCTGCGGCGAACACCTGGCAGCCTCCATGCAATCTAAAGCCAACCCCTCACTGCCTCATCCCCAACTCAGCATCATCCATCAGCGCCTTGGCCATCGCACTCAAGTAATGGGCAGCCCAGATCATCATCGGCTTCTTACCGACGGTGAATTGGGTGTCTTCTATTGTCATTGTTCAATCCCCTCAGATTTCTCTATTGCCTGGCCTGGCCTCTTCGCGGGTAAACCCGCTCCCACAGGTACGGTGCAAGTCTTGAAACTTGTGGAGATCCTGTGGGAGCGGGTTTACCCGCGAAAGGGCCAGCTCAGGCGAAATATCACTGACGCCTTACAGCAGGTATCTGCCCCTGCACCGGGTTGTCTTCAAGAAAAGGGGGATCGTGGGGTGGATCGGGGACAATCTTGATCATGGCGTAATCTCGTCTGATTCCAAAAAGACCGCCACAACATCACTTGCATTTGATGGGTGGCGGCTACGTACGGGTCTGCAAGACCGGGCAGACGATAAAACCGGCAGATCCGAAGATCTCCCGTACGCAGCCACCATTGACCGAATTGCCGACTGGCAGCAATCCGGATAGCGGTAGTAATCGTCTGCGGGCTTGCAGGCCCGGTCGCTGCTTAGGCAACGACAGAGCCAGACTAGGCCGCCCGTTTAAAACCACCGCAATGGCGCAAAGGCGGTTGAAAGCTATTTCAGAAATGACCTACGCGCAACGGGAAAAAGCTGATTATTGCTTGGAGAAATAGGCAAGCACAGGCCGCTCCTACAGGGGGCCTTGCTAGCTCAATGGCTTATTCATCATCATCGAAGTTGTACATACCCGGCGCAAGGTTCTCGAAGCGGGTGTACTTACCGATGAACGCCAGGCGCACGAAGCCGATGGGGCCGTTACGCTGCTTACCGATGATGATTTCCGCCACGCCCTTGTGCTCGGTTTCGGGGTGGTACACCTCATCCCGGTAAACGAACATGATCACGTCGGCGTCCTGCTCGATTGCACCGGACTCACGCAAGTCGGAGTTCACCGGGCGTTTGTTAGGGCGTTGTTCCAGCGAGCGGTTCAGCTGCGACAGGGCGATAACCGGGCAGTTGAATTCCTTGGCCAAGGCCTTGAGCGAGCGGGAAATCTCGGAAATTTCGTTGGTACGGTTATCACCGGACGACCCCGGGATTTGCATCAACTGCAGGTAGTCGACCATGATCATGCCGATTTCACCGTGCTCACGCGCCAAGCGCCGGGTGCGCGCACGCATTTCCGACGGGCTGATGCCGGCGGTATCGTCAATGAACAGCTTGCGATCGTTAAGCAGGTTTACCGCCGAGGTCAGCCGCGGCCAGTCGTCATCGTCCAGCTGGCCGGAACGCACCTTGGTCTGGTCAATACGGCCCAGCGACGACAGCATACGCATGATCAGCGATTCGCCTGGCATCTCGAGGGAGAACACCAGCACCGCCTTTTCGCTGCGCAATACGGCGTTCTCTACCAGGTTCATGGCGAAGGTGGTTTTACCCATCGACGGACGGCCGGCGACGATGATCAAGTCAGCGGCCTGCAAGCCGCTGGTCTTCTCATCCAGGTCGGTGTAACCGGTGGAAATACCGGTGATATCGCTGTCGGAGTTGAACAGGGTGTCGATGCGGTCGATAGCCATGGTCAACAGTTCGTTGACGCCTACCGGGCCACCGGTTTTCGGCCGCGCCTCGGCGATCTGGAAGATCTGCCGCTCAGCATCGTCGAGAATTTCTGCAGCGTTGCGCCCTTGCGGGTTAAAGGCGTTGTCAGCAATGTCGGTACTGATGCTGATCAGCTGGCGCAACGTCGCCCGCTCGCGAATGATCGCGGCGTAGGCCTTGATGTTGGCGACCGACGGGGTGTTCTTGGCCAGCTCGGCCAAGTACGCCAGGCCGCCAATTTGCGAGGACAGGCCTTCCTTGTCCAGTTGCTCGTGCAGGGTCACCACGTCGAATGGCTGGTTGGCGTCGGCCAACTTGTGCACGGCACGGAAGATCAGGCGGTGGTCATGCCGATAGAAGTCGCCATCCGACACCTGGTCCAGCACGCGTTCCCAGGCATTGTTGTCCAGCATCAGGCCACCGAGCACGGCCTGTTCGGCCTCGATGGAATGCGGCGGCACCTTGAGGGCGGCGGTTTGCAGGTCTAGCTGTTCGGAGGTGGTGATCTCGTTCATGGCCACGAAAGAATTCTGGAGGACGAAAAAGACAAAGGGCACGGCCTGTAGAAAACAGGACCGTGCCCGATGTTAACCGCCTGACTCGCAAGGAGCCAGCCAGTCAGCGCAGCTTAGGCAGCTACGACGACCACACGTACGGTGGCTTCAACGTCGCTGTGCAGGTGCACAGCGACGTCGTATTCGCCAACCTGACGGATGGTGCCGTTCGGCAGACGAACTTCAGCCTTGGCCACTTCAACGCCGGAGGCGGTCAGGGCGTCAGCGATGTCGTGGGTGCCGATCGAACCGAACAGCTTGCCTTCGTCGCCAGCGGTGGCAGTGATGGTCACTTCCAGCTCGGCCAGTTGGGCAGCGCGGCTTTCAGCCGACGACTTCTTGTCAGCAGCTGCTTTTTCCAGCTCGGCGCGACGCTCTTCGAACGCAGCCAGGTTGGCGGCGTTGGCAACGGTGGCCTTGCCGAATGGCAGCAGGAAGTTACGGCCGTAACCAGCCTTAACTTTTACTTTGTCGCCCAGGTTGCCCAGGTTAGCGACTTTTTCCAGCAGGATCAGTTCCATTTGGTAAAACCTCTTAACTTTTAACCTTCACCGTTCGCGGAGTCATTCCCCTTGGGGGACTTGCGACCGCGAAAATCAATCAGGCTGTCGACAATGGCCAAAACCACCAGCAACGGATAAATCAGCTGCATGATCAGCGGCAACGTCACGTACATCCCCACTAGCCAGAAACCGGCCAGCCGGCCCTGTGCTACCAGCCCGTGCATCAAAGCGATGCCGGCCAGCACCAATACCAGGCTGCAAGCTGATGCCAGGATGATGAACTGCGGCCCGATAAATGGGGCCAACACCATCACTGTCACCAAGACCGCCATGGTCTGTTTCGGCAGCTTCAGGGCGCGAAACTCGCGACCGAAGCCTCCAGGGTTGTACAACGCTGCCTGCCAATAGCGCGCTAGCATCAACGCCAGCACACTGAACAGTTGCACCGTCACTGCTGTGGAAGCGACCAGCACAGGGCGGATCAGCTCACTGGAAAGTACAGGCTGCCCTTCGATTTTCGGCATGGCTTCGGCAAACGCCTTGGCCAGCATATCGAAGGTCGGCGCCAGCGCCAGATCGAGCACGAGGCTGAAAGCCACGGCGAACACGGCACTGACCACCAACACCCGGCTCCAAGGATGCTCGGCACGCAACATGGCGGCCAGAGCCAGGGCACCCGCAATCACCATAAAGGTGATGGGATCGCCCATGACCCACACGGCCAGCCCGGCCAGTAGGCCGCCAGCGATGACCGTTGTAGCATCCTTGAAACCACGCCGCAGCAGCACAAGGCTGCCGGCAGCGGCACTCAACCAGAACAGCAGCGGCAGTACCGCGCTGATGACCACCACCAGGGTGGCCTGCACACGACCGCGCATGATCAAACTTGCTAACGCTCGCATGCTAATCCCTTACTGCTTGTCGACGACCCGGTCTCAGCGGCCGTGGCTGTCGGTGTAGGGCAGCAGGGCCAGGAAGCGGGCGCGCTTGATAGCGGTAGCCAGCTGACGCTGATAACGAGCTTTGGTACCGGTGATACGGCTTGGAACGATCTTGCCGGTTTCGGATACGTAAGCTTTCAGGGTGTTGAGATCTTTGAAGTCGATCTCTTTCACGTCTTCAGCAGTGAAGCGGCAGAATTTACGACGACGGAAGAAACGTGCCATTTAATAGGCTCCTCTAAAGGTCCGTGGATTACTCGTCAGCGTTATCGCTGGAGTCGCTGTCATTGCTGTCGTCGCCTTCGGCGGAGTCAGCATGCTCAGGACGCTCGCGACGCTCACGGCGCTCGCTGCGGTTCTCTTCAGCCTTCAGCATCTCGGACTGGCCGGTAACGGCTTCGTCGCGACGGATGACCAGGTTACGGATAACGGCATCGTTGTAGCGGAAGTTGTCTTCCAGCTCGGCCAGGGCCTTGCCGGTGCACTCAACGTTCAGCATCACATAGTGAGCCTTGTGAACATTGTTGATTGCGTAGGCCAGTTGACGACGGCCCCAGTCTTCCAGGCGGTGGATTTTGCCACCATCTTCTTCGATCAGCTTGGTGTAACGCTCAACCATGCCGCCGACTTGCTCGCTCTGGTCCGGGTGAACCAGGAAGATGATTTCGTAATGACGCATGAATGCTCCTTACGGGTTAGTAGTCTGCCAGCGAATCTGGTCAGACAAGGAGTGAATGACACTGTATGTCTTGCACGGAGGGGAGGCACATGTGCACCTGCCAGCTCGGCAAGGGGCGCAATTGTAGAGAAGGCGGGCCGCACAAGCAAGGTAATTGGTGAATATTTGAACAGCCTGAAAACTATCAGAATGTGTCAGCCCCATTCGCGGGCACGCCCGCCCCCACAGCACTGCAGAATACCTGTGGGAGTGGGCGCGCCCGCGAGCAGGCCTGTACAGGGTGAAGGTTAGCGCTTGGCCTGCCGCTGACGCACAGCCTCGAACAAGCAAACCCCGGTCGCCACCGATACGTTCAGGCTGCTGACGCTACCGCTCATCGGCAGCTTCACCAGGAAGTCGCAGTGGTCGCGGGTCAGCCGGCGCATGCCCTTGCCTTCCGCGCCCATGATCATCACCAGTGGCCCGGTCAGGTCCTGCTGGTAAATTTCTTGCTCGGCCTCACCGGCAGTACCCACAACCCACAGGCCGCGCTGCTGCAACTTCTCCAAGGTACGCGCCAGGTTGGTCACGGCCACCAGCGGGATCACCTCTGCCGCACCGCAGGCCACCTTGCGCACCACCGGCGTCAGGGTTGCCGACTTGTCCTTGGGCACCACCACTGCCGTTGCACCTGCCGCATCGGCAGTGCGCAAGCAAGCGCCAAGGTTGTGCGGGTCGGTCACACCATCCAGTACCAGGATCAGCGGTGGCGTTTCGGTGCGCTCGAGCAACTCTTCGAGCATCAGCTCGCCCCACACCTGGCTCGGGCTCACCTCGGCAACTACGCCCTGGTGCACGCCCTCGACCCAAGCATCCATCTCACGGCGCTCGGCCTGGCCAACCGCCACGCGGTTTTCCGCAGCCAGCGCCAGCAACGCCTGGATACGCGGCTCGCTGCGCCCTTCCGACAGCCAGATCTGCTTGACCCGCTTTGGATGGTGCTGCAGCAACGCCTGCACGGCGTGCACGCCGTAGATCTTTTCCAGCTGACTCATGACTTGCTCTTGCTCTTGCGTGGGGCGCCGGACTTCGGCGGGCCTTTACGGTGCTTGGTCGGCTTACCGGATGGCTTGCCACCCTTCTCCGATTTGCTGCCGGCGCTGCTGCGCGCGTCGGTCATCAGCGCCTTTTTCATCTCGCGGCTTTTACGTACTTCGGCGTTGCGTTGCACGGCGTCTTTCGGGAAGTACGCTTCGGCGGTTTCGCTCTTGCGGCCACGCGGCTTCGGGGTGGCCTTGGCCTCGGTAACCGGCTGCTCCGGCTTACCGGCAGCGGCTGCGGTACCGCCCTGCCTGCGGCCGATCGGTGCGGCGAGGGTCTTTTCAGACACTTCGAAATCGATCTTGCGCTCGTCCAGGTCAACGCGCATGACCTTGACTTCAATCGTGTCACCCAAGCGGAAGGTGCGCCCGGTGCGCTCGCCGGACAAGCGGTGGTGCACGGGGTCGAAGTGGTAGTAGTCGCCAGGCAGTGCACTGACGTGCACCAAGCCTTCTACATAGATATCGGTCAGCTCAACGAACAAACCGAAACCGGTCACGGCGGTGATCACACCCGGGAAGGTCTCGCCCACGCGGTCCTTCATGAACTCGCACTTGAGCCAGTTGACCACGTCACGGGTGGCTTCGTCGGCCCGGCGCTCGGTCATCGAGCATTGCTCGCCGAGCTGGTCGAGGGTGTTCACGTCGTAAGGATAGATACGCGCCTTGGGGATGCTCATGGCGCCGGCACGCTTGACGTGCGGCGTATCGACCTTGGACCGGATGACGCTGCGGATGGCGCGGTGCACCAGCAGGTCGGGGTAACGACGGATCGGCGAGGTGAAGTGGGTGTACGCCTCGTAGTTCAGGCCAAAGTGGCCGTTGTTGTCGGTGCTGTACACCGCCTGGCTCAGCGAGCGCAGCATGACGGTTTGGATCAGGTGGAAGTCCGGGCGCCCGGCGATGCTCGCCAGCAGAGCCTGGTAATCCTTCGGCGACGGGTCTTTGCCCTTGTGCAGGCTCAGCCCCAGTTCGCCAAGGAAGGCGCGCAGCTTTTCCAGGCGCTCCGGCGGCGGGCCGTCGTGCACGCGGTACAGCGAAGGCACTTCGTGCTTCTGCAGGAATGCGGCGGTGGCGACGTTGGCCGCCAGCATGCATTCCTCGATCAGCTTGTGGGCATCGTTGCGCACGGTCGGGCGGATTTCCGCGATCTTGCGCTCTTCGCCAAAGATGATGCGGGTTTCCTGGGTCTCGAAATCGATGGCGCCACGGGCGTGACGGGCATCCAACAGCACCTTGTACAGGTTGTACAGGTTCTTCAGGTCTGGCAGGACGCCCTTGTACTCCTCGCGCAGCGCCTTGCCTTCGCGGGTGCGGGCGTGCTCGAGCATGCTGCTGACCTTGTTGTAGGTCAGGCGGGCGTGGGAGTGAATGACGCCTTCGTAGAACTGGTAGTCGACCATCTGGCCGGCTTTGTTCATGGTCATTTCACAGACCATGGCCAGGCGATCGACGTGCGGGTTCAGCGAGCACAGGCCGTTGGACAGCTCTTCGGGGAGCATCGGCACCACGCGCTCGGGGAAGTACACCGAGTTGCCGCGTTGCTGGGCTTCGACGTCCAAGGCCGAACCCAGGCGCACGTAACTCGACACATCGGCGATGGCCACATACAGGCGCCAGCCGCCGGAGAACAGCCGCAGCTTGCCCAGCGGTTCGCAGTAAACGGCGTCGTCGAAGTCGCGAGCGTCCTCACCGTCGATGGTGACGAACGGCAAGTGGCGCAGGTCGATGCGCTTCTCTTTGTCCTTTTCCTCGACTTCGGAGCGGAACTTGCGCGCTTCCTTGACCACATCGTTTGGCCATACATGAGGAATGTCATAGCTGCGCAGGGCAACGTCGATTTCCATGCCCGGCGCCATGTAGTTGCCGATGACCTCAACCACGTCGCCTTGCGGCTGGAAGCGCGGGGTTGGCCAGTGGGTGATCTTGATTTCGACGAACTGGCCGATCTTGGCACCGCCACTACGCCCGGCGGTCACCAGCACTTCTTGCTGGATCTTCGGGTTATCAGGGGTTACGTAGCCGATGCCGCCTTCTTCGAAGTAACGGCCGACCACGCTTTCATGGGCGCGGGAGATGACCTCGACGATCACGCCTTCACGGCGGCCACGGCGATCGGTACCGGACACCCGCGCCAGGGCGCGGTCGCCATCGAAAGCCAGGCGCATTTGCGACGGGCCGAGGAACAGGTCATCGCTGCCATCATCGGGGATGAGGAAACCAAAGCCATCGCGGTGGCCGGAGATGCGGCCACAGATCAGGTCGAGCTTGTCCACCGGGGCATAAGTGCCGCGCCGGGTATAGATAAGCTGGCCATCGCGCTCCATGGCACGCAAGCGGCGGCGCAGGGCTTCGATCTGGTCTTCTTCATACAGACCAAACTCTTTCGCCAGCTCCTCGCGCGCAGCGGGTTCGCCACGGTCGGCGAGGCGCTGCAGGATCAGCTCACGGCTGGGAATGGGGTTGTCGTATTTTTCCGCTTCGCGAGCGGCCTCGGGATCGAGGGATTGCCAATCGGCCATCAGAAGGGGTTCACCTTGGGGTATATAGATAGGAATTCTGGCATAGGCGTATTGAAACCGGAAATGTCAGCCTTGGACAGCCCCCGGCGACGGTTCGAGAAAGCGAGAATAAGGCCGGCGAATCAACACGTTGAGTTTTTTGAATTTTTTTTTGATTGGGGGCTTTACAGCCCTCCAGTGCGTCCGTATAGTGCGCACCACAACGACGGACAACCCCGAAGTTGTAGTAGAGATGAACGACGCTGTAAAGCATCTTAATCTCGAATGTGTGCCCAGGTGGCGGAATTGGTAGACGCGCTGGTTTCAGGTATCAGTGACCGCAAGGTCGTGGAAGTTCGAGTCTTCTCCTGGGCACCAAATATTTTCAAGTAACAGATGACCAAGGATCTGTTACTACTGTGTGAAAGCGAACGAAAGTCGCATTCAGCAGATGATGCAAAGCTTTGCCCAGGTGGCGGAATTGGTAGACGCGCTGGTTTCAGGTATCAGTGACCGCAAGGTCGTGGAAGTTCGAGTCTTCTCCTGGGCACCATACAAAAACCCACTAGCTTGCTAGTGGGTTTTTTCTTGCCTGCGATTTTTGCATCCCTCCTCATCTCAGCCATCGATTGCCCAGCAAGGTGCAAATCTGCCCGGCCTCTTCGCTGACAAGCGCGCGCCTACAGGCACCCCGCCGCCTTCGAGACTTATCATCAAACCGTTACACCTTGGTCTGCCCCATGAATTTCTTGTCAGCCGGCCACTTGAGAAACGATTTCGTTTACCATTGTTTCCAAATATGTAGCCGTAAGCGAGGAAGTACCCGCATGACGATCCGCCCGCAACCGCTGATGCGTACTCTGGCCGCCGCCCTGCTGAGCCTGGTCATCGGCGCTCCGGCCGCCATGGCAGACGCACCGGTAACCTTGACCATGTACAACGGTCAGCACAAAGAAATCGGCGAAGCCATCGCCCAGGCCTATGAGGCCAAGACCGGTATTCACATTAATATCCGCAAGGGCAGCAGCAACCAGCTGGCCAGCCAGATCATCGAGGAAGGCGAGCGCTCGCCGGCCGACATTATCTACACCGAAGAGTCCCCTCCCCTGAACAACCTGGGTGAGTTGGGCCTGCTGGCAAAAATCGACGACGCCACGCTGAACATGCTGCCCAAGGAATATGTGGGCGCCAATGGCACCTGGATGGGCGTTACCGCGCGCACCCGCGTCGTGGTGTACAACCCCAACAAGATCGACGAAAAAGACCTGCCAACCACTGTCATGGACTTTGCCGACCCCGAATGGGAAGGCCGCGTCGGTTACGTACCCACCAGTGGTGCCTTCCAGGAACAGGCCGTGGCCATCCTGAAAATGCACGGCCGCGAAGC
Source organism: Pseudomonas sp. Leaf58 (assembly GCF_003627215.1). Lineage (NCBI taxonomy): Bacteria > Pseudomonadati > Pseudomonadota > Gammaproteobacteria > Pseudomonadales > Pseudomonadaceae > Pseudomonas > Pseudomonas sp. Leaf58. The sequence continues at coordinate 4,826,414 of NZ_CP032677.1, forward strand.
CACCGAAGAATGGCTGACCGGCCTGAAAGCCTTCGGCAAAACCTACACCAACAACATGGTCGCACTGAAGGCCGTGGAAAAAGGTGAAGTCGCCGCCGTACTGGTGAACAACTATTACTGGTACGCCCTGGAGCGTGAACGCGGCAAGCTCGATTCCAAGCTGTACTACCTAGCCGACGGCGATGCCGGCAACCTGGTGACCATCTCCGGCGCAGCCGCGGTCAAAGCAAGCAAGCACCCCAAGGAAGCCCAGGCCCTGCTGAACTGGATGGCCAGCGAAGAAGGCCAGCGCGTGATCACCCAGACCACCGCCGAGTACCCGCTGCACAAGGGCATGGTCTCCGAGCGCGGCCTGAAACCATTCGAAGAGTTGCGCCCGCCGCAAATCTCGCCGGCTGACCTGGGTAATGCCGAGGAAGCCATCGAGCTTGAACGCGAAGTCGGCCTGCTCTGATGACCGCCGCCCTGTCCGAGCCGGCGTCGCTACGCTTCGTGCCAGGCCGCAAGCGCCCCTCCATCTGGGTGGTGCTGCCGGTGTTGTTCTTGGTGGCGATGAGCTTGCTGCCGTTGGCCTATGTCGCCATCAAAGCCTGGGAAGCCGGCTGGCGAGAAGCCCTGCACCTGCTGTGGCGGCCCTTTGTCTGGGGGCTGATGCGCAACACCCTGATGTTGATGGTCGGGGTGACGCTGACCTGCCTGGTAGTCGGCCTGGCCGTGGCCTGGATGCTGGAACGCAGCAACCTGGCCGGCCGCCGATTGTGGGGCGTAGTGCTGTGCCTGCCGTTTGCCGTGCCGTCGTTCGTCAGCAGCTTCACCTGGGTGTCGCTGAGCTCGGACTTCGAAGGCCTGGGCGGGGCAATCATGGTTATGGCGCTGTCCAAGTACCCACTGGTGTTTCTGCCGGTGGCCGCCACCCTGCGCAACCTCGACACTTCGCTGGAAGAGTCGGCGCGCACCCTGGGTTGTAGCCGCTGGGGCGTGTTCACCAAAGTCACCCTGCCGCTGCTATGGCCGTCGATGCTCGGCGGCGCGCTGTTGATCGCCCTGCACATGCTGGTGGAATTCGGCGCCTTGTCGATCCTCGGCCTGCAAACCTTCACCACCGCCATCTACCAGCAGTTTGAACTGGAGTTCAGCAATGCCAACGCGGCCATGCTGTCCGCTGTGCTGCTGGCGCTGTGCCTGGTGATGCTGTGGCTGGAGTTGCGGGTGCGCGGCAAGGCCCGCCATGTGCGCATTGGCCAGGGCGTGGCGCGGCGTGCACAACCGGTGCGGCTGAGTGGCTGGACGGTACCGGCGCAGCTGTTGTGCGTGGCCTTGGCGGTGCTGGGCAGCGGTATACCGCTGGCCATGCTTGGCTATTGGCTGAGCGTGGGTTCATCGGCGGCATTCCCGGTGGCGGCCATCTCCAAAGCGCTGCTCACCTCGCTGTCGGTATCGCTGGGTGGCGCCGGTTTCTGCGTACTGTTGGCCCTGCCGATCAGCTTCCTGGTGGTGCGCTACAAAGGCCGCCTGGCGATCTGGGCCGAACGCCTGCCGTACCTGCTGCACGCCCTGCCCGGCCTGGTGATTGCCCTGACCCTGGTGTTCTTCGCCCTGCACTACGTGCCGGCGCTGTACCAGACCACGGCGCTGTTGCTGCTGGCCTATGCGTTGCTGTTCTTGCCGCTGGCGCAGTCACCAGTACGCACCGCGCTGAACAAGGCTTCGCCTACCCTGGAAGAAGCCGCACGAACCTTGGGCGCGAGCAGCTTTGCCGCGTTCTGCCGGGTGACCTTGCCGATCATCTTCCCGGCCATGGCCGCGGCCTTTGCCCTGGTGTTCCTGGATGCCATGAAGGAGCTGACCGCTACCCTGTTGCTCAGCCCGACCGGCATGACCACCTTGGCTACCGAGGTCTGGGCGCATACGGCCAACGTCGAATTCGCGGCGGCTGCGCCTTATGCGGCGTTGCTGATTGTGGTTTCGGGGTTGCCGGTTTATTTGCTGACGACGCGGATGTATCTGAACAAGGCCTGAGGTGCGCCGCTCCCACCGGAGAAGCGCACCAGCATGATCAGGCTCTGAACTGCCCCAGGCTGGCCCGCAACTGCGCAGCCAGCTCGTCCAGCACCTTGCTGCTGGCCGTGGTCTGCATCACCACTTCGGCCGAGCGCTCGGCCTGTGCATGGATATTTTCCACTCGACCACGCACCGCCTGCGCCCCATTGGCTTGCTGTTCAGCCGCCCGGGTCGCCAGGCCGATGGCCGCATGCACCTGCTCCACCGCCACCTGCACCGACTGCTGCCGGCGTTCGTTGTCACGCAGCACCAGCAGCCCTTCGCTGGCCTTGAGCCCGGCCTGGCTGATGGTGGCCACGGCCTCCTTGGCGCCTTTTTGCAACGCGGCAATATGCGCCTGGATGTCCCCCGTCGAGCTTTGCGTCTTGCTCGCCAACGCCCGCACTTCGTCGGCTACCACGGCGAACCCGCGCCCCGTCTCACCGGCCCGGGCCGCTTCGATGGCGGCGTTCAAGGCCAGCAGGTTGGTCTGCTCGGCGATGCCATGAATAACTGTCAGCACCACTTCGATCTGCTCGCTCTGCTTGGCCAGCCGCTCGATCACCTGGGAGCCGGCATCCACTTGCCCGGCCAGGTTCTCGATCAAACCCGCCAGCTGGGTCGAGGTACGGCTGTTTTCGTTGGTCGCCTGGCGAATATCCACCACCTGCTGCAAGGCGGCCTGCATGGCATGGCTTTCGGCCTGAGCTTCATCAGCCATGCTCGACAGGTCGCGCAAGCTAGCCGCAACCTCATCGCGCTGTAGCGCAGCAGCCGCATCGGCGCCGGCGTTGCGTTGCGCCATTGCGCCAATCTCCACACCGGTGCGCTGCGCCACCTCGCCCGCCTCACGCACGATCGGCTGCAGCTTGTCGACAAAGCGGTTCACCGCCGAAGCCATGTCGCCAATTTCGTCGCGGCTGTCGAGCGGCACGCGCTTGGTCAGGTCGCCCTCGCCCGCAGCCAAGTCGTCAAGGGCAGTAATCAACAGGCGCAGCTTGCTCAGCACCCGGCGACCAAGCACCACGGCCACCACCAGCAGCACACCCAGGCCGACCAGTACCAGGCCTAGGCCGATACGCCAGCGCAGCTCGGCAGCAGCATCGCGTACGGTTTGCGCGGTGTTGGCCTGCATGGCGGCAGCACTGCCCTGCGCCTTCTCCAGGCGCTCGCGCAGGGTCTTGCCACTGTCAGCGGCAGCGCCAACCAGGCTATCGCCCACCAGCTGCTCACCGCTGGCGATCAGCGCGGTAAAGCGCTGGTCGAGAGCCTTGAGCTCCTGATCGATACCCGCCGTGGAAACGCCCATTATCACCTTGCCGATTTCAGCGCCATTTGGGCTGATCGAAGCCTCGACGAAGTACACCGCAGGATCGCGCCGAGCCGCATCGATCACCTTGTCCAGCGCACGCTCGCCCTGGCCCTTGTCCATCAATGCCTGGTTGATGGGGTTTTGCCGGTTCAAGTAACGGGTCAGATGTTGGCCTTGGGCATCGTCATAGACCACGAACAGCACATTGGGGTTGCGCTGGGCACGCCGGGCGAAGTCGGAGAGTACCGGCACGTCGTTGTCCCAGATTGCCCGCGGGGCGACCGAGGCCAGCAGCTCGGCCATGTCGTTGGCGGAGTCCTTGAGGTTTTTTTCCAGCGTGCTGCGCAGTTGCTGTTGCTCGCTTTGCAGGCGGGCCGACAACCCTGCGCTGAGGCGCTGGCGGGTGCTGCTGGAGAGGCTGTCGAGTCCCGAACGGACGTCTTGCCCGGCCTGCTCCAGTTCACTGGCAAGTTGACGGCTGTCATTGCCCAGGCGTTCGCCGAGGTCGGCTTCCAGGGCAGTGACCGTGCTTCGGGTCAGCGCCACGGCAACCAGTACCTGCACCAAAAGAGCGATACCAAGGGCAACAAACACAGGCCGCAATAGGCGGCTTCGTAACAGTGAGAGGATGGCAGACACGGTGTAACCCTCGTGTTTTCTGGCGCCACTATTTTGATGGCATCTTCAGAAACTTCTTACAGCAAGGGTTGTGCCTGAGCGAGGCGAGATAAATGCCAAGCTTAAGCAAAGGGGGTCGCCAGTGCCGGCCTCTTCGCGGGCGAGCCCGCTCCTACAAGAAGGCCTCCACAGGCAGCCGCCGGAGACATGCACACCCCACAAATGAAAACGCCGCAGCCCCTTTCAGGGCCACGGCGTCAGATCAGCCTGGAGGGCAGATCAGGCGAACGGGTGACGCAGCACGATGGTCTCGTTGCGGTCCGGGCCGGTCGAAATGATATCGATCGGCGCGCCTACCAGTGCTTCGATGCGCTTGATGTAGTCACGCGCAGCTTGCGGCAGCTCTTCCAGGGTTTTCGCGCCCAGGGTCGACTCGCTCCAGCCTGGCATCTCTTCGTACACCGGCTCCAGGCCGATGTAGCTGTCGGCATCGGAAGGCGCGTCGATGACGGCACCGTTCTCGTTCTTGTAGCCAACGCAGATGTTGATGGTTTCCAGGCCGTCCAGTACGTCCAGCTTGGTCAGGCAGATGCCCGAGATGCTGTTGACGTCGATGGCGCGACGCAGGATGACGGCATCGAACCAGCCGCAACGGCGAGCACGGCCAGTGGTGGAGCCGAACTCGTGGCCACGCTTGGCCAGGGTAGCGCCGGTCTCGTCGAACAGTTCGGTCGGGAACGGACCGGAACCAACGCGAGTGGTGTAGGCCTTGGTGATGCCGAGGATGTAGTCGAGGTACATCGGGCCAACGCCGGAACCGGTGGAGATACCGCCAGCAGTGGTGTTGGAGCTGGTGACGTACGGGTAGGTACCGTGGTCGATGTCCAGCAGCGAGCCCTGGGCGCCTTCGAACATGATGTCCTTGCCGGCGCGACGCAGGTTGTGCAGCTCGGCGGTGACGTCGAGCATCATCGGCTTGAGCTGTTCGGCGTAGGCCATGCACTCGTCCAGGGTTTGCTGGAAGTCGATGGCTGGCTCTTTGTAGTAGTTCACCAGCTGGAAGTTGTGGTAGTCCAGCAGCTCACCCAGCTTGGCGGCGAAACGCTCCCGGTGGAACAGGTCGCCCACGCGCAGGCCGCGGCGCGCGACCTTGTCTTCGTAGGCTGGGCCGATACCGCGGCCGGTGGTGCCGATCTTGGCTTCGCCACGGGCTTTTTCGCGAGCCTGGTCCAGGGCCACGTGGTACGACAAAATCAGCGGCGCAGCTGGGCTAATGCGCAGGCGCTCGCGCACCGGTACGCCCTTTTCTTCCAGCTTGGTGATTTCACGCATCAGGGCGTCCGGGGCAACGACCACGCCGTTGCCGATCAGGCACTGTACGCCTTCACGCAGGATGCCGGACGGAATCAGGTGCAGAACGGTTTTTTCACCGTTGATCACCAGGGTGTGGCCCGCGTTGTGGCCACCTTGGTAGCGCACTACGGCGGCAGCATGTTCGGTCAGCAGATCGACGATCTTGCCTTTGCCCTCATCACCCCACTGGGTGCCCAGGACGACGACATTCTTACCCATTACATTGGTCCTCATTCACGCAAACTTGGTTGCCGGCCTGTTGCCGACGCAGAAACTCACTGGGCCAGCGGCAGAACCTGCCAGCGCCCGTCTTGCTGAATCAATTGCCGATCACAATCCGCCTCGAGAGCAGCACTCAACGGCTGGCCAGGCAGGGCCTGGACCACACGCTGGCCCTCGTTGCGCAACTGGCAGACTTGCTGCCAGAGGGCCGCGTCGCCACTGTCCGGCATCCAGATGCCGCCAGTTGGCAATACGACCTCCGCTCGCCCCAGTGTGACCAGGGTCTTCAAATCCGTGGAAAAACCGGTAGCCGGGCGCGCCCGGCCAAAGTCGGCACCGATGTCGTCGTAGCGCCCGCCCTGGGCGATCGATTGACCTTCGCCAGGCACGAACACGGCGAACACCACGCCGGTGTGGTAGTTGTAACCGCGCAGCTCGCCAAGGTCGAAGTACAGCGGCAGGTCCGGGTAGCGCGACGCCAGGCGATCGGCGATCGCCAGCAGGTCGTCCAGCGCCGCCAGCACGCTGGCCGGGGCCCGGCCCAGGCGCACGCGGGCTTCGTTCAGCACTTCGCGGCCGCCGCACAGCTCGACCAGCGCGCGCAGCATATTGCCCAGGTCCTTCGGCAGGTCGGCAGTCAGTGCCTGCACTTCGTCGACCGACTTGCGTTGCAGGGCGTCGAACAGCTGCTGCTCGACCGCACCGGACAGCCCCGCGGCTCGAGCCAGGCCGCGGTAGATACCGACGTGCCCCAGGTCCATGTGCACGTCCGGCACATCTGCCAGTTGCAAGGTGGCCAGCATCAGGCTGATGACTTCGACGTCGCTGGTAGGGCTGGCATCGCCGTACAACTCGGCACCCAGTTGAATCGGGCTGCGCGAAGTAGACAAGGCACGCGGCTGCGCGTGCAACACGCTGCCGGCATAGCACAAGCGGCTCGGGCCTTCACGACGCAGCGTGTGGGCGTCGATGCGCGCCACCTGTGGGGTGAAGTCGGCGCGGAAGCCCATCAGGCGGCCAGACTGCGGGTCCACCACCTTGAAGGTGCGCTGATCCAGGTCCTGGCCGGCGCCGGTAAGCAGCGATTCCAGGTACTCGATATGCGGGGTGACGACCAGTTCGTAGCCCCAACTCTGGAACAGGTCCAACACCTGGCGGCGCGCGATCTCGATGCGCGCAGCCTCAGGTGGCAGTACTTCCTCGATGCCATCTGGCAGTAGCCAGCGGTCTACCGTTGCCATTACGCCATTTCCCCTCTGGTCCGGGCGGCTTGCCAGCAGGCGAGCCGTTAGTAAAGCCGGTATCGCGCACAGCAGCGGGCAGCACTGATCCCAGCGCAGCCACCGTACCCGACACCCTCGAATTGCCTTGCGAGCTGAGCAAACGGCCAACCGGCGCTTTGCCAATCAACCTTGCAGACGCAAAAAAGCCGGGAAATTTCCCGGCTGCCTCATCATACACCCCTTTTCATTCAGGATGCACCCCGCCTGGTGTTTTAGCTGCCAGGCGGGGCGCCGCTGCATGAAAGTCAGGGCCTGAGCATCAAGGCCTGCTCTTGTCCAGGTAGCGGAAGAACTCGTTCTTCGGGTCCAGGACCAGCACGTCGCTCTTGCTCGAGAAGCTCTCGCGGTATGCCTGCAGGCTACGGTGGAACGCGTAAAAATCGGCGTCCTGACTGTAGGCCTTGGCGTAGATGGCGGCCGCCTGGGCATCGCCGTCACCGCGGGTTTCTTCTGCTTCGCGATAGGCCTCGGCCAGCAGTACACGGCGCTGACGGTCGGCATCAGCACGGATACCTTCAGCCAGCTCGTTACCTTTGGCGCGATGCTCACGGGCTTCACGCTCACGCTCGGTGCTCATACGATCGAACACGCTGCGGTTGACTTCCTTCGGCAGGTCGATGGCCTTGACGCGCACGTCGACCACCTCGATACCCAGCTCCTTGGCCGCCATGCGGTTCAGCGATGCAGTGATGTCAGCCATCAGCGCGTCACGTTCACCGGAGACCACTTCGTGCAGAGTGCGTTTACCGAACTGGTCACGCAGGCCACTTTCCAGACGACGCGACAGGCGCTCGTCGGCGATCTGCTTCATGCCGGACGTGGCGGTGTAGAAGCGTTCGGCGTCCTTGACGCGCCACTTGGCGTAGGCGTCGACCATCACCGCTTTCTTCTCCAGGGTCAGGAACCGCTGGGTCGGGGCGTCGAGGGTCATAAGGCGGGCGTCGAACTTGCGCACCTGGTTCACGTACGGAATCTTCACGTGCAGACCAGGCTGGACATCCGCCTGGACCACCTTACCGAAGCGCAGCATGACTGCACGCTCGGTCTGGGCCACGATGTAGAAGCTGTTCCAGGCCACGATACCCAGGACCACGGCGGCGATCAGGGCGATCAGTGATCTATTGCTCATCAGCGGCTCTCCCTAGTGCGCAGCGGCTGCTGTTGCTGTTGCAGGTCCTGCGCCGCACGGGCGGCCGCATCGTTGGCCGATGGCGACACGCTGCTGGTTGGCGCGGACGGATTGCGGCCGCCTTCGACCATCTTGTCCAGCGGCAGGTAGAGCAGGTTGTTCTGCCCGTCCTTGGTAGCCACCATGACTTTGCTCGAATTGCTGTAGACCTCTTGCATGGTCTCCAGGTACAGGCGCTGACGGGTCACCTCGGGTGCCTTGCGGTACTCGCCGAGCAGCTTGGTAAAGCGATCGGCCTCACCCTTGGCCCGGGCGATGACTTCGTCGCGGTAACCGTTGGCGTCCTCGATGATGCGCTGCGCCTGACCACGGGCTTCGGGTACCACGCCATTGGCATAGGACTCGGCCTGGTTGCGGGCACGCTGTTCATCTTCACGGGCACGGATCACGTCGTCGAAGGCTTCCTGAACTTCACGCGGGGCTGCCGCGCTCTGTACGTTGACCTGGGTAACGCTGATACCGGTACGGTAGGTGTCGAGGAAGCGCTGCAAGCGTTCGCGGATATCCACGGCCATCTGCTCACGACCTTCGGTCAGTACCTGGTCCATCGAGGTGGAGCCCACCACGTGGCGCAGGGCACTGTCGGTCGCGTGCTGCAAGCTAACCTCAGGCTGGTCGACGTTGAGCACGAAGTCCTGCAGGTTGCTGATCTTGTACTGGACGGTCAGCGGCACCTCGACGATGTTCTCGTCTTCGGTCAGCATCTGGCCTTGCTTGGTGTAGGCACGCTCACGCGTGACGTTTTCCATGTACTTGCGATCGATTGGCGGGAAGTAAATGTTCAGGCCGGGACCGACCGTCTCATAGTACTTACCGAAGCGCAGCACCACGGCCTGCTCCTGCTCGTCGACCACGTACACGGCACTGTACAGCCAGATGGCAGCCAGTACCGCCAGGCCGATGCCCAGCAGGCCCAAGCCACCGCCCTTGCCGACATTGCGGTCACCGCCGCCACGTTTTTTGCCACTGCCGAACATGCCATTCAGGCTGTCCTGCAATTTGCGGAAGGCCTCGTCCAGATCCGGCGGACCTTTCTTGTCCCCGCCACCGCCACCGCCACCACGGCGGCCGCCCCAGGGATCTTGATTGTTCGAGTTGCCACCCGGCTCGTTCCAAGCCATAGCGCTCTCCATCTGATAAAGCAAAGACGCGCCCACGGCGCGCCGTCCAATGCTACAGAATGCCTGTCACTGCTGCCCGGCGACCTCGACGAGCATTTATTGCAAAGTGTGTTGCTCGACAAACACTTGCGGCTCCATGCCTTCGCGGCTGACCAGGCGATTCAATTCGACCATAGGCAGTCGCACGCTCAGCAGGCTGCGCCCTTCATCATCATGCTCTTCACTCTGCACGGCACCCAAGGCAAAGAATTGCGCGCGCAAGCGGGCAAAACGCTGCTCCAGGCACAGGGTACCGACAAACAGATCATCCCCCAGCAACTCGGCAATCGCCTGGCCAACCAGCTCCAGGCCACGCCCATCACGTGCCGATACCCAGACCCGTTCCGGCTTGCCATCGGCATTGCGCTGGATCTGCGGCTCAACATCTTCGAGCAAGTCGAGTTTGTTATAGACCTCGAGGATCGGCAACCCTTCGGCACCAATCTCGCCCAACACCGCCAGTACCTGCTCAATCTGTTCCATGCGCTCTGGCTCATGGGCGTCGATCACATGCAGCAACAGGTCGGAGTTGCTCGACTCTTCGAGCGTAGCCCGAAATGCCTCGACCAGCTTGTGCGGCAGGTGGCGAATGAAGCCCACGGTATCAGCCAGCACGATCGGCCCCAGGTCATTCAGCTCAAGCCGGCGCAGGGTTGGGTCGAGGGTCGCGAACAGTTGGTCCGCAGCATACACCTCGGATTCGGTCAGGGCATTGAACAGCGTGGACTTGCCGGCGTTGGTGTAGCCCACCAGCGACACCGAGGGAATGTCCGCGCGTTTACGCCCACGGCGCGCCTGCTCTCGCTGGCTGCGCACCTTTTGCAGGCGTGACTTGATCTGGCGAATGCGCACCCGCAACAGGCGGCGGTCGGTTTCCAGCTGGGTTTCACCCGGGCCACGCAGGCCGATACCACCCTTTTGTCGCTCGAGGTGGGTCCAGCCGCGCACCAGCCGCGTGCTCATATGGTCGAGCTGGGCCAGTTCGACCTGCAGCTTGCCTTCATGGGTACGCGCCCGCTGGGCGAAAATATCGAGGATCAGCCCGGTACGGTCGAGCACACGACACTCGAACACACGTTCAAGGTTGCGCTCCTGACTGGGCGTGAGGGTGTGGTTGAAAATCACCAGGTCTACCTGCTCGGCATGGACCAGGTCGTGCAACTCTTCGACCTTGCCACTGCCAATCAGGTATTTGGCGGAAGGCTGATGCCTTGTCACCGTGACCAACGAAACGATGTCGGCACCGGCCGACAATGCCAGTTCCTGAAACTCCTGCGGGTCTTCGCGCGCCTCAGGGTTCTGACCTTCCAAGTGAACGAGCAACGCTCGCTCACCACCACCGTGGCGCTCAAAGAACAATGCAGGCTCCTATCAGGCGTTGCCTGGCTCGCTGTCGCCGTGCTCGCCGTCGGTCGGGCTTGGCAGGCGGACCGGACGAGCCGGAACTACGGTCGAAATGGCGTGCTTGTAAACCATCTGGCTGACAGTGTTCTTCAGCAATACCACGAACTGGTCGAAAGATTCGATCGAGCCCTGCAGCTTGATGCCGTTGACCAGGTAGATGGATACCGGGACCTTTTCTTTTCTCAAGGTGTTCAAGTAAGGGTCTTGTAGCGAATGCCCTTTTGACATATGCCGCACTCCTGTAAGGATAAATAATAGAAAATCAATAAAATCGATAAATTAGGCCGCCCCTTCGCAAGAATAGACGGCAATCAGCAGGGACTCAGCTCAATATGGAGATGGCCCCAAGGTATTTCAAGGTGCGGGACAGATTGTCGCAGGCCAGGCTGTCAAGCCAATGTACTTCCGGCCAGCCACGCAACCAGGTGAACTGCCGCTTGGCCAGCTGCCTGGTGGCAATGATACCGCGTTCACGCATCTCATTCTCAGTCAGCTTGCCGTCGAGGTAGTCCCAGACTTGCCGATAACCCACTGCCCGTATAGACGGCAGCCCAGCGTGCAAGTCACTTCTGGCTCGCAGCGATCGGACCTCGTCGACGAAGCCCTGTTCCAGCATTTGCGAAAATCGTAACGCAATTCGCTGATGCAAAATGTGACGATCTGTAGGCGCAATCGCCAAACTCGCGACAGTATAGGGCAAATGCCCGCCAGCGCCTGCGTCTGCGCCGCGACTTTCCGCGAATTGACGCTGACGATGAGCCGTCATGCTCTCGCCACTTACCCGGTATACCTCCAGCGCGCGGATCAGCCGCTGCGGGTCGTTAGGGTGGATACGCGCCGCCGACTCCGGGTCTACCTCGGCCAGCTGGCGGTGCAGCTCGGCAAGGCCCAGGGCTTCTGCCTGGGCTTCCAGCTCGGCACGCACCGAGGCATCGGCTGCCGGCATGTCGGCCAGGCCATCGATCAACGCCTTGTAGTAGAGCATGGTGCCGCCCACCAGCAGCGGAATCTTGCCGCGCGCGGTGATCTCGGCCATGGCCGCCAGGGCATCGGCACGGAACTGCGCAGCCGAATAGCTCTCGGCCGGGTCGCGAATGTCGATCAACCGGTGCGGGTGGGCTGCGAGGATTTCTTTCGACGGCTTGGCCGAACCGATGTCCATGCCACGGTAGACCAGCGCCGAGTCGACGCTGATCAGCTCACAGGGCAAGACCTTGGTCAGCTCGATGGCCAGGTCGGTCTTGCCGGCCGCCGTCGGGCCCATGAGGAATATTGCAGGGGGCTTGCCGCTCATTTCATCGACCGCGCAGGAAAAGTTTGTCCAGGTCGTCCAGGCCCATCTGGGTCCAGGTGGGACGGCCATGGTTGCACTGGCCGCTGCGCTCGGTGTTTTCCATGTCGCGCAGCAGGGCGTTCATTTCGGGGATCGCCAAGCGCCGGTTGGCGCGCACCGCGCCGTGGCAGGCCATGGTGCCGAGCAGTTCGTTGAGGTGCGCCTGGATACGGTCGCTGGTGCCATATTCCATGAGGTCGGCGAGTACATCCTGCACCAGGCGATTGGCTTCGGCCTGCTTCAGCAAGGCCGGAATCTGGCGGATAGCCAAGGTCTCCGGGCCCAGGCGCTGCAGCTCGAAGCCCAGGCGCTGGAACCACTGTGCGTGCTCCTCGGCGCAGTCGGCTTCACGCTGGCTGAGGGCCAGGGTTTCGGGCACCAGCAGCGGCTGGCCGCTGAGGCCTTCGCTGGCCATCGCCACCTTCAGGCGCTCGTACATGATGCGCTCATGGGCGGCATGCATGTCCACTAGCACTAGGCCGACAGCATTCTCGGCGAGGATGTAAATACCTTTGAGCTGGGCCATGGCATAACCCAGCGGTGGGATATCGCCCTGGCTTTCGGGCAGCGACGAAGGCACCGCCACACCCTCGCTCATGGGCTTGTAAAACTCGCGATACAGCGCCTGCGCTTCAGCGGCCGGCAACGGTTGCGAAGGCCGTGGGCTGTACTGATATTGGTAGCCGGCGCCACTGCCGCCATTGGCGATAGCATGCTGCGGCGCCGGAGGCCGCTCCAGCACCGGCGAGGCCAGGCGCATTTCGCCCTGCGGGCCAAACTCACCCGCCTGTTGCCCGGTGGGGCGGGCCAGCTCCGGCACGGCGGCCGGCGCAGCCAACTGGTCTTCGGGGCGCACATCGGCCAAGGCACGGTGCAGGGTGCCGTACAGAAAATCGTGTACCGAGCGCCCCTCGCGGAACCGCACTTCATGCTTGGTCGGGTGCACGTTGACGTCGACACCGTTGGGTTCCAGCTCCAGGAACAGCACGAAGGTTGGGTGCCGACCATTGAACAGCACGTCACGGTAGGCCTGGCGCACGGCGTGGGCGACCAACTTGTCGCGCACCGCTCGGCCATTGACGAAGAAGTACTGCAGGTCTGCCTGGCTGCGCGAGAAGGTCGGCAGGCCAACCCAGCCCCACAGGCGCAGGCCGTTGCGCTCGACGTCGATTGGCAGCGCCTGCTCCAGGAAGCCCGGCCCGCAAATAGCACCCACCCGCCGCGCCCGGGCGGTTTCGTCGTGGGCTTCGTGCAGGCTGAGGATGCTCTTGCCGTTGTGACGCAGGTGGAAGGCAACGTCGAAGCGGGCCAGAGCCAGCCGGCGGATGACTTCCTGCAGGTGATCGAATTCGGTTTTCTCGGCCTTGAGGAACTTGCGGCGGGCCGGGGTATTGAAGAACAGGTCGCGCACCTCCACCGAGGTGCCAACCGGGTGCGCGGCAGGCTGCACGCGCGGGGTCATGTCACGGCCTTCGGTTTCGACCTGCCAGGCTTCGCTGGCACTGGCCGTGCGCGAGGTCATGGTCAGGCGCGCCACCGAGCTGATCGAGGCCAGCGCCTCACCCCGAAAGCCCAGGCTCATCACGCCTTCAAGGTCTTCCAGTTCGCGGATTTTGCTGGTGGCGTGACGGGCCAAGGCCAACGGCAGGTCGTCAGCAGAAATACCGCTGCCATCATCCCGCACCTTTAGCAGTTTGACACCGCCCTGCTCCACTTCCACATCGATGCGCCGAGCACCGGAGTCCAAGCTGTTTTCCAGCAGCTCTTTAGCAACCGAGGCCGGCCGCTCGACAACCTCGCCGGCGGCAATCTGGTTGGCAAGCCGCGGGCTGAGCAGCTGAATGCGTGAACCCCCACTCATTATTGCGCGGCCAGGGTGGTGGCGGGTACATCGAGGCGCTGGCCAACCTTCAGCTCATCGGTCTGGAGGCTGTTGGTGCTGCGCAGGCTGGCCACACTGACCTGATAGCGCACAGCCAGCATCGCCAGGGTTTCACCAGGGCGCACCGTGTGCTCACGCGGGCCGGCGGCGATCTTACCGGTATCACGCAGCCAGGCGATGTAGGTGCCAGGCGGTGGGTTCTGCTGGAAGAACTGACGCACGCCGGTATGGATCGAGCGCGCCAAGGCCTGCTGGTGGCTGCGCGTGGCAAGCTTGGCCGCCTCGTTGGCGTTGGAGATGAACCCGGTTTCAACGAGGATGGACGGAATGTCTGGCGACTTGAGCACCATGAAGCCTGCCTGCTCCACACGCTGCTTGTGCAGCGAGGTGATGCGACCCATGTTACCCAGCACTTTCTGCCCGACGTTGAGGCTGGAACTGAGCGTTGCGGTCATCGACAGGTCAAGCAGCACGCCTGCCAGCATGCGGTCCTTGTCGTCGAGGCTGACATTGCCAGCACCGCCGATGAGGTCGGAGCGGTTTTCCGTATCCGCCAGCCAGCGTGCGGTCTCGGAGGTGGCGCCACGGTCGGACAGAGCGAACACCGAGGCACCAAAGGCCGCCTTGGACGGCGCAGCGTCGGCGTGGATCGAGACAAACAGGTCGGCGCCTTTCTTGCGGGCGATCTCGGTGCGCTTGCGCAGCGGGATGAAGTAATCGCCAGTACGCGTCAGCTCGGCGCGGAAGCCCCGCTCACTGTTGATCTGGCGCTGCAGCTCTTGGGCAATCTGCAGCACGATGTCTTTTTCATGTTGGCCACGCGAACCGGAGGCACCCGGGTCTTCACCGCCGTGGCCGGCATCGATGGCGACCACAATGTCACGCTTGCCGCTTGGCACGGGCGGCAACTTGATGGCGGGCTGGGCAGGGCTCACAGGTACCGCCGGCGTTGTCGCAGGCGTTTGCACCGGCGCAGGCGCGGGTGGTGGCGCGGTGGCGGCGACTGCGTCGGCTTCCTGATCGTACAAGTCGACCACCAGGCGGTTGCCGTACTGGGCATTAGGCGCCAGGGTGAAGCTTTTCGGGGTGACCGACTTTTTCAGGTCAACCACCACGCGCAGGTCGGTTGGGGTGCGCTGGGCCGAACGCACGCTGGTGATCGGTGTGTTGGACGTAGCAACGTTCAATGGCGCAGCCAGGGTCGCGCCATTGATGTCGATAACCAGGCGATCAGGTGCGCTTAAGGTAAAAACGCTGTGCTGCACGGGGCCAGACAGGTCGAAAACCAGCCGCGTGTTGTCTGGCGCGCGCCACAGGCGCACGCTCTTGACTTGAGTGACGGCCAGAGCGTCAACGGTCACCGTTGTCAGCAGCAGCCCAACGATGGCGACCAGTGCGCGTATGCGCATACCTACCCCACTTACTGTTTATAGTGTTCGGCCAGTGCAACGCACCAGGCCTCGCCGCGAGCCCCCTGCGGCGAAAGGTTCAGCGAGCGTCCGCCCGCTTGGGGGCTTATGGTAATGGTCAGGTCAGGCTTTGGCAAAACGCCCGCACCCTTTTCTGGCCACTCGAACAGGCACAGCGGGTCGCCCTCGAAATAGTCACGAATGCCCATGAACTCCAGCTCTTCCGGATCGACCAGGCGATACAGGTCGAAATGGAAAGCCCGCACCTCACCGATTTCGTAGGGTTCAACCACGGTAAAGGTCGGGCTTTTCACTGCGCCAGTATGGCCCAGGCCACGGATCAAGCCACGTGACAGCGTGGTTTTGCCCGCGCCCAGGTCACCTTCCAGAAAAATCACGCCGTGACCGCTGGTCACCTCGGCCAGTTGTGCGCCGAATTTGACCGTTGCGGCTTCATCGGCCAGAAACAGGTTTAAGCCAGACACGCAGAATGCTCCTCCAACAACTCACGAATGACCGGCGCCAGATCACTGGCCGCCAGGCCTCTACCTTTTACCCCCAGGCGCTCGCCCGCACAGGCGTGCAGCCAAACCCCCAAGCCAGCGGCGCTCCAGGCGTCCAGGCCTTGGGCCAGCAACGCTGCCAGCACGCCAGTCAGCACATCGCCCAGGCCAGCACCGGCCATTGCCGGGTGGCCGCGCTCGCACAGCAGCAGCCGCCCGGCCGGGTCGGCCACCAGCGTCCCGGCGCCCTTGAGCACGCAAACACTGTTGTAGCGGCGCGCCAGTTTACGCGCAGCGCCCGGGCGGTCGGCCTGCACCGCCTCGGTGGCAACGCCCAGCAGGCGCGCCGCCTCTCCCGGGTGCGGGGTAAGGATGCTGCCACTGGGTAGGGCCAGCGGCATGCGCGCCAGCAAGTTCAGGGCATCGGCATCCCACACCTGCGGGCGCTCGGCATTGGCCACCGCCGACAGCAGGCTGCGGCCCCATGCCGCCTGCCCCAGGCCAGGGCCTACCACCAGCACTGAAGCGCGCTCCAGCAGGCCCATCAACTGGTTGGCCGACGCCACCCCCAAACACATGGTTTCGGGCATGCGAGCCAGGCCAGCGACGACATGCTCGGGCCGGGTCGCCACACTAACCAGCCCGGCGCCACAGCGCAGGGCTGCTTCGGCACTGAGCAGCACGGCGCCCCCGGTACCGAGGTCGCCGCCGACCACCAGCACGTGGCCGAAGTCGCTTTTATGGGCATGCGCATGCCGCGCCGGCAAGTGTGCGACGGTCACGCTGCTGAGCAGTTGCGGGGCATTGCCAGGGTGTTTGGTCTGCGGCATGGGGTCAAAGGCTCCAATGTCTGGCAGAATTATACGCACCTGAGCCCGTATTGCCTTGCCCATCCATGCCCACCTGCACGCCTGACCTCGCCCAACTGGCCCAATCCATCAAGATTTGGGGCCAAGAACTCGGCTTTGCCCACGTTGGCATCGCCGGGGTCGACCTTGGCGAACACGAAAACCACTTGCAGCGCTGGCTCGACGCCGGCTACCAAGGCGAGATGGAATACCTTGGCGCCCACGGCAGCAAACGCGCACACCCCGAGCAGTTGATCCCCGGCACGGTGCGCGTGGTCTCGCTGCGCATGGACTATTTGCCCGGCGACACGCAGATGGCTCAGCGCCTGGCGCAACCAGAAACCGCCTATGTGTCGCGCTACGCGTTGGGCCGGGATTATCACAAGCTGGTGCGCAAGCGCGTGCAGTTCCTGGCTGACCGCATCCAGGAGGCCATTGGCCCGTTCGGTTACCGCGCCTTCGTCGACAGCGCCCCGGTGCTGGAAAAGGCCCTGGCCGAGCAGGCCGGGCTGGGCTGGATCGGCAAGAACACCCTGCTGCTTAACCGCAAGGCGGGCAGCTACTTCTTCCTCGCCGAGCTGTTCGTCGACCTGCCGCTGCCAGTGGACGAAGCCAGTACCAGCGAACATTGCGGGCGTTGCCAGGCCTGCCTGGACATCTGCCCAACCCAGGCATTCGTCGGGCCTTATGTGCTGGACGCACGGCGCTGCATCTCGTACCTGACCATCGAGCTGCGCGGTCCCATTCCTGTGGAACTGCGCGCGAAGATGGGCAACCGGGTGTTCGGTTGCGATGACTGCCAGATCGTCTGCCCATGGAACCGCTTTGCCAAGCACAGCCAAGAACAGGACTTCCAGCCACGCCACGGCCTGGAGAATGCCGAGCTGGCAGAGATGTTCCTGTGGGATGAAAGGACTTTCTTGCGCAAGACGGAGGGTGGGCCGCTACGGCGGGCGGGGTATGAGCGCTGGTTACGCAACCTGGCGGTGGGGTTGGGCAATGCGCCTTCGACGATCCCGGTGATCGAAGCGCTGAAGGCGCGGCGTGAAGATGCTTCGGAGCTAGTGCGCGAACACGTGCAGTGGGCGCTGGCCCAGCACGGCATTCAATAGGTGCGGTAGAAAGCTGGTACGCCCTTGTAAGAGCGTTAGCCTCACTGCTGGTCGTTGTAGTGGAACTTGGGCATTTCCCAATGGAACCGAATAGCCAGCAACCGCAATAGGAACCCGCCGAACAAGGTCAGCAGCATCGCCTGCTCCGCCGGCACATTGAAGTGCACACACCCCAGGTAAAACCACGCCGCTGCAAACGACACGCTGGCGTACAGCTCACGGCGAAACACCAGCGGAATGTCGTTGCAGAAGATATCCCGCAAGATCCCGCCAAACACCCCGGTGATCACTCCGCTGATAGACGCGACCAGCATGCCTTGCCCCATCTCCAGCGCGGTCATGCAGCCAATCAGGGTAAACGCCACCAGCCCCAGGGCATCGAGCACCAGGAACAGCGAGCGCAGGCGGCGCATCATCGGCGCGATGAAAATAGTCAGCAGCGCCGCGCAACTGGTCAGCACCAGGTACTCCGGGTGCTTCACCCAAGTCAGCGGGTAGTGCCCGAGCAGCACGTCGCGCACCGAGCCGCCACCCAGGGCAGTGACGCAGGCGATCAACACCACGCCGAACCAATCCATGCCGCGGCGACCGGCAGACAACGCGCCGGTCATGGCTTCGGCGGTGATGGCGATGAGGTAGAGCATCAACAACATGGTGCGGGTCCGTGGGGGCGTGCGAGAAAGGCGCGCAGTCTAACCAGTTGCCCATGGCACCAAAAGGGGGCGCAGACACAATATCTGCGCCCTTGCGGCTTACACCTTGATGAAGTGCTCGCGGTAGTGGCGCAACTCGGCGATCGATTCGCGGATATCGTCCAGCGCCAGGTGGGTATTACCCTTCTTGAAACTGTCACGCACGCTCGGCGCCCAGCGCGCGGCCAACTCCTTCAGGGTCGACACATCCAGGTTGCGGTAGTGGAAGTAGTTTTCCAGGCTACGCATGTGACGGTAAAGGAAGCGGCGGTCCTGGCAGATGCTGTTGCCGCAGATCGGCGACTTGCCCTTGGGCACCCACTGTTCGAGGAAGGCAATGGTCTGCGCCTCGGCGTCGGCCATGCTGACCTTGCTCTCGCGCACGCGCTGGGTCAGGCCCGATGCACCATGGGTGCGGGTGTTCCACTCGTCCATGCGCGCCAGCACATCGTCACTGTGGTGAATGGCGATCACCGGCCCTTCGGCCAAGGTGTTCAGCTCGCTGTCGGTGACGATGGTAGCCATCTCGATGATGACGTCGCTGTCCGGGTCCAGGCCGGTCATTTCCAAGTCGATCCAGATCAGGTTCTGTGGGTTTTGCATGCAGGGGCTCCTCGTATAGGCCGTCATATTAGCGTAGTGCTACAAACACGCCCATTCGCGGCGCGAAGGTAAGCGCGATGGCGCACCGCCTGGCGTGTTAAACTGCCTGCCGTTTTCAACCTGCCCCACCACGGAACCTTCATGGCCAAACGCCAGCTCAATCGCCGCCAGAACTGGCGAATCGAAAAAATCCAGGGCGAGCGCGCCGCGCGCGCCGCCAAACGCGAGCAGCACGCGCTGCAGGAGCTGGAGGGTGGCGACCTGGGGCCGGAGCAACTGGGCCTGGTGATTGCCCACTTCGGCGTACAGGTAGAAGTCGAGGCCCAGGACGGCGAAGCCGCGGGCCAGGTGTTCCGCTGCCACTTGCGCGCCAACCTGCCAGCACTGGTGACCGGCGACCGCGTGGTATGGCGCGCCGGCAACCAAGGCATTGGCGTGATCGTTGCGCAAATGCCGCGCAGCACCGAACTGTGCCGGCCGAACAACCATGGTCAGCTGAAGCCGGTGGCGGCCAACGTCGACCTGATCGTGATCGTCTTCGCACCCGCGCCCGAACCGCACCCCAACCTGATCGACCGTTATCTGGTGGCGGCGGAGCACGCTGGCATTCGCCCGCTGCTGCTGCTGAACAAGGCCGATCTGATCAATGCCGAGAACGGCCCAGGCCTGCATGCGCTGTTGGAGGTTTACCGCGAGCTGGGCTACCCGCTGCTGGAAGTGTCGGCACACCAGGGTGACGGCATGCAGCGCCTACAGCAGATGCTCGACGGCCACATCAGCGTGTTCGTGGGCCAGTCGGGGGTAGGCAAGTCGTCGCTGGTCAACAGCCTCCTGCCAGATGCCGGCACCCGTGTCGGCGACCTGTCGGAGTGGTCTGGCCAGGGCACCCACACCACCACCACCGCGCGGCTGTACCACTTCCCCAACGGTGGTGACCTGATCGACTCGCCGGGCATTCGTGAGTTCGGCCTTGGTCACGTCAGCCGTGATGATGTAGAAGATGGTTTCATCGAGTTCCGCGACCTGTTCGGCACCTGCCGCTTCCGCGACTGCAAGCATGACCGCGAACCGGGCTGTGCACTGCTCAAGGCGCTGGATGAGGGGCGCATTAAGCCGCAACGGATGAACAGCTATCGCTCGATCATCGCCAGCCTGCCGGAAGACGCCTACTGACCTAACCGCCTCCACAGGTTCCGCGCCAGCTTCAGCTATAGCGCGATCCCGTAGGGGTTACTGCTCCTTGGCCTCATCCATCTTCAGCGTCCCCTCTTCGAAGATGTTCAGCTTCTGGCGTAGCTCGCGCGGCTGCATAGGCACTTGCTCGGGGCCGGCGCCGGCCCCTGGCGCAGCCGGTGCCGCAGCGCCCGGCGCCGCAGGTGCTGCTGCCGGCGCTTCCGGGGCGCCCTGTTCGCCTTCGATGTCGCGCTGGGCCTTCTTGGTCAGCACAATGATGTCGATACGGCGGTTGACCGGGTTGAATGGGTCCTCGCGATCGAACAGCGACGACGAGGCATAACCCACCACTCGCGCCACCTGGCCATCCGGGTAACCACCCATCACCAACGCACGGCGTGCAGCGTTGGCACGGTTGGCCGACAGCTCCCAGTTGCCGAACTCACCACTGCCGGCGTACGGCTTGGCATCGGTGTGGCCGCTGATGCTGATCTTGTTCGGCACCGCCTTGATGGTGTCGGCCATGGCCAACAGGATGTCCTCAAAGTAAGGCTGCAGGCGCGCGCTGCCAATGTCGAACATCGGCCGGTTTTCGGCATCCATGATCTGAATGCGCAGGCCGTCTTGGGTGATCTCGAACAGGATCTGATCCTTGAACTTCTGCAGTTGCGGGTTCTCTTCCACCTTGTTCTGCAGTTCTTGCAGCAGCAACTCCAGGCGCTCGCGCTCGACCTGTTCGGCCATGGTCTCGACCTGGTCCTTACTCAGTTGAGTGGGGGATTGCTGCGTCGGCTGGGTCTTCACCTCCGGGTTGATGGTCTTGTCTGGCGCCATCTCGGGCGAGCCACCCAAGTCAATGACATAGGGCGTGCCACTTTCGGAGAAGCCGATCGGGTCCTGGAAATAACCTGCAATGGCGATCTTCTGCTCAGGGGTGGCCGTCGACATCAACCACAGCACCAGGAAGAACGCCATCATCGCAGTGGCGAAGTCGGCAAAGGCGATTTTCCAGGCGCCGCCATGGTGGCCGCCGCCAAAGCGCTTGACGCGCTTGATGATTATCGGCTGATTGTTTTCCATGACTCAGCGACCGCGTACTGCTTGTTCCAGCTCGGCGAAACTTGGGCGGTGCCTCGGATACAGCACCTTGCGCCCGAACTCGACCGCCAACGAAGGCGGCATGCCCGAGGCCGAGGCCACCAGCGAAGCCTTGATCGACTCGTAGAGGTTCAGTTCTTCCTTGGCATCGTGCTCCAGGCACTTGGCCAGCGGGCCGAAGAAGCCATAGGCCGCCAGAATACCGAAGAAGGTACCGACCAACGCTGCACCTACGTGCATGCCGATAGCCGCCTGGTCGCCCTCGCCCAGCGAGGCCATGGTTACCACGATACCCAGTACCGCCGCGACGATACCGAAGCCGGGCATGCCGTCGGCGATGCCGGTCACCGCATGGGACGGGTGCTCCAGCTCTTCCTTCATGCTCAGCAGTTCCATGTCGAACAGGCCCTCGAGCTCGTGCGGGGCCATGTTGCCAGTGGACATGATGCGCAGGTAGTCACAGACGAACGCGGTCATGCGCTCATCGGCCAGCACCGTTGGGTACTTGGCGAAGATCGGGCTGGCCGCGGCGTCCTCGATATCGGCCTCGATGGCCATCATGCCTTCACGGCGGCTCTTGTTGAGGATCTCGTACACCAGGCCCAGCACTTCCAGGTAGAAGGCGTGACTGAAGCGCGAGCCGAACATCTTCATCGACTTCTTGATGACGTGCATGGTCATGTGGCCAGGGTTGGCCTGCAGGAATGCACCGAAGGCCGCACCGCCGATGATCAGTACTTCGAACGGCTGGATCAGCGCCGCGATCTTGCCGTGGGAGAGCACGTATCCGCCGAGCACGCTCGCGAATACGACGATGATGCCGATAATTTTAGCCATAGGTTCAAAGCACTTGCTGTCGTGGTCAGGGGAAGAGACGGGAGCTTTAAAACTCTTCTTCTACTTATCGGCAGAACTGCGCCAGACTATAGCCACTCATTGCGAAAAGCCAGTTCGGACTGATGTCAAAATGCCAATCGAAACCAAGGTGCCTGCTCAAGCCCCACGTACGCTAGAGGCCTGGGTAAAGCTGCTGGAGAGTGTCCGCATCCCCGTGCCGAAGCCCAGCTACGACCGGGTCATGGCTGCCATCCACGATAGCCGCCGCTCGCTGCGCGATATCGCCGAACTGATGCAGGACAGCCCGGCGCTGGTGCTTTCGGTGATGCGCGAAGCCAACCACCCCACCAATGCCAGCCTGGCCGAACCGGCCGAGAGCCTGGAGGTTGCCCTTAACCGCCTGGGCCTGGAGCGCAGCGAACAACTGCTCAAGCGCCTGCCGGTGGTGCCCGTCGAAGAGATACCACCAGTGCTGTGCCAGTTCCAGCTAATCAGCCAGCACGCCTCGCAGCAGGCCAGCGGCCTGTTCGCCAGCCGCCTGGCACGGCTTTGGCAGGAAATTCACTGGGGCAGCCTGCTGTTTCTGTCGCCACTATGGCCCCTGGCGCTGGCCTACCCCAAGCTGCTCGATAGCTGGGAGCTGCGGGTTATCCACAAGGGTGAAGACGCCGCCCATGTCGAGGAAGAGCTGTTTGGCGTGCGGATCATGGCGCTGTGCCAGACCATGGCGGAGTACTGGCGCCTGCCACAGTGGGTGACCCAGGGTTACCGCCTGCTGCTGGAGGAGCGCGAACAACTGGCGCAGGTGCTCAACATCGCCCGCGACCAGGACCTGCTCAGCCAGCAGCACCGCCTGGACGCTGAGCCCGGCCTGCGCCGCTGGTTCAACCAGCCGGCCAATACCGTACTGCTGGCCAATAACCTGGCCCTGGCAGCCCAGGTGGGCTGGGACAACCCGCACCTGCTGCGCTGGCAGCTGCTGACCGCACTGTACCTGCAAACCTCGCTGGAAGACGTGCAGCAGCAGGTGCACCAGCAGGCTGCGGCCAGCGCCCGACGCCACGCCCAGCATGCCCTGTTCCACCCGGCCGAAGCGCTGATCTGGCCTTGGCACCAGCGCCGCCCCCACCCGGACATGCTGGCACCGCCACCGCCCAACAGCGACGACCTGGCGCGCTGGCGCACGCTGTGCCAGCACCTGTTGGCCCAGCCCAGCCCGTTCACCAACACCGTGCACCTGGCCACCCAGGCGCTCGAAGCCCTGCTGGCCTGCGGCATGCAGCGCATCCTGCTGCTGAGCCTGGACAAGGCCAGCGACTACCTTCGGGTGCAGCAACTTGCCGGCCTGCCAAAGGAAGCCGGGGCCCTGGCCCTGCAGGTGTCACAGAACAAACTGCTGCAAAAGCTGCTGGCCCAGGCCGGGCAATTGCGCATCACCCCGGAAAACCACAGCCAGTTCTCAGCCCTGCTGCCGGCCCCGCTGCGTGCCTTGTTCCGCAGCGAGCACGTGCTGCTGCGTTCGCTGGCGGTGAACGACCAAGTGCTGATGCTGATAGTGGCCGACCAAGGCTGCCGGCCATTGGCCGATATCAGCGTACAAGCCTTCGGCAAGACCGCCCAATGCACCGAGCGGGCGCTGTCGGTGTTTGCCAACCGCAAAGCCTGAGCCTTGCGCTACAATCGCCCCTCTTTCCACACTGGAGACCGTGGATGACTGACTTTTCCGGCCTGCCGCTGGTGATCGAAGCCGCAGATCTGCTGCCACGCCTGGGTTCACCCCAGCTGATCCTGGTCGACCTGAGCAGCGCCAACCGCTATGTCAGCGGGCATATCCCGGGCGCACGCTTCGTCGAAGGCAAGCGTACCCAGCTCGGCCACCCTCCCGCACCGGGCCTGCTGCCGGCCCAAGGCGAGCTGGAAAAACTGTTCAGCGAACTTGGCCACCGCGACGATGCTGTGTATGTGGTGTATGACGACGAGGGCGGTGGCTGGGCCGGGCGCTTCATCTGGCTGCTCGACGTGATCGGCCACAAGGGTTATCACTACCTCAACGGCGGCATCCAGGCCTGGCCGGCAGACAAACTCTCCACCGAAGTGCCCGCCAACGGCAGCACACCGGTGCAGCTGCACATCGACAGCGCGCCCACCGCCACCCGCGAATACCTGCAAAGCCGCCTTGGCGCCGATGACCTGGTCATTTGGGACGCTCGCGGCCCGCAGGAATTCAGCGGCGAGAAAGTACTGGCAGCCAAGGGCGGCCACATTCCCGGCGCGATCAACTTCGAGTGGACGGCCGGTATGGACCTCAACGACCACCTGCGCATCCGCCGGGACATCGCCGAAGTCCTGCAGAACCTGGGCATCACCCCCGACAAGGAAGTGATCACCCACTGCCAGACCCACCGCCGCTCCGGTTTCACTTACCTGGTGGCCAAGGCCCTCGGCTACCCACGCGTCAAGGCCTACGCCGGCTCGTGGAGCGAATGGGGCAACCACCCGGACACGCCTGTAGAAGTTTAAGGAACCTGCATGAAATCCCGTTTGTTCATCATCAGCCAGTACCTGCTGCCGCACCACCTGCTATCGCGGCTGGCCGGCTGCGTCGCCGAGTGCCGTGTGCGCTGGTTCAAAAACGCTTTCACCGCCTGGTTCGCCAAGCGCTATCAAGTGAACATGAGCGAAGCCCTGGTCGAAGACCTGAGCGCCTATGAGCACTTCAATGCGTTCTTCACCCGTGCCCTGAAGCCGGGCGCTCGTCCGCTGGACGAAACCCCAGGCGCCATCCTGTGCCCTGCCGACGGTGCCGTCAGCCAGCTTGGCCCAATTGAGCACGGCCGCATCTTCCAGGCCAAGGGCCACGGTTACAGCGCCCAGGAGCTACTGGGCGGCGACCCGGCGATGGCCGCGCCGTTCATGGGCGGCGAATTCGCCACCATCTACCTGTCGCCTAAGGACTACCACCGCGTGCACATGCCGCTGGCCGGTACCTTGCGCGAAATGGTCTACGTGCCGGGCCGTCTGTTCTCGGTCAACCAAACCACCGCAGAGAACGTCCCCGAGCTGTTCGCCCGCAACGAGCGCGTGGTCTGCCTGTTCGATACCGAACGCGGGCCGATGGCCGTGGTGCTGGTTGGCGCGATGATTGTCGCCTCGATCGAAACCGTCTGGGCCGGGCTGGTGACGCCGCCCAAGCGTGAGCTGAAGACCTTCCGCTACGACGAAGCCAGCCGTGCGCCTATCCACCTGGAGAAAGGTGCCGAGCTGGGCCGCTTCAAGCTGGGCTCGACCGCCATCGTGCTGTTTGGGCCGGAGCAGGTGAAATGGGCTGAGAGCCTGGGTGCAGGTTCTGCTGTGCGTATGGGGCAGCAGTTGGCGGCGCCTGCGCAGGCTTGATTGCGGTTTTTGCTTTGAAGTGGCTGGCGCGGTTTATTTAGCGCCTGTGAGATCGAGCGCCGCCCGCGCGGCGCTTCGCGGGACAAGCCCGCTCCCACATTTGTTGCAACGTGGCCATGCCTGTGGGAGAGGCGTTGTCAGCCTTGGTGCATGGCTTGAGACAATTGAGGCGGCAGCGAGGCTAACTCAGAACTTCAGCCAGCCTCACAAGGCTGACAACCATGGCCTGACAGGTTCGGCACGTTGCAACAAATGTGGGCGCGGGCTTGCCCCGCGAAGCGCCGCGCGGGCGGCGCTCGATCTCACAGGCGCCGAAAATCCAACGGCGAATCAGCCGCGCGCATCGCGGTCGCGCAAGCCCAACAGGTAAAGCACCCCATCCAGCCCCAAGGTGGAAATCGCCTGCTTGGCCGACTGGCGCACCAGCGGTTTTGCGCGGAACGCCACACCCAGCCCGGCCAGCGACAGCATCGGCAAGTCGTTGGCACCGTCACCGACGGCAATGGTCTGTTCCAGCTGCAAGCCTTCTTCGCTGGCCAGCTTCTGCAGCAGCTCGGCCTTGCGTTGGGCGTCGACGATTGGCTCCACAGCAACGCCAGTCACCTTGCCGTCGACCACCTCCAACTCGTTGGCGAACACATAATCGATGCCCAGGCGCGCCTGCACCTGGCGGGCAAAGTAAGTGAAGCCACCGGACAGGATCGCGGTTTTATAACCCAGGCGCTTAAGCTCGGCGAACAGGTTCTCGGCGCCTTCGGTCAGGCGCAACGACGCACCGATCTCGTCCAGCACGCCCACGTCCAGGCCCTTGAGCAGGGCCATGCGCTCCTTGAAACTGGCGCGGAAATCCAGCTCGCCACGCATGGCGCGTTCGGTAATCGCCGCCACTTGCTCACCCACACCCGCAGCCTTGGCCAGTTCGTCGATGACTTCGGCCTCGATCAGCGTCGAGTCCATGTCGAACACCGCCAGGCGGCGGTTGCGGCGGAACAGGTCGTCCTTCTGGAAAGCGATATCGATGCTCAGCTCTTCGGCCAAAGCAAAGAAGTCGGCGCGCAGGGCCTGGGCGTCGCTTGGCACGCCACGCACGGAAATCTCGACGGCTGCCTTACCCTTGTCGGTTTCTGCATCCAGTGCCACACGGGCCGACAGGCGCTCGATGCGCTCGATGGTCAAGCCGTAGTGGCTGATCACCGCACTCACCCGCTGCAACTGCTCGGGGGTGATCTTGCGGCTAAGCAGGGTGACGATATGGCGCGCCTCGCCCTGGCCGTCGGCCCAGTGCTGGTAGTCCGCCTCGGAAATCGGCGTGTAGCGGGCCTGCAGGTTCAGCTCATGGGCCTTGG
The DNA here is from genome assembly GCF_003627215.1 of Pseudomonas sp. Leaf58. NCBI lineage: Bacteria > Pseudomonadati > Pseudomonadota > Gammaproteobacteria > Pseudomonadales > Pseudomonadaceae > Pseudomonas > Pseudomonas sp. Leaf58. The sequence continues at coordinate 4,853,224 of NZ_CP032677.1, forward strand.
CCTGCACGCTTTGCAGCAAGCCGGTGGCCACTTCGTTGTCTGGGATATCGACCAGGATGCCGAACGACAAGGTGCCGTGCATAACTGCCAGACCGATGTCGAGAATGCTCACACCGCCCTGCAGCAGGACGCCGGTGATGGCCGCAGTGAGACCGGGACGGTCCTCACCGGTGATGTTGATCAGGACGATTTCGCGCACAACCTGGCTCCGACTTCGATGAAAAATGCGCATTCTACCGATTTTCCATGACCATCGGGCGCCAACGATACTTTGCCGACAAAACCCGGCTCGCTATACTGCCCCCACTTCATGCCATTAAGAGCCGAGCTCAGTGAACCGGCCCACGCCCGTCAAACCAGACAACTTCTTCCTGATGATCTATCGCGCCCTGAGTCAACGTCGCGTGCCGCTGGCACTGCGTATCGCCTGCACCAACATCTTCCTGGTGGCGCTGGCACTGGTGATCTATGCCTGCGTGATGGGCCTGCAGTTCAAGCAGGCCATGCACGAACAGGCCGATGCTCTAGGCCAGAGCCTGACCACCCAGACGGCCACCTCGGCGACCGAGCTGCTGGTGTCCAACGACATCCTCAGCCTCAACGTGCTGCTCGGCAACCTGGTGAAAAACCCGTTGGTGGCCCATGCGGCGATCTACAGCGTGGACAACCGCATCCTTGCCGAAGCAGGCCAACGCCCGCGCAACAGCCTGCTGGGCGAGGCCGAAGGCCTGTACCAGACCAAGATCACCTTTCAGGACGTGACCGCCGGGCAACTGCGCATCAGCCTGGACATGAGCCAGTTCCAGCAACCGATGCTGATCAGCCTGCAGAGCATGGGCATCCTTGCCGCCATCCTGCTGGTGTTGGCCCTGACTCTAAGCCTGCGCCAAGGCCGCTTCATCACCCTGCCACTGCTGCAACTGCGGGTGTGGCTGCGCGACCCGCAACCCTATACCCCGGCCACCGACCGCCAGGACGAGATCGGCGATATCGCCCGCCAGCTGCATGCGCGCCTGGCCCCGCCGCCGCCGCCAGAGCCAGAGCCTGAGGAAGAGGACGACGAGCACTTCGACGACCTGCACGAACCGGCCCAGCCAGTGAAAGCCGCGCCACGCGCCAAGGTTGCCGCCCCGGTTGATGAAGATGATGACGAAGCCTTCGCCGGCTTGCTGGACGACGATCACACACCCAAGGCTGCCGTGGTCGAGTCCGACGAGCCACAATTCAGTGCAGTGCTCGCCGTGCAACTGGGCTCGCAGGAACAGCTGCGACGCCTGCCACGCACGCGCCTGACCGAGTTGACCGAGCGCTATCGCGATTGCCTTGAACACGCCGCCTCGCTCTACGACGGCGAAACCCACACGCTCAATGACGGCAGCACCTTGGTTCTGTTTCACAGCCGCGACTGTGGCGAGGACTACCTGACCAACGCCATTTGCTGCGGCGAGCTGTTGCGCGCCCTAGGCCACGCGCTGCAAATCGAAGTAGCGGACAGCGGCATCACCCTACAACTGCAACTGGGCTTAGCCCTGGGCAACGACCTGCAGGGGCTGGAGCTGGTGGACCTGCTGATGGCCGAAAAGGCCCAGGACGCCCTGGCGCTGTCGCAGCACAGCCGCAACCTGTTGCTGGTGGAGCGGCAGATCAGCGACGACACGCTTATTCGCCAGCGCGCGCGCATTCGCCCAATTGCCAGCCCGGAAGGCGCCTGCTGCGTGGAACGGCTGATGGAGCCCTACCCGTCGATGCTGGAACGCCAGTTAGCGCGGATGCACGAGCGTAGGGCCTGACAGACATACGCCCCTACAGGGACCGCGCCAACCTTCCGGCAGGTTTATTGCAGATACAAAAAAGCCCGCAACGATGCGGGCTTTTTTGTATCTGGTTCGATCAGAACCGATAGACTTCCATATCGGTACGAATCGGCGCAGCCATCGGGATCTTGGATTTCTCCGGCGCCTTCTTCACCTGCACCGGCGCAGCGGCTTTTTTAGGCGACTCTTCGGCAATTGCCGGCTGGTTCGCCAGCGGCTTCACCGCCGTGCTCAGCTGTTCGGCCAGTTTCTGCAGCAATTGGCCTTGGGCCTGCACCTGCGATGCTTCACTCCCCTGGTGCGGCTGCTCGAGGTGAATGATACGGTTGTCACGCACATGGCCACGGCGGTCCAGCAGGCGCCACTGGGCATCAAGGATGGCTGGCTGGTCTTTGCCCGAGTCCAGGCGAGTGATCGAAAGCAGCACCTGAACATCCGGACTGAAACCGGGGGTAGCCGGGGCCAGCACCACGCGCTGGCTGTCCAGGCGCCAGGCAAGCTGACGTACCAGCAGTTGGTCGATGTCCGACGAAAGGCTACCCGCCCAACGACCGTCGATCGCCGAACTCAGGCTGCCATCGGCTTGGCGCTGCAGGAATGTTTCGCGTTGCAGGTAATCGGCCACCGATACCGGGCCGAGCACCACGGCCATGCCCGCACTCTGCGAAGGCTGGCCAGGATCACCACTGTCGAGCTGGTACAGGGCAACCGGCTGGTGCATGGTGCACCCGCCAAGGCCCAGCAAGCCAGTCATCAACAGCGCAAATGGAAGGCGCAGAAATTTCATCATCCCATCCAGGCGGTCGCCAACAGGCCAACCGCAGTGATACATGTATAGATTCAATCGGGCACACGGCCACGCCGGCACCGCAAGGGCCATATCATCCGCGAAATAACCGTCCGACTCCAGCATTTCTGCCTGGAACGGCGCTGAAATTGCCGTTCCAGACATTTCAACGGGCTACGCTGGCACTTCCACCAGCAAACTATCGACCCGCTGGAACCCGCGCGGTAGCTTGCTGCCACGCCGTCCCCGCTCGCCCTTGTAATGCTCCAAGTCGTCCCCTTTCAGAGATAGGGTACGCTTGCCGGCTTGCAATACAAGGGTCGCGCCCTCGGCAATCACGGCCAAATCGGTCACAAACTCTTCTCGGCTTGCCACCCGGTCGCCCGGCACACCGATAATCTTGTTGCCCTTGCCTTTGCCCAGCTGGGGCAAGTCGCTGACCTTGAACACCAGCAGGCGCCCTTCGGTGGTCACCGCTGCCAGCCAGTCCTCCTCGCGGTTGGCTACCGGGCGCGGGGTCATGACCTTGGCCCCATTGGGCAGGCTGAGCAAGCCCTTGCCGGCCTTGTTTTTAGCCTGCAGGTCTTCACCCTTTACCACAAAGCCGTAACCGGCATCCGAGGCCACCACGTACAGCGCGTCGTCCTCTGGCAGCAGCACGCATTCAAAAGTAGCCCCTGGGGGCGGCGTCAGGCGGCCGGTCAGGGGTTCACCCTGGCCACGCGCCGACGGCAGGCTGTGGGCCGCCAGTGAGTAGCTGCGGCCAGTGGAGTCAATGAGCACGGCAAACTGGTTGGAGCGCCCGGCGGCGGCTGCCTTGAAGCCATCGCCGGCCTTGTACGACAGGCCGGTGGCGTCGATGTCGTGGCCCTTGGCGCAGCGCACCCAGCCCTTTTCCGACAGCACCACGGTCACCGGCTCGGTCGGCATCAGCTCGTTTTCCGACAGGGCCTTGGCTTCGGCGCGCTCGACGATCGGCGAGCGGCGGTCGTCGCCGTAGGTTTCGGCATCCTTGATCAGCTCGCTGCGCACCAGCTTGCGTAGCTTGGCCTCGCTGCCCAGCAGGGCCTGCAGCTTGGCTTGTTCCTTGAGCAATTCGTCCTGTTCGCCGCGGATCTTCATCTCTTCCAGGCGCGCCAGCTGACGCAGGCGGGTTTCGAGGATGTAGTCGGCTTGAATCTCGGTCAGCTCGAAGCGGGCGATCAGGGCCTGCTTGGGGTGTTCCTCGGTGCGGATGATGTGGATCACTTCATCCAGGTTGAGGAAGGCGGTGAGCAAGCCGTCCAGCAAGTGCAGGCGCCTCTCCACCTTGTCCAGGCGATGCTGCAGGCGACGACGAACGGTTTGGGTGCGGAACGTGAGCCACTCCACCAATAGCGCGCGCAAGTTCTTCAACTGCGGCCGGCCATCAAGCCCGATGATATTGACGTTGACCCGGTAGCTGCTTTCCAGGTCGGTAGTGGCGAACAGGTGCTGCATCAGCTCGTCGGCGTCCACGCGGTTGGAGCGCGGGATGATGACAATACGGCAGGGGTTCTCGTGGTCCGACTCGTCACGCAGGTCGGCCACCATCGGCAGTTTCTTGGCCTGCATCTGCGCGGCGATCTGCTCCAGCACCTTGGCCCCGGAGACTTGGTGCGGCAGCGCAGTCACGACGATGTCGCCATCCTCGACACGGTATACGGCGCGCATGCGAATCGAGCCGCGGCCGCTTTCGTACATTTTGAGGATCTCGGCCCGCGGGGTGATGATCTCCGCCTCGGTCGGGTAGTCCGGCCCCTGAATGTGCTCGCACAATTGCTCGATGGTGGCCTTGGGCTCGTCAAGCAGACGCACGCAGGCACTGGCCACCTCACGCAGGTTGTGCGGCGGCACGTCAGTGGCCATGCCCACCGCAATACCGGTGGTACCGTTGAGCAGGATATTGGGCAGGCGCGCTGGCAGCACGGCTGGCTCTTCCAGCGTGCCGTCGAAGTTCGGCACCCAGTCCACGGTACCCTGGCCCACTTCGCTGAGCAGCACTTCGGCGTAGCGCGACAACCGCGCCTCGGTGTAACGCATCGCAGCGAACGACTTCGGATCGTCCGGCGCACCCCAGTTACCTTGGCCGTCGACCAGGGTATAGCGGTAGCTGAACGGCTGCGCCATCAGTACCATGGCCTCATAGCAGGCCGAATCGCCGTGGGGGTGGAATTTGCCGAGCACGTCACCGACGGTACGTGCCGATTTTTTGTGCTTGGCATCGGCATCGAGCCCCAACTCGCTCATGGCGTAGACGATGCGTCGCTGCACCGGCTTCAGGCCATCGCCGATGTGCGGCAAGGCGCGGTCCATGATCACGTACATGGAATAGTTGAGGTAGGCCTGTTCGGTGAAGTCAGCCAGCGAGCGGCGTTCGACGCCGTCCAGGCTGAGTTCCAGTGAGTCGCTCATGCGGGCCTCGTCATTTCAGGTTCTGGCGCAGCAACATGGTGCCGCCGCGCTGGGTAAATTCAAGTTGTTTCAGGGCACTCATGCCCAACAATACGGTTTGCCCGTCCAAGCCCGGCACCACAATGGCGCGCACGTCCTGTAGGCGGATATCGCCCAGTTGCAGGCTGGCCAGGCGCGTCCGGTAGCCTTCGGTACGGCCATTGGCGGTACTGAGCTGCACCGGGCTGCCGCGCGCCAGGCCCAGCTCGCGGCCCAATGCTTCGGGGATGGCCACGTCGGTAGCGCCGGTGTCGAGCATGAAATGCACCACCTGGCCATTGATCGCGCCATCTAGCACGAAGTGGCCCTGGCCGTTACCCAACAGGCGCACCTCGATAAAGCCTTCGCCATGCGATGACTGTACCTGTGCATTAGGGTTGCGCTGGCGGTCTTCCCATTGGCCGAAGAAGCGCGTGGCAAGGAACAACGCCGCCGCCCAGGCGACGAGCATCAGTACCTTGCCCGCTCGCTTACCCGGCGCCAGGCTCATGGCTTGGCGCTCCAACCGCCTTGCGGCGCATCAAAGCGCCACACGATCGGGCGTGTCTCGCCATCGGCACGCGCGCCGTTGTTGTTGTCCAGGCCAACCCAGGCACCCTTGGCATCGATCACCAGGGCCTCAGCCAGGCCAAACGGCTGTTCGTAACGGCGCGACTCAACCAGCGCATCGGCAGCGAACGACCAGCAACGCTCGACCACGCCGCTGTCAGCGTCACGCCGGCAGACTCGGTAGGCGTTGCGCTCGAGGGTGAACAGCTTGCCTTCAAACCAGGCCAGGTCGGAGAAATCGCGCGACAGTGCCCGGGCATTGGGCATTTGCGCCGGCTGCTGCTCGACCCCTGCTTCGCTCAGCAGCACACAACTGCGCCCGCAAGTCCATAACGACTGCTGGCGCTCAATGGCGACCAGGCCGCGCCGCTCGCGCTCAGCGGCCAGCCACAGGCGATCACCCGCCGGGCTGATTGCCAGGCCCTCGAACAAGGCATTGAAGTTCAACAGCATACCGCTGGCCCGGGCCTGGCGGACCATGGCCGGGTCAATCTTCAACCAATCCGCCCCGCCGTCCACCGGCAATTGCAGCACGGCGGCATGGGCCTCGCTGACCAGGTATAGGTTGCCCGCCTGGTCGCAGGTGATGCCTTCAAAGTCCAGTTCGCCACCGCGAATATACGAGGCCGCCCAATTGCGCGACTTCAAGCCCCACGGCAGACCGCTCTCCGGCACCGCTGGCGCGGTGAAGGTGAGCGGCTGCGCCCGCCAGGTGGGGTTTTGCTGGTCGAGGCGATAGATGCGGTCGTCGTCCCGATCGGACACCCCCCACAACGCGCCCCGGCATTCCACAAGGCCTGACAGGTTGCCGCCGCGCATACCCTCGACGGGGTGTTCGGCACTGAGTTTCAGCTCTGGCCAGTTGCCCGCCAGGCTCGGCAGGGCAACCAGCGCCAGACAGGCCGCCAGAAGCAGCCGAATCAAACCATGACCTCGGCCAGGTTACCCTTGGTTTCCAGCCAGCTCTTGCGATCACCGGCGCGCTTCTTGGCCAGCAGCTTGTCCATCAGCTCGCAGGTGGCCTGCACATCGTCCAGGGTCAGCTGCACCAGGCGCCGGGTGTTCGGGTCCATGGTGGTTTCACGCAGTTGTGGCGGGTTCATCTCCCCCAGGCCCTTGAAGCGGGTGACCTGCGGCTTGCCGCGCTTCTTCTCGGCCACCAGGCGGTCGAGGATGCCGTCACGCTCGGCTTCATCGAGGGCGTAGTAGATTTCCTTGCCCAAGTCGATGCGGTACAGCGGCGGCATGGCCACATAGACATGCCCGGCCTCGACCAGCGCACGGAAATGCTGGACAAACAGTGCACACAGCAGTGTGGCAATGTGCAGGCCGTCGGAGTCGGCGTCGGCGAGGATGCAGATTTTGCCGTAGCGCAGTTGCGCAAGGTCAGTAGCACCGGGGTCGACGCCGATGGCTACGGCGATGTTGTGCACCTCCTGGCTGGCCAACACTTCGCCGCCGTCCACTTCCCAGGTGTTAAGGATCTTGCCGCGCAGCGGCAGGATCGCCTGGAATTCCTTGTCCCGCGCCTGTTTGGCGGAGCCACCGGCCGAGTCACCCTCAACCAGGAACAGCTCGGCCCGCATGGGGTCCTGCCCGGCGCAGTCGGCCAGCTTGCCGGGCAGTGCCGGGCCCTGGGTGATGCGCTTGCGCTCGACTTTCTTGCTAGCCTTCAGGCGACGGCCGGCGTTGCTGATGGCCAGCTCCGCCAGCTGCATGCCCAACTCGGGATGCGCGTTGAGCCACAGGCTGAAGGCGTCCTTGACCACACCGGAAACGAAGGCCGCGGCCTCGCGTGACGACAGGCGCTCTTTGGTCTGCCCAGAGAATTGCGGCTCCTGCATTTTCATCGAGAGCACGAAAGAGATGCGCTCCCAGACGTCCTCCGGCGCCAACTTCACCCCTCGCGGCAGCAGGTTGCGGAACTCGCAAAACTCGCGCATGGCATCCAGCAGGCCTTGGCGCAGGCCGTTCACGTGCGTGCCGCCTTGGGCGGTGGGGATCAGGTTGACGTAGCTTTCCTGCACGCTGTCGCCACCTTCAGGCAACCACAGCAGCGCCCAGTCTGCGGCTTCCTTGTTGCCGGCCAGGCTGCCGCAGAATGGCTCGTCTGGCAGGCGCTGGAACTCGCTGACCGCATCGACCAGGTAGGAGCGCAGGCCGTCCTCATAATGCCATTCGACCTTTTCGCCGCTGGCCTTGTCCTCAAAGCTGACCAGCAGGCCCGGGCACAACACGGCCTTGGCCTTGAGCACGTGCTTGAGGCGGCTGACGGAGAACTTGGGCGAATCGAAGTACTTAGGGTCAGGGCTAAAGTAAACGCTGGTGCCGGTGTTGCGCTTGCCAACCGAGCCGACCACTTCCAACTCGCTGGCCTTGAAGCCATCGGCGAAAGTCATCTGGTATTCGTTGCCGTCCCGTTTGACGCGCACGCGCACCTGGGTCGACAGGGCATTGACCACCGAGATACCGACACCGTGCAGGCCGCCAGAGAACTGGTAGTTCTTGTTGGAAAACTTGCCGCCGGCGTGCAGCTTGGTAAGAATCAGTTCCACCCCGGACACGCCCTCTTCCGGGTGGATGTCCACGGGCATACCGCGGCCATCGTCGCTGACTTCCAGCGAGTGGTCGGCATGCAGGATGACCTGCACCGAGCGGGCGTGCCCGGCCAAGGCTTCGTCGACGCTATTGTCGATAACTTCCTGGGCCAGGTGGTTCGGGCGGCTGGTATCGGTGTACATGCCCGGCCGCTTACGAACCGGGTCAAGGCCCGAGAGGACTTCGATGGCGTCTGCGTTATAGGCGCTAGCGCTGGGATTGGCCATAGGGTCTCGTCGTCAGTCTGGTGAATGCAGGAAAGTCAAAATACAGAAAAATCGATTGCTGCGTACTGCCCGCGGGCAATGCCGGCGAAGGCCAGCAGGGCTGGCAGGCGCTCGGCGAAGCCCTGGAAGCTGTGGTCGCCCCCGGCCTGGATGCGCAGGGCACAGGCACGGTAATAACGCTCGGCGTGGCGGTAGTCCAGGGTTTCATCGGCAGTTTGCAGCCACACTTGATAACGGCTGGCGTCCACTGGGGCAGGGACTTCCAGCTCGGCCAGGGCCTGCACGTGATCGTGGGTCAGTTCCCAGGTTTCTCCGCTGTAGTAATTACGCTGGGTGCCTAGGTAACCGTCGAAATGCTTGTGCGGGGTTACCGCCGGGTTGACCAGCAAGGCCTTGAGGCCGTGGCGCTCGGCCAGATGGGTGGCATAGTAGCCGCCGAGCGAACTGCCTACCAGCAGTGGCGCGCCAAGTTCGGCAATGGCCGCTTCGAGCTGGGTGATGGCCTGGCGCGGGTGGTGATGCAGGGCGGGCAGCCGCAACTGGTCGGCCAGGCCGAGCTGTTGCATGACCGCCTCGAGCTGGCGTGCCTTGGTCGACAGCGGTGAACTGTTGAAGCCATGGATATAGAGGATGGAACCCGACATGCTGCCCCCGGTAATCTGTGGCTTCGCGCCCGGTGAGGCGGGCGCAGGGACGCGCAGTGTAGCGCGTTCGCCGGGTTTTGACGCAGTGTCACGGGTTTCGCAACAATTTCTTCAACAGCGCCGGTGCGTTCAGCGGCCCCACAATGTTCAATACCCGGGGCTATCGAAGTCGAGCTTGACCTCGAAATCCAACGCTCGCTCTACCCCGGTTTCCAACCGCCCGTCGGCATGCAGGCGCAACCAGCGATACCCCGGTTGCTCCTCGCTTACCGCAAAGTCCTCGCTGCCAGCGGCGAACTGAATACAGGTCGACGGCGTGGCCAGCAGGCGCCGCCCCGCGCGCACTTCATCCCATTCCTGGTGCACATGCCCCCATAGCAACGCGCGCACCTGTGGATAACCTTCGATGATAGCGAACAAGGCCTGGGCATTGCGCAAGCCGATCGGCGCAATCCAGGCACAACCGATGTCCACCGGCTGATGGTGTAAACACACCAGGCAATGCCGCTCGTCTGCGCCCCTCAAAGCCGCGTCCAGCAGTACCAGTTGATCATCCGCCAACAGCCCGTGCGTCGCCCCCGGCACTGCGGTGTCGAGCATGACGATGCGCCACGCGCCGATATCGGTCACCGCTTGTACCAGCTCAGGCGCCACCTGGGCCATGACCTTGGCCTCGTCATGGTTGCCCGGCAACCAGCGGGTGGCTACGCCAAACGGCGCGGTCAGGTCTCGGAACGCTTGGTACGACGCCACACTGGCGTCCTGGGACAGGTCCCCGGTGCACAACAACAGGTCGGTATGCGCTTGCTCGCGCAGCGCCTGCGCCACCACATGATGCAGGCTGTCACGGGTATTGAGCCCGAGCATGGTGCCTGTCGGCGCGGCGAACAGGTGAGCATCGGTCAGTTGGAGCACATGCACAGGGCGGGATGAATCAGGGCGTAGCAACGGCCATCTCCTTTCAGCGAACACTGGCCAGTTCATGGCCACACGCCAGGCAGTGGCTCAACCACTCACCCAGGAACAGGTTGAGCTGGGCCTTTTCATCTGGCTGGTGCATACCGGCGTTGGGATAGGGGTAGATACTGCGCAAGCGCCGGGCATGTTCCGCGCTGACCACTTCGGCCATGCGCGCATCGTGGTACACCTGCACTTCCAGATGCGGCACCGGCAGCCACGGCAAGCTGTGCTCCTGGCGCACATGCAAAGTGGTGGTGTACGGGCAGGCCAGCACCACATCGAGCACCAGCACGCCGAGCATTTGGTCGCCCTGGGTCATGCCGATGCGGCGCGAGCTCTGGGTGGTGCGCATGTCTGGCAACAGGCGCATCAGCCGGGCGTAGTTGGCCTCGCAGGCTGCCTGCAGCCCAACCAGGTCGACCCGATAACGCTCGCGCAACAGGTTCACTTCCACATACCTCGTACTTCATCACGGTTCAGCGCCAGCCATTGCAGGCCGATGATGGTCGCTGCATTGCAGATGCGCCCGTCGCGCACCGCCTGCAAGGCATCCTCGAACGACCACACGCGCACGCGAATGTCCTCACCTTCTTCTTCCAGGCCATGCAGCCCGCCTGCGCCCTCGCTGGTGCAACGGCCTAGGAACAGGTGGACGTATTCGTCACTGCCGCCGGGCGACGGGAAGTAACGGGTCATCGGCCACAGGGCACTGAAGGTGAGGCCAGCTTCTTCTTCGGCTTCACGGTGGGCAACCTCTTCAGGTTGTTCGTCCTTGTCGATCAGCCCGGCGACCATCTCGATCAACCAAGGGTTATCAACTTTGTCCATGGCACCGACGCGGAACTGCTCGATCAGCACCACTTCATCGCGCTGCGGATCGTAGGGCAGCACGCACACGGCATCGTGACGCACAAATAGCTCGCGACTGATTTCGCGGCCCAAGCCGCCAGCGAACAGTTCGTGGCGCAGGCGCACCTTGTCGAGCTTGTAGAAGCCCTGGAAACAGTTGGCCCGCTCGGCGATCTCGAACGCCTTGGGTACCGAATTCAACGTGTCAGACATGGAAACCCTCGTTGCTACATCAACCGCACAATGACCGCATCGCGCCATCCTACTCTGCACGCTTGCCCGTTTCATCCCTTTCCGGCAACCGTTCGCGCACTCGGGACAGTCCGTCTTCACTCTGTTAGCTTAGTGGCGAACTGAAGGCCGCGCAGACGGTCAAAGGCCGACTTTTCCCTGTTCTGCAAGGATCATCATGACACTTGTCAAACTGACTTCCGTGGCCGTGCTGGCACTCGCTCTTGGTGCCTGCCAAAGCTTGTTCACGCCTAACTACCGGGCACCGCTCGAGGTCAAGCGCGACGCCTGGGAACATGTCAAACCCGGCTGCAGCGAAAGCGACTGCCCGCTGGTTAACATCGACATGATCCATTTCCCGGCCCTGCCCAAACTCGACGGTATCGTCGAAAAGCGCCTGCTGCAGCTGACCGAAGATAATCAGCATGGCACCGCGCCAAGCACCCTGCAGGCCTATGAGCAGCAATACCTGGCCGGTGCCGACAAACGTAACAGCAGTTACCTGCAAGCCAAGGTACGCGAGCAGCATGACGGGCTGGTGATCATCGAGCTGTCCAGCTACCTGGACAGCGGCGGCGCCCACGGCATGCCTGGGCGTGGTTTCATCAACTATTCGCGCAAGCTGGACAAGGTGCTAACCCTGCAGGACATGCTGTTGCCCGGCCAGGAAGACACCTTCTGGAAAACCGTCGAGGAATCGCACCGCGCCTGGCTGATAAGCGTGGGCATGGACAAGGACGCCGAGTTCATCAAGACCTGGCCGTTCCAAAAATCGCCGCACGTCGCCCTGACGTACGGCGCGGTGGTGGTCAAGTACGAGGTTTACTCCATCGCGCCCTACTCCATGGGCCACGTGGAGTTGAAGATCCCCTACCCGCGCCTGAACGGCGTGCTCAAGCCTGAGCTGTTTCCCGGCCGCGGCTGAAGCTCAGTAGCCCATGCAGAAGCCCTGCCAGCAGCAATGCCGGCAGGGTCGCCCCCAGGTCCGGCGCTTGCACGGCGATGACATGGTAAGCCGCCACACCCACCGCCCAGGCCAGCAGCGCCTGCCAGTGCAAGCCCGCCACCTGTGCCGGCAGGCGGCGGCGACGGATCACGTAATGGTCCATCAGTACCACACCGAACAGCGGCGCGAACACCGAACCGATCAGCAGCAGGAAGTTCTCGTACTGTGCCAGTGGTGCCAGCAGGGCGATCAATGTGCACAGCACACCAATGGCCAGCGCCAGGTGCTCGACCTTCAAGCGCACCAACACGCCAGTCGAAACCGCCGCTGAATGGATATCGGCAAAGGCCTTTTCCGACTCATCCAGCAGAATCAGCAGCAGTGGAATGCCCATGCCGGCGCCGGCCAGGGCTAGCAGCAGGGCGTTGGCTTCCCCATTGGCGGCAAAGGCCAGGGTGTAAGCCACGCCCAGGCTCATCAGCCAGGTGTTGCCGATGAAATAACCCAGTACCGTACCGCCGAACACATGCTTGCCGTTGCGGGCGAAGCGTGAGTAGTCGGCGATCAGCGGTAGCCATGACAGCGGCATGGCGATGACGATGTCGAAGCCCACCGCCAGCGACATCGAACCATCCCCAGCACGGCTCCACAACGCCGCCAGGTCGGCCTTGGCGAACAGGTTCCAGGTCAGCCACAGGCAGGCACCCAGCAGCAGCCAGATACCCCAGGCGCGCAGCACCTTGCGCACGAACGCAAGCGGCCCGCTGACCGCGAGCAAGGTAGCCAGGGCGCCGAAGCACAGGGTCCAGAGCATCGGGCTGTTCCAGGCACTGTCTTCACCAAACGCCCGCGCGCCCAGCAGGCTGGCGGCATCGCGCATGACGATGATTTCGAAGGCGCCCCAGCCCACCAGTTGCAGCAGGTTGAGCAGCGCCGGCAAGCGCGCGCCATGGCCGCCCAGGCTGAGTTTCAGGGTACCCATGGCCGACAGGCCGGTATCGCTACCGATGACACCTGCGGCGCCCAGCAACAACACGCCCACACCCGTGCCCAAGGCGATGGCCAGCACCGCGCTAGCAAGGCCCAGGCCAGGGGCCAGCATGGCGCCGACCTGCAGCACCATCAGGCCGATGCCGAGGGAGAACCACAGCGAGAACATGTCGCGGGCACCGAAGATGCGCTGGGCGGTGGGGACCGGGTGGTCGGGGGAGAATTGGCTGGTGGTGGTCATTGTTATGTTCGCCAGAAGAATTATGAGTTGCTGCCCCCTGTTGTAGGAGCGGGCTTGCCCGCTCCTACAACAACAGGGAGTTGCGGCAGGGTTTAGACTTTGTGGTACAGCTGGCTGCCTTCCTGGCGGAACCGCTCGGCCTGCTCACGCATGCCTTGCTCTACCGTCACGTCAACGGCCTCGATCTTGGCCGCGTACTCACGCACTTCCTGGGTGATTTTCATCGAGCAGAACTTCGGCCCGCACATCGAGCAGAAGTGCGCGACCTTGGCCGATTCCTTCGGCAGCGTCTCGTCGTGGTAGGCGCGGGCGGTGTCTGGGTCCAGGCCCAGGTTGAACTGGTCTTGCCAACGGAACTCGAAGCGCGCCTTGGACAGGGCGTTATCGCGGATCTGCGCGCCCGGGTGACCCTTGGCAAGGTCGGCGGCATGCGCGGCAATCTTGTAGGTGATAATGCCGGTTTTCACGTCATCCTTGTTCGGCAGGCCCAGGTGCTCCTTGGGCGTGACGTAGCAGAGCATGGCGCAACCGAACCAGCCGATCATCGCCGCGCCAATGCCCGAGGTGATGTGGTCGTAGCCTGGGGCGATATCGGTGGTCAGCGGGCCGAGGGTGTAGAACGGCGCCTCGTCGCAGCATTCCAGCTGCTTGTCCATGTTCTCCTTGATCAGTTGCATCGGCACGTGGCCTGGGCCTTCGATCATGCACTGTACATCGTGCTTCCAGGCAATCTTGGTCAACTCGCCGAGGGTTTCCAGCTCACCGAACTGCGCGGCATCGTTGGCGTCGGCAATCGAGCCCGGACGCAGGCCGTCGCCCAGCGAGAAGCTGACGTCGTAAGCCTTCATGATTTCGCAAATTTCGTCGAAGTGCGTGTACAGGAAGTTCTCTTTGTGATGCGCCAGGCACCACTTGGCCATGATCGAACCACCACGGCTGACAATACCGGTGACACGCTTGGCGGTCAGCGGCACATAGCGCAGCAACACACCGGCGTGGATAGTGAAGTAGTCCACGCCCTGCTCGGCCTGCTCGATCAGGGTGTCGCGGAACAGCTCCCAGGTCAGGTCCTCGGCCACGCCGTTGACCTTTTCCAGGGCTTGGTAAATCGGTACGGTACCAATCGGCACCGGCGAGTTGCGGATGATCCACTCGCGGGTTTCATGGATGTGCTTGCCAGTGGACAGGTCCATGACCGTGTCCGAACCCCAACGAATGCCCCAGGTCAGCTTGGCCACTTCTTCCTCGATCGAGGAGCCCAGGGCGCTGTTGCCGATGTTGCCGTTGATCTTCACCAAGAAGTTGCGGCCAATGATCATCGGCTCCACTTCCGGGTGGTTGATGTTGGCGGGGATGATCGCGCGGCCACGGGCGATTTCCTGGCGAACGAACTCGGGGGTGATTTCTTTCGGGATATTGGCCCCGAAGCTGTGGCCGGCGTGCTGCTGGTCCAGCAAGCCAGCTGCGCGGGCCTCTTGCAGCTTCATGTTTTCGCGGATGGCTACGTATTCCATCTCGGCGGTGATGATGCCTTGGCGGGCATAGTGCATCTGCGAGACGTTGGCGCCCGCCTTGGCACGGCGCGGGTTACGCACGTGGGCGAAACGCAGCTTGGCCAGTTCGGCATCGTTCAGCCGCTGCTGGCCGAAATCGGAGCTCAAGCCGCCCAGGCGCTCGGTGTCACCACGGGCGTCGATCCAGGCCGAACGCACATCGGCCAGGCCCTTGCGCACGTCGATGACCACGTTGGGGTCGGTGTACGGGCCGGAAGTGTCATAGACCAACACCGGTGCGTTGGTTTCGCCACCAAAATCGGTTGGGGTATCGTCCAGGCTGATTTCGCGCATAGGCACGCGGATGTCCGGGCGCGAGCCTTCGACATACACCTTGCGCGACCGCGGGAACGGTTGTACGGACTGCTGATCGACTTGTGCCGATTCGCTGAGGTTGATCGCTTTTTCTTGTTTGCTCATCACAGGCTCTCCAGACGGCTTCCTAGCAGGGGAATGTCGGGGTGAACCTGAAAGGCGCGGACGCCCCCCTTTGACGGGGGCAGTGCCGGATATGGGGGTGCCTGAAGCTGCATGCAGCTGCGACATTCCCGGACCTGGCACAAGAGGCTCCCCGGGAAGGCGAGCAATCTTGTTCCCTACGCAGGCGCTAACCTGATCAGGTTCAACGGGATCCGCAACTTTGCGATCTCAGCCTTTGCTTCAAGGCACCCCGACAAGAACATGCGCAGTCTAGACTGGAGTGGTCGGCAAAGCCAAGCGGGTAAATGCGCGGTTGATGAAAGGCACCCCGGGCGATTGTTGCCGGGTGCGCATGGCACTACACTGGCCCGTCGCTCGATACTCAACAGTTCAGTAATTAAATTTCGTACAAGGATTGCCTCTATGCTGCGCAAACTCTCACTGGCGATAGCCGTGTCTTGTGCGTCCAACGGAGTGGTCTGGGCAGCGGACGTGCCCTCTACAGTGAAGACCGACCTGGTCAGCGTTTACCAGGAGGCGGTCGACAACAACGCCGACCTGGCTGCCGCGCGCGCCGATTATGGCGCCCGCCGCGAAGTGGTGCCGCAGGCTCGCGCCGGGTTGCTGCCCAACCTGTCTGCCGGTGCCGAGATGCTGAACACCCGCACCAAACTGGACGAACCCTCGACCACCAGCAACCGCAGCGGCAATACCTGGAGCGCTACCCTGGCGCAGCCGATCTTCCGTGCTGACCGCTGGTTCCAGCTGCAAGCTGCCGAAGCCGTCAACGAACAGGCTGCACTGGAGCTGTCGGCGACTGAACAGAACCTGATCCTGCAAACCGCACAGAACTACTTCGCCGTGCTTCGCGCGCAGGACAACCTGGCCGCTACCAAGGCCGAGGAAGCGGCCTTCAAGCGCCAGCTGGACCAGTCCAACGAGCGATTCGACGTCGGCCTCTCCGACAAGACCGACGTGCTGCAATCCCAAGCCAGCTACGATACGGCACGGGCCAACCGAATCATTGCCGAACGCCAGGTGCAGGATGCCTTCGAGGCCCTGGTAACCCTGACCAACCGGGAATACCGGTCGATTCAAGGCGTGGTGCATACCCTGCCGGTGCAGGTGCCCACGCCCAACGACGCCAAGGCCTGGGTCGAAACCGCCGGGCGTCAGAACCTCAACCTGCTGGCTACCAACCACGCGGTCGTCGCTGCCGAAGAAACCCTGCGCCAGCGCAAGGCCGGCCATGCGCCGACCCTCGACGCAGTGGCCAAATACCAGAAGGGTGACAACGACAACTTCGGTTTCACCAACCCCGCACCGGCCCCGGTTTCACGCTATAGCGGCGATGTCGAGCAGACCAGCATCGGCCTGCAACTGAACATCCCGATCTACAGCGGCGGCCTGACCAGCTCGCAAGTGCGCGAGGCCTACCAACGCCTGAGCCAGAGCGAGCAGCAGCGCGAAAGCCTGCGCCGCCAGGTGGTGGAAAACACCCGCAACCTGCACCGCGCAGTGAATACCGACGTGGAACAGGTGCAGGCGCGCAAGCAGTCGATCATCTCCAACCAGAGCGCGCTGGAAGCCACCGAAATCGGCTACCAGGTGGGTACCCGCAACATCGTCGACGTGCTCGACGCGCAACGCCAGCTGTACACCTCGGTGCGCGACTACAACAACAGCCGCTATGACTACATCCTCGACAACCTGAGCCTGAAGCAGGCCGCCGGCACGTTGAGCCCGCAAGACCTGCAGGACCTCAAGCGCTACCTGAAACCGGACTACAACCCGGACAAGGACTTCCTGCCGCCGGACCTGGCCGCAGCCGCTGCCAAGAACTTCGAGCGTCGCCCTTGAAAGTACAGCAAGGCCAGGCGCGGTCGTCGTAGGCGCGGCCTTGTGTCGCGAAAGGGCCGCAAAGCGGCCCCAGCAATCTTCGCATCACTGCTGATACCCTGGGGCCGCTTTGCGGCCCTTTCGCGACACAAGGCCGCGCCTACAGGATCGCACCGCTAAATCAGCTGATCAGTTTGCCCAGGCCATCGAGCAACCGCTGCAACGCCCCCTGATTGGCCTGCATCACCGCCCTGCCCGCCTCGCCCATGCGCTGGGCATCCTGCGGCAACTCGACCAACCGCCGCACCGCCTCGGCCAGCCCGTCGGCATTGTCCACCTGCTGCAACGCCCCTGCCTCGCGCAGCAGTGCGCTGATTTCAAGGAAGTTGAACACATGCGGCCCCATCAACACCGGCAAGGCCAGCGCCGCCGGCTCCAGCGGGTTGTGCCCACCGGTCGCCACCAGGCTGCCACCAACGAAAGCAATGTCGGCCAAGGCATAAAGGAACAGCAACTCACCCATGGTATCGCCGACCAATACCTGCGTCTGGGCGTCCACCGGCGTGCCGGCAGAGCGGCGCACGCTGCGGAACTGTTCGCTGCACAGCGCATGCACCGCCGCAAACCGCTCGGGGTGGCGCGGCACCAGGATCAGCAGGGCATCACCATGCACCTGCAGCAATTGCCGATGCGCCTGCAGGATCAGCGCATCCTCCCCGTCGTGGGTACTTGCGGCGATCCACACCGGGCGCTGCCCGCCCCCCCACTGTTCACGCAATGCCCGGGCGCGTGGCAACAGTTGTTCGTCAACCTTCAGGTCGAACTTGATCGAACCGGTGACCTGCACGCACGCTGGCCGCGCGCCCAGGTCACGGAAGCGTTGGGCCTCGGTTTCGGTCTGCACGGCGATCAGGTTCATCTCGGCCAGCATTGGCCGGGTTAGCTTGGCAAAGCGCCCATAGCCACGGGCCGAGCGTGCGGACAAGCGCGCGTTGGCCAGGGCTACTGGAATACCGCGCTTGGCGCACTGGTGAATAAGGTTGGGCCACAGCTCGGTTTCCATGATGATGCCCAGCTTAGGCCGCACATGGTCGAGAAAACGCCCCGCCGCCCAAGGCAGATCGTAGGGCAGGTAGCAATGCTGCACTCGCGGTTCGTCGGCGAACATGGCGCGAATACGCTCGGAACCCGTGGGGGTCATGCAGGTAAGCGTGATCGGCAGCTCTGGGTAGGCCTTGAGCAGGGCACGCACCATGGGCGCCGCCGCGATGCTCTCGCCCACCGACACCGCATGCACCCATATGCCGCCTTGGCGCATGGCCGGCAGCTTGAAGGCAAAGCGCTCGCCGATACGTTGGCCATAGGCCGGTGCTTTGCGCGCGCGCAGGTACAGGCGCAGCGCAACCAGCGGCAGGCCCAGGTGAAACAGCAGGGTATAGAGAGTTCTGTTCATGGCCGCGGAGTTTAACCGATTGCGCGCAGGTGCACTGCAAAGCGCTCGGCCAGCCATTGCGCAGCCGGCCCCAATGGCTCGTCCCGGCGCCAGGCCAGCTCCACCACCAACGCCGGCGGGCGCCACTCGCTGGCCAGCTCGACCATGTGCGCCTGATAGGTAGGGTATTGCACCACGTGCCGCGGCAGCCAGGCCCAACCCAGGCCACGCATCAGCAGCTCGGCCATGGCGTAGAAGCTGTCGGCACGCCATACCTGCGGGCTGATTGCCTCGCCGCCGGGGTACCCACTCTGTTGCGGGGTAATCAGCAACTGCCGGTGGCGCGCCAGCTGCTGACGGGTGACGCTGCCTTCGCCAGCAAGCGGGTGGCCAACTGCGCACACGGTAACCATTTCCACACTGCCCAGGGCGCGTCGCTCCAGCGATGCCGGGATACTTTCGTGGTGGAAGAACAGGCCCAGGTCGGCGCGCCGCTCTACTAGCTTGCGTGCCACGTCGCCTTGGGCACCGCTGGCCAATTGCACTTCCAGAAACGGGTAGCGGCTGGCCAGCTCATCAAGGCTGTCGATAACTGGCTGATATGGCATGGCTTCGTCCTGGGCTACCCGCAGCAGCGCCTCCTGCCCGCGCATCAGCGCCAGTGCGCGGCCATCCAGGCGCTCGCACTGGCGCAGCAGTTCGCGGGCATCTTCCAGCAGTGCACTGCCATTTTCGGTCAGTTTGGGTTGCCGGCCACTGCTGCGCTCGAACAGCGTGACACCCAGGTCGGTTTCGAGCAGGGCGATGGCGTTGCTGATCGCCGACTGGGCCTTGCGCTGCTCGCGGGCCACGGCAGAAAACGAACGCAATTCGGCAACGCGCAAGAAGGTGCGCAGTTGTTCAAGGTTCCACTGCTCGGCCATCAGCCTATCTCCCATTGTGATAGGTAATGACTTTACCCCATCCAGGTTGAGTCTAGAATGCCGCCCAGTTATCAGAGGATCTTGCCATGAATGCCTACACCTACCTTGCCATTGCCATCTGCGCCGAAGTCATCGCCACCGCCTCGATGAAAGCGGTTAAAGGCCTGAGCACGCCTTTGCCGCTGCTGCTGATGGTGGTCGGCTATGGCATCGCGTTCTGGATGCTGACCTTGGTGGTGCGCAGCATTCCGGTAGGGATTGCCTATGCCATCTGGTCGGGGCTGGGGATTGTACTGATCAGCGTGGCGGCGCTGGTGATCTACGGGCAGAAGCTGGATGTACCGGCGATGCTGGGGATGGCCTTGATCGTCGGTGGGGTGGTGGTGATTCAGCTGTTTTCCAAGACGGCTGGGCATTGAGGTTTGCCTTGGGCCTGGCAGGAGGTTGGGTCAGGGCGGCCAGGTGCTTGTCTTGGTTTTTTTAGAGCCTGTGAGATCGAGCGCCGCCCGCGCGGCGCTTCGCGGGACAAGCCCGCTCCCACATCTGTTTCGGGCCAGTCACTCCTGTGAGGTCACCTCTGTCCGCCTTGTTTGTTCCATTCGATATCGAAGGTTGCTCTGCTGTTTTTCACCCATCTTCAGCCATGCGCCAAGGCTGCAACCCACCTGGCACAGGAGTAATTGGCCCGAAACAGATGTGGGAGCGGGCTTGTCCCGCGAAGCGCCGCGCGGGCGGCGCTCGATCTCACAGGCGCAAAAAGCCTCAAGGCAGGCCCCTGTCAGCCCTCACACGATCCCCCTTGTGCCCGACCCTGTATACTTGCCAGCTGTCCCAGTCTTCGAGGTACCGCCATGCCATCTGCCATTTCCACTGACGTACTGATCGTCGGCGCCGGGGTCGCAGGCCTCTGGCTCAATGCACGCCTACGCCGCCTGGGCTATTCGACAGTGTTGGTGGAGCGCGCCAGCCTGGGTGGCGAGCAGACTATCAAGTCCCAAGGCATCATCCACGGCGGTACCAAGTACGCCCTGCACGGCGCCCTCACCGGTGCCTCGGAAGCCATCGCCGACATGCCGCGCCGCTGGCGTGAAGCCGTGAAGGGCAGCGGTGAGTTGGACCTGGGCCGCACCTGCCTGTTGTCCGATGCCCACTACCTGTGGTCACCAGGCACCCTGGCCGGCAACCTCACCAGCTTCTTCGCCAGCAAGGCCGTGCGCGGCCGGGTCGACCAGGTGAAGGGCGAACAACTGCCGCCTGCACTGCAAGACCGCGCCTTCAAGGGCAAGGTCTATCGCCTGGCCGAATTGGTCATCGACGTACCTAGCCTGCTGGCCAACCTGGCCGAACTGGCCGGTGACAGCCTGTTGGCCGGTGAGCGCATCGAGCCGCTGCGCGAGGGTGACGACTTGGTCGGCCTGCGGGTCGACGACCGCGATATCCGCGCCCAGCGCGTAGTACTTAGCGCCGGTGCCGGCACCGAAGACCTGCTACATGCCCTGGGCCTGAACCAGCCAGCCATGCAAACACGCCCGCTGCACATGGTCATGGCCAAAGGCGCCAACCTGAAACCGCTTTACGCCCACTGCCTGGGCGGTGGGCCCAAGCCACGGGTGACGATCACCACCCACCCAGCTGCCGATGGCCAGTGGGTCTGGTACCTGGGCGGCGACCTGGCCGAAGCCGACGGTGTGGCCCGCGAGCCGGCCGCGCAAATCGCAGCGGCACAAAAGGAAATCGCCAGCCTGCTGCCCTGGGTCGACCAGAGCCAAGTGCGCTGGGCCACCCTGCGGGTCGACCGCGCGGAACCCGCGCAATCAGGCCTGGTACGCCCGGACAACGCCTTCCTCGCCGACCAGCAACGGCTGCTGGTGGGCTGGCCGACCAAGCTGGCCCTGGCGCCGGACTTCAGTGACCGGGTCATCGCCTATCTGGAACGCGACGGCATCCGCCCACAGGCCCAAGCCGACCTGGCCGGCCTGCCACGCCCGCCGCTGGGCGTACCGGCCTGGGAGCAACTGCTGCCATGAGCCTGCCAACCCTGCACGGCCTGCACCGCCCCTTGGGCAGCACCGGCTTGAAGGTTTCACCGCTGGGCCTGGGCACGGTCAAGCTTGGCCGCGACCAGGGCGTGAAGTACCCCACCGGCTTCACCATCCCTGGCGATGACGAAGCCCGCCTGCTGCTGGCCCAGGCCCGCGAGCTGGGTATCAACCTGATCGACACCGCCCCGGCCTACGGCCGCAGCGAAGAACGCCTGGGCCCGCTGCTGCGCGGCCAACGTGATGAATGGGTGATCGTCAGCAAGGTTGGCGAAGAGTTCGACAACGGCCAGTCGCACTTCGATTTCAGCGCGGCTCATACCCGTCGCTCGGTAGAGCGCAGCCTGCAGCGCCTGGAAACCGACCGCATCGAACTGGTGCTGGTGCATTCCGATGGCAACGACCTGGCAATCCTCGAACAGCAGGAGGTCTACCAAACCCTCGCCGAGCTCAAGCAGGAGGGCAAGATCCTCGGCTTTGGCCTGTCCGGCAAAACCGTCGCCGGCGGCCTGAAGGCGCTGGAGCAAGGCGACTGCGCCATGGTCACCTACAACCTCAACGAGCAGGCAGAACGCCCGGTGCTGGACTACGCTGCCGAACACGGCAAGGCCATCCTGGTGAAAAAGGCCCTGGCCAGCGGGCATATCTGCCTGGCCCCGGGTGTAGACCCGGTGCACGCCAGCTTCGCGCTGCTGTTCGCCCACCCGGGGGTCAGCAGTGC
The DNA here is from genome assembly GCF_003627215.1 of Pseudomonas sp. Leaf58. NCBI lineage: Bacteria > Pseudomonadati > Pseudomonadota > Gammaproteobacteria > Pseudomonadales > Pseudomonadaceae > Pseudomonas > Pseudomonas sp. Leaf58. Next base: position 4,875,459 of record NZ_CP032677.1, read on the forward strand.
TATCGTCGGCACCATCAATCCGTTGCACCTGGCCCACAACGTGGCCACCGTTGCCCGTATCCTGGGCCAGCACTGAGTCATCCCCTTCCCTGGGGCCTGGAGACTGACCCGACGCAAGGAGGAGCCTCGTGGCGCGAACGCTGATCCGCAAGAACCCGAGCAACTTCAAGACACTGCCGCTGCATGTCGAGGCCACGCCCGAAGGGCTGATCTACCAAAGCATTGGCATGCCGCTGAACTTTACCCAGACCCAACAGCGGCGCAAGGCCATCCAGCTACCCGACGCACAGCGCTTCGTGGTCGAACTGGCCAACCTGGGTGTGTCGGTGCGACTGACCCTGCATTGGCAGAACCGTGATTACTGGGTGCTGGTACGCCAGCGTCGGCAAGACCGTGGCGATGTGGTGCTGAAACTGATTTCCGGCTATGTGCCGGCGCAGGAGCTGAACCTGCCGTTGCACACCGCGGTGCAGGAAGTGGCCGAGGAATGCCTGCTGGAAACCCCAGAAGGCTGGCTGGGCGGGCGCTTCAACGACACCTGGCTGCCGATCCCCTACGCAGCCGCCCTGCACTACCGCGAAACGCCGCACTTCCTACTGGCCCCGGAGTCCGGTGCTGCCCGCCCCGTGCACTGCGGCAAGCTGATGTTGCTGGAGCGGCCACGGGCCTATGTGCACTTACCCACCGCCTCACTGCAGCTGATCTATGACATGCGTCTGCAAGTACCCCGGGACGCCAAGAAGCTCAGCCTGTTCCACGTTGATGAGCGGCTTGAAGGTGGGCAACTGGTGGCTCGACTCAACCGCAAGCGGCCAGACCTGTACCTGATGCCGCTGAAGGATGGCCAGCCATTGGCTGAGCTGTATACGTTGAAAAAGGACGAGCTGGTGCCGGCGAGCACACGCGGGCTGTACCTGGCCGAGAGTTTTGCCCGGCAGGAGGGTTGGGTTGTGAAGGAAGAGCGGGTGCGCTGGAAGGACTGGGTGAAACAGCAGGGGTTGGTGGAGACCAAGCCGATGCGAGCGTCGCACTTGCAACGGTTTGGCGACAAGGCGCGGGCGCTGCTGGAGCGGGCCCGGACCTCACTGCACAAATAGCATTCAGAGGTTTGCACCGAACTTGTAGGAGCGGGTTCACCCACGAACACCGACGCAGCCGGTGCCATCCACTGCGTCGCCTGCTTCGCGGGTGAACCCGCTCCTGGGGCCGCCGCAACGGCCCTAGGGGTTCGATCAGTTCTTGCGAATCTTCTCGACAATTGCCGTGGTCGAACTGTTCTCGACCAGCCCCAGCACCTTCACGGTACCGCCGTAGGCCTTGACGATATCGGCGCCCACCACCTGATCGATGCCGTAGTCGCCGCCCTTGACCAGCACGTCCGGCTTGACCTGGCTCAGCAGGTTTTCCGGCGTGCCCTCAGGGAAGCTGATCACCCAGTCCACCGCCCCCAAACCAGCCAACACGGCCATGCGCCGGTCGACGCTGTTGATCGGCCGACCCGGCCCCTTCAGGCGGCTGACCGAGGCATCGTCGTTGACCGCGACGATCAGCCGATCACCCTGGGCCCGCGCCTGCTCCAGGTAGGTGACATGCCCGGCATGCAGGATGTCGAAACAGCCGTTGGTGAAGACAATCTTCTCTTTGTGCGCCCGCGCATCATCGATGGCCAGCAGCAATTGCTCCAGGCCCAGCACACCGCGCTCGGAGCCTTCCTCACGCTGAATCGCCCGGCGCAGCTCGGGGGCGCTGATCGCAGCGGTACCCAGCTTGCCAACCACGATGCCCGCCGCCAAGTTGGCCAGCGCCACCGCGTGGGGCAGGTCCTCGCCGGCAGCGATGGCCGCCGCCAGGGTGGAAATGACGGTATCGCCAGCACCGGTCACATCGAACACTTCACGGGCCCGTGCTGGCAAGTGCAGCGCAGGCTGGCCAACACGCAGTAAGGTCATGCCATGCTCACCACGGGTCACCAGCAAAGCGCCCAGATCCAGGTCCTGCAGTAGCTGCAAGCCCTTGGCGACCAGCTCGGCCTCATCGGCGCAACGGCCAACGATGGTTTCGAACTCGCTGAGGTTGGGGGTGATCAGGCTCGCCCCGCGGTAGATGGAAAAGTCCTTGCCCTTGGGGTCGGCCAGCACCGGAATACCCTTGGCCCGCGCCGCCTGGATAAGGCATTGGTGGTTTTTCAGTGCGCCCTTGCCATAGTCGGACAGGACCAGCACCTTGACGCCCTCGAGCAGGCTGTCGACCTCGGCACCCAGCGACAGCGGGTCGGTGGCGAATGGCTCTTCGAAATCGATGCGCAGCAACTGCTGGTGACGGCTCATGACCCGCAGCTTGACGATGGTCGGCTGGTGCGCGATGCGCTGGAACACCGAACGCACACCTGCCGCCTGCAGGCTGTTGGCCAGGCTATCGGCGGCTTCGTCCTGGCCTGTAACGCCGATCAGCGAAGCCGGTGCGCCCAGGGCGGCGATGTTCAAGGCAACGTTGGCCGCGCCGCCGGGGCGATCCTCGATCTGATCGACCTTGACCACCGGCACTGGCGCTTCAGGCGAGATACGCGAGGTACCGCCATGCCAGTAGCGGTCGAGCATGACATCGCCGACCACCAGTACCGGGGCTTGATCGAAACGCGGCATGGACAACTTCATGGGCAACCCATATGAAAATAATGAACAGGGGCAGGATATTAGCACAGGGTAGACGACGGCTTTACGGCCAGATCACCCCAGGAAAATTCCCGTGACAATCGGGGCCGTAACGGCCCCGATCAAAGAGGGTTCAGGTGATATCGGCCTTGGCCGGTTCATCCAGGCCCATGGCATGCAGGCGGGCATAATGGCCATTGGCCGCGAGCAGTTCGGCGTGGGTGCCGCGTTCCACCAGACGGCCCTGGTCCATGACCAGGATCTGGTCGGCCTTCTCGATGGTCGACAGGCGGTGGGCGATGACCAGCGTGGTACGGCCCTCCATCACATGATCCAGGGCCGCTTGGATATGCCGCTCGGACTCAGTGTCCAGTGCCGAGGTGGCTTCATCGAGGATCAGCAGCGGTGCGTTTTTCAACAACGCACGGGCAATCGCCAGGCGCTGGCGCTGGCCGCCGGAGAGCAGCACACCGTTTTCACCCACCTCGGTATCGAAGCCCTTGGGCAGACGGTCGACGAACTCCTTGGCGTAGGCATCGGCAGCCGCCGCCTCGATGTCAGCGCGTGGGGCACCGGCCAGGTCGCCATAAGCGATGTTGTTGGCCACGGTGTCGTTGAACAGGGTGACATGCTGGGTCACCTGCGAGACGTGGCGGCGCAGGTTGCGCAGGCGGTAGTTTTCGATTTCCACGCCATCGAGCAGGATCTGCCCCTGATCATGGTGATAGAAGCGCGGGATCAGCGCCGCCAGGGTCGACTTGCCGCTGCCGGAGCGGCCGACCAGGGCAATCATCTGCCCAGGCTCTGCGGTAAAGCTGATGTCGCTCAGCACTTCGCGCTCGGTACCGGGGTAGGTGAAACTCAGGTTGCGCACTTCCAGGCGCCCTTCCACGCGGTCCTTTTCAATGGTGCCGGTGTCCACTTCAGGCTCTTCATCCAACTGCTCGAAGATGCTCTCGGCGCCTGCCAGGCCCTTCTGGATCGTCGAGCTGACTTCCGACAACTGCCGAATCGGCTTGGGTAGCAGGCCGGCGGCGGTGATATAGGCCACCAGGTCACCAGCGGTCGACTCCCCGCGCAGGAACAGCACCAGGAACATCAATGCGGCCATGGCGGTATAGATCACCAACTGCAGCATCGGGGTGTAAAGCGAGCCGGTCTTGGTCATGTGCAGCTGTTTGTCGGTGTTGCTCTGGCTGGCCTTGCCGAAACGCTGCTGCTCGTAGGCCTCGCCACCGAAACTGCGCACCACCCGGTAGCCTTGGATGGTTTCCGAGGCGACGTGGGTAACGTCGCCCATGGCTACCTGGATCTTCTTGCTCTGCTTGCGGAATTTCTTGCTGGCGACGCTGACCATTACTGCGATCACCGGCAAGATGGCGACCATCACCAAGGTTAGGTGCCAGTTCATCCACAGCAAGTAGGCGAACAGGAACACCACCGTCAGGCCTTCGCGGATAACCACCTTGATTGCATCGGTGGCGGCCCCGGTGACCATGGTCACGTTGAAGGTGATGCGCGAAATCAGGTGCCCGGAGTTGTGGTTGTCGAAGTAGCGATTGGGCAGTACCAGCAGTTTGTTGAACAGTTCCACGCGCAGGTCGTGCACCAGGCATAGAGAAACCTTGGCCAAGAAATAGTTGCCGAGGAACGAACCCAAACCCTGCCATGCAGCGATCAGGATGATCAGCAGCGGCACCGCCTGCAGCAGTTGCAGGTCGCGCAGGTAGGGGACATTAGGGAACAACACCGCTTCGGGGTTGCTCAGCCCATCGACGAAATACTTGAGGATCCCAGCCAGCATCGGCTGGGTCGAGGCGAAAATCACGAAACCGATGATGCTCAGCAGGAAAATGCCGACATAGGGTTTCACATAGCTCAGCAGCCGGAAGTAGATCTTCAGGCTGGAGGTGTGTTCCGCCGATCGCGGTGTTTCGGCCATTATCGAGCTCGCTGTTAGGTTGAACCGGAAATTTTACCACAGGCGTCATTTTCGGCACGCCCCCATGGCAGCATCATGGCCAGGCCTACCGGCAGCCAGCTGATGAACCACTCGGCACGCGGCGTGGCCGTGAGGCTGGCGGCATCGAACTGCATGGCCAGGGTCGAGTACACCCACAAACCGAGCAGTATCTTGCCAAACCGTGTACTGCGCGCACGCACGATTTCACCCAAGGTGTACAGCCATACGGCCACCCACAACATCATCCCCGGCAACCCCAGTTCCAGGGCGACGTGGGTAAACATGTTGTGAGAGTGCTCGAACTGCAAGCCGGCTGCCGGCACCACGTAGGCCGAGCCCATTCCCAGCCCCAGCCAGGGGTGCTCGCCGATCATGCCGAGGACCGTGCCGAAAATTTCCGGGCGGAAAGATGAACCGCGCTGCGCGATGACGTCGTACATCCCGTAAACCGCCAGGCTGGTGGCAACAGCCGCCAACAGTGCAAACAGCTGGCTATGCCGGTCACGGAACCACAGCGGCGCAAGCACCACCGTGAACACCAGCGCCAGCACCGCGCCACGGCTCTGGCTGAGCACAACGAACGCGCCCAGGCAGGCCAGCAGCAGCAACCAGCCCAGCTGCAAGGGGCGCCGGGCCGGCAGGTCGTACAGCAGCAGCAGGGCGGCAGCACCGATCACATACGCCCCCAGGATGGGGTGCGAAATTTCACCGATACCCGCCAGGCGAGCCAGCAGGGGCTGCCCCTGCACCCCGTAGAACAACACGATGGACACTAGCGCGGCCACCCCGAGTAGGCCGCTCCCCACCTGCAACAAGCACCGAGCGCGGGCCAGGCCCATTTGCGCCAGCAACGGAAACGCCATCAGGAATACCAGGATGTAGAGCAGGCGCTTGACTTCGCGCCCTGGCGCTTCGCTGCTCGACCACGTCAGGCTAAGCACACTCCAGCCCAGCAACAACAGCACACTCAACCACAACGCGGGTTGACGCCGCCAGGCCTGGGCCATTACTTGCCGGGCCGACCACAGCAGCACCAGCGTTGGCAACCACAAGAACAGCACCAACCCTTGCTGGTAGAGCTTGTTGCTGGGTGCCAAAGCGACCGCGGCCAGGAACCAGACCAGCCCCACACTTAACCAGGCCTGTGCCCAGCTTTTTTGATAGAACATCCTTTCCCCCGATGAATCAACACCACCATCCATGGTGCTACATCATTATTTTCGGCATTATTGCCGGTCATTTTGCTCGCCAGACGACAAGGCCCTATTCATGCAATGCTCCCGGCTCACCCAGGTCGACTTCGATCAGCTGACACTCGGCGCACAGGTGCTAGAGGCGGATAGCCATGGCGCCAAAGTCTACCTGCTCAAGGACGGTAATTTCCTTAAGGTTTTCCGTAGGAAGCGGTTGATTTCATCTGCACTGTTGCGCCCATATTCACAGCGCTTTGTCGACAACGCCGCGCGCCTGGCACAACTAGGCATCCCCACCCTCGAGGTGATTAGCCAGCACAAGCTCGACCTGCCAGGCCGCACCGCCGTGCTGTATCGCCCCCTGCCAGGGCGCACCCTGCTGCAGATGTCGCGCGATGCCGGTTTTAGCTGGGACACCTACCTGCCGCAGCTGATCGAGCTGATCCGCCAGTTGCACCGCCGCGGCGTGTACTTCCGCTCGTTGCACCTGGGTAATGTGGTGGTCACCCCCGACCAGCGCCTTGGCCTGATCGACGTGGCCGACATGCGTTTTCTGCGCCCGCCGCTATCGGCGCGCATGATTCGTCGTAATGTGCAGCACATGGTGCGCTATATCGAGCGGGAGAACTTGGGCGACCGGTTCCCCCTCGCCGCCTTCGAGGCAGCCCTGCTGGCGCGTTGAGCGTCAGCTGCGCAACAAGCTTTGCGAGCCGTTGCGAAACGCCAGCCAGGCCTGCTCCGGTGCCAGTGCCTGGCGTTGCCGGGCGGCCACTGCTTCGGCGCCAATCGCCGTGCAGCGCTCGATGGCCTCGGCCCAGGCACGCTCATCGGCAACGGGCAGGTAACAACCCGTGTCCTGCAACTGCTCGCGGAACACCTCCAGGTCGCTGCACACCACCGGCACATCGGCCATCACCGCTTCCTGTAGCACCAGCCCCAGGCCTTCGGAGCGCGAAGGCACCAGCAGCCAATCGAACGCCCGGTACAACTGCTGCAGGTCGTCACGGTGGCCAATCAGGTGAACACGCCCGTCTAGGCCCAACGCGCCGATACGTTGCTGCAGCATTGTATGCAGGGGGCCTTCGCCAATGATTGCCAATTGCAGGCCCGGTTGCCGCGCAGAGGCCTTGGCAAACGCCTCGATCAGCATCTCGAAACCTTTGCTTTCCACCAACCGCCCTACCGCGCCTAGCATCACCCCGTTTACTTGTGGCAACTGCAGGGCCTGCCTGGCCGCTTCCCGGCTCAACAATGGCTTGGCGAAGGCCAGCGGGTCCAGCGCCATGCGCAAGGTCTGCACCGGCCTGCCCAAGTCATGCTCAAGCGACGCGGCGAGCGTCTGCGAAACAGCGGCAATGCTTAGCCGCTCGGCGGGGAAATTGCGCAACAAGCGGATATCACTGGCACTCAAGCGCGTCTTGCCGTGGAACAGCACCTTGGCGCGAACCTGCGGCAGTTGCTGCAACAACGGCAATACCAAGCGCGCAACGCCGACACCGTCGAGCAGCACAACCTCAGCTTGAGCTTCGTTCAGTGCCTTGCGCAAGCGCATGCGCAACCACGGGCGCAACAGCCGCCAGAAGTGTCGCCCTTTCAGGGCACGTGAAGGCATGTGCCACTCGCGGGTCGAACCGAGCCCACAACAAAGCCCGCTGCCTAGCAGCAACCAGTTACTGATCCGAGCATCGGTGCCTGCCTGCGACAACACCTGTCGATGCACCTTGTGGATGGACATGTACGGCGTTCCACCCGCCCACATCATATTGACGATGTTCATGGGCCCTCTCCCGCGCATGTCAGGTGGGACAGCGACTTCATTGAACAAAAATGGTGATTCCCATGCCGATCAGGGCACCCGCCACCAGCGTCAATGCCAGCTTCAAACGATCACGTTGACGACGTTTGACCTTGCGCTTCACTTCAATGGGCAAGGTCACGTGATTACCAAAACCGGTGTGCAATACTGCATCACCCTCCAGGGTGACCGCTGTCAGATTTAACTCAGCGTAACGGCGGGAAAGCGCTTTTTCTCCAGCATAGGCGGCAAATGGCGCACAGCGCTGATAATCGCTCAAACGACGCAGGCCGGGGTTGAGCGAAAACGCCTGCCACTCGGCTTTTTCGGAAAGCAACGGGTAACAAGGCACACCGGCGATCACCTGGCGATCACCGAGATGGATGTACGGGCTGTGGATGGCCAGGTCGTGGGCATGGCTGCGCAGCCACACCTGCAACAGGTGGGGGCTGACGTCCAGAATAGCCCGGGAGTCCTCGATGAAGCCCTGGCGATAGAAATGCCAGTCGTCCTCGCAATGGAAAATGTACGGCGTCTTGACGTGGCTGTAGGCCAGGTCGATAGACGGCAACTGGCCGAGCTTCGGCCGGTTGACGAACACCTTGCAATGCGGCTTCCAGTGCTCTGGCACAGCGGCATGCACGGCATCATCCCCGGAGTCTTCGGTGATGAACACTTCGCGAATGGGCGCGGTGTTGTAGCGATCGAAACTCTCAAGGGTGTCTTTGAGCAGATCGAACCGCCCACAACTGGTCACGACGAGCGTGACGTCACTCTCATTTGAAAAGCGCACCGGACTCCCTCCGCCTTGCGACTATCGACTTTCAGCGCCCGCTGCGCAGGCGCAAAAGTTCTTCTGTTATATGCCCAGCTTCAGGCGCAGGCGCTGCCACGCAGACAGCGGCGGATGGGGCCTGAGGGCCGGGCGCATGTGGTCGACGATGCTACGTCCAACTGCGCCGAAACTGAAACGGGAAACCGCCAGATGGCGGCCGTTTTCTGCAATCTGCCGGGCCAGTTCGGGGTTTGCCCGCAAACGGCCGAGTTTTTCCTGAAGGGTCGGGATGTTGTCATAGAACACCACGTTGTGCATGTCCTGCAGGCCCAGCGCGCGGTTTTCTTCCTCGCCCTGGTCGTATGCCAGCAGCACACAACCACAGGCCATGGCTTCGAAGTTCTTGATCATGTATTCGCCCATGCCGACGTCGGCACTGACGAAGAAGCGGATACGGTTGAGCGTGTTGCAGTAGTCTTCACCCGATTTGGTACGGGTCACCACCAGATTCTCGACCCGGCCCAACTCGTCCAGCAGCGCCTTGCGGCCGCTGTAGGCCACGCTGTTGGTGCTGCCGACGAACGCCAGCTCGATGTCACGCTCGCGCCCCTGGTCACTCAGCAACTGCTCGTCGTAGCCCTTGGGCACGAATACAGCGTCGAAACCTTCCTGGCGCAGGCGTTCGCTGACCATGTAGCCGGAACTGATCACCCGCGCCCAGGGCAGCTTGCGGTAGTGGGCACTGAACTTGCCGGTGTACTTGCACGGGATGTAGTTCTGGTAGGCGTCATGTTCGAGGATGACCAGGTTCGGCACGCTGCGGATGAACGCCACCTGACGAATCTCCTGCTTGAAGCGCAGGAAAAACACGATGCGGTCATAGCGCTCGACTTGCACCTCGCGCTTGAAATAGCGGCGCAGGTTGCGCTGGTCTTCGCTGCTCAGCCAGCGCAGGTCGCACTCGCAGTTGGCCGCGACGCCGTCGTACAGGCGGTCGAGAATCGCCCGCTGCTCCTTCTGTACCAGAAATAGGACTTTCATTGCTTTCCCTTGGGCGCTCTGCGCCATCGCGGTCAGGTTTACAGCTCGCGCCGCCAGAACAGCTCGTGCCGGCGCACCGCCTTGCGGAAGAACTCGTTCTCCCCGTAAGGCGACGGCCGTCGCCCGGCCAGCCAGCGTTGCAGCAACCGGCGCAGGCGGCGCTTGAACGGCGCTGGCGGCTGCAGGTCATGCATCATGCCCAAGGCCATGGCCTTGTCACGCTGGGTGGGCAGGTCCAGCACCAGGCTGCACGGGGCCCACGCCTGCGCGGCGCTCAGCTGCGGCGGCAAGGCCACACCATCACCACTGTCGCCCATCGGCCAGCGGTCGTTATCGTGCAGGTGGTTGGCGTAGCACAGCAGGGTTTGCGGCTGCCAAGCCAGGCCTTGCAGGGCTTCCAGTACTGCCGCCTGGGCGCAGATGTGGTCGGGGTGCGGATCCAGCTGCGGGTGCGGCATCACCAGCACCTCTGGCCTGGCCATTTGCAGCAGGGCACGCAGGTCAGCCAGCAGGTTTTGCCAGGTGGGGGCGCCATCCTGATCGGCTGGCAGCGGGAACGGGTTGAACTGGCGGAACGGGCGGATATCGGCCATGTCGGCTTCGCGAGACACCGCTGGCTGCCCGGGTGCCGCCTGCATGGTGGGCAACTGCAGGCAGAAGTAGCCCAGCTGCACGCAGCGCGCTTCGGGCACACCGGCCCAACGGGGTACAGCGATGCTGTCCCAGGCGCGCAGGCGGCCTTTCAGGCGTGCCGCCTCGGCCTTGCCCAGGCCCATCTGTTGATAATGTTCTGCCTCGATTTCACCAGCGGTCAGGGTGACCACCCAGGTTTCGTCGGCCTGGCTGTACAAGCCATAAGCCGCCAGCTCGGCATCATCGGCGTGTGGTGCGATGACCATCACCCGCCGGCGTTGCAGCTCGACGCTCGGGGTTATCCACAGGCGCGGCTCGCCCAGCAGCCGGCAGTGGCGCCCACACAGGCGCAGTGTGCCAGCCTGTAGCGGCGCAGCCAGCCCGGTAAGGTTGAGGAAACGCACCCCGGCAACGCCGCGCTCGAAGGTTTGCCGGTCATGCTGATCGGCGCCTTGCAGCTCGACCCGTGGATCAAGGAAACGCCCCAACCAGCCGCTCTGCAGCCGCACTTCGAGGATCAGGGTTTCATCACCCTGCAAGGCAGCATCGGCCTTGAGCAGCCCACCACTCAGGGTGACAGGCGCCTGCTGGGTCTGTTCGCCGAAGCGATAGGCATAATCTTCACCTGGCGCGTAGAACAGGTGATCGGCAAACCAAGCCTCATGCGCTGCCCAAAGCAGCGGCAGCAACAACAGCGGCAGCCACCACCAGGCAAACACCCCCAGGGCGACCAGCGCCACCAGGCCGGCAAGCAGGCCCAGGCGCTTGTTGCGCCGGTGGCGCTTGAGCAACTGCTGCTTGCGGCTCACGCCTGGAACACCGGCACAGGGTTGCACCAACGGTCCTTGTACTCACGGTCGGCACGGCCGAACGAGAAGCGCAGGGGCTTGTTGCGGGCCCGGGCATCCTCCCAGGCAGCCTGGGTATTGAGGAAGCTCAACACGCTACCAGGGCTGAACGCTTTGGTTTCCGGGTCGACGCCGCCATTGATGTACTCCACGCTGATCCACTCCGGCGCTTCGACGCGGTACACCAGCTGGATCGCAATGGGCTTGCCGTCCAGCAGCAGCACCGAACCGATCAACAGCTCACGCAGGCGCTCCAGCACATCGGCCATGCGCTCGGCCCCCGTGGCTGGGAAGCCCCAGCGGCGCTGGAACAGGTCGCAGTACATGCGGGCGATTTCCTGCGCGCTGAAGTCGCTGATCGGGCGCACCACACCGCCCGCCTCTTCCAGCAAGCGCAGCTCTCGGCGCTGGTTGTAGCGGAACTTCTTCGACAGGTCTTCGGGTGCCCGAGCCATGGCCAACTGTTCCTTCTGCACCTTGAGGCCGCTAAAGCGCCCCTGGTTCAGTTCGGACAGGTAGCGCACGGTATGACGCAACGGCGCGGCAGCATCGGCCGCCGCCGGCAGGATGATCTCGGCATTGCCCAAGTCGAACAAGGCTTTCTTGCCGGCACGCTTGAGCACGTCCTTGGACAGCGCCAGGTGGCGCCCCCAGGTCGGGATGGCGGCCTTCAGCTCGCCGGCCTGATACCAGCCCAGGTAACGCACTGGGATCTGCGCCAACTCTGCCAGTTGCTCGACCACCAGCGGATGGGTGGCGACACTGCCGCCAAAACGGGCCCACGCCGCCGCATAGGCCTTGGCGTCGATAACCTGCCAACCGCGCTCGCGGAAGGCCTGAATACGGTTGAGCATCAAGCCTTCCCCACCAGCGCACGCACCTGCGGCAGCAGCCAGAAGGCCTCGCGCACCGCCTGGTCGGAGAAGCGCTCACCCAGGCGTTGCAGCATATGTTCGGCACAGGCCTGGCGCTGCTGCGCGTCCAGCATCGCCATGTGCTTCAGGCCCTGTGCCAGTTGCCCGGCATCACCCAGCGGGAACAGCACACCCACGCCCTCGACCACCTCGCGAGCACCGCCACAGGCCGTAGCCAGCACCGGCACACCGGCAACCATGGCTTCGAGCAGGACCATGCCGAACGGTTCATGATCGGAACTCAGGGCAAACACGTCGAACGCCTGGAAGTAATGGCGCGCATCTGGCACCTGGCCCAGGAAGTCCACGTGCCCGGCAATGCCCAGCTCAGCGGCCAGGGCCTTGAGTTTGGCTTCCAGGCGGCCCTTGCCGAGGATTGCCAGGCGGGCACCGGCCGGCAGCCCCGGCAGCGCTTCGGCAAAACCGCGTAACAGGGTGGCCTGGTCCTTGTCTGGGTGCAGGCGCCCGACGTTACCGACAATCCAAGCCTGGGCATCCAGGCCCAGGGCCTGGCGGGCTTCGGCGCGTGGCACCAGGGCGGCTTGCAGGGCGTCGATATCGATGCGGTTGTACAGGGTCTGGATACGTTCGACCGGCCACTGCGGCAGGCAGCGGCGCATGTCATCACGCACCGCATCCGACACGCCCAGCAAGCTCAGCCGTTTGCTGAACAGGTTGGCGAACAACCGGCGGCCTTTGCGCGCGTAGTCACCAAAGGCATGGTGCACGCCAATCACCGGCAGGCCGGTACCCAGCAGCGCCACGTAGATCGGCTTGAAGCGATGGGCAATGCAGAAGGCGAAATTGCGCTCGGCCGCAACCCGCCGCAATGCTCGAATTGCGCCGAGCTTCAGGCCACGTACGGCCTTGGAGCTGAACTCCAGGAACAGCACCTCGTCCGACGCGCAACCGGCCGCGACCTGCGGGTCGGCGGCGCCGGTGAGGAACACTGTGGTGACCTGATAGCCACGCCCCTGAAACAGGCTGGCGTACTGACGGGCACAGTCCAGGAACGGCCCGTCATAGCCATGGCAGAACTGCAGGATGCGCGGTTCAGAGCGGCTGGTCATACAGGGCCGCGCCGTCCTTCACAACCAGAATGTCTTCCATGATCAGGTACTGAAGGTCCGAGCCGAAGAACATGTTCAGGGCGTCGGTCGGCGAGCAGATCATCGGTTCACCACGGCGGTTCAGCGAGGTGTTCAGCGACACGCCGTTGCCGGTCAGGTCTTCCAGCGCCTTCATCATGTCGTAGTAGCGCGGGTTGTACTCACGCTTGAGCACCTGAGCGCGCGAAGTGCCGTCCTCGTGGACCACTTCCGGCACGCGGGTTTTCCACTCTTCAGCCACTTCGAAGGTGAAGGTCATGAACGGCGCTGGGTGGTCGACCTTGATCATCTGCGGGGCCACGGTGTCGAGCATCGACGGGCAGAAAGGTCTCCAGCGTTCGCGGAACTTGATCTGCTCGTTGATGCGGTTGGCCACGCCCGGCACGCTCGGGCAACCGATGATCGAACGGCCACCGAGGGCACGTGGGCCGAATTCCATGCGGCCCTGGAACCAGGCCACTGGGTTGCCATCAACCATGATTTTGGCGATGCGCTGCGGCATGTCGTCCAGCTTGCGCCACTTCGGCGCGTTCGGGTGACGGGCGCAGGCAGCGATCACGTCTTCGTTGGAGTACGACGGGCCGAGGTAGACGTGCTCCATCTTCTCGACCGGCACGCCACGGGCGTGGGAAACATAGGCAGCGGCGCCGACAGCAGTACCGGCGTCGCCAGAAGCCGGCTGCACGAACAGCTCTTTCAGGTCAGGGCGGGCGATGATCTTCTGGTTGAGCTTGACGTTCAGCGCGCAGCCGCCGGCGAAGGCCAGCTTGCCGGTTTCACGCAGGGTGTCGCCCAGATAATGGTCGATCATCTGCAGGGCGATTTTCTCGAACAGCGCCTGCATGCTGGCCGCGTAATGGATATACGGCTCGTCGGCGATGTCGCCTTCGCGCTTCGGGCCCAGCCATTCGATCAGCTTCGGCGAGAAGTAGAAGCCCTTGCCCTTCTCTTTATGGCGGCGCAGGCCGATGACGTTGGCGTATTCGGTGTTGATCACCAATTCGCCATTTTCAAAGCTGGCCAGGCGCGAGAAGTCATATTTGCTGGCGTCGCCATACGGCGCCATACCCATGACCTTGAATTCGCCGTCGAGCATCTCGAAGCCGAGGAACTCGGTGATTGCGCCGTACAGGCCGCCCAACGAGTCCGGGTCGAAGAATTCCTTGATCTTGTGGATCTTGCCGTTTTCGCCGTAGCCAAAGAAGGTGGTGGCGTATTCGCCTTTACCGTCAATGCCAAGGATTGCGGTTTTTTCCTTGAAGCCCGAGCAGTGGTAAGCGCTGGAAGCGTGGGCCAGGTGGTGCTCGACCGGCTCGATCTTGACCTTTTTCGGGTCGAAGCCCAGTTGCTCCAGGCACCAGACGATCTTCTTGCGGTAGCGCTTGTAGCGACGGTTGCCCATCAGGATGGCGTCGAGGGCGCGGTCCGGGGCGTACCAGTAGCGCTTGGCATAGTGCCAGCGCGCCTTGCCGAACAGGCTGATCGGGGCGAACGGGATGGCTACCACGTCGACGTCGGCGGGCTTGATGCCAGCCTGCTCCAGGCAGAACTTCGCCGACTCGTAGGGCATGCGGTTCTTCGCATGCTTGTCACGCACGAAGCGCTCTTCTTCGGCGGCGGCAATCAGCTTGCCGTCAATGTACAGGGCCGCGGAAGGGTCATGGCTAAGGGCGCCGGACAGGCCAAGAATCGTCAATGCCAAGGGATTAGCCTCTTCATTCGGTAGAAATGCGCCAGCGGCCTGTTGGGCGGGTGGCGGCTAAAGGGCGGGATTATAACGCAAACCTGTAGAAGCGGGTTTACCCGCGAATCAGCCAAATCGGGCAACTATGCCGCCTGATCCGGAGCATTCGCGGGCAAGCCCGCTCCTACAAAGGTTTGCAGTGCCTGCTTACTCGGCGATCAGCCAGTCCATGCGGTAGCTGCCGGCGGTCTGCGCCAGCTCTTTGGCCAGCCATGGCAGCAGCTCCTTGAGCTCTTCCTCCAGCCCCCACGGCGGGTTGGCGATGGCCAGGCCGGAGCCATTGAGACCCTGCGGGCTGTCCTGATGGTGCACGTACAGCTCGACCCGCAACAGCTTCGGCGCGCCGGTGCTGGTCAGGTCCTGATAGAAGCGGGTCAGCGAGCGCTGGTCCTTGATCGGGTACCAGATAGCCGCCACCGTCTGGCGCATACGGCTGATCGCCTCTTTCATGGCAGTGGTGCAACGCTTGAGCTCATCGGCCTGCTCGAACGGCGGGTCGATCAGCATGATCGCGCGTTTTTCCTGCACCGGCAGCAAGGCCCGCGGCACATGCCAACCTTCGCCCAGGTGCACGGTCACGCGAGGGTCTTTTTTCATGTTCTCTTTGAGCAGCGGCCCATCTTCGGGGTGCTTCTCGTTGAGCAGAGCGCGGTCCTGTTGGCGCATCAAACGGCGCGCCAGCTCGGGCGAACCGGGGTAGTAGCGCAGCTCGCCATCGGCGTTCAGGCGCTTGATGATGCGCAGGTAGTCGTCAGCCATGGCCGGCAGGTCATTGCGGTTCCACAGACGGGCGACACCTTCGAGGTATTCACCGGTGCGGGTTGCCTGGTCGCCCTGCAGGTCGTACAGGCCGAGCCCTGCGTGGGTATCGATGTAGGCAAACGGCTGCTCCTTGCGCGACATCAGGGCGATGAGGCGGGTCAGCACGATGTGTTTGAGAACGTCGGCGTGGTTGCCGGCGTGGAAGGCGTGACGATAGTTCATGGCAACTCCTGCGGGGGTGGCAAGTTTACCTTGCCTTGCAGGCGGAGTCAGGCCTGGCAGCTGATCGGCGGCCCGCGAAGCAGGCGCCGCCGATTCAACGGGTGTTACTTGTCAGCGTGATACGCCGCATCAGCAGTTTCGAAGCGCTTCACCATCGCTTGCGACGGGCTGCCCAGCTTGCTCACCACCATGATGGCGATGCTGGCGAACAGGAAGCCCGGGATAATTTCGTACAGGCCCCAGGTATCGATCTGCTTCCACAGGATAACGGTCAGTGCACCCACCACGATACCGGCCAGCGCGCCGTTACGGGTCATGCCTTTCCACAGCACCGAAATCAGCACCACCGGACCGAAGGCGGCACCGAAACCAGCCCAGGCGTAGGCGACCAGGCCCAGCACTCGGTTTTCCGGGTTGGCAGCCATGGCGATGGCGATCAGAGCGACGGCCAGCACCATCAGGCGACCGACCCACACCAGTTCCACCTGCGAAGCGTTCTTGCGCAGGAAGGCCTTGTAGAAGTCTTCGGTCAGGGCACTGGAGCACACCAGCAGCTGGCAGCTCAGGGTGCTCATCACCGCCGCCAGGATGGCCGACAGCAGCACACCGGCAATCCACGGGTTGAACAGGATCTTGGCCAGTTCGATGAACACACGCTCATGGTTTTCGGTCACCGGGCCCGCCAGGTCCGGATGCGCCGAGAAGTAGGCGATACCGAAGAAGCCCACCGCGCAGGTACCAGCCAGGCACAGGATCATCCAGGTCATGGAGATGCGACGGGCGTTGGCGATCGATTTCACCGAATCGGCAGCCATGAAACGCGCCAGGATGTGCGGCTGGCCGAAGTAGCCCAGGCCCCAGCCCATCAGCGAGATGATACCGATGAAGGTGGCACCCTTGAGCATGTCGAAGTTGGCTGGGTTCACCGCCTCGATAGCCGCGAACGTAGTGTCGAAGCCGCCAGTGGAGATCAGCACGATTACCGGGGTCAGGATCAGCGCGAAGATCATCAACGAAGCCTGCACGGTATCGGTCCAGCTCACCGCCAGGAAGCCACCGACGAAGGTGTAGGCGATGGTGGCCGCGGCGCCAGCCCACAGGGCTGTTTCGTACGGCATGCCGAAGGTACTTTCGAACAGGCGAGCGCCGGCAACGATGCCGGAGGCGCAGTAGATGGTGAAGAACACCAGGATGACGATGGCCGAGATAATCCGCAACAAGCCGCTATTGTCTTCGAAACGGCTAGAGAAGTAGTCCGGCAGGGTCAGTGCATCACCGTTGTGCTCGGTCTGCACGCGCAGGCGGCCGGCCACGAACAGCCAGTTGAGGTAGGCACCCACGGTCAGACCGATGGCGATCCAGGCCTCTGACAGGCCCGAGAAGTAGATGGCGCCCGGCAGGCCCATCAGCAGCCAGCCACTCATGTCGGAAGCACCGGCAGACAGCGCGGTCACCACACTACCCAGGCTGCGACCGCCCAGAATGTAATCGGAAAGGTTGTTGGTGGAGCGATAGGCGGCGAAGCCGATCAGCACCATTGCTGCGATGTAGATCACGAAGGTGATCGTTAGTGGATTGCCCATGCGTGTGCCCTGGCGTTTGTTTTTATTTCATGCACAACCGCAGCCATCGCGGTTGCACCCAGGCGGCGAATGCTATGCAACAACGCAAAGTGGGTGCAACCCTTTTTCATTTGCAAGTTGCACCCACCGATCCATATTTCCGACAAAGCCGCGTTTTTGCTCCTTTTTGCAGCAGCAGGTCCGCTTTCTAAGAATAAAACGCTCCGAAATCGGCCCTTTTTAGCGTGTGGAAATGGCTGTCGGACGAGTTGCACCTTTTCCGTAAAAAATTCGGGTTGCACCTGGTTGCACCCGAATTGTCCTACAGCTACTCTTGGCGCCAGCTTAGGCCACAACCGTGGCAATAACGAGGATAAGAAATGGCGACGACCACCCTTGGGGTCAAACTCGATGACCCGACCCGTGAGCGACTCAAAGCAGCTGCGCAGTCGATTGACCGCACGCCGCACTGGTTGATCAAGCAAGCGATCTTCAACTACTTAGAGAAGCTCGAGGGTGGTGCCACCCTGACCGAACTCAACGGCCATGCCAGCAGCCTGGTCGACGACGCCGGTGAAGTCCAAGCCGACCACAGCCACCAATGCTTCCTCGAATTCGCCGAGAGCATCCTGCCGCAGTCGGTCCTGCGCTCGGCGATCACCGCTGCCTACCGCCGCCCCGAGCAGGAAGTGGTGCCGATGCTGCTGGAGCAGGCGCGTCTGAGTGCCCCGCTGGCCGAAGCGACCAACAAGATGGCCGCTGGCATCGCCGAAAAACTGCGCAACCAGAAGAGCGCCGGTGGCCGTGCCGGCATCGTTCAGGGCCTGCTGCAGGAGTTCTCGCTGTCGTCCCAGGAAGGCGTGGCGCTGATGTGCCTGGCCGAAGCCCTGCTGCGCATCCCCGACAAGGGCACCCGTGACGCCCTGATCCGCGACAAGATCAGCACCGGCAACTGGCAGCCGCACCTGGGCAACAGCCCGTCGCTGTTCGTCAACGCGGCCACCTGGGGCCTGCTGCTGACTGGCAAGCTGGTGTCCACGCACAACGAATCCGGCCTCACCTCCTCGCTCACCCGCATCATCGGCAAGAGCGGCGAGCCGATGATCCGCAAGGGCGTCGACATGGCCATGCGCCTGATGGGCGAGCAGTTCGTCACCGGTGAAACCATCGCCGAAGCGCTGGCCAACGCCAGTCGTTTCGAGTCCAAGGGCTTCCGCTATTCCTACGACATGCTCGGCGAAGCCGCACTGACCGAGCACGATGCACAGAAATACCTGGCGTCCTACGAGCAAGCCATCCACTCGATCGGCAAGGCTTCCCATGGCCGCGGCATCTATGAAGGCCCAGGCATCTCGATCAAACTGTCGGCACTGCACCCGCGCTACAGCCGCGCCCAGTACGAGCGCGTGATGGAAGAGCTGTACCCGCGCCTGCTGTCGCTGACCCTGCTGGCCAAGCAGTACGACATCGGCCTGAACATCGACGCCGAAGAAGCCGACCGCCTGGAGCTGTCGCTCGACCTGCTCGAGCGCCTGTGCTTCGAGCCGTCGCTGGCCGGCTGGAACGGTATCGGCTTCGTCATCCAGGCCTACCAGAAGCGCTGCCCGTACGTGATCGACTACGTCATCGACCTGGCCAAGCGCAGCCGCCACCGCCTGATGATCCGCCTGGTGAAAGGCGCCTATTGGGACAGCGAGATCAAACGCGCTCAGGTTGAAGGCCTGGAAGGCTACCCGGTGTACACCCGCAAGGTGTACACCGACGTTTCCTACGTCGCCTGCGCCCGCAAACTGCTGGCTGTACCAGAAGCTATCTACCCGCAGTTCGCCACTCACAACGCCCACACCCTGTCGGCTATCTACCACATCGCCGGGCAGAACTATTACCCAGGCCAGTACGAGTTCCAGTGCCTGCACGGCATGGGCGAGCCGTTGTACGAGCAAGTGGTCGGCAAGATTTCCGAAGGCAAGCTGAACCGCCCGTGCCGCGTCTATGCCCCGGTCGGTACCCACGAAACGCTGCTGGCCTACCTGGTACGCCGCCTGCTGGAAAACGGCGCCAACACCTCGTTCGTCAACCGCATCGCCGACCACTCCATTTCCATCCAGGAACTGGTCGCCGACCCGGTCGCCAGCATCGAACGCATGGGCGCGCAAGAAGGCAGCCTCGGCCTGCCACACCCACGCATCCCGCTGCCACGTGAGCTGTATGGCAGCGAACGGGCCAACTCGGCCGGCATCGACATGGCCAACGAACACCGCCTGGCGTCGCTGTCCTGCGCCATGCTGGCTACCGCCCACAACGACTGGAAAGCCGCACCGCTGCTGGCCTGCGCTGCCAGCGAAAGCGCTGCCGCCCCCGTGCTGAACCCGGCGGACCACCGCGACGTAGTCGGCCATGTGCAGGAAGCCACCGTTGCCGATGTCGACAACGCCATCCAGTGCGCATTGAATGCCGCGCCGATCTGGCAGGCCACCCCGCCCGCCGAACGGGCTGCCATTCTGGAGCGCACCGCCGACCTGATGGAGGCCGAGATCCAGCCGCTGATGGGCCTGCTCATCCGCGAAGCTGGCAAGACCTTCGCCAACGCCATCGCCGAAGTGCGTGAAGCGGTGGACTTCCTGCGCTACTACGCGGTGCAGGCACGTAACGACTTCAGCAACGACGCCCACCGCCCGCTGGGCCCGGTGGTGTGCATCAGCCCGTGGAACTTCCCGCTGGCAATTTTCACCGGTCAGGTGGCCGCTGCCCTGGCGGCCGGTAACCCGGTGCTGGCCAAGCCGGCCGAGCAAACCCCGCTGATCGCTGCCCAGGCTGTGCGCCTGCTGCTGGAAGCTGGTATCCCCGAAGGTGTGCTGCAACTGCTGCCAGGCCGCGGCGAAACCGTCGGTGCTGGGCTGGTCGGTGACGAGCGCGTCAAAGGCGTGATGTTCACCGGCTCCACCGAAGTGGCCCGCCTGCTGCAGCGCAACGTCGCTGGCCGCCTGGACAACCAGGGCCGCCCGATCCCGCTGATCGCCGAAACCGGCGGCCAGAACGCGATGATCGTCGACTCCTCGGCACTGACCGAGCAAGTGGTGATCGACGTGGTGTCCTCGGCATTCGACAGCGCCGGCCAACGTTGCTCGGCCCTGCGCGTACTGTGCCTGCAAGAAGACTCTGCCGACCGCGTGATCGAGATGCTCAAGGGCGCCATGGCTGAAAGCCGCCTGGGCTGCCCGGACCGCTTGGCCGTGGACATCGGCCCGGTGATCGACGCCGAAGCCAAGGCTGGCATCGAGAAACACATCCAGGCCATGCGTGAAAAAGGCCGCTCGGTCTACCAGGTGGCGATTGCCAATGCTGCCGAAATCAAGCGCGGCACCTTTGTCATGCCGACCCTGATCGAGCTGGACAGCTTCGACGAGCTGAAGCGTGAAATCTTCGGCCCGGTGCTACACGTGGTGCGCTACAACCGCCGCAACCTGGACCAGCTGATCGAGCAGATCAACAACTCCGGCTACGGCCTGACCCTCGGCGTGCACACCCGCATCGACGAGACCATCGCCAAGGTGGTGGAAACTGCCAACGCCGGCAACATGTACGTCAACCGCAACATTGTCGGTGCGGTGGTGGGCGTGCAGCCGTTCGGTGGTGAAGGCTTGTCCGGCACTGGCCCGAAAGCCGGTGGCCCACTGTACCTGTACCGCCTGCTGTCGACCCGCCCAGCCGACGCGATTGGCCGCCACTTCCAGCAGCAGGACGGCGAAGGCAAGCCTGACCGTACCCTGCACGACCAACTGATCAAACCGCTGCACGGCCTGAAGGCCTGGGCCGAGAGCAACCAGCTGGCCGACCTGGCCGCGCTGTGCAGCCAGTTCGCCAGCCAGTCGCAAAGCGGCATCGCTCGCCTGCTGCCAGGCCCGACCGGCGAGCGCAACAGCTACACCATCCTGCCGCGTGAGCACGTGCTGTGCCTGGCCGACAACGAGGCCGACCTGCTGGCGCAGTTCGCCGCCGTGCTGGCGGTTGGCAGCTCGGCGGTATGGGCTGACGGCGAACCGGGCAAAGCCCTGCGTGCGCGCTTGCCGCGTGAACTGCAGGCCAAGGTCAAGCTGGTGGCGGACTGGAACAAGGATGAAGTGGCGTTCGACGCCGTGATCCACCATGGCGACTCGGACCAACTGCGCGGCGTGTGCCAGCAGGTGGCCAAGCGTGCCGGGGCGATCGTGGGTGTGCACGGGCTGTCCAGCGGGGATCATCAGATTGCGCTGGAGCGACTGGTGATCGAGCGGGCGGTGAGTGTGAATACCGCGGCGGCGGGGGGGAATGCCAGCTTGATGACCATTGGCTGAGGCTGAGGGTTGTTGAGGAAAAGGGAGAGCTTTGGCTCTCCTTTTTTTATGGGTGCATGTCTTGAGATTGGGGTTGGGCTGGCAGGTGCCCGCCACAACATTTTCTGCGCCTGTGAGATCGAGCGCCGCCCGCGCGGCGCTTCGCGGGGCAAGCCCGCTCCCACATTTGTTGCAACGTGCCAAACTTGTGAGGCCATGGTTGCCCGCTTTAGTTGGCCTGACGATATCTCCCCGTTGGCGCGGCTGCCGCCCCACCTATCTTCAGTCATGCGCCAAGGCTGACAACCATGGCCTCACAGGCATGGCCACGTTGCAACAAATGTGGGAGCGGGCTTGTCCCGCGAAGCGCCGCGCGGGCGGCGCTCGATCTCACAGGCGCAGAAAATGTTGCGGCGAACACATAGCAGCCTTCATGCAACCTGAAGCCAACCCCTCACTGCTTCATCCCCAACTCAGCATCATCCATCAGCGCCTTAGCCATCGCACTCAGGTAATGGGCAACCCAGATCATCATCGGCTTCTCATCCATCAGCCCGGTGATGGTCAACTCGCGCACATAGCCCATCAACTCCGAAGACTGCTCGCGGGCATCCCGGCACGGGATGCCCGGCTCGATGCGGAACAGCGGGTGTGTGCCATTCTCGCCCTGGTAGAACGTGGTCTTGCCGACGGTGAATTGGGTGTCTTCTGTTGTCATTGTTCAATCCCCCGGCAGGCAAACCAAAACCCTGCGCACACGAAGTGCCCCACGCACAGCTGCCATAAAGGCAAAGCCATGAGGTTTGACCTGGTCGGCCTGTCAAAGCCGGTCACTGATCTGCCAGCGACCACCCGAGACTAGGCCCTACCCAGAGCACCGCAATGGCTAGAAGGGGGTTGGGAGTATGTTTGGGAAATGGACTACATGGAATAGGCAAAAACCTAAGAAGCTGCCGAGGTGCTGACTGGAATGCGGTGTGGCTGACAGGTGTTCGCCTTAGCATTTGCAGCGCCTGTGAGATCGAGCGCCGCCCGCGCGGCGCTTCGCGGGGCAAGCCCGCTCCCACATTTGTTGCAACGTGCCGAACCTGTCAGGCCATGGTTGCCAGCCTGGTTGCCCTGATCCGATTTCTCGACTGGCGCTGCTGCCGTCCGATTTCTCGACTGGCGCTGCTGCCGTCCCATCTGTCTCAAGTTATGCACCAAGGCGGACAACGCCTCTCCCACAGGCATGGCCACGTTGCAACAAATGTGGGAGCGGGCTTGTCCCGCGAAGCGCCGCGCGGGCGGCGCTCGATCTCACAGGCGCAGAAAGAATCAAGGCAAACACCTGTATGCCCCCACCCTTCTAAACCCATATCACCCAACCCTATTAACCTCCCCCCACCCCACCCAACCCCCTACACTCGCAACATCCCGCCTCAGGACCACCCCCATGCCCGAGACCCTGCTCAGCCCCCGCAACCTCGCCTTCGAACTCTACGAAGTGCTCGACGCCGAAGCCCTGACCCTGCGCCCGCGGTTCGCCGAGCACAGCCGCGAAACCTTCGACGCAGCACTGGCCACCGCACGCACCATCGCCGAAAAGTTCTTCGCCCCGCACAACCGCAAGGCCGACGAGAACGAGCCGCGCTACGTCGACGGCCGCGCCGAGCTGATCCCCGAGGTGAAACCCGCCGTTGATGCCTTCCTCGAAGCCGGCTTCCTCAACGCCAACCGCGATTTCGAGGTCGGTGGCATGCAGCTGCCCAGCCTGGTCTCGCAGGCCTGTTTCGCCCACTTCCAGGCCGCCAACGCCGGCACCACGGCCTATCCGTTCCTGACCATGGGCGCAGCCAATTTGATCGAAAGCTTCGGCAGCGAAGAACAGAAACGCCTGTTCCTGCAACCGATGATCGAAGGCCGCTACTTCGGCACCATGGCCCTGACCGAACCCCATGCCGGCTCGTCGCTGGCCGATATCCACACCCGTGCGGCACCCGCCGGTGACGGCAGCTACCGGCTCAAGGGCAACAAGATCTTCATCTCCGGCGGCGACCACGAACTGTCGGAAAACATCGTGCACATGGTGCTGGCCAAGCTCCCGGATGCACCGCCCGGGGTGAAAGGCATCTCGCTGTTCATCGTGCCGAAGTACCTGGTCAACCCAGACGGCAGCCGTGGCCCGCGCAACGATGTATTGCTGGCCGGGCTGTTCCACAAGATGGGCTGGCGCGGCACCACCTCCACCGCGCTGAACTTCGGCGACAACGGCCAGTGCGTCGGCTACCTGGTCGGCCAGCCGCACCAGGGCCTGGCCTGCATGTTCCAGATGATGAACGAGGCGCGCATCGGCGTTGGCATGGGCGCGGTAATGCTCGGTTACGCCGGTTACCTGTATTCGCTGGAATACGCCCGCCAGCGCCCGCAGGGTCGACTACCAGACAACAAGGACCCGCACAGCCCGGCAGTGCCAATCATCGAACACACCGATGTGAAACGCATGCTGCTCACCCAGAAAGCCTATGTCGAAGGCGCCTTCGACCTCGGCCTGTATGCCGCACGCCTGTTTGACGACACTCAGACCGCCAGCGATGAAAACGCCCGCAATCAGGCACAGGAACTGCTCGACCTGCTGACCCCGATCGTCAAATCCTGGCCGTCAGCGTTCTGCCTCAAGGCCAACGATCTGGCGATTCAGATCCTCGGCGGCCACGGCTACACCCGCGAATACCCGGTGGAGCAGTACTACCGCGACAACCGCCTGAACCCGATCCACGAGGGCACCGAAGGCATCCAGTCGCTCGACCTGCTCGGCCGCAAGTTGGCGCAGAATAACGGCGCCGGGCTCAAGCAACTGATCCGCCTGATTGCCGCCACCGGCGAGCGCGCCAGCCATCATCCAACCCTCGACCCGTTGCGCCAGCCGCTGGAACGACTGGTCAACCGCCTGCAGAGCGTAACCTTGGCCCTGCTCGGCGACCTGGCCCACGGCAAAGTCGCCGGTGCCCTGGCCAACTCAGCCCTGTACCTCAAGGCCTTCGGCCACTGTGTCATTGGTTGGCGCTGGCTGGAGCAGGCGCTCCATGCCGAGCTTGGCCTGCTCAAGAGCAACCCTGTCGACCGCGACTTCTACCTTGGCAAGCTGCAGGCCGCGCGTTATTTCCTGACCTGGGAAGTACCGTGCTGCCATAATGAGCTGGCATTGCTCGAGGCGCGCGACGACACTTGCCTCACGATGCAAGACGAGTGGTTCTAGGGGGAGCCACCGTGTACTCGGAGGCTTGCGAATGTTCGATTCCAGCGCCCTGCTGCGCCAGCGTTTCAATGCGCTGCGCAGCACGGCCGATGTGTTTTCCCTGCGCCATGTAAAACAGTCCCATCAGGCGCTTTCAGTCCGTCGCAACGTCGCCGAACCGCCGCTGTTCAGCCAGGACGAAGGTGCCATGCTCAGCGTGCGGGTCAATGGCGTGGAGGCCTACGCGGCCACCGCCGACCTGTCCCAGGCTGGCCTGCAGCGCGCCCTGGAACAGGCCGAAGCACTGGCCCGGCAGATCGCGCCGCACAGCCTGCTGGACCTGCGCGACCAGCCGGTAACCAGTGCCCGCCACGACCACATTTCGCCCAACTTCGATCAACCGGTACCCAGCGTCGCCGACTGTCTCGGCCTGCTCGCGACCGAATCGGCCAGCGTGCCCAAAGACAGCCGCCTGGTGGACTGGCAAGCCAGCCTAGGCCTGAGCCTGGTCGAGCAAACTTACCTGAACTCGGCCGGCGCCGAGCTGCGTCACGCCCAGCGCTTCCTGTTCCCTGGCTTGGGCGTGACCGCCAGCGACGGCCACGACAGCCAGAGCCGCAGCCTGGGCCGCGACAACTTCGGCCAGCAGGGCGGCTTCGAAATCATCGAGCGCTGCGGCCTGGTCGGCGCCGCCAGCCGGGTAGCCGACGAGGCGCTGCAGTTGCTGCTCGCCCCTAACACTCCCAGCGGCCCGCGCGACCTGCTGTTGATGCCCGACCAGATGATGCTGCAGATCCACGAGTCCATCGGCCACCCGCTGGAGATGGACCGCATTCTCGGCGACGAACGCAACTACGCCGGCACCAGCTTCGTCAAGGCCAGCGACTTCGGCCACTTGCAGTACGGCTCCACGTCGCTCAACGTGACCTTCGACCCGACCATCGGCGAAGAGCTGGCCAGCTACAGCTTCGATGATGACGGCACCCCGGCCAGCAAGCAGTTCCTGATCCGCGACGGCCTGCTGCTGCGCCCGCTGGGTGGTGCGCTGTCGCAGTTCCGCTCTGGCCTCGACGGCGTGGCCAACAGCCGTGCCTGCGGCTGGAACCGTGCACCCATCGACCGCATGGCCAACCTCAACATCGAGCCGGGCGACCAGTCTCTGGAGCAACTGATCCAGGGCATCGAGCACGGCATTCTGATGCGCACCAACCGCTCCTGGTCGATCGACGATGCGCGCAACAAGTTCCAGTTCGGCTGCGAATGGGGCCAACTGATCGAGAACGGCGAACTCAAGGGCATCGTCAAGAACCCCAACTACCGCGGCATCTCCGCGCAATTTTGGCGCAACCTGGCGGCAGTCGGCGACCGCAGCACCTTCCAGGTACTGGGCACGCCGAACTGCGGCAAGGGCGAACCCAACCAGGTGGTGCGGGTCGGCCACGCCTCGCCGGCCTGCGTGTTCCGCCAGATCGACGTATTCGGAGGAGACGCCTGATGCAACACGCATTCGAAACCCTGGTCGGGGATGTGCGCACCGCCCTGCAAGCAGGCGAGCAGTTCACCCTCGGCTACAGCGCCGAACAATCGCAATTCGTGCGTTTCAACCACGCCAAGGTGCGCCAAGCTGGTGAAGTGAGCCAGGCCAGCGCGCAACTGCGGCTGATCCGTGATGGCCGCCAGGCAGAGCAGCAGGTGACCTTGAGTGGTGATGCGCAACTGGATCGCCAACGCCTCGCGGATGCCCTGGAGCAACTGCGCCAGACCTTGCCGCTGCTGGCCATCGACCCTTACCTGCGCCTGGACGAAAGCGCCTGGCATAGCCACAGCCAGCAACAGCAACCGCTGCCTGACCTGAACGAAGTACTGGCCCTGCTCGACCGCGAAGCCGGTGACCTGGACCTGGTCGGCATCTACGCCGCCGGCCCGCTATGCCGGGGCTTTGCCAGCTCGTTCGGGGCCTTCGGCTGGCACCAGGCCAACAGCTTCAATTTCGACTGGAGCCTGTTCCACAAAAACGGCGAGGCGGTGAAGGCCAACTACGCCGGCCAGCTGTGGAGCGCCGACGACTTTACTGCACGCTTGCGCCAGGCACGCGAACAGCTGGGCTTCCTCGGCCTGCCTGCTGTTACCCTCAAGCCCGGCAGCTACCGCACCTACCTGGCGCCAGCGGCCATGGACGAGATTGCCGGCATGCTGTGCTGGGGCGGCTTCTCGGCACAGGCTCTGGCCACCGGTAACAGTGCCCTGCAGCGCCTGTACAACGGCGAGGCACGGCTGAGCCCGCTGGTGAGCTTCACCGAGCAGGTCAGCGGCTCGCTGAGCCCGACGTTTTCCGACGAAGGCTCGCCGCGTCTGGATGTGCCGTTGATCCAGCACGGCGAGGCCCTGCAACGGCTGATCAGTGCGCGCAGTGCGGCCGAGTTCGAACTGCTGGCCAATGGCGCCGACAGCTACGAGTCGCCATGTGCGCTCAGCCTGGCACCCGGCAGCCTGGCCAACGAGCAGATCCTTGAGCAGCTTGGCACCGGGCTGTACATCAGCAATCTGTGGTACCTGAATTACTCTGACCTGCCAGCGGCGCGCATGACCGGGCTGACCCGCTTCGCCACCTTCTGGGTGGACAACGGGCAGATCCAAGGGCCGGTGAGCACCATGCGCTTCGATGACAGCCTGTACAGCTTGCTGGGTAGCCAGCTGGAGGACCTGACCCGCGAGCGCGAGATGATCCTGTCCACCAGTACCTATGGACAGCGCAGTACCGGGTCGAGTCATTTGCCGGGGGCGCTGGTCAAAAGCCTGACCCTGACATTGTGATTGGCATTGCCGGCCTCTTCGCTGGCAAGCCCGCGCCTACAGCCTTCCCATCGCCCTCAAATGTGGTGACATCCCTGTAGGAGCGGGTTTACCCGCGAAGAGGCCGGTACAGACAAACGAGGAAGTCATGCCCGAACGCACCCCGCTGGACCCCGTCACCGCCCGCTGGATCCCCTGGGTGGTGGCCATCGCTTTCTTCATGCAGTCCCTGGACGGCACCATCCTCAACACCGCACTGCCGGCCATGGCCCGCTCGCTGGCCGAAGACCCGCTACGCATGCAGGGCGTGATCATCGCCTACATGCTCACCGTGGCCCTGCTGATCCCAGCCTCGGGCTGGATCGCCGACCGCTTCGGCACCAAGCGCATCTTCTTCAGCGCCATCCTGCTGTTCAGCTTTGGTTCGCTGCTGTGCGCCGCCGCCAACAGCCTCGGCTTCCTGATCTTCGCCCGCGTGGTGCAAGGCCTGGGCGGGGCGCTGATGCTGCCGGTCGGGCGGCTGGTGGTGCTGCGCGCCTACCCGCGCAGCGAACTGGTGCGGATCATGAGCTTCATTACCATCCCCGGCCTGCTTGGCCCGTTGCTGGGCCCAACGGTCGGCGGCTGGTTGGTGGAAATCCTCAGCTGGCACTGGATCTTCCTGCTCAACCTGCCGGTCGGCCTGGTCGGCTGCTATGCCGTGTGGAAGTTCATCCCCGACCTGCGCGGCGCCGAGCGCACCAGCTTCGACGCCCCGGGCTTCCTGTTGTTTGGCGCGGCGATGGTGCTGATCACCATCGCCATGGAAGGCCTGGGCGAGCTGCACCTGCCGCACCTGCGGGTGATGTTGCTGCTATTCGCCGGCATGGCCTGCCTGGCCGCCTACTGGCTGCGCGCCGGGCGCGACCCTGAGCCGCTGTTCTCGCCCAGCCTGTTCCGTGTGCGCACCTTCGCAATCGGTATCCTCGGCAACCTGTTCGCCCGCCTGGGCAGTGGCGCCCTGCCCTTTCTGGTGCCATTGCTGCTGCAGGTCGCGCTGGGCTATTCGCCGGCCCAGGCCGGTATGAGCATGATTCCGCTGGCGGCGGCGGCGATGCTGGCTAAGTCCATTGCCCGGCCCCTGATCGAGCGCTTTGGCTACCGCATAATCCTCACCGCCAACACCCTGCTGCTGGGCCTGCTGCTGGCCAGCCTGGGGCTGGTCGATGAGCAAACACCGTATGCCGTGCTGCTGATTCAGCTGGGCCTGCTCGGCGCGGTCAACTCCATGCAGTTCACGGCCATGAACACGGTGACCTTGATCGACCTCGACGACGCCAGCGCCAGCAGCGGCAACAGCTTGCTGTCAGTGGTCGCGCAATTGTCCTTGAGCCTGGGTGTAGCCTGTGCCGGCGCCTTGCTGGGCGGTTTCACTGCAGCAGGCAGTGCCGAAGGCGTGGAAAGCACCCTGGGCGCCTTCCAGTTGACCTTCGTCACCATCGGCATCATGGCCATGTTGGCGGCGGCGATTTTCCTGCAGCTGTCGCCGACGGACGGAAGGCGTGCCCGTCGTCCGGAAGCGCACATGGAGTCTTAGGGCGAATGGCCATGAGGCTGGTAAACTGTGCGGCATTTTTAGCTTCGCACCGCAGGCCCGCCTCGTGACCACCGAATCCACCGCTTTTGCCACTCTGCCGCTGTCCACCGCCATGCTGGCCAACCTGGACGCCCTCGGTTATGCCTCGATGACGCCGATCCAGGCCCAAAGCCTGCCGGTCATCCTCAAGGGCCAGGACCTGATCGCCCAGGCCAAGACCGGCAGCGGCAAGACCGCCGCCTTCGGCATCGGCCTGCTCAACCCGATCAACCCGCGCTACTTCGGCTGCCAGGCACTGGTTCTGTGCCCCACCCGCGAACTCGCCGACCAGGTGGCCAAAGAGCTGCGTCGCCTGGCCCGGGCTGAGGACAACATCAAAATCCTGACCCTGTGCGGTGGCGTGTCGCTGGGCCCGCAAATCGCTTCGCTGGAGCACGGCGCGCACATCATCGTCGGAACCCCAGGGCGTATCCAACAACACCTGGACAAAGGCACCCTGGTGCTCGACGGCCTGAACACCCTGGTGTTGGACGAAGCTGACCGCATGCTCGACATGGGCTTTTTCGACGCCATCGCCAGCATCATCGGCAAAACCCCATCACGCCGCCAGACCTTACTGTTCTCGGCCACCTACCCGGCCGGCATCAAGCAACTGGCTGCCGACTTCATGCGTAACCCGCAGCAGGTCAAGGTCGAGAGCCTGCACGCCGACAACCAGATCGAACAGCGCTTCATCGAAATCGATGCAGAGCAACGTCTGGATGCAGTCACTCGCGTGCTGGGCCACTACCGCCCGCAGTCCTGCGTGGCGTTCTGCTTCACCAAGCAGCAATGCGAGGACGTGGTTGCCCACCTGACCGCCAAGGGCATCGTCGCCCAAGCCCTGCACGGCGACCTGGAGCAGCGCGACCGTGACCAGGTGCTAACCATGTTCGCCAACCGCAGCAGCTCGGTGCTGGTGGCAACTGATGTGGCCGCCCGTGGCCTGGACATCGATGGCCTGGACATGGTCATCAACGTCGAGCTGGCGCGTGATGCGGAAATCCATGTGCACCGTGTGGGCCGTACTGGCCGTGCGGGCGAAAAAGGTATTGCGGTCAGCCTGGTGGCACCTGCCGAAGGCCACCGCGCCCAGGCCATCGAAGACCTGCAGAAAAGCCCACTGCGCTGGGACCAACTGGACAGCCTGAAGCATAAGGGCGGCGAACCGTTGCTGCCTGTGATGACCACGCTGTGCATCGCGGCTGGACGCAAGGACAAGCTGCGCCCGGGCGACATCCTTGGGGCGCTGACCGGTGACGCCGGTATCCCGGGCAAGCAGGTGGGCAAGATTGCGATCTTTGACTTCCAGGCGTTCGTGGCCGTAGAGCGGGCATTGGCCAAGCAGGCCATGCAGCGCTTGAACAGCGGCAAGATCAAGGGCCGCACCCTGAAAGTTCGCATCGTCTGACATTTTTTGGGGCTGCTTTGCAGCCCATCGCAGGCAAGCCAGCTCCCACAGGATCACCACAGGCCTCAGGCTTGTGCAGTACCTGTGGGAGCTGGCTTGCCTGCGATGGGCCGCAAAGCGGCCCCGGCTACCAATGAGGTAACACCGTGCACTCCACCGACGTGATCATCCTCGGCGCCGGCGCCGCCGGCCTGATGTGCGCCCAGCTCAGCGCCCGCCGTGGCCGCCGGGTGCTGCTGCTCGACCACGCCAACAAGCCAGGCAAGAAAATCCTCATGTCCGGCGGCGGGCGCTGCAACTTCACCAACATGTACACCGAGCCGGCCAACTTCCTTTCGCACAACGCGCACTTCTGCAAGTCGGCCCTGGCCCGCTACACCCAATGGGACTTCATCGAACTGGTGGCCAAGCACGGCGTGCCGTACCACGAGAAAAAACTCGGCCAGCTGTTCTGCGACAACAAGGCCAGCGACATCCTCGACATGCTGCTGGCCGAATGCGACCAGGCGGGTGCCGAGATTCGTATGCACACCAGCATCGAACAGATCGAGAAAACCGAAGGCGGCTACCTGCTGCAGACCAGCGGCGGCCAGTTCGCCTGCCAGTCGCTGGTGATCGCCACCGGCGGCCTGTCGATCCCGACCCTGGGCGCCACCGGCTTTGGCTACCAGGTGGCGCGCCAGTTCGGCCACACCTTGCTGCCAACCCGCGCCGGGCTGGTGCCTTTCACCATTACCGAGCCCCAACTCAAGGCACTGTGCACCGAGTTGTCCGGGACTTCGCTGGACTGCACCGCCAGCTGCAACGGCACCAGTTTCCGCGAAAACCTGCTGTTCACCCACCGTGGCCTGAGCGGCCCGGCGATCCTGCAGATTTCTTCATTCTGGGAGGCCGGTGACAGGGTAGAGATCAACCTGCTGCCCGACCGTGACGCGCTGGTCTGGCTGCAACAGATGCAGGCCGAACGCGCCAATGCCGAACTGAAGACTGTGCTGGGCGAGGTGTTCACCCGCAAACTGGCCAACCTGTTGGCCGAGCAGTGGTTCGAGTCCAGGCCGATGAAGCAGTACACCCCGGCAGAACTGGCGCAAATCGCCGAGAAGCTGGCGAACTGGCAACTGGTGCCGGCTGGCACCGAGGGCTACCGCACTGCCGAAGTGACTCTGGGCGGCGTGGACACCCGCGAAGTGTCGTCCAAGACCATGGAGTCGCTGAAAAGCCCCGGGCTGTACTTCATCGGCGAAGTGCTGGATGTCACCGGCCACCTGGGCGGGTTCAATTTCCAATGGGCCTGGGCATCGGCCAACGCTGCCGCGCAGTTCGTGTAGTGTAGAATCCATTCAGCAGCACGGAACGCTTCTTGCTGGCCCGTGCTGCATTGCATTCTTCGCTCACTGCCTAGCAGGCCATCATGTCATCGAGCTCGTTCCGTCAGTCACTGCGTCGCCTGTGGGGCCAAGACAAGTTCAGCTACAGCATCCGGGTCACCATTGCCCTCACCGGCAGCCTGGCCCTGTGCTGGTACCAGAACGAGATGGCCCTGCTGATTCCGCTGTTCCTCGGCATCATTGCCAGCGCCCTGGCCGAAACCGACGACAGCTGGCAGGGCCGCCTCAGCGCCCTGGCCGTTACCCTGGTGTGTTTTGCCATCGCCGCGCTGGCGGTCGAGTTGCTGTTCCCCTACCCCTGGATATTCGTCATTGCCTTGGCCCTGGCCGCGTTCGGCCTGACCATGCTGGGTGCCTTGGGCGAACGCTATGGCGCCATCGCCTCGGCGACGTTGATCACCGCGGTATACACCATGATCGGCGTGGACCAACGCGGCGGCCAAGTCCCCGACTTTTGGCACGAACCGCTGCTGCTGGTGGCGGGGGCAGCCTGGTACGGGCTGCTGTCGGTGCTGTGGCAGGCGCTGTTTTCCAACCAACCGGTGCAGCAAAGCTTGGCCAAGCTGTTCTTCGAGTTGGGCAGCTATCTCAAACTCAAGGCCAGCCTGTTCGAGCCGATTCGCACCCTCGACGTCGAGGCCCGGCGCCTGGAGCTGGCCCAGCAGAACGGCAAAGTGGTGGCGGCGCTCAACGCGGCCAAGGAAATCATCCTGCACCGCGTGGGCAACAGCCAGCCAAACTCCAAGGTCAGCCGCTACCTCAAGCTGTACTTCCTGGCCCAGGACATCCATGAACGGGTCAGTGCCTCGCACTACCCCTACAACGCCCTGACCGAGGCGTTTTTCCACAGCGACGTGATGTTCCGCTGCCAGCGCCTACTGCGTAAGCAGGGCTCCTCGTGCCAGGAACTGGCCCGCTCGATCCGCCTGCGCCAGCCGTTCGTGCTGGCCAGCGGCTTTGCCGAAGCCCTCGAGGACCTCAATGCGTCGCTGGAACACCTGCGCCTGCAGAGCAACCCGGCCTGGCGTGGCCTGTTGCGTTCGCTTCGGGCGCTGGCGGCCAACCTGGCAACGCTGGACCGCCTGCTCAGCGCGGCCAGCAACCCGGACAGCCTGGCGGATGCCAGCGACAGCAGCCTGCTCGACCGCTCGCCACGCTCACTGAAGGATGTGTGGACACGCCTGCGCACCCAGCTCACGCCGACTTCGCTGTTGTTCCGCCATGCCTTGCGCCTGCCGCTGGCGTTGTCGATCGGCTATGGCATGGTGCACCTGATCCACCCGACCCAGGGCTATTGGATCATCCTCACCACGCTGTTCGTGTGCCAACCCAACTACGGTGCCACCCGGCGCAAGTTGGTGCAGAGGATATTCGGCACTGCCGTCGGCCTGACAGTGGGCTGGGCCTTGTTCGACCTGTTCCCCAACCCGGTCATCCAATCGTTGTTCGCCGTGGTCGCCGGGGTGGTGTTCTTCGTCAACCGCACCACCCGCTACACCTTGGCCACCGCCGCGATCA
This sequence comes from Pseudomonas sp. Leaf58, assembly GCF_003627215.1. Classification (NCBI taxonomy): domain Bacteria; kingdom Pseudomonadati; phylum Pseudomonadota; class Gammaproteobacteria; order Pseudomonadales; family Pseudomonadaceae; genus Pseudomonas; species Pseudomonas sp. Leaf58. The sequence goes on from NZ_CP032677.1 coordinate 4,908,926, forward strand.
CCCTGATGGTGCTGTTTTGCTTCAACCAGATCGGCGATGGCTATGGGCTGTTCCTGCCGCGCCTGTTCGATACCCTGGTCGGCAGCCTGATCGCCATTCTCGCGGTGTTCCTGTTCCTGCCCGACTGGCAGGGGCGGCGGCTGAACAAGGCGTTGGCCAATACACTGGCCTGCGCCAGTGTGTACTTGCGCCAGATCATGCAGCAGTACGCCCACGGCAAGCGCGACGACCTGGCCTACCGCCTGGCCAGACGCAACGCCCACAATGCCGATGCAGCACTGTCCACCACCCTGGCCAACATGCTGATGGAGCCAGGGCATTTCCGTAAGGAGGCTGACGTGGGCTTCCGCTTCCTAGTGCTCTCGCACACCTTGCTCAGCTACCTCTCAGGGCTGGGTGCGCACCGCGACACGGCCTTGCCGGCGGAGGTGCAGGAGCAGTTGATAGAGGGTGCTGGGCAAACCCTGGCCCGCAGCCTGGACGAGATCGCCAATGGCCTGGCGGCACGGCTACCGGTGGCGATTCACAGTGATGCCGAAGAAGCGCTGGCCAATGCCCTGGAGCAGATGCCGGAAGAACTGGATGAACATCAGCGGTTAGTGCAGACACAGCTGGCATTGATCTGCCGGCAGTTGGCGCCGTTGCGCACCTTGGCGGCACACCTGATCAAGGAAGGGGCGCCGGCCTGAACCTTGTCTTGCCTGTACAGACGCTAGCGATCAGAAGCCATGCTGATGCAACAACCGCGCATAACTGCCATCGGCTTTCATCGCCGCAATCGCCCGCTCGAACCGCGCAACGATCTGCTCATGCTCGGGATTCTTCAGGCTGACCAGAATATGCAGGCTGTTCTCCCCCAGCGGCGGCTCTACCAGCATCACGCCATCACGTACCGCCTGCGGCTCACGCTGCAGGCTGTAACGGGCCACGTACTCGTCTTCCACCGCCAAGTTCACCCGCCCGGCTGCCAACATGCGCACCGCAGAAGAAAAATTGCGCACCGCCACCTTGCGCAGGCGGGTATCGCCATCGAACTCGGGTGAATAGGCGTAATCGCGCACCACGGCGATGCTGTAGGGGTACAGGTCGGACTGACGCGTGAAGCGGAACGCCTCGCCCTTGCGCTGCAGAAGGCGAATGCGGTTAGTCAGATAAGCTTCGGAAAACTGCCCGATGTTGGCGCGCGCGTCGTTGTACCAGGCATTGATCAGCACGTCATAGCGCCCCTCGCTCACGCCCAACAACGCCCGCGCCCATGGGGCTTCTTCGACGGCACTGGGGTAACCGGCGCGGGCCAGTGCTGTGCTGACGATACTGGTCGCCAGGCCGCCGCCCGGCATGCTGGCATCGGTGAACGGCGGCCAGTTGTCTGCCACCAGGCGGAGCTTGTCGTGAGCTGGGGCAGGTGTTGCCAGCATCGATGCCAACATTGCCAGAACACAAAGCAGTGGCCGCATGCTCAAATCCTTTCGCAATGGAGGGCGCACACTGCCGCAGAGGTTACACAAAGCCGCTGCCGAGGGCAGCCGTCAATAGTGTCATTTAGCCTCTATTTTGGCCGAACGGCATACGGCATGCGATGATCGACGGCTCACTCAAGGAGTTCACCCCAATGCCCATCGACTGGCTGTGCAAGCATCAAACCGACCTCAGCAAGGAGCAGCTCTACGCCATTCTGCAATTGCGCACTGAAGTGTTCGTGGTCGAGCAGCGCTGCGCCTACCAGGAAGTCGATGGCCAGGACCTGAGCGGCGATACCCTGCACTTGATGGCCTGGCAGGAGGACAAGCTGGTGGCCTACCTGCGCTTGCTCGACCCGCAATCCCAGGGCGGCGATGTGGTGATCGGGCGGGTGGTGACGGCACCCCAGGCGCGCGGGCTGAAGCTGGGGCATACGCTGCTGCTCAAGGGGCTGGAGGCAGCGGAGCATTGCTGGCCGGGGGTGCCGGTTTATCTGTCGGCGCAGGCGCATTTGCAGGGGTTCTATGCCCGGCACGGATTTGAGGTGGTGGGCGAGGAATACCTTGAAGATGACATCCCGCATATTGGGATGCGCAAAGGCTGAGATCGCGCGGGGTGCTCTGCCCGCTTTCGCCGGCAAGCCAGCTCGCACAGGTTCTGCGCAGGCCTGAAGGCTATACGATAGGCTTGCCGGCGATGAGGCCGGTGCAGGCGCCCGATAACCTCAAGGGTAGCCCAGCACATCCCGGATCTGCCGCAGGTGCTGGATGATCCACTGCTTGTCGATCGCCCCCCAGTCGTGAATGCGGTAATGCCCAGCATGGTTGCGCGCGCCTTCCTGCTGCTCGAACTCGCAAACGATATCCAGGTCGGCCAGCGCGGCGATAGTGTCCTGGGCCGTGCGCCGCGGCATGCCGGTGGCCTCCATCAGGGCGGGCACGCTGGTCGCGGTCTGGCTGTCGATCAGCCAAGCCACGTACAGGCGGCGGTAGAAGCTGCTCTTGGTCTTGCTCACTTCCATGCTGCATGGTCCTTAACAGTTGCCCGGCAGCTCCCGATAGGTCAGGTAGACGCGCAGGTCGAATTCCAGTTGGTGGTAGTCCGGCTCCATGTGCTGGCAGAGCTGGTAAAACGCCTTGTTGTGATCGCGCTCGCGCAGGTGCGCCAGCTCATGCACCACGATCATGCGCAAGAACTGCGGCGCAGCCTCCTTGAACAGCGAGGCAATGCGGATTTCCTTCTTCGCCTTGAGCTTGCCACCCTGCACCCGCGACACCGCCGTATTCAGGCCTAGGGCCCGATGGGTCAGGTCGAGACGGTTGTCGAACAGCACTTTGTCCAGGTTCGGTGCGCTGCGCAGGTACTGCTGGCGCAAATCCTGGGCATAGCCGTACAACGCCTTGTCGCTTTGCACGTCATGGCGGTCGGGGTAGCGGCGCTGCAGGTACTCGCCCAAGCGCTCGCTCTCGATCATCTGCTGCACCTGCGCCTGCAGGTGCGGGGGGTAGGCTTGCAAGTAACGTAATACGGTCATGGCGCTGCATTCGGCGTAACGAATGTCGATTCTAGCCAATCAAGGCCCAGGCCAGGAGAAAATCGCCGGGAAGCTGCTGGCATCAGCCGCGGTCATTGGGCGAGCAACCAGAAAACCTTGCACGTACTCACAGCCATTGGTCTTGAGCCAGGCGGCTTGGGCCGGGGTTTCTACGCCTTCGGCAATGACCGTGATGCGGTAGTCGGCGCACAAGCCAAGGACGCTGCGCACCAACGCGGCATCCACCGCCGAATCGGGCAGGCGCGCCACCAAGTGGCGGTCCAGCTTGAGGGTATCGATCGGCAAGTCACGCAACATGCGCAACGAGCAATCGCCAGCACCAAAATCGTCCAGCGCCACTCGCACCCCCAACTCGCGCAAGCGGTGTATCTGTTTCACCGCTGCATCGATGTTGTACATCAGCGAGGTTTCCGCCACTTCCACTTCCAGCTGCGTCGGGTCCAGCTGATAGAGCTGGATCACCCGTTGTAGCTCATCGACCAGGCTGGGCATGGTGAACTGCGCGCGGCTCAGGCTGATGCCCAGCACCAGCTCCGCCGGGAAACGCTGGCACCAGGCTTGGCGCTGGGCCGCGCCCTGGCGATAGATCCAGCTGGCCAGGCGGTTGATCAAGCGTGCCTCCTCGAGCAACGGAATGAACAGCCCCGGCGGTACATCGCCGACGCTAGGGTGCTGCCAGCGCAATAACGCCTCGAAACCCCGCAAGTGGCCATCGGCAAAGCCCACCTGCGGCTGGTACACCAGGTTGAAGTCCTGCTGTTCAATGGCCGTGCGCACGCCGTCTTCAAGCATCAAGCGCGAGCGCGCCCGGCCATTCAGCTCTTGGTCGTAAAAGCGATACTGCTGGCGCCCGGCTTGCTTGGCCGCGTACATCGCGGCATCGGCCGCCCGTAGCAGGCCTTCGACATTGGCCCCGCAGTCCGGGTAGGTGGCGATGCCGATACTCACCCCCAGGCACATATCCAGCCCTTCGACCTCGTGGCTGATGGAAACCCGTTCGAGCAGCCGTTCGGCATAACGCCCGGCCTGCTCCGGGTAGGGCAGGCTATCGAACAACGCAGTGAACTCATCCCCGCCCATGCGCGCCAGCAACGCCTCGCTGCCCAGGCAGTCCTTGAGTTGCTCGGCCACCCAGCGCAGCACCCGGTCGCCGGCGTCGTGGCCAAGCGAGTCGTTGATGCGCTTGAAGCCATCCAGGTCCATGTACATCAATGCCTGCGCCTTGTCCGAGCGCTCGTTGCGCAGCAACGCACCTTCAGCGGCCTGGTAGAAACCGCGGCGGTTGAGTAGGCCGGTAAGCGGGTCGGTCACGGCCTGGTATTCCAGTTGCTGGTGCAGGTTGCGCACTACCGACATGTCCAGCACGGTGACCACCATGGCCTGCTGGTCGGTGGGCAGCGGCGCACAGGATAACGCCACCGGTACCAGCTCCCCTCCCAACGTACGCAGATGGGCATCGTGCACGCGGAAGATGCGCCGCCCCAGGTACGCCTGATAGAAATCCGACTCGCCCCACTCGGTGGCATTGGCCAATTGCACCAGGTCAAGTAGGTGAGCACCCTGCAGTTGCTGCACGGGTGCCGACAGCAATCGGCAAATAGCGGGGTTGGCAAAGCTGATGATGCCTTGTGCATCCACCACCAAGATCCCCTCGGCAGCATTTTCCAGGATCGACGCGTTGAACGCCCTGGCCGCTTCCAGCTCGCGGGTCAGGCGCTGCAGCATGCGCCGGTTACGCTGCTGGTCGAGCAGTGCCTGGACCTTGGGCTTGAGGATTTGTGGGTCGAACGGTTTGAACATGTAGTCCACCGCGCCACTGGCGTAGCCTTTGAGCACGGCCGCTTCGGACTGTTCGTTGGCGGTTAGGAAAATGATCGGTGTCAGGCGTGTGCGCTGGCTGCCGCGCATCAGCCGGGCGACTTCAAAGCCGTCCATCTCCGGCATCTGTACATCCAGCAGCACCAGGTCGACCTCGTGTTCGAGCAACGCGCTCAAGGCTTCCATCCCCGAGCCTGCCGTCAACACTTGCCAATCCTGACGGGCCAGCAACGCCCGCATGCTGATGAGGTTCTCGGGGTAATCGTCTACCACCAAAAGAACCGAGCTGCTATCCAGTAGCTGTGGTTGAGGGTGAGCGCCATCCATGCTGCTTCTCTGTTTTATGTGACCGACTTCAAAATACGGTTTGGATCCATACGTACTCTAGACGTGCGCTGATAACGCGCAATGCAATCAGAACGCTATCAGTCGCTCAACTGTACGGTAGCCGACCAACGGGCGGTCTGCCGGAATTATGTGCGGCCTTGTTCGCCTAGCCGCGGGCTTGCCAGCGAAGACGCCAGCACCGTGTAGCGTTCTACTACCCAGAAATGAAAAAACCCGCATCGCTGCGGGTTTTCTCATTACGGCCCAGTGGCTCAGTTGACCTTGGCGGCCAGCTCACCCTTGGCGTAACGCTGGAACATGCCTTCCAGGGAGATCGGCTTGATCTTCGAGGCATTGCCGGCGGTGCCGAAGGCTTCGTAACGAGCGATGCACACGTCACGCATGGCCTTCACGGTTTCGGCGAAGAACTTGCGTGGGTCGAACTCGCTCGGGTGCAGCGCCATGTGACGACGCATGGCACCGGTGGAGGCCAGGCGCAGGTCGGTGTCGATGTTGACCTTGCGCACACCGTACTTGATGCCTTCGACGATCTCTTCAACCGGTACGCCGTAGGTCTCTTTCATCTCGCCGCCGTACTGGTTGATGATCGCCAGCCACTCTTGCGGTACCGAAGAAGAACCGTGCATCACCAGGTGGGTGTTAGGGATGCGCTTGTGGATTTCCTTGATGCGCTCGATGGCCAGAATGTCACCGGTAGGCGGCTTGGTGAACTTGTAGGCACCGTGGCTGGTACCGATGGCGATGGCCAAGGCATCGACCTGGGTTTTCTTGACGAAGTCTGCGGCTTCTTCTGGGTCGGTCAGCATCTGGCTGTGGTCCAGCACGCCTTCGGCACCGATGCCGTCTTCTTCGCCGGCCATGCCGGTTTCCAGCGAACCCAGGCAGCCCAGCTCGCCTTCTACCGAAACGCCACAGGCGTGTGCCATGGCCACGGTCTGCTGGGTAACGCGGACGTTGTACTCGTAGTCGGTCGGGGTCTTGCCGTCTTCACCCAGCGAGCCGTCCATCATGACCGAGCTGAAGCCCAGTTGGATCGAGCGCTGGCAGACGTCAGGGCTGGTGCCGTGGTCCTGGTGCATGCACACCGGGATGTGCGGGAATTCTTCGATGGCCGCCAGGATCAGGTGGCGCAGGAATGGGGCACCTGCGTATTTGCGGGCACCGGCCGAAGCCTGGACGATCACTGGAGAGTCGGTCTTGTCGGCCGCTTCCATGATGGCGCGCATCTGCTCGAGGTTGTTGACGTTGAAAGCTGGTACGCCGTAACCGAACTCGGCGGCGTGGTCCAGCATCTGGCGCATGCTAATGAGTGCCATTGTGTATCTCTCTCCCGACAAGCGTCGTTTGTTTCGTGCAAGCCTGCCGCAGGGGCGGTTGCTGTTCAAGTAGTGTGGGCCACCCTAGCGGCCCGGCCAGTCACGGTGCCTTGCAGCCCCGCCCAATCAGATCATTGGTTGCCACCCAGTACACCAGGCCTTCTTCGCCCTTGGTGTGGAAGGCCAGCATGCCATCGCTGTACAGCGCACCCGAAGCACCCGGCTCGGCCTTGAGCCGGTAAACCTGGTCACCGCCGCCAAGGCGCACGTCGACCTGGTCACGTTGGGCGTCGGCGAAGCGCCATAGCACTTCAGCCTGGGTGTCGCAGACCCAACGGGTCCAGTTGTCTGCCGGGGCGGGTTGCGCCGGCTGCAGCAGTGAGCATCCTGCCAGTGTCGCCAGGGCCGTCACGGCCAAAAGCGCTTTCATTCAGTTTCCTCGATTTGGGGCTTCTTTGCAGCCCATCGCCGGCAAGCCAGCTCCCACAGAGATTGCATCATCCTTGAAAGTGATGCAGTACTCTGTGGGAGCTGGCTTGCCGGCGATGGGCCGCACGGCGGCCCCTTCTCAAGACCACAAATCAGCCCTCAGGTTGCCTATTACCCGATCAAGGGCAACCTGGCGCCTTGCGCTGGTGGTCTTCGTCGTACTTTTCCAGGCCTTCCGGGCCCACGCGCTTGCTGATGACCGGCACGGTTTCGGCTTGCCACTCGGACTGGTAGCAACCGCCCTTGGGCGGCTGTGCAGCGTCCGGGGCCGGGCTGCTGGAGCACGCGCTCAGCAGACCGAGCATGATCATCACAGGCAATTGCTTGACCATCAGGTCGCTCCCTTTGCCAAGCGCCGACGTCATCAGGCCTTGGCCCGCTCTTCCAGAATTGCCACGGCTGGCAAAACCTTGCCCTCGACGAATTCGAGGAAGGCGCCACCACCGGTAGAAATGTAGGAGATATCCTTGCTGACGCCATATTTGTCGATGGCCGCCAGGGTGTCACCGCCGCCAGCGATCGAGAACGCGGCGCTGTCGGCGATGGCCTTGGCCAGCACCTTGGTGCCGTTACCGAACTGGTCGAACTCGAATACGCCGACCGGGCCGTTCCACAAGATGGTCTGCGACGACTTCAACAGCTCAGCGAAGTTGGCCGCGGTTTGCGGGCCGATGTCCAGGATCATGTCGTCAGCGGCAACGTCGGCGATGGCCTTGACGGTAGCTGCGGCGCTTTCGGCGAACTCCTTGGCAACCACCACGTCAACCGGCAGCGGCACGTTGACCTTGGCAGCGATAGCCTTGGCGGTGTCGACCAGGTCTGGCTCGTACAGCGACTTGCCAACCGGGTGCCCAGCAGCAGCCAGGAAGGTGTTGGCAATACCGCCACCGACGATCAGCAGGTCGCAGACAGCGCTGAGGCTGTTCAGCACGTCCAGCTTGGTGGAAACCTTGGAGCCGGCAACGATGGCTGCCATTGGCTTGGCCGGGGCCTTCAGGGCCTTGCCCAGGGCATCCAGCTCGGCAGCCAGCAGTGGGCCGGCAGCGGCGACCTTGGCGAACTTGGCCACGCCATGGGTCGAGCCTTCGGCGCGGTGGGCAGTACCGAAAGCGTCCATGACGAACACGTCGCACAGGGCGGCGTATTTCTGCGCCAGCTCGTCGGCGTTCTTTTTCTCGCCCTTGTTGAAGCGCACGTTCTCGAACAGCACCAGCTCACCGGCCTGTACCGCGACACCGCCCAGGTAGTCGGCCACCAGCGGCACGTCACGGCCCAGGGCCTTGCTCAGGTAGTCGGCAACCGGCTTGAGGCTGTTCTCGGCCGAGAATTCGCCTTCGGTCGGGCGGCCCAAGTGCGAGCAGACCATTACCGCCGCGCCCTTCTCCAGGGCCAGCTTGATGGTCGGCAGCGCTGCCAAGATGCGCGCGTCGCTGGCTACCACACCGTCCTTCACAGGCACGTTGAGGTCTTCGCGGATCAGTACGCGTTTACCTTGCAGGTCGAGGTCGGTCATCTTCAACACGGTCATGAATGCAGTCCTTCAGGGCTGTTTGTTGCGGGTTGGGTGAACGACGTGCAGATAGTGTTCGGCAACGTCGAGCATACGGTTGGCGAACCCCCATTCGTTGTCGAACCAGGCCAGCAGGTTCACCAGGCGGGGGCCGGAAACACGGGTCTGGCTGGCATCGACGATTGCCGAATGCGGGTCATGGTTGAAATCACAGCTGGCGTGGGGCAACTCGGTGTAGGCCAGCAAGCCTTTCAGCGGGCCTTCCAGCGCAGCCTCGCGCAGTACCCGGTTGACCTCGGCCGCGCTGGTATCGCGGGCGGTCTGCAGGGTGATGTCCAGGCACGAAACGTTGACGGTCGGTACGCGTACCGCTTTGGCCTGGATTCGCCCGGCAAGTTCCGGGAGCAGGCGCTCGATGCCACGCGCCAGACCAGTGGACACCGGGATCACCGATTGGAAGGCCGAGCGCGTGCGGCGCAGGTCTTCATGGTGATAGGCGTCGATTACCGGCTGGTCGTTCATCGCCGAATGGATGGTAGTGATTTGCACGTACTCGATGCCGAACGCCTGGTCCAGCACGCGCAGCAGCGGCACGCCGCAGTTGGTGGTGCACGAAGCGTTGGACACCAGGCGCTCGCTGCCGGTCAGGCAGGCCTGGTTGATGCCGTAAACCACCGTGGCATCGACATCGGCCTCACTGGCCATCGGCTGCGAGAACAGCACCCGTGGCGCGCCGGCATCGAGGAAGCGCTGGCCATCGGCACGGGTGTTGTAGGCACCGGAGCACTCCAGTACCAGGTCGATACCCAAAGCGGCCCAGTCGATGCCTTCGGGGGTGGCACTGCGCATCACTTTCACGCAGTCGCCATTGATATGCAGGCAGTCACCGTCGACCTTTACCTCACCGGGGAAACGCCCGTGGGTGGAGTCGAAGCGTGTCAGGTATTCCAGGCTGGCCTGGTCGGCCAGGTCGTTCAGCGCGACGATCTCGAAACCGGCCTTTGCCCCTCGCTCGAACAGCGCGCGCAGGACACAGCGGCCGATGCGGCCATAACCGTTGAGTGCAACTTTGTAGGGACGCAGGTGGGACATAGGTAGCTCTTGAACTCCGGCAGTTGAACGGGGCCGCTGCGCGACCCATTCGCGGCACAAGGCCGCTCCCACAGAGGACGGCGTGCGCAATACCCTGTGGGAGCGGCCTTGTGCCGCGAACGAGGGCCAACGGCCCTCGCCTTCCTTGTATCAGTCTTCCAGCAGCTCTTCAGCCGTACCCAGGATGTTCTCCAGGGTGAAACCGAACTCTTCGAACAGTGCCGAAGCCGGCGCCGACTCACCGTAGGTGGTCATGCCGATGATACGGCCTTCCAGGCCGACGTACTTGTACCAGAAGTCGGCGTGGGCAGCTTCGATGGCGATGCGCGCACCGACTTCCAGCGGCAGCACGGACTGCTTGTAGGCAGCGTCCTGAGCATCGAACACGCTGGTGCACGGCATGGAAACCACGCGTACCTTGCGGCCTTGCTCGGTCAGCTTGTCGAAGGCCTGGACCGCCAGACCCACTTCGGAACCGGTAGCGATCAGGATCAGCTCAGGCTCGCCAGCGCAGTCCTTGAGCACGTAGCCGCCGCGGCTGATGTCGGCGATCTGCTGGGCGTCACGCGGCTGGTGCTGCAGGTTCTGCCGCGAGAAGATCAGCGCCGATGGGCCGTCTTTGCGCTCCAGGGCGTTTTTCCAGGACACAGCGGATTCCACGGCGTCGGCCGGGCGCCAGGTGTCCAGGTTCGGCGTGCTGCGCAGGCTGGTCAGCTGCTCGATAGGCTGGTGAGTCGGGCCGTCTTCGCCCAGGCCGATGGAGTCGTGGGTGTAGACGTGGATCACGCGCTGCTTCATCAGTGCCGACATACGCACGGCGTTGCGGGCGTATTCCATGAACATCAGGAAGGTCGCGCCGTAAGGCACCAGGCCACCGTGCAGGGCAACGCCGTTCATGATGGCGGTCATGCCGAACTCACGCACGCCGTAGTACACGTAGTTGCCGCTGGCGTCATTGGCTTCGACGCCTTTGCAACCTTTCCACAGGGTTAGGTTGGAGCCGGCCAGGTCAGCCGAACCGCCGAGGAACTCAGGCAGCAGCGGGCCGAAGGCATTCAGCGCGTTCTGGCTTGCTTTACGGCTGGCAATGGTCTCGCCTTTGGCAGCCACTTCATTGATGTAGGCCTGGGCCTTGGCGCTGAAGTCGGCCGGCAGCTCGCCGCTGTCACGGCGTTTGAATTCGGCAGCCAGCTCAGGGTAAGCCTTGGCGTAGGCGTCGAAGCGCTGGTTCCATTCGGCTTCGGCCTTGGCACCGGCAGCCTTGGCATCCCACTCGGCGTAGATGTCGGCCGGGATTTCGAACGGGCCGTGGTTCCAGTTCAGGGCCTGGCGGGTCAGGGCGATTTCATCGTTGCCCAGCGGCGCACCGTGGCAGTCTTCCTTGCCCTGCTTGTTCGGCGAACCGAAGCCGATGGTGGTCTTGCAGCAGATCAGGGTCGGGCGGTCGCTTTTGCGCGCCGTCTCGATGGCCATCTTGATTTCTTCGGCATCGTGGCCGTCGACGTTGCGGATCACCTGCCAGTTGTACGCTTCGAAGCGCGCCGGGGTGTTGTCGGTGAACCAGCCGTGCACTTCGCCGTCGATGGAGATGCCGTTGTCGTCGTAGAAGGCGATCAGCTTGTTCAGGCCCAGGGTGCCGGCCAGCGAGGCGACTTCGTGGGAGATGCCTTCCATCATGCAACCGTCGCCAAGGAACACATAGGTGTTGTGGTCGACGATGTTGTGGCCGTCACGGTTGAACTGGGCACCCAGTACCTTTTCTGCCAGGGCGAAGCCTACGGCGTTGGCCAGGCCTTGGCCCAGCGGGCCGGTGGTGGTCTCTACGCCTGCGGTGTAGCCGTATTCCGGGTGGCCCGGGGTGCGGCTGTGCAGTTGGCGGAAGGCCTTCAGGTCATCGATGGACAGGTCGTAGCCGGTCAGGTGCAGCAGCGAGTAGATCAGCATCGAGCCATGGCCGTTGGACAGCACGAAGCGGTCGCGGTCGGCGAAATCCGGGTTGCTCGGGTTGTGCTTCAGGTAGTCACGCCACAGTACTTCGGCGATATCCGCCATGCCCATGGGGGCACCTGGGTGGCCGCTGTTGGCCTTTTGCACGGCATCCATGCTGAGGGCGCGAATGGCGTTGGCACGTTCACGACGGCTGGGCATCGCTGATCTCCTGGGGGGCTTGAATTGGTGGTGTTACGAAAAAAGGCGACTATTTTCGCCCACAGGGGGGGCTGGGGGCAATGACGGATGGTCGCACTCGGGGGATTTTCCTGTGATTGGCATTCAATTCGGGGCAAAACCGGGTGAACCACCCCACTCATCACTCAATATCAAAACTTTTTGATATTGCCCTTGCTAGGGCATCGATGCCTGTCTAGACTGCCGTCCCATGAACCTCCGTGCGCAGTCGATCCCCGAACAACGCGAAGCATTGGCTGCCCTGTGCAAAGCCAGTGGCGACGAGTTGCGCCTGAACGTCTTGCGTGCCCTGGCCAACGACTCGTTCGGTGTCCTCGAACTGGCGCAGATTTTCGACGTCGGCCAGTCGGGCATGAGCCACCACCTGAAGGTGCTGGCCCAGGCCGAGTTGGTGGCGACCCGGCGCGAGGGCAATGCCATTTTCTACCGGCGCGCCCTACCCGACAGCCTACGCCTGGGTGGCCGGCTGCATGCGGCACTGCTCGAGGAGGTCGATGACCTCACCCTGCCGGCAGAAGTGCAGGCGCGCATTGCCCAGGTGCAGCAGCGCCGTGCGGCCACCAGCCAGGACTTTTTCCTGCGCGTGGAAGAGAAGTTCCGCGCCCAGCAAGACCTGATCGCCGGCCTGCCACAGTACCGTGAAAGCCTGCTGGCACTGCTCGATAAACTGAATTTCGACCCGGCCGCCAGCGCCCTGGAGGTCGGCCCCGGTGACGGTGGCTTCCTGCCAGACCTGGCCCGGCGCTTCGCCCAGGTCACCGCGCTGGACAATAGCCCGACCATGCTCGACCTGGCGCGCCAGGTGTGCCAGCGCGAAGGGCTCGATAATGTAAACCTGCAGTTGGCCGATGCACTGGGTGCAACGGATGTAGTCGCCGACTGCGTTGTGCTGAACATGGTGCTGCACCACTTCAGCGACCCGGCCCTGGCCTTGCGCCAGCTGGCCAAACGGGTGAAGGCAGGCGGCAGCCTGCTGGTCACCGAACTGTGCAGCCACGACCAGGGGTGGGCGCGGGACGCCTGCGGCGACCTCTGGCTGGGCTTTGAACAGGACGACCTGGCCCGTTGGGCCAACGCTGCCGGGCTGACGCCCGGTGACAGCCTGTACGTGGGCTTGCGTAACGGTTTCCAGATCCAGGTCCGCCATTTTCAGCGGACGGCTGGCGACATACACCATCGGTAAATTTCAGGAACCTTCGAGATGAGCGAATACTCCCTTTTCACCTCCGAGTCCGTGTCCGAAGGGCATCCGGACAAGATCGCCGACCAGATTTCGGACGCCGTCCTTGATGCCATCATCGCCCAGGACAAATACGCCCGCGTAGCTTGCGAAACCCTGGTCAAGACCGGTGTCGCCATCATCGCCGGCGAAGTCACCACCTCGGCCTGGGTTGACCTGGAAGACCTGGTGCGCAAGGTCATCATCGACATCGGCTACAACAGCTCTGACGTCGGCTTCGACGGCGCCACCTGCGCCGTGATGAACATCATCGGCAAACAGTCGGTGGACATCGCCCAGGGCGTCGACCGCTCCAAGCCGGAAGACCAGGGCGCTGGCGACCAGGGCCTGATGTTCGGCTATGCCAGCAACGAAACCGAAGTGCTGATGCCAGCGCCGATCTGCTTCTCGCACCGTCTGGTCGAGCGCCAGGCCGAAGCGCGCAAGTCTGGCCTGCTGCCATGGCTGCGCCCGGACGCCAAGTCGCAGGTCACTTGCCGCTACGAAAACGGCAAGGTAGTCGGCATCGACGCCGTGGTGCTGTCGACCCAGCACAACCCAGAGGTTTCGCAGAAAGACCTGCAAGAAGCCGTGATGGAGCTGATCGTCAAGCACACCCTGCCTGCCGAACTGCTGCACAAGGGCACCCAGTACCACATCAACCCGACCGGCAACTTCATCATCGGTGGCCCGGTGGGTGACTGCGGCCTGACCGGTCGCAAGATCATCGTCGACTCCTACGGCGGCATGGCCCGCCACGGTGGTGGCGCGTTCTCCGGCAAGGACCCGTCCAAGGTCGACCGTTCCGCCGCCTACGCCGGCCGCTACGTAGCCAAGAACATCGTCGCCGCTGGCCTGGCCGAGCGTTGCGAGATCCAAGTGTCGTACGCCATTGGCGTGGCCCAGCCGACTTCCATCTCGATCAACACCTTCGGTACCGGCAAGGTCTCCGACGACAAGATCGTCCAGCTGGTGCGCGAGTGCTTCGACCTGCGTCCGTACGCCATCACCACCATGCTCGACCTGCTGCACCCGATGTACCAGGAAACCGCTGCCTACGGTCACTTCGGCCGTACCCCGCAGCAGAAGACTGTCGGCGACGACACCTTCACCACCTTCACCTGGGAGCGCACCGACCGCGCCCAGTCGCTGCGTGACGCTGCCGGCCTGTAAGCTTCCTACAGCGCCGAGCGAAAGCCCCTGCCGAGTAATCGGCAGGGGCTTTTTTGTGGGGTTTTGAAAGGCGGTAGCGCTGCCAGATGCTTGCCCTCACACAAACCCTTATGCGAAATATCACCTGACAACTCCACCCACTCCCCGCCGCACCATCCGCCTACGCTGAGCGTTCACCCCGCTATGCAAGGATGCTGGCCATGCCGCTGATGCTGCTATTCGCCCTGCTATTGCTGCAGGTACCGCTGACCTGGGCCGCACAATGCCCCGCCTGGGACCCGCAACAAGTTGACGCCGAAGTCGCACAACTGCGCGCCACACTCGCCCGCTGGGACGACCACTACCATCGCCAAGGGGTTGCGTTGGTGCCCGATGAGCTCTACGACCAGAGCCGCCAGCGCTTCGAGCACTTGCAGCAGTGCTTCGGCCTCGCGACCGGCCCATCCCCCTTGGTCAGCGCTCGCGGCCCCATCCCTCACCCGGTGCCCCATACCGGCGTAGACAAGCTGGCCGACCACCAGGCCGTAGCGCACTGGATGGCCGGCAAGCGCGAGGTCTGGATACAACCCAAGGTCGATGGCGTTGCCGTATCCCTCGTCTATCGCCAAGGCCGTCTGATGCAACTGATCAGCCGCGGAGACGGGGTGCAGGGGCATGACTGGAGTCGTCACATCCCCCTGCTCGTCGCCATCCCCCGGCAACTGCCCCAGGCAATCGACCTGCAATTGCAGGGCGAACTGTACTGGCGCCTGGACGCACATGTGCAGGCCAAGGCTGGCAGCGTCAACGCCCGTGGCACGGTAGCCGGGCTGCTGGCGCGCAAGCAGTTGGCTCGCGAGCAAGGCGACGGTATCGGCCTGTTCGTGTGGGGCTGGCCGCATGGCCCCAGCCAGCAGGCCGAACGCCTGGCACAGCTGGCGCAACTGGGCTTTGCCGACAGCCAGGACTACAGCGTCGCCATCGCTACAGCGCAAGATGCCGCATATTGGCGCGATCACTGGTACCGCACCGCCCTGCCCTTCGCCACCGATGGTGTGATTCTGCGTCAGGGCAGCCGGCCGCCAGCCGAGCGCTGGCAAGCCAAGGCGCCCTATTGGATCGCAGCCTGGAAGTACCCGTTCGTACAGGCGCTGGCCGAAGTGCGCGAAGTGCGCTTCCGCGTCGGCCGTACCGGCCGGGTCACGCCGGTTCTGCATTTGCAGCCGGTTACCCTCGATGATCGGCGGATTACCCAGGTTAGCCTGGGTTCGCTGGCGCGCTGGCGCACGCTCGACATCCGCCCCGGTGACCAGGTGGCCGTCAGCCTTGCCGGGCTCACCATCCCACGCCTGGAGCAGGTGCTGCAGCGTGCCGTCGAGCGCCAACCGGTAAGCGCGCCCGCGCCCGGCCAGTATCACGCCCATAGCTGCTGGCGGGCCAGCGCGGGCTGCGAGGCGCAGTTCGTCGCCCGGCTAACCTGGCTCAGCGGCAAACAGGGGCTGGCACTGCCGCGCACCGGCCCGGGCACATGGCGCCGGCTGGTCGATGCCGGGCTGGTGACCTCGATGACCGACTGGCTGCACCTGGATGCCGAGCAGCTGGGCCAGGTGGCAGGGATCAGCGACGCGACGGCTGCGCAGCTGCTAAGCAGTTTTGACCAAGCCCGCTCACGCCCCTTCGCCCAATGGTTACGCGCACTTGGCGCGCCCATCCCCAAAAGTATGCAGATGACCGAGGATTGGTCGCAATTGGCTGCGCGCACAAGCCGCGAGTGGCAAGCCATGCCCGGCATCGGCGAAAAGCGCGGGCAACAGCTGGCGGTTTTCTTGGCGGCCAACGAGGTTCAAGCCATTGCAGCGCAACTGGCCAAAACAGGTGTGGACGGCTTCCGGACCGACGAGCCACGCATCGAGCAATGAATTTTTACCAATTTACCGGTAGGGGAAGCCTGGGATTCAACCGGAAAAACCCTGACAAGGGTTTCTAAATGGATAAAACCAAGGCAGGATTTCCCCCAACTTTTGCTGCCCCGCCCCGTCCAGGAGGCTTTTCATGAAACGTATTTCGACCTTTTTCCTGCTCGCGACACTTGGCCTGGCCGCCGGCACCGTGCAAGCCGCCCAGCCGGATGCCGGCCTGACTGGTTGCGCCGCCAAGCGCAGCGCTATCGAGAACCAGTTGAAGATTGCCCGTGACCACGGCAATAACGACCAGGTCGCAGGGCTGGAAGAAGCACTGCGTGGGGTCGACAACTGCACCGATGCCAGCCTGCGCAAGGAACGTGAGCAAAAGGTGCTGGAAGCGCGTCACGAAGTGGCGCAGCGGGAAAAGGATTTGAAGAAAGCCGAAAAGAAAGGCGACTCCGAGAAGATCAACAAGCGCAAGGACAAGCTGGCCGAGTCGCGTAAAGAACTGCAAGAAGCAGTGGAAGACCTCGACCGCTAAGCGCGACGCTAAAAATCCGTTGTCTTTACTGGCCTTATCGCCGACAAGCCAGCTCCCACAGGTATCGCGCTGCCTTCGAGAGCTGTGCAATACCTGTGGGAGTTGGCTTGCCGGCGATGAGGCCAGTGCAGGCAATCAATGATTGCGGAATTCGCTATGGCATGCCTTGCACGCAGCCTCGACCTTGTCCATCGGTGCCTTCAATTGCGCGACATCCAGCGGCTGGTTGCGGGTAACATCGACCAGTTCGCCGGTGACGCCTTCCAGCTGCCGGGCCAGGTCATGAAAACGCGCCTGACGCTCCCACACCTCGGCCCGCGCGCTGCTGTCACCGCCATCGCGTACCTGCGGGAAGTGCTGCCAGGGCTGGTGCGAGAGGCTATCAAGATTCAGCGCACCGTCGGCAAACTTCACCCCGTTGAACGGCAACCGGCCACGCAGCATGCCGCCCAAGTCTTCGCTGGTCTTGAGCATATCCTTGAAGATCACCTTGCGCTTGCCCAGCGGCGAATTCGGGTCAACCCGATCGCAGCCACTCAGGGCACCGCCCAGGGCCAGTGCTGCCAGCAGAACAACGGTCAATCGCTTCAACATCACGCTCACTTCGGCCTACGCAAATGGGCGGCCAGTATCGCTGCCCAAGGCCCAAACACCAATAGCCACATAAAAACAGGGGCGAATATTCATGCTCGCCCATGACAGGAATGCATTCATGAAATCTGCCCTGCGCCATCTGGCCTGGACACTCCCAGTGCTGGCTTTGCTGGCCGGCTGCAACGGCGGCGAGAACGCCAAGCCCGAGCCCCATGCCATCGCCACTTACGCCCCGGCCACCTGGAAAGACCTGCCGGCAGTCAGCGATGAGGACCTGCTGGCCGGCTTTTACGCCTGGCGCAGCGGCTGCGAGAAGCTCAAGCGCGACCCGATATGGGCCGCGACCTGCGAAGCAGCTGGCAGCACCACAGCCAGTGCCGCCCAGGTACGCACCTTCCTGGAGCAGAACCTGGAGGTTTACGGCCTGCGGTCTGCCGACAACAACGCCAACGGCCTGATCACCGGCTACTACGAACCGGTCTACCCCGGCAGCCTGAGCCAGTCGAAAACCAACCATGTGGCGGTCTACGGCATCCCCGACGACATGATCGTGGTCGACCTGGCCAGCGTGTATCCCGAACTCAAGGGCAAGCGCCTGCGCGGCCGCCTGGATGGCAGGGTGCTCAAGCCTTACGACACTGCCGAGGTCATCAACCGTGATGGCGTCAAGGCACCCGTACTGGCCTGGCTGACCGACCCGATGGACTTGCAGTTCCTGCAGATCCAGGGTTCGGGCCGGGTACAACTGGAAGACGGCCGCCAGCTACGCCTGGGCTATGCCGACCAAAACGGCCACCCCTATCGGCCGATCGGCCGCTGGCTGGTGGAACAGGGCCAACTGAAGAAGGAGGACGTGAGCATGGGCGCCATTCACACCTGGGCCCAGGCCAACCCGCAGCGCGTGCCGGAACTGCTGGCCAGCAACCCCAGCTATGTGTTCTTCAGCACCCGCCCAGACAGTAACGAAGGCCCGCGCGGCTCGCTGAACGTACCGCTGACCGCTGGTTACAGCGTGGCTATCGACCGCAAGGTGATTCCTTTGGGCAGCCTGCTGTGGCTATCCACCACGCGCCCGGACGGCTCGCCAGTGGTGCGCCCGGTGGCGGCCCAGGACACGGGAGGGGCGATTGCCGGCGAAGTGCGTGCCGACCTGTTCTGGGGTACCGGGCCAGAGGCCGGCGAACTGGCCGGGAACATGAAGCAGCAAGGGCAGATCTGGATGCTGTGGCCCAAGGGCCAGCCGCTGCCTGAGGTGCCCAAGGTTCCCTGACTTTACGCGTACCCGGTAAGAGCGGGTTTACCCGCGAAGAAGACCCACGCGATGCATGGCACCGGCCTTGCCGGTGTTCGCGGCTAAAGCCGCTCCTACAGGGACCGCGCCAGAGCGTTTAGATCGAAACCACAAAGAACGCCACGATTATCGCCGCCCCGGCCAACCACACCAGCGAGCGCAAGGCCGCCCAGTCGGCCAGGTAGCAGATGATGTAGAGCAAGCGGCTGGTGATATACATCACCCCCAGCACATCTTGGGTCACCTGCTCGGCATTGCCGACGATATCCGCCACCAGCACCGCTGCGGCAAACGCCGGAAAGGCTTCATAGCTGTTCTGCTGGGCAGCATGCGCGCGGCGCGGCAGCCCGGACAGCGTGTCGAGGAAAGCACGCGGATCGTGATTGTCCTTCAAGCCAAAACGGCCACTGCTGACTTTGGCGATCAACCCACACAGCGGCGGCAAGAACAGTGCAATCAGGATGCACCACAGGGCAACAGTCATGGACAGGACTCCTTGTTAAGTCTTCAGGTCAAAGCTTCATTACCAGCATGCCGGCCAACACCAGCCCGCAAGCTAGGAGTCTCGGCCCGCCAAAAGGTTCTTTGAGGTAGCGCATGCCCAGCAGCACCACCAAGATCACGCTCAATTCCCGCAGGGCCGCTGCCTCGGCCACCGAGCCCAGGTGCATGGCCCACAGCACCAGGGCGTAACTGAACAGCACGCAGAATCCGACTGCCAGCCCCAGGCGCCACTGGGTTCGCCAG
The DNA here is from genome assembly GCF_003627215.1 of Pseudomonas sp. Leaf58. Lineage (NCBI taxonomy): Bacteria > Pseudomonadati > Pseudomonadota > Gammaproteobacteria > Pseudomonadales > Pseudomonadaceae > Pseudomonas > Pseudomonas sp. Leaf58. Next base: position 4,928,150 of record NZ_CP032677.1, read on the forward strand.
AACAATACGAATGGCGCCCGCCGCGCAACGCAGGCCACCAACGGGAACTGCCAGGCACTGAGCAGGGTAAGCCACACCAGGTAATCCCAGGGTTTGCCCCATAGCCGCACCGCCTGGCCGTCGAACCAGGTGTAGCAACCAATGCACAGGCCTATCAGCGCAACCACTGGCAGCATCGACCAGGGCAGCCGGTCACCGCCACCGCCCTGCCACAACAGGCAGGCCATGCCACAGGGGATCAGCAGGATGCCGATGATCTGCTGCTGGCTCAGCGACTCCCCGGCAAACGCCAAGGTCAACCCCAGTACCACCAGCGGCGACAGCCCGCGCATCAGCGGATAGACCAGCCCCAGGTCGCCCACTCGGTAGGCCTGGATCAGCAAGAAGCGGTACAACTGCTCGGCCAGTGCCGACGCGATCAACCAGGGCCAGATTTGCGCAGGCGGTACCTCGACGAAGGCCACGGCGGCTACCGCGAACACTAAGGCGACCGTATCCATGCTGGCAATGACCAGCAGGCGTTCGCCGCTGAATTTGATCAGGGTGTTCCAGGTCGCGTGCAGCAGGGCGGCGATCAATACCAAGGATGTTGCCAACACGCCTTGTTGTCCTTATGGCTTTTCATGGCTGTGAATATATAGCGTTCGGGGGCCGCTGTGCGGCCCCCTTTATGGGAACGATTGGAACGAATCTGGTCAAACCCTGTGTCCCGAAGCCCTCGCCAGCTCATCAAACAACTGCCCGAGCCATTCGGGTTACGACTTGGAAGCCATTTTTACAGGATTTGGGATGCTTGAATTAGTTGCCGCGTTTATCTGCCTGACCACCCTTCTTACCTACGTCAACTACCGCTTCATCGGCCTGCCTCCCGCCATCGGCGTGATGGTCACGGCCTTGCTGTTTTCGCTGATTTTGCAGGGCCTGAGCTTGATCGGTTTCCCTGGCCTGGAAGAACGGGTCGAAGGCCTGATGAACCAGATCGACTTCAACGACCTGCTGATGCACTGGATGCTGGCGTTCCTGCTGTTTGCCGGCGCCCTGCACGTCAACCTCACCGACCTGCGCAGCTATCGCTGGCCAATCGGCCTGCTGGCCACCGTCGGCGTGCTGATTGCCACCGTGGTCATCGGCTACCTGTCGCACTGGGTGTTTGCCCTGTTCGGCTGGCAGGTGCCGCTGATCTACTGCCTGCTGTTCGGCGCGCTGATCTCGCCCACCGACCCCATTGCCGTGCTCGGCGCGCTGCGCACTGCCAATGCCCCCAAACCGTTGAAAACCACCATCGTCGGCGAGTCGCTGTTCAACGACGGCACGGCAGTGGTGGTGTTCACCGTGTTGCTAGGCATCATCCAGCTGGGCGAAACACCGAGCATGACCGACACGGCGATCCTGTTCGCCCGCGAGGCCATTGGCGGCGTGGTGTTTGGCGGCCTGATCGGCTATGCCACCTACCGCATGATCAAGAGCGTCGAGCAGTACCAGGTAGAGGTGATGCTGACCCTGGCGCTGGTTATCGGTGGCTCGGCCATGTGCTACGAATTGCATGTCTCGGCGCCGATCGCCATGGTGGTGGCCGGCCTGATCATCGGTAACCTGGGGCGCAACCTGGCGATGAACGACATGACCCGCCGCTACATGGACGGTTTCTGGGAGCTGATCGATGACATGCTCAATGCCTTGCTGTTCGCGCTGATCGGCCTGGAGCTGTTGCTGCTGCCGTTCAACTGGATGCACCTGGCGGCGGGCAGCGTGTTGGCACTGGCGGTGCTGTTGTCGCGCTTGCTGACCGTGGCCCCGGCAATCGTGCTGCTGCGCCGCTGGCGCCCGGTGCCCAAAGGCACGGTGCGGGTGCTGACCTGGGGTGGCCTGCGCGGCGGGGTGTCGGTGGCCCTGGCACTGTCGCTGCCACTGGGCGAGGAACGCGACCTGCTACTGTCGATCACCTACATCGTGGTGCTGTCGTCGATTTTGGTGCAGGGGTTGAGCATTGGCCGGGTGGTGCGCAAGGTCAGCGCCCAGCCTTGAGAATACTGGGGCCGCTTTGCGGCCCATTCGCGGGTAAAACCGCTCCTACAGGAGATCGCGTTCCCCTGTAGGAGCGGGTTTACCCGCGAACAGGCCGGACCTGACAACCACGCTCTACTCGACCGCAGTATCCGGGAACTGGTCCTGCACGTACTTGATCTCGGTCCGCCCATGGGCTGCCGGCAAGCCGTCTTCCCCCAGGTTGACGAACACCATCTTGTCGACGGTGAGGATGCTCTTGCGGGTGATCTTGTTACGCACTTCGCACTTGAGAGTGATCGAGGTGCGGCCGAACTCGGTGGCGGTAATCCCCAGTTCGATGATGTCGCCCTGGCGCGATGCGCTGACGAAGTTGATTTCCGACATGTACTTGGTCACCACCCGCTGGTTGCCCAGCTGGACGATGGCGTAGATCGCTGCCTCTTCGTCGATCCAGCGCAGCAGGCTGCCACCGAACAGGGTGCCATTGGGGTTGAGGTCTTCGGGTTTAACCCACTTGCGGGTGTGAAAGTTCATCTGTACTCCTGACCTGCTTGGCTAACGTGTAGCAATGATGGCAGAGCGGCCGCTGTCGCTCCATTGAACATCGACTATCGTCGCGATTAATCGACGGAAAACCTTGGGCAAGCGGGCCGGCGCGGCTATAATCTCCGCCGCTTTACATGGTTGCCCACAGCGGTGCCATGCCCGCCACCTGTCCGAGGGGCGCTGCAGCAGGCTAGGCCTGTCAGGCTCGGATGGGGCGTTGCTCGCTCTCGCGGGCGCTTAACGCACAACGGCGCCCATTCGCACACTACGAATGGAGGCTCTCATGAGCGCTGCAAACATGCCTGCTGGTTTTACCGATTTTAAAGTCGCCGACATCTCCCTGGCCGCCTGGGGCCGTCGCGAAACCATCATCGCCGAATCGGAAATGCCTGCACTGATGGGCCTGCGTCGCAAGTACCTGGCCGAGCAACCGCTCAAGGGTGCGAAGATCCTGGGCTGCATCCACATGACCATCCAAACCGCCGTGCTGATCGAAACCCTGGTTGCCCTGGGTGCCGAAGTGCGCTGGTCGTCCTGCAACATCTTCTCCACCCAGGACCAGGCCGCCGCCTCCATCGCCGCCGCCGGTATCCCGGTGTTCGCCTGGAAAGGTGAAACCGAGGAAGAGTACGAGTGGTGCCTGGAGCAAACCATCCTGAAAGATGGCCAGCCATGGGACGCCAACATGATCCTCGACGACGGTGGCGACCTGACCGAACTGCTGCACAAAAAGTACCCGCAAGTGCTGGAGCGCGTACACGGTGTGACCGAAGAGACCACCACCGGCGTGCACCGCCTGCTGGACATGCTGGCCAAGGGCGAGCTGAAAGTCCCGGCCATCAACGTCAACGACTCGGTTACCAAGAGCAAGAACGACAACAAATACGGCTGCCGTCACAGCCTGAACGACGCCATCAAGCGTGGTACCGACCACCTGCTGTCGGGCAAGCAGGCCCTGGTGATCGGCTACGGTGACGTGGGCAAGGGCTCGGCCCAGTCGCTGCGCCAGGAAGGCATGATCGTCAAGGTCACTGAAGTCGACCCGATCTGCGCCATGCAGGCCTGCATGGACGGTTTCGAAGTGGTTTCGCCGTTCATCGACGGTATCAACAACGGCACCGACGCCAGCATCGACAAGGCCCTGCTGGGCAAGATCGACCTGATCGTGACCACCACTGGTAACGTCAACGTCTGCGACGCCAATATGCTCAAGGCCCTGAAGAAGCGTGCCGTGGTCTGCAACATCGGCCACTTCGACAACGAGATCGACACCGCCTTCATGCGCAAGAACTGGGCATGGGAAGAGGTTAAGCCACAGGTGCACAAGATTCACCGCACCGGCGCTGGCAGCTTCGACCCGCAGAACGACGACTACCTGATCCTGCTGGCCGAAGGCCGCCTGGTCAACCTGGGCAACGCCACTGGCCACCCAAGCCGCATCATGGACGGTTCGTTCGCCAACCAGGTACTGGCACAGATCTTCCTGTTCGAGCAGAAGTTCGCCGACCTGTCGGCCGAGAAGAAAGCCGAGCGCCTGACCGTTGAAGTGCTGCCGAAGAAGCTCGACGAAGAAGTGGCCCTGGAAATGGTCCGCGGCTTCGGCGGCGTAGTCACCCAACTGACCAAGCAGCAAGCCGACTACATCGGCGTGACCGTCGAAGGCCCGTTCAAGCCACACGCTTACCGCTACTAAGCGGCAAGCTTGAAGCTTCAAGCGGCAAGCAAAGGCAGACCATGCCGTTGCCGCTTGCAGCTCAAGCAGCAAAGATCGTGAACGATGCCCAAGCCAGACCGGCCATCACCGATCTGGCTTTTACTTGCAGCTTGCCGCTTGACGCTTGCTGCTAGAGGAACGCCTGATGTCCCAGGAACGCCGTTACAGTTTCGAGTTCTTCCCGACCAAGACCGACGCCGGCCACGAAAAGCTGATGGGCGTCGCCCGCCAGTTGGCCACCTATAACCCGGACTTCTTCTCCTGCACCTACGGTGCCGGTGGCTCGACCCGCGACCGCACGCTGAACACCGTGCTGCAGCTGGAAAGCGAAGTGAAGGTACCCGCCGCACCACACCTGTCGTGCGTCGGCGACACCAAGGCTGAGCTGCGCGCCTTGTTGGCCGAGTACAAGGCTGCCGGCATCAAGCGCATCGTCGCCCTGCGTGGCGACCTGCCCTCCGGCATGGGCATGGCCAGTGGCGAACTGCGCTACGCCAGCGACCTGGTCGAGTTCATCCGCCAGGAAACCGCCGATCACTTCCACCTGGAAGTGGCTGCCTACCCGGAGATGCACCCGCAGGCACGCAACTTCGAGGTTGACCTGGGCAACTTCGTGCACAAGGTCAAGGCTGGTGCCGACAGCGCCATTACCCAGTACTTCTTCAACGCCGACAGCTACTTCTACTTCGTCGAGCGCGCACAGAAGCTGGGCGTGGACATTCCGGTGGTGCCCGGCATCATGCCGATCACCAACTACAGCAAGCTGGCACGTTTCTCCGACGCCTGTGGCGCCGAAATCCCACGCTGGATTCGCAAGCAGCTGGAAGCCTATGCCGACGACACCGCCAGCATTCAGGCATTCGGCGAGGAAGTGATTACCCGCATGTGCGAACAGCTGCTGCAAGGCGGTGCACCGGGCTTGCACTTCTACACCCTGAACCAGGCCGAACCGAGCCTGGCAATCTGGAACAACCTGAAGCTGCCCCGCTGAAATTTTTTGCAAAAGCTGTTTAAGATTTGATTAAGGCTTTGGTCTTAGACTAAAGCCTTATTCATTTCCGAGTTACACAGGTCTTGCCTGCCATGCAGCATTCTCAGCCATCACGGCCACAGCTCATCTACCTCGCGTTTGGCCCGGCGACCTACCATCAGGAAGCCTGCTTCAGCATCGTCAGCGCCCTCGCCCATCTGGGCCCGGCGGCAGCCGACGCCATGGACATCCAGGTCTACACCGATAACGCGCAGCCCTACGCCAAGCTGCCCGTCACCGTCCATCGGCTGGATGAAGCCACGCGCCAGGCATGGAATGCCCCTCACGGTTACCACTTTCGCAGCAAGCATGTACTGTTGCGCCAGGTGCTGCAGCATCACCCGCTGGCAGTACTGATCGACACCGACACCTTCTTCCGCAAGTCGCCACTCGAGCTGTTCGCCCGGGTAGCGCCAGGCCACCTGCTGTGCAATGCCATCGGCGCGCGCTACGGCAGCAACCAAAAGTGCCTGCTGTACAAGAACCTGCTGGCCATCCTCGAATCCCGGGGGCTGGCCGATTGCCAGATGCCGTTGGTCAATTCCGGGGTAATCGGCCTCACGGCTGAAGACGCCAGCACCCTGGACCGCTCCATCGCCATGATGGATGAGTTCCACCCCCTGGCTCGCGAAGCTTATACCCTGGAGGAGTTCTGCCTGGCAGTGGCGGCCTATCGCAACTTGGAGCTGGCTGAATGCACCGATGTCATCCACCACTACTGGAGCCGTAAGGCGCAGTTCCGCGCCAAGATCCAGGCCTGGTTGCGCAAACACGGTGACGACCCACTGGGCCCTGCGGCGCTGGCCGACGTTATCCTGGTCAACGACCAGTTACCACGGCCACCGGCCCTGCAACGCCTGGGCTACAAGGCATTGAGCATGACCCTGCCCGCCCACGAACGCCAATTCGCCCGTGAGCTGCTGTATGGTTGCTACCCTTACCCCAATGAATTCGACCGCGCCTGTGCACCTGCCTGGTGGGACAAGGCCCTGGAAAACCTTAATGCGCGCCACGGCCACATGGAGCCGGAGCAACTGCGCCAGTGCCTGCGCCACCCAGGTTTACGCCTGTCGCTGGGCGAGCGACGCAAGGATATCGAGGCGCATCTGCTGCGAACCTCCCAAGGCTGAGCCCCGCGTAGTAATAGCCTAGGTGGCGATCAGCAACCGCTACACAGGCGACATCGGAAACATTCTCAACGCCGTTGAGCAGCAGGAAAGCAGCACGGCGCGATAGCTCTGTTATACTCGGGCCTTCCCGCCCGGCTCACGCCCGGACGCTCGGCCTCGCAACAGGCATCCCGATCGGCATCGACGCGCCTTCGCGTCCACCTTCCGTTTCCCGGATGTGCAGTGAAAGCCCAGCTGGACCGGACGCGATCGCATCCCATCGATGCCCGTCGCGCCAGGCAGAACATCCCCTACGGGCCCAGCCCACACGAGAACAGGATTGCCCATGTCCTTTGCTTCCCTCGGTCTCTCCGAGGCTCTAGTCCGCGCTATTGAAGCTGCGGGCTATACCCAGCCGACCCCCGTGCAACAGCGGGCGATTCCCGCCGTGTTGCAAGGCCGCGACCTGATGGTCGCCGCACAGACAGGTACTGGTAAAACCGGCGGCTTCGCCTTGCCGATCCTTGAGCGCCTGTTCCCGGCCGGCCATCCCGACAAGTCGCAGCGCCATGGCCCGCGCCAACCTCGCGTACTGGTCCTCACCCCGACCCGCGAACTGGCAGCCCAGGTGCATGACAGTTTCAAGGTCTATGCCCGCGACCTGCCACTGGTCAGTGCCTGCGTCTTCGGCGGTGTCGGCATGAACCCGCAGGTGCAGGCCATTGCCAAGGGTGTTGACGTGCTGGTCGCTTGCCCAGGCCGCCTGCTCGACCTGGCTGGCCAAGGCAAGGTCGACCTGGCCCACGTGGAAATTCTGGTGCTCGACGAAGCCGACCGCATGCTCGACATGGGCTTCATCCACGACGTCAAGAAGGTCCTCGCCCGCCTGCCGGCCAAGCGCCAGAACCTGCTGTTCTCGGCCACCTTCTCCAAGGACATCACCGACCTCGCCGACAAGCTCTTGCACAACCCGGAGCGTATCGAGGTCACCCCGCCGAACACCACCGTCGAGCGTATCGAACAGCGCGTCTACCGCCTGCCTGCCAGCCACAAACGTGCCTTGCTGGCGCACCTGATTACCCTGGGTGCCTGGGAGCAGGTACTGGTGTTCACCCGCACCAAGCACGGCGCCAACCGCCTGGCCGAGTACCTGGAAAAGCACGGCCTGAGCGCCGCCGCTATCCACGGCAACAAGAGCCAGAACGCTCGCACCAAGGCCCTGGCCGACTTCAAGGCCAATAGCGTGCGCGTGCTGGTCGCTACCGACATCGCCGCCCGCGGCCTGGACATCGACCAGTTGCCGCACGTGGTCAACTTCGAGCTGCCAAACGTCGAGGAAGACTACGTCCACCGTATCGGCCGTACAGGCCGCGCCGGTCGTTCGGGCGAAGCAATTTCGCTGGTTGCCCCGGATGAAGAAAAACTGCTCAAGAGCATTGAGCGCGTCACCAAGCAAAAGATTGCCGACGGCGACCTGATGGGCTTCGACGCCAGCCAGGTAGAAGCCGAAAAGCCAGAAGTGCGCGAGCGCCCGCAGAACAACGGCCGTGGCGGTCGCAACCAGCAGCCACGCGGCGAAGGCGGCAAAGACGCCAACGGCGGCCGCAAGGACAAAGGCAAGGATAAAGGCAAGGCCAAGCAGCAAGCTGCGGACAAGCCGGCCGAGAAGGAAAAAAGCGGCGACAAACCGCAGCAGCCGCGCAAGCCGCGTGACAAGAAGCCGCGCCAGCAACAGCAACAGGCCAGCAACAGCAGCGCGCCGAAAGCACCTGCCAATCGCGACCCGGAAGAGTTCCTGGACGACGATGTCGACAACTTTGGTAACCGCGCCGACTATGTCAGCCCATACCAGGGCAAGAACCAAGGCCGTAATCGCCGCCCAGGTGGGGGTGCCGGCCAAGGTCAGGCCCAAGGCACTGGCCAACGCAGCAACGCTGGCGGCCAGGGCCAACAAGCCCGCAGTGGCGGCCAACAGCGCAGTGGCGGCGGCAGTGGTGGTGGCGACAAACGTCCGCCCCGCGCCAACAATGGTGGCGGCGCCCGTCGTGATGGCGGCGCTGGTCGTGGCCGCCCGGCCCGTGACGATGCCGCGGAGCCGGCAGTGCGCAGCCCGCGTCAGCCGCAGAGCCAACCGGTGATCATCCGCAAGGAATCCAAGCTCGATCGTTACCCGACGCCTGAGCAGCTGGATGACCTGCCAAGCCGCCCACGCGGTGAGCGCCCGGCGCTGCTGACCCGCAAGGGGTCATAAAAATACCGAGGGGGCTGCAAAGCAGCCCCCTCGGTATTTCAGCTAAAGAAAATTACTTCTGCTTCACACCTTCAACACTGATATCCAGGTCGAGGGTCTGCGAAGTAGCGCCCGGGCCCTTGATGCCGAAATCGTTCAGGTTCAGCGTAGTGGTGGCGTTGAAACCAGCGCGCTCGCCGCCCCATGGGTCTTTGCCTTCACCGTTGAAGGTGGCCTTGAAGGTGACCGGCTTGGTCACACCGTGCATGGTCAAGTCGCCGGTCACGTCAGCCGTCTTGTCGCCAGTCGACTTGACGCTGGTGGAGACGAATTTGGCTTCCGGGTACTTCTTCACATCCAGGAAGTCTTTGCTGGCGATGTGCTTGTCACGCTCGGCGTGGTTCGACCACAGGCTGGCGGTTTTCAGGTCGACGGTGATCTTGCTGGCTTCAGGCTTGGCGCTGTCCCAGGTGAAGTTGCCGTCGAAGTCCTTGAAGGTACCGTGGATGAAGCTGTAGCCCAGGTGGCTGATCTTCCAGTCAACGAACGCGTGCTGGCCTTCCTTGTCGATCTTGTACTCAGCAGCCATTGCCTGGCCAGCGGAGAGCAGAGCGGTACCGAGCGCCAGAGCGGCAAAAGTCTTTTTCAACATCCTTACTTCCTTCCTATGCAATTGAGTTGAGAGTCAAGCTTTGCGGCCCAACATTCGGGTCAGGGTCGCGTCACGGTCGATGAAATGGTGCTTGAGCGCCGCCAAAGCATGTAACACGGCAAAAATCACCAAGCCCCATGCCAGCCAGAGATGAATCACCCCAGCCAGGTCTGCCTGGTCGGGCAGGTCGCTGACCAGTGCCGGTACTTCGAACAAGCCGAAGACCGGAATGCCGACGCCGTCGGCGGTGGAGATCAGGTACCCGGCAAGCATTACTGCAAACAAGCCGACATACAGGGCCAGGTGGCCCAGCTTGGCCGCCAGACGGGTGAATGCGCCGTGGTTGGCCGGTGCTGGTGGAGGCGGGCTGAAGAAGCGCCAGACCACCCGCAGCAGCATCACTGCCAGCAGCACCAGGCCGATGCTCTTGTGCAGGTCTGGGCCGGCTTTGCGCCAAGGGCTGTAGTAGTCGAGGTCGACCATCCACAGGCCCAGGCCGAACAGGCCGAAGACTGCCAGAGCCACGCCCCAGTGCAGGACGATGCTGACCACGCCGTAGCGAGAAGGTGAATTGCGGAGCTGCATGTTGACGTGTTCCCCGTGAAAGCTGTGCACAGACTAACGCGTAACGTATCGAATAAAAGCGGAAAAAATTGCTTCGGATTATCGAGAAATCCGATATGTATTGTCTAAGCTTCCCATTAAGGAAACATTAACGATAGTCGGGGAGTGGGTGGTTGTCAGTGTCGGCCTCTTCGCGGGTTAACCCGCGAAGAGGCCGGTACAACCAATGAATCAACCCGCCTTGGCCTGGGTATTGGCCACGGCTTTCTTGGCCGGTTCGGACTTGGCGGTAGACTTCTTGGTTTCGGCAGGCTTGTGCGCCGGTTTGTGCGCCGGCGCATGCTTGGCTGGTGCAGCCTTGGTCGCTGCCGGCTTGACCGGAGTTTCCTTGGCAACAGGCGCTACCGGGGCGGGTGCAGCTTGTGGTGCAGGTGCAGGTGCTGGCACCACTTCCTCAGTCTTGGCAATTGGTGCAGCCTTCACTTCCGGCTTGTCCGCCCCACCAAACAGGCGCGAGAAGAACCCTGGCTTGTCCTGCTTGGCCTCATCGGCCTTGTTCGGCTCGGCCTTGACCGGTGCCTTGTCACCCTTGTCGGCAGCCCCCCCGAACAGGTTGGAGAAGAACCCACCCTTGCTCTGCTTGGCCGCTACAGCGCCAGCCGCTGCCGCCGCCACCGGGGCGGCCTTGGCCGGGTCGAACGACTTGCCGGCCAGCAGGTCCTGCACTTGGCTGGCCGCCCGCTGGCCACTGCGCAGGGCACCTTCCAAGGTACCAGGGTAGAGGGCGTCGGTATGTTCACCGGCAAAGGTGATACGCTGCACTGGGCGCTCCCACAGGCGCCAGTACTTGCTGATCTGCCCCGGGCCGTAGGCCAGGTAGGCGCCGCCGGTACCGGCGTCGGTGCTGTAGCGCTTGACCTCATAGCCGGTAAACGAGCCGCGGGCCTGGGGGTAGAATGCATGCAGGCGGATAAGCACCTGGTCGACCATCTGCTTGTCGCCAAATGCCTGCAGCAGGCGGGCGTTATCACCCGACAGGTTGATCACCACGTTGGCGCCACCCTTGAGCGCCGGCTCGATCCACAGCATGCCCAAACCAGCGTTGCTGAAGATTTCGCCCGACATGCGCGCGCGGCTTTCCCATACCGGCTTCTTGAACTTCAGCATCAGCTGGTCGCGCCAGCCATAGTTGGTACCTTTCAACGCCGCCAAGTGCTGGCTGTCCAGGCCTGGGGTCATCTGAATTTTGGCCAGGGCGCGCAGCGGCACAGCCATGACCAGGTAATCCGCCTGGTAACCGACACTACCGACCTTGACCGTGACACCGTCCTTGTCCTGGACAATGGCGGTCACCGGCGAGTTGGTCTTGATGGTCTTCAGTTGCTTGACGAAAGCCTGGGCCAGTACCGGGCTGCCGCCAGGCAGGCGCGCGGCACGTAGGTCACGGTCGCTGACGCCGCGGTACACGCGGTTCTGCTGGGCGAAATACAGCAGCGACAGGCGCGATGGCTCATCGTAGCGGGTACGGATCTGCTGGTTGACCAACTGACGGGCAGTGGCCGGCAGTTGCAGCTTGTCCAGCCAGTTGGAAACGTTGATCTGATCGAGGGCGAACAGCGTGCTGTTTGCCTGCGGGTTCAGCGGGTCATCGATGGAGCGGGCCAGGTCGTCGAGGGTTTTTTCGTAACGCTTGAGCGCCTCGGCGGTGGCCGGCTGCTTGGTGGCCAGGTCGGCGGCGCTGAAATACTCACCGTCGATCAGGTAACCGGGGGTGCGCACGAACTCTGGCGCTGGCAGTGTTTCAAGCTTGAAACGGTCGAGGTACTGGTTGAGTACCGGCTGCGCCTTGGCGTTGCCGATCCACTCGCTGGTGGCCAGGCCCGAACGCCCGCCCATGCCCGCCTTGGCTTCCAGCAGCGTCACCTGCCAGCCTTTGTTCTGCAGCTCGTAGGCAGCCGTCAGGCCGGCCAAGCCGCCCCCCACCACAATTGCCGAGGGCGTTTTGTCCTTTGCCAGCGCGACGCCGCTGGACACACCAATCAATACTAACGCGCACAGGCGCACCCAAGCAGCAGCCATGTTGGCGGACTCCGAGTCAGGGGTTACAGAAACGGGGAGAGGCAGGAATGCCCCGGGAGAGATGCGTTAAGAATACGTCAGGTGCGGCGGCCCTGCCAGCGCAGTGACATCAAGTCCCTTTGGCAACTGACATTTTTGCCAGTAGCACTGTCACATGGCGGCAGGCCAAGCTGGAGAAGATGGCCTGAGGCCCACCGGGAGGGCATGCGCATGATCTTCGAGGAGCATTTCCAGCACGTCGAACGGCAGTATCTGTGGCACAAGCAAACATTACGCACGGCCTCCGGCCTGAGCATCCGCTCCAACAGCACGTCATGGGCCGGTTTTCATGAAGCGTTCAAGGGCGAGGACGGTACCGAACTGGTCATCGGCGAGCACAGTGACGTGGAAATCGCCTTCACCCAGGAGGTCGAGCGCCTGCGCCTGGAATACTACGTGGTCAGCGACTTTCTCTGCGACGACCTGCACATGCTGTTCGATGCCGAAAATTTCGACTGCGACCTGGTCGCCCCGGTTGCGCGCAACTTCTACTGGCTCACGGTGGAGGGCAGCGGTTTTCGCAACCTGCGCCCGGGCCCCATCGCCACCCACCCCTACCACCAGGTAATCGATGGGCCGTTCCGCCGCCTGACCATCTCCACCGCGCAAGCCGGCACCGTGCATATCCGCAAGCTCGAATGGACCGGCACCCATCGCCATTGAACGGCAGCGGTTGTCCTGCCCTGCGGCATTGCTTAGGCTTACGCGGTCGAACCACGCCGTAAAGCCAGGAGAAGTGCCCATGGGCCTCAATGATCAGTGGATGCAACGCGACCTCAAGGTCCTGTGGCACCCCTGCACCCAGATGAAAGACCACGAGCAGCTGCCGCTGATCCCGATCAAGCGCGGCGACGGTGTGTGGCTGGAAGACTTCGAAGGCAAGCGCTACCTGGATGCGGTGAGCAGCTGGTGGGTCAACGTGTTCGGCCATGCCAACCCGCGCATCAACCAGCGCATCAAAGACCAGGTTGACCAGTTGGAACACGTGATTCTGGCCGGTTTCAGCCACCAGCCGGTGATCGAGCTGTCCGAGCGCCTGGTGGCCATGACCCCGGCCGGGCTGGACCGGGTGTTTTATGCCGACAACGGCTCGTCGTGCATCGAAGTGGCACTGAAGATGAGCTTTCACTACTGGCAGAACGTCGGCCAACCGGGCAAGAAGCGCTTCGTTACCCTGACCAACAGCTACCACGGTGAAACCATTGCCGCCATGTCGGTCGGCGATGTGCCGCTGTTCACCGAAACCTACAAGGCGCTGTTGCTCGACACCCTCAAGGTGCCCAGCCCCGACTGCTACTTGCGCCCGGAGGGCATGAGCTGGGAAGAGCACTCGCGCAACATGTTCCAGGCCATGGAGCAAACCCTGGCCGAGCACCACGCCTCGATCAGCGCCGTGATCGTCGAGCCGCTGATCCAAGGTGCCGGCGGCATGCGCATGTATCACCCGGTGTACCTCAAGCTGCTGCGCGAGGCCTGCGACCGTTATGAAGTGCACCTGATCCACGACGAAATCGCCGTGGGCTTTGGCCGCACCGGGACGATGTTCGCCTGCGAACAGGCCGGCATCCGCCCGGACTTCCTGTGCTTGTCCAAGGCCTTGACCGGCGGCTACCTGCCGCTGGCCGCATGCCTGACCACCGACAAGGTGTACCAGGCGTTCTACGATGACTACCCAACCCTGCGCGCGTTCCTGCATTCGCACAGCTACACCGGCAACCCACTGGCGTGCGCCGCGGCCCTGGCAACCCTGGATATCTTCGAGCAGGACAACGTGATCGAGGCCAACAAGGCCCTGGCCACGCGCATGGCCAGCGCCACCGCGCACCTGGCCGATCATGCACATGTGGCAGAAATCCGCCAAACTGGCATGGCCTTGGCCATCGAGATGGTTCAGGACAAGGCCGGCAAGGTTGCCTACCCCTGGCAAGAGCGCCGTGGCTTGAAGGTGTTCGAGCATGCGCTGACCCGCGGCGCCCTGCTGCGCCCGCTGGGCAGCGTGGTGTACTTCCTGCCGCCGTACGTGATCACGCCGGAGCAGATCGACTTCCTCGCCGAAGTGGCCAGCGAAGGCATCGACATCGCCACCCGCGATAGCGTCAGCGTGGCCGTACCGGCCAACTTCCACCCCGACTTCCGCGACCCGGGCTAGGCCCGATAGTTCGCCACACCACTTCCCCTGTGGGAGCGGGCACGCCCGCTCCCACAGGGGATATGCGTCTCACTTTTACCGAGCAAACCCATGAGACTGTCCCGCTTCTTCATCGACGCCCCCCTGAGCCTTGGCGAGCATGACCTGCCCGAGGCCCAGGCCCACTACATTGGCCGCGTGCTGCGCATGGCCCCCGGCGACGCCGTGCAGCTGTTCGACGGCAGCGGCCAGGAATACCTCGGCCAGTTGCTCGAAGTGGGCAAGAAAACCGTACGCGTCAGCCTCGACCAGGCCCTGGCCGGCCAGGCCGATTCACCGCTGCACGTCCACCTCGGCCAAGGCCTGTCGCGTGGCGAGCGCATGGACTGGGCGATTCAGAAGGCTACCGAACTGGGCGCCAACGAAATCACCCCGATCGTCAGCGAACGCTGCGAAGTGCGGCTAAAAGATGAACGCGCCGACAAGCGCCTGGCCCACTGGCGCCAGGTGGCGATCAGTGCTTGCGAACAATGCGGCCGCTCGACCTTGCCGGTCATCCACCCGCCGGTGACCTTGGCCGAATGGCTGAATAGCAGCAAAGCCGACCTGAAGTTGGTCCTGCACCCTGTCGCCGAACCGCTCACCAGCCATGACAAGCCTGCCACCCTGGCCTTCCTGATCGGCCCGGAAGGCGGCTTGAGCGAGGCGGAGGTCGACCAGGCTAAAGCCGCCGGCTACCACGCCGCACGCCTCGGCCCACGCGTGCTGCGCACCGAAACCGCGCCGGTGGTGGCGCTGTCGGTAGCACAGCAATTGTGGGGCGATTTTTAACTAGCGCACGTAAAGCGACACTGCAACGAAGTGCAGCAGGCTGCCGACAATCACGAATAGGTGCCAAATGCCGTGCGCGTGGCGCAAGCGGCTGTCCAGGGCGAAAAAGATGATGCCGACGGTGTAGAACACGCCGCCGGCGGCAAGCCAGGCAAAGCCGGCAGTGCCCAGGGAGTGCAGCAGCGGCTTGACCGCGACCAGCACGATCCAGCCCATCACCGCGTAGATGATGATCGACAGCACCCGCGCCTCGGAGCGCGGCTTGATCTCTTGCAGCATGCCGATCACCGCCAGCCCCCAGACCCCACCAAACAGGCTCCAGCCCCAAAGGCCGCGCAGGCTGACCAGGCAAAACGGCGTGTAGCTTCCGGCGATCAGTAGGTAGATCGACAGGTGATCGAGCTTGCGCATGATCACCTTCGCCCGCCCGCGAGTGCTGTGGTAAAGGGTGGAAATGCTGTACAGCAACAGCAGCGTGCTGCCGTAGATGGAGAAACTGACGATCTTCCATGGATCGCCTTGCAGGCCCGCGGTTACGATCAGCCAGATAGCACCGATACAGGCCAGAACAGCACCGACCAGGTGGGTCCAGGCGTTAAAGCGTTCACCGTAGTACATGCAAACACAGACCTCCTTGGGGTGGGCTGGGTTCCTAATGATGCAGATGGCCTCTTCGCGGGTAAACCCGCGCCTACAACGGGGCGCGTAATCATTGTAGGAGCGGGTTCACCCGCGAAAGGGCCATCGACTTCACATCCTAGCCAAGGTCAGGTTGCAGTTCTGCGTCACGCACCAGCCGCTCCAGCCCGACCAGGTCCGGCACCCGCGCCACCTGCTCACCCACCTGCACCGCGGCCAGCTCCAGGCGGCCCAGCGCCACGTCCACATAGTTCAGTTGGCTGTCGAGCTTGCACGAACGTGGAATGTCCTGCAGCAACAGCGCCAGGTAACGCAGCCCGGTGTCGCCCAGGGCATTGAGCACCACCACCCGAGCCCGCTCCCCGCAAGGCGTCTCGCCACCGCACGCTGCCTCGAAGCCGATCAACGGCAGGCGCTGTTGGCGCCAGTCGATCCAGCCCAGGTGCCAGGCCGGCTCGCCACGCTGGCACACCAGGTTACGTTGGCCGCTCAACTCGGCCACCGCCACATTCGGCAACACCAGGGTACGGTCGCCCAACGGCAGCAACAACCCGGTCAGGCTGCTGCGCTGGCCGGCGATCAGTTCAAGCATGGGTCTGGCTCCAGTGGGCAATGCTCTGCAACAGCAGCGATTCCTGGTACGGCTTGCCCAGGTATTCGTTGACGCCGATGGCCATGGCACGGTCGCGGTGCTTCTGCCCGGTACGCGAGGTAATCATGATGATCGGCAGGTCTTTGAGCCGCTCGTCACGGCGGATGCGCGTGGCCACTTCAAAGCCGTCCATGCGCGGCATCTCGATGTCCAGCAGCAACACGTCGGGGCGGTGTTCTGCCAGCAGGGCCATGGCATCGACCCCGTCCTTGGCGGTCAGTACGCTCATGCCGTGGCGCTCCAGCAGGCGGCTAGTGACCTTGCGCACGGTTACCGAATCGTCCACCACCATCACCAGCAACGCCCGCCGTGGGGCCGGGCCGAGCACCTGGCGCTGGGCCGCACCCCCACCCGGCAAGCGCGCCAGGCGCCGCTGCTGGCCACGCAACTGGCCCAGCAGGTCGAGAATCAGCACCACCCGGCCATCACCCAGCAGTGTCGCCCCTGACAACCCGGCCACAGCGGCAAACTGCGGCCCCAGGCTTTTCACCACGATCTCGCGGCTGGGCGACAGGCTGTCGGCCTGGATGGCGAACGATTGCTCTTGGGAATGCACCAGCAGCACCGGCAGCGGCACGCTCTGCCCCAGCAATGCCGGGCGCGGCAGGCCCTGCAGCAGCTCACCCAGGTAGCGCAGTTGGTATTCATGGCCGGCGTAAACATAACGTGGCGTATCCAACTCGTAGCATGCCGCCAGTTCTGCCGGCGGCACGCGAACGATGCCCTCGATGGTATTGAGCGGGATGGCGTACTGTTCTTCGCCCAGGTGCACCATCAATGCGCGGTTGATCGACACGGTGAACGGCAGGCGGATGAGGAAGCGCGCCCCCTTGCCCTGGGCCGACTCGATGCTCATCGAACCGCCCAGTTGCTTGACCTCTTCGTGCACCACGTCCATGCCCAAACCACGCCCGGAAATCTGGGTGATTTTTTCGGCGGTGGAAAAGCCCGGGCGCAGGATGAACTGCAAGATTTCGTGATCGCTCAAGTGCGCTTGAGGGTCCAGTAGGCCGCGTTTGATCGCCTTACGCCGCACTGCTTCCAATGGCACGCCAGCACCGTCGTCGGTCATTTCTATGACGATATCGGCGCCTTCGTGCAGTAAATTCAGGTGAATGGTGCCCTGCTCCGGCTTACCGGCGGCCAGGCGCTTTTCGCGGCTTTCCAGGCCATGGTCAACGGCATTGCGCAGCATGTGCTCCAGCGGCGCCACCATGCGTTCGAGCACGCTGCGGTCCAGCTCGCCCTCGGCGTTGCCGACCACCAGTTCCACTTGCTTGCCCAGTTCGCTGGCCACCTGCCGCACCACGCGCTGCAAGCGTGGCACCAGGCGCTCGAAGGGCACCATCAGGGTAGCGGTGAGGCCTTCTTGCAGTTGGCTGTTCACCCGCGCTTGCTGCTGCAGCAGGCTGTAGGCCTCCTGAGCGCGCTGGGCCAAGGTTTCCTTGAGGTCGAGCAGGTCCGAGGCGGATTCGAACAGGGCCCGCGACAACTGCTGCAACTGCGAGTGGCGGTCCATTTCCAGCGGATCGAAGTCGTCATAGGCATCGCCTTCGAACTGCTGCCGGCTGGAAATTCGCCCCTGGGTCTCGATGTCCAGGCGCAGCAACTGGTCGCGCATGCGCTCCAGGGTGGTTTCCATCTCGTTGAGGGTGAACTGCGCATCGTTGACCTGCTGCTCGATGCGCCCACGGATGATCGCGTGCTCACCGGCGAGGTTGCCCAGGTCGTCGAGCAACTCGGCATCGACTTTGACCATGTCGCCTGGCGCCCGCTCCGGTGCAGCGGCTGGCGCCTCGCTGGTGGTGGCCCCGACCGGCCCCTGGCCCGCCGCGCTGTCGGTCAGCGCTGCACTGCTGAAGTTGCGGATGTAGTCGATCAGCGCCGTCGCAGCATGCAGCGGTTGGCCCAGGCGCACGGCGTCGAGCATGTGCGCCAGGCGGTCGTGGCAGGTTTGCAGCAGGGCAAACAGTGGCGCGCTTGGTGGCAGGCGGCCCGCCGCCAGCAGCTCGTAGAGAAACTCCAGTTCGTGGGCCAGGTCGCCGATTGGCGCAATTTCGACCATGCGCGCCACCCCCTTGAGGGTGTGCAGGTCGCGCATCAGGTTGTCCACCTCGACGTTGTTGCGCGGGTCGGCCTGCCAGCGCGCCAGGGCGGCGGCGGCGCTCTCGACGATATCCGAGCTTTCTTCGAGAAACACCTCCAGCAGCTCTTCGCCAGGGCTTTCCGGCTCTTCAGGCAATGGCTCAGCCACGGCCGGCAGCACCGGGGTATGCGCCAGCCCCAGGCCAAGGGCATCGCCAAGGTCCATGTCTGGGTGCAACGGCGTGACCGTGTCGATGCCCACCAAGCCGGTGGCATCCGGGGCCAGGGCTTGGCCCAGCAAGCTGCGCAGGCTATCGACCAGCGCCGGGCGCGGCGGGATGTCCTGCCCGGCCGCCACTTCGTCGAGCATGTCCAGCAAGGTTTCATGGGCTCGCTGAGCGTGAGCGAAGAAGCGCGCATCGGCGGGCAGGCTGCCCTCCTCCACGGCGCCGTACAGGTCGAGCAGGGCCTCGCACACGTCATCCATCGGCCACAAGTCGGCCAGGTGCGCGGCGTGGCCGAGCGTGGTCAGTTGGTCGAGCAGGGTGTCCAGCGCGTCGCGCTGAGCGGGTTGTTGCTGCCAGCGTGACAGCAACGACTCGGCCTCCAGCAGGATATCCATGGCCTGGGCCAGGAAACTGGCGACCCGCTGCGGGTCGTGCTTGCCGCGCAACGCATGGTGTGGGTCGTCATGCAGGCCGGCCAGGCGCCCGTCTACCGCCTGGCCCACCTGCTCGATCAGCTCTGCGGCGCCGGGGATAGCCGCCAGCGGCGTGCTGTCGAGTTGCGCCAGGCCCAGGTGGAACAGCGAGCGCGCGGCTTCCAGCCATTCGATCTCGGCCATTTGCAGGGGCAGTTGATGGCCCTTGTATTCACGCGCCAGGCGGTCGAAGGCGGTGGCCAGTTCGGCGACCGGCATCACTCCGGCCATGGCGGCACTGCCCTTGAGCGTGTGCAGGGCACGTTGCAAGCTATCGCTGACCGGCGTGTCATGGCCGTCGGTGCCCTGCAGAAAAGCCTCCAGGCTGGCCAGGTGGCCCTGTGCCTCGCTGCGGAAAATGTCCAGCAACTGCGGGTCGAGGCCGTCGATATCGCTGGCGACAGGGGCATCGTTTTCGGCAAGCGCATGCAGGTGCGCGGCCAACTGTTCGATTTCGGTCAATTGCGGCAACTGGCCGCTGGCAAAGTCGGCCAGCAGGTCGGGCAGGTGGACGAACACCTGCTGCAAAGCCACCACGCCTTCGGGGCTGAGCACGCTACGGCCCTCAAGTACCCGGTTCAGCAGGTGCTCAGCACCCCAGGCCAGCTCGGCCACCGCCTCGGCATGGACCATGCGGCCACTGCCTTTGAGTGTGTGCAGCGCGCGGCGTACTTCGCCCAAGGCTTCGCGCTGCTGGTTATCGGCGCGCCAGCGCAGCCAGTGGCGCTCGATTTCCGGTAGCAGCTCACCGGCCTCCTCGAGGAACACTTCGCGCAGTTCGTCATCGATGCCATCGCCGCGGCCATCAAGGCCTACGCTAGCCTCGACCAGCGCGCAGTGCACGCCCAGCGCTGCCAGGCTGGCACGCGCCATATCGATGAACGGCTGGCCGTCGGCCAATGGGTCGGCAACCCGCCACTGCAGGTAGCATTCGGCGGCACTCAGGGCCTCGGCCAGGTGCGCCAGCTCATCAGCCGGTGGTTCCGCGTCCAGGTGCTGCAGCCAGCGCTGCACATAACCCGCACAGCCACCAAACAGCTCGGCCACAGCCGGCAACATCAGCATCGCCAATGCCCCACGAATCTGCTGCAACAGCCCAGGCAAGGGTTGCAGGCGTTGCCGCGGCCAACCGGACTCCAGGCAATCGCCGATCAGGTCCTTGGCCTGTTGTAGCACGTTCAGTGACTCGTTGAGGACCAGCTGGCGAATCTCGGTCAGGTCAGAGCCCGGCAGGCCGCCCTGGCCGTTTTCCTCCAATGGCCCCACCATGCCGTTGAGGCTGGCCTCCACGTACAGCAGGGCCCCCGCTACATCCATCAGCACTGCGTCGTCCGCTGCCCGCTCGCCTTGGGCCAGGGCCTGCAACGCCAGCACCTGGTCGATGATGACCCGGCGCGGTTGCTGAAAGCCCAGCACGGCCAGGGTGTCGGCCACGTGGCGCAGCGGTGCCAGCAAGGCATCGAGCTGTTCGCTGTGTTGGCGGTCGCCGCGCACGAACTGGTCCAGGCGTTCCTTGATGCGCATCAGGTCATCGCACAGCGCAGTCACCACCGAGCGCAGGGCATCACGGCCCGGCCCAGCCTGCAGTTGCTCGCGCCAGTTGCCCAGCGACAGATCGAGGTTGGCCAGGTCGTCGGCCCCGGCAAAGCGTTGGGTGGCGCCGCTGATCAGGCTGGCCTGGGCCAACGGCTCTTCACCACGGCAGGCACGCAGCTGGTTGAGCAGCGGCAGCATCACGAGCGGCAAGTCATGGCGCGCTCCGCGCAAGCGCTCCAAATACGACGGCAATTGCTCAAGGCCGCGGAACAATGCCCCCAGGCAATCCCCCCGGGGGCTGACCTGGCCGTCGGCCATGGCCCTGGCGAATAGCTCCAGCTCCTCGGCCAGGCGCGTGGCACCGCGCAATTCGAGCATGCGCAGGCAGCCGTGCACCTGGTGCAGGTTGTCGACCACGAAGGCCAGCATCGACAGGTCGCCTGGCTCGCCGGCAAAGCGCTCCAGCGCCTGGCGCGCCTGGCTCAGGCAGTCGAGGATGGCGGCCTTGGTCCAGGCCAGCGCCACGGTGTCGTGGCGCTCGGGGCTTACTGCAACTACAGCCATGGGCACTCCTCAACGCGGCTTTACACTAGGGCTTGTCACTTCGGCTCTGCCGGTGGCGGCAGGGTGAAACCGGACACCGAACGGCGCATCTCGCTGGCCATGCGGGCCAGGTGGCGGATGCTATCGGCGGTGGCGCTGGAGCCGGCGGAGGTTTGCGCGGTAATTTGCTGAATCACCGACATGGTGTGGGAGATTTGCCCGGCCGACGAAGTCTGCAACTGCGCGGCATCGGAAATACTGTGGATAAGGTCGGCGAGGTTCTGCGATACCCCTTCAATCTCGGCCAACGCCACACCGGCATCTTGGGCCAGGCGGGCACCGCGCACCACTTCGGCAGTGGTCTGTTCCATGGAGATCACCGCCTCGTTGGTGTCGGCCTGAATGGTGCGCACCAACGCCTCGATCTGCCGCGTAGCCGACGACGAGCGTTCAGCCAGGCGCTGCACTTCGTCGGCAACCACAGCAAAACCACGGCCAGCCTCACCGGCCAGTGAGGCCTGGATCGCCGCGTTGAGGGCAAGGATGTTGGTTTGGTCGGCAATGTCGTCGATCAGGCTGACGATGTCGCCGATTTCCTGGGAGGACTCGCCCAGGCGTTTGATCCGCTTGGCGGTGTCCTGGATTTGCTCGCGAATATTGTCCATGCCGTTGATGGTGTTGTGCACCACCTCATTACCCTTGTTGGCGATTGCCACCGAGCGCTCGGCCACCTTGGCCGATTCGTAGGCATGTGCCGAAACCCGGTCGATCGACTCGACCATGTCGCCGACCGCCTCGGACGCCTCGCTGATCTGCTCGGCCTGATGCTCGGAGGCCTTGGCTAGCTGGCGTGCGGTGTTTTGCGTGTCTTGCACGGCGGCAGCGACCTGCACGGCACTGTGGTTGATGGTGGCGACCAGGTCGCGCAATTGGTCCACGGAATAGTTGATCGAGTCGGCGATGGCGCCCGTGAAGTCCTCGGTCACCGACACGGTGACCGTCAGGTCGCCGTCGGCCAGCTCTTCGATTTCGTCGAGCAGGCGCATGATCGCCTGCTGGTTGCGTTCGTTTTTTTCCGCGGTTTCGCGCAACTGGCGGTTGGTGGTGCGCACCATGACCAGGCCGATCAGGATGATCGAGGCTAGCGCCAGCACGCCCAGGGCATAGCCACCCACGGTGTCGAGGGTGCGCCCGCCGGCCAGGTTCTCGAAACCGTTGGCCAGGTGCGAGGCCTCGTCGAGCAGGGTTTGCGACAGGCTGAAGATGTTGCCCGCTGCCTCGCGCACACGGAACAGTTCGGGCGAGGTTTCGAGGATCTCATCCACCGAGCCGGCGACGAACTGGAACAACTCGGCGATTTCGGCCAGGCGGGCACGGGCGTCGGCGTCCTCGACGCGGGTCACCTGAATCGCCGCGTTGCCGTTGAGCATACCCTCCAGTACCTGCCCAAAACGCCCGGCATCACGGCCAAAAGCGTCGGCCGCCTGGGCTGCGCTGTCGTCACCGGCAAGCACAGTGTTGACCGAGCCGAGGATGCGCTCGGCCAGCAACAGCTGGCGCTGGGCCACCGCCACCTGGTTGGCCGGGGCGCCGCTTTGCAGCAGGATCTCGACCACCTTTTCGTATTCGACCTGCAACTGCGGCACGGTCTCGGCCAAGGTCGCCGCCACCTGGTGCAGCGACAGCACGGTCTGCTCGCTGGCCAGGATGGTGTCGGTATTCTTGCGCAGGTTTTCCCAGTCGCGGTGTACCGCCTCCATTTCATCACGCACCGTGGGCGGTGCGGGCGGCAGGCCGGTGGCCTTGTCACCTTCGCGCAGGTAGCCCCAACGCCGTTCGAAATCGTTGCGCGCATCTGACAGCAGCTTGAACGCCAAGGCCTTGCCGGTGGCGGCTTCAGTGGCGTTCTTGGCAATACGTTGCGACAACACCCTTAGCTCGCCGGCGTGGCCGATGTACTGCTTGTCGTAGTTGGACTGGGTGTTCAGGTAAGCAAAGTTGGCGAACAGCAGGATGATCGACAGGATCAGGATCAGGAACAGCACGGTGATCTGCGCGATGCTGCGGGTACGTGGGCTCACGGTGGTTGCGGTCACGGGAGGGGCAGGCTTGTTCACGTTCGCAGGTCCTATAACGCCACATCGAGAAAGCCCGGCGCCTGGGCCAGGGCGAAGGGGCTGAAGATCGCCCAGTTGCGTTCACGCGGGAAATGCCCCTGAACAAAGCGTGCAGCGGCGCGAATCAACGGCTGCGGCGGCGACAGTTGCAGGCTGTCCAGGGCAAAGTGCTGCAGGCCCAGTACCTCGTCCACCAACAGGCCAACGAACAAGTCCTCGTGGTCTAGCACCAATACCCGCCGCTGCTTGCCCGGGGCGACGTGGCCAAGGCCAAAGAAACTGCTCAGGTCCATCACCGGTAGCAACCGGCCACGCAGGTTGGCCACCCCGCACACCCACGGCTGTACACCGGGGACACGGCTGCTGCGCGGTTCGCGCAGCACCTCGGCCACCTCGCCCATGGGCGCGACAAACCATTGCCCGGCGACACGAAAGCCAATGCCGCTCCACTGTTGCAAGCGGTTGTCCTGCGGCGGCTGGTCGGCGACCAGAAGGCGACAGCGCCGGTCGATGTCCAGCAACAACTCGAAGGCGGTCAGCGACGCGCCCTGCGGGCGTGTGGTCAAGCCCCCAGCACTTCTTTGAGCTTGGCGATCAGCGCGTCTTCTTCCACCGGTTTGGTCAAGAAGTCACGGGCGCCCTGGCGGGTAGCCCAGATGCGGTCGGTTTCCTGGTCCTTGGTGGTAACCACGATTACCGGGATGGCGCTGGTTTCCGGGTCTTTGCTGAGCTGGCGGGTGGCCTGGAAGCCGTTCATGCCGGGCATGACGATGTCCATCAGCACGGCATCGGGTTTGTCCTGCCGGGCCAAGGCCACGCCATCGGCACCGTTGCTGGCCTTGAGCACCTGGTAGCCGTGCTTTTCCAGCCATTCGGTCAATCGGTACATCTCTGTCGGCGAGTCGTCGACAATCAGAACTCGGGCCATGCTGGTTCCCCATCAGGAAAGAAAGACCGTGCCATGGCGGGGCGCGGTCAGGGTGCGTGTTGTTGGGCTGCGGCAAAACCGGGCACGTGGGCACGGATCGCGTCGAGCAGTTCTTCCTTGCTGAACGGTTTGGTCAAGAACTGATCGGACCCGACCACCCGGCCGCGAGCCTTGTCGAACAGGCCGTCACGCGACGAAAGCAGAATGACCGGGGTGTCCTTGAAGGCACTGTTGTGCTTGATCACCGCGCAAGTCTGGTAGCCGTCCAGACGCGGCATCAGCACATCGACGAAGATGATACTGGGCTGGTGGTCGACGATCTTGGCCAGGGCATCGAAGCCATCGCTGGCAGTGATCACCTCGCAGCCGGCTTCACCAAGCAACATCTGCGCGGTGCGGCGGATCGTGCGTGAATCGTCGATCACCATCACCTTCAGGGGTTGTTCCATAGACGCCTACCAGTGGGAATTAGCTGCAAGTTGCAAGCGGCAAGCTACTAGAAAATGCACATCGGAGCATGGTTGCTTTTTTCTTGAGGCTTATAGCTAAAGGCTTGCAGCTGCATTTTTAGCACACTCCGGGGGCCCGTTCCATCTGCCGCCCCCCTTGACCGGCGGCGTTCACAGCGCCACCCTGAGCCACTTTTCTTTCGATCGATCGCGGCCACGCGCCGCCAAGAGGAACCACCCCATGAGCGTTCGCCTCGGCATTGTCATGGACCCCATCGCGTCCATCTCCTACAAGAAGGACAGCTCGCTGGCCATGTTGCTGGCCGCCCAGGCACGCAGCTGGAACCTGTTCTACATGGAACAGCGCGACCTGTACCTGGGTGCCGGCCAGGCCCGAGCGCAGATGCGCCCGCTGAAAGTGTTCGCCGACCCGGCCCGCTGGTTCGAGCTGGGCGAGGAGCAGGACAGCGCGCTGGCCGACCTGGACGTGATCCTGATGCGCAAGGACCCGCCCTTCGACATGGAGTTCGTCTACAGCACCTACCTGCTGGAGCAGGCCGAGCGCGAAGGCGTACTGGTGGTCAACCGCCCGCAGAGCCTGCGCGATTGCAACGAAAAACTGTTCGCCACCCAGTTCCCGCAGTGCATGACGCCGACCCTGGTCAGCCGCCGTGCCGATATCCTGCGTGAGTTCGCCACCACCCATGGCGACGTGATCCTCAAACCGTTGGACGGCATGGGCGGCACCTCGGTGTTCCGCCACCGCCCGGGCGACCCCAACCTGTCGGTGATCCTCGAAACCCTGACCCAACACGGCGGCCAGCAGATCATGGCGCAGGCCTACCTGCCCGAGATCAAGGACGGCGACAAACGCATCCTGATGATCGACGGCGAGCCGGTGGACTACTGCCTGGCGCGCATCCCGGCCAGCGGCGAGACCCGTGGCAATCTGGCCGCCGGCGGCCGTGGCGAGGCGCGCCCACTGACCGAGCGCGACCGCTGGATCGCCGCCCAGGTCGGCCCGACCCTGCGCGAGAAGGGCCTGCTGTTCGTCGGCCTGGACGTGATCGGCGACTACCTCACTGAAATCAACGTCACCAGCCCCACCTGCATTCGCGAGATCGATGCCGCCTACAACACCGATATCGGCGGCAAGCTGATGGACGCCATTGATCGACAGCTGAAGGCGCGCTGACCGGCAACGCGCGGCGCAAACCCAGAGTGGGGTATGATGCGGGTCCTATTACCTGACCCGCTGCCCCGCTCTGCGGTTGCTGGATACCTGATGACGCTGCCCGCTGACATCCCCGCCGACCTGCTGCCGCCCCGTGTTCGCCCGATGGACCGGCTCGGTTTCACCCTGTTCCTGGCTGCACTGGTGCACCTGGCGCTAATCCTTGGCGTCGGTTTCAGCGTGGTCAAGCCTGCAGAAATCCGCCACACCATGGACATCACCCTGGCCACCTTCAAGAGCGAGAAACCGCCGCAGAAGGCCGATTTCCAGGCCCAGGACAACCAGCAGGGCAGCGGCACCCTGGACAAGAAAGCGGTGCCCAAGACCACCGAGTTGGCACCGTTCCAGGACAGCAAGATCAACAAGATCACCCCACCACCCGCGGCCAAGCCCGAGGTGGTACCGCCCCCTACCCCGCAAAAGTCGGCGGTGGTGACCACGGCGCCCAAGCCGCACAAGGTCGAGCCCAAGCCCAAGGAGAGCAAGGCGCAACCCAAGCCGGCGGCACCTGCGCCAGACTTCGACAGCTCGCAGCTGTCCAGCCAGATCGCCAGCCTGGAGGCAGAGCTGTCCAACGAACAGCAGGTGTACGCCAAGCGCCCGCGTATCCACCGCCTCAACGCCGCTTCGACCATGCGCGACAAGGGCGCCTGGTACAAGGAAGAGTGGCGCAAGAAAGTTGAGCGGGTGGGCAACCTGAACTACCCCGACGAAGCGCGCCGGCAACAAATTTACGGCAACTTGCGCATGATGGTGTCGATCAACCGCGATGGTTCGCTGTACGAGGTACTGGTGCTGGAATCGTCCGGGCAGCCGTTGCTGGACCAGGCAGCGCAGCGCATCGTGCGGCTAGCGGCACCCTTTGCCCCGTTTACTGGGGACTTGGCCGAATTTGATCGGCTGGAAATCATCCGCACCTGGCGCTTTGCCCGTGGGGACCGCCTGTCCAGTAACTGAATCAGGGCTGCACAGCGGCCCCAAATCAGCCATGCCGAGCACCTTGTCAGCCTCGCCACCTGGCGCCACACTATCCCCCATGAAAACCCTCACGCCGAGCTACCTCAAGCATCAGTTCCTGATCGCCATGCCGCACATGGCCGATCCGAACTTCGCCCAGACCCTCACGTACATCGTCGAGCACAACGCCCATGGCGCCATGGGCCTGGTGGTCAATCGGCCGCAGGAGCTGAGCCTGGCCGATATCCTCGAGCAACTGCGCCCGGACGAAACGCCACCGGCCAGTACCTTGCAGGTACCGATCTACCAAGGTGGCCCGGTGCAGACCGACCGTGGCTTCGTGCTGCACAGCAGCGAGTGCAGCTTCCAAGCCACCGTGGCGCTGGAAGGGCTGTCACTGACCACGTCGCAGGATGTACTGCTGGCCATTGCCGCTGGCGTAGGCCCAAAACAGAGCCTGATCACCTTGGGTTATGCCGGCTGGGAAGCAGGCCAGCTAGAAGCGGAGCTGGCCGACAACGCCTGGCTCAACTGCCCGTTCGACCCAGAAATCATCTTCGGCCGGGCCAGCGACCTGCGCCTGGAAGCCGCCGCCGCCAGCCTGGGGATCAACCTGCACCTGCTGACCAGCCAGGCGGGCCACGCCTGATGGCTGAACTACGCCTATTGCTAGGCTTCGACTACGGCAGCAAACAGATCGGCGTGGCCGTCGGCCAGGTCATTACCGGCCAGGCCCGCGAACTGTGCACCCTCAAGGCGCAGAACGGCGTGCCGGACTGGGCCCAGGTGGAAAAGCTGATTGCCGAATGGAAGCCCGACGCCATCGTCGTCGGCCTGCCGTTGAACATGGACGGCACACCCAGCGAAATGAGCGCCCGCGCCGAAAAGTTCGCCCGCCGCCTGAACGGCCGCTTCAACCTGCCCGTGCACACCCACGACGAGCGCCTGACCACCTTCGAGGCCAAAGGCGAGCGCATGGCCCGTGGCGGCCAGCGCGGCAGCTACCGCGACAACCCGGTCGATGCCATCGCCGCCGCCTTGTTGCTGCAAGGCTGGCTGGAGGCCAACACCTGATAATCTTTGTCGCCGGGCCCGCCCGGCGCACCCTTCCGAGGAGCCTGCAATGAGCCTACCCGATCCCGCCGAACTGATTCGGCAGATGGCCGTCGACCTTCGCGCCCACCTGGCCCGCCGGGCCATTGCCGAACCACGTTACATCGGTATCCGTACCGGCGGTGTCTGGGTCGCCCAGGCCCTGCAGGAAGCCATGGGTGACAGCAGCGCGATGGGCACTCTGGACGTTTCGTTCTACCGCGACGACTTCAGCCAGAACGGCCTGCACCCGCAAGTGCGCCCTTCCGAACTGCCGTTCGAAGTAGAGGGCCAGCACCTGGTGTTGGTGGATGACGTGCTGATGAGCGGTCGCACGGTCCGCGCCGCGCTCAACGAACTGTTCGATTATGGCCGCCCGGCCAGCGTTACCCTGGTCTGCCTGCTGGACCTGGATGCCGGCGAACTGCCAATTCGCCCGAATGTGCTCGGTGCCACCCTGTCGCTGGCCGCCCATGAACGGGTAAAATTGACCGGACCCGCACCGCTCGCCCTCGAGCGCCAGGACCTCGCCACCGCTTCCGCCCTTTAAGAGTCCCCTCGCGATGACGCCAATCGACGCCAAGCGCCCGCTGCAGCTCAATGATCAGGGCCAGCTGCGCCACTTCCTCTCGCTCGACGGTTTGCCCCGCGAACTGCTCACCGAGATCCTCGACACCGCCGACTCCTTCCTGGAAGTCGGTGCCCGGGCCGTAAAAAAAGTCCCGTTGTTGCGCGGCAAAACCGTGTGCAACGTGTTCTTCGAGAACTCGACCCGTACCCGAACCACCTTTGAACTGGCGGCCCAGCGCCTGTCGGCCGACGTGATCAGCCTGAACGTGTCGACCTCCTCGACCAGCAAGGGCGAGACCCTGTTCGACACCCTGCGCAACCTCGAAGCCATGGCTGCCGACATGTTCGTGGTACGCCATTCGGATTCCGGCGCCGCACACTTCATCGCCGAGCACGTGTGCCCGGACGTCGCCGTGATCAACGGCGGTGACGGCCGCCACGCGCACCCCACCCAGGGCATGCTCGACATGCTCACCATCCGCCGCCACAAGGGCAGCTTCGAGAACCTCTCGGTGGCCATCGTCGGCGACATCCTGCACTCGCGGGTGGCCCGTTCGGACATGCTGGCGCTGAAAGCGCTGGGCTGCCCGGACATCCGTGTGATCGGCCCGAAAACCCTGATCCCGATCGGCATCGAGCAGTACGGCGTGAAGGTTTACACCGACCTTGCCGAAGGCCTCAAGGACGTCGACGTAGTGATCATGCTGCGCCTGCAGCGTGAGCGCATGGCCGGCGGCCTGTTGCCCAGCGAAGGCGAGTTCTACCGCCTGTTCGGCCTGACCACCGCGCGCCTGGCCGGGGCCAAGCCCGATGCCATCGTCATGCACCCAGGGCCGATCAACCGTGGTGTGGAAATCGAGTCGGCGGTGGCCGACGGCAAGCACTCGGTGATCCTCAACCAGGTCACCTACGGCATCGCCGTACGCATGGCCGTGCTGTCCATGGCCATGAGCGGGCAGAACGCGCAACGTCAATTTGACCAGGAGAACGCCCAGTGACCATCAGTATTCTTGGCGCCCGGGTCATCGACCCCAACAGCGGCCTGGACCAGGTCACCGACCTGCACCTGGACGGCGGCCGCATTGTCGCAATCGGCGCGGCCCCAGCGGGGTTCAGCGCCAGCCGCACGATTGACGCCAATGGCTTGGTCGCAGCGCCTGGCCTGGTCGACCTCGGCGTATCCCTGCGCGAGCCGGGCTACAGCCGCAAAGGCAACATCGCCAGTGAAACCCGCGCGGCCGTAGCCGGCGGTGTCACCAGCCTGTGCTGCCCACCGCAGACCAAGCCGGTGCTGGACACCTCGGCGGTGGCCGAGCTCATCCTCGACCGTGCCCGCGAGGCCGCCAACAGCAAGGTCTACCCAATCGGCGCCCTGACCAAGGGCCTGGAAGGCGAGCAACTGGCTGAACTGGTGGCGCTGCGCGACACCGGCTGCGTGGCGTTTGGCAACGGCCTCAAGGAAATCCCCAATAACCGCACCCTGGCCCGTGCCCTGGAGTACGCCGCCACCTTCGACCTGACGGTGGTGTTCCACTCTCAGGACCGCGACCTGGCCCAGGGCGGCCTGGCCCATGAAGGGGCCATGGCCAGCTTCCTCGGCCTGCCGGGCATCCCGGAAACCGCCGAGACCGTGGCCCTGGCGCGCAACCTGCTGCTGGTGGAACAGTCCGGTGTGCGTGCGCACTTCAGCCAGATCACCAGTGCCCGTGGCGCGCGGCTGATCGAGCAGGCCCAGCAGCTTGGCCTACCGGTGACCGCCGACGTGGCGCTGTACCAGCTGATCCTCACTGACGAATCGCTGCGCGAGTTTTCCAGCCTGTACCACGTGCAACCACCGCTACGCACCGCAGCCGACCGTGACGGCCTGCGTGCCGCGGTGAAATCGGGGGTGATCCAGGCGATCTCCAGCCACCATCAGCCGCACGAGCGCGACGCCAAGCTGGCCCCGTTCGGCGCCACCGAGCCGGGCATCAGCAGCGTCGAACTGCTGCTGCCGCTGGCCATGACCCTGGTACAGGACGGCTTGCTCGACCTGCCAACCCTGCTGGCCCGCCTGAGCAGTGGCCCGGCAGCGGCCCTGCGCTTGCCGGCCGGTGAGCTGAAAGTGGGCGGCGCAGCCGACCTGGTGTTGTTCGACCCGCAAGCCTCCACCGTTGCCGGCGACCAATGGTTCTCACGTGGCGAGAACTGCCCGTTCATCGGCCACTGCCTGCCGGGTGCGGTGCGTTATACCTTGGTCGATGGGCACGTCTGCCACGAGGCCTGATCGCCAGCTGTAAGCCTCAAGCTGCAAGCCACAAGGAAAAGCGGGCATGGCGCCGATGCGCTTTTTCTTGCCGCTTGCAGCTTGCAGCTCGTCGCTAATGGTTGAAATCCTTCCCCCCACCCCCATATGAGTCTGCATCAGGCACTTTCGCCCCGCTGCGTGGAGACTCTCCCCTTGACCACCATCGTTTCTGTCCGCCGTAACGGCAAAGTCGTCATGGGCGGCGACGGCCAGGTATCCCTCGGCAACACCGTGATGAAAGGCAACGCCAAGAAGGTGCGCCGCCTGTACCACGGCCAGGTCATCGCCGGCTTCGCCGGTGCCACCGCCGATGCTTTCACCCTGTTCGAACGTTTCGAAGGCCAACTTGAAAAACACCAGGGCCACCTGGTCCGCGCCGCCGTCGAGCTGGCCAAGGAATGGCGTACCGACCGTTCCCTGAGCCGCCTGGAAGCCATGCTGGCCGTGGCCAACAAGGACGCCTCGCTGATCATCACCGGCAACGGTGACGTGGTCGAACCCGAAGACGGCCTGATCGCCATGGGCTCCGGCGGCGCCTACGCCCAGGCCGCAGCCCGCGCCCTGTTGAACAAAACCGACCTCTCGGCCCGTGAAATTGCCGAGACCGCCCTGAACATCGCCGGCGACATCTGCGTATTCACCAACCACAACCTGACCATCGAGGAGCAGGACCTGGCCGACTGACTCAGCTGTTCTGGCGCCCCCTCCCGGTGAGGGGGCTTTTCCACGCTGACTCACCTGCCCAAGGACCATATTCATCATGTCCATGACCCCCCGCGAGATCGTCCACGAACTCAACCGCCACATCATCGGCCAGGACGACGCCAAGCGCGCCGTGGCCATTGCCCTGCGCAACCGCTGGCGGCGCATGCAGCTCCCCGCCGAGCTGCGTGCCGAAGTAACCCCGAAAAACATCCTGATGATCGGCCCCACCGGTGTGGGTAAAACCGAAATCGCCCGTCGCCTGGCCAAGCTGGCCAACGCGCCGTTCCTCAAGGTGGAAGCCACCAAGTTCACTGAGGTGGGCTACGTGGGCCGTGATGTCGAGTCGATCATTCGCGACCTGGCCGATGCCGCGCTGAAGATGCTGCGTGAGCAAGAAATCATCCGCGTGCGCCACCGCGCCGAAGACGCCGCCGAAGACCGCATCCTTGACGCCCTGCTGCCGCAGGCGCGGGTCACCAGCTTCAGCGAAGAAGCCGCGCAGACCAGCACCGATTCCAACACTCGCCAGCTGTTCCGCAAGCGCCTGCGCGAAGGCCAGCTGGACGACAAGGAAATCGAGATCGAGGTAGCCGATGCCGTGGGCGTCGAAATTGCCGCGCCGCCCGGCATGGAAGAAATGACCAACCAGCTGCAGAGCCTGTTCGCCAACATGGGCAAAGGCAAGCGCAAGGCGCGCAAGCTAAAGGTGAAAGAAGCGCTGAAGATGGTTCGCGATGAAGAAGCGAGCCGCCTGGTCAACGAAGAAGAGCTCAAGGCCAAGGCACTGGAAGCGGTCGAGCAGCACGGCATCGTGTTCATCGACGAAATCGACAAGGTTGCCAAGCGTGGCAACGTTGGTGGCGCCGACGTGTCCCGTGAAGGCGTGCAGCGCGACCTGCTGCCGCTGATCGAAGGCTGCACCGTCAACACCAAGCTGGGCATGGTCAAGACCGACCACATCCTGTTCATTGCCTCGGGCGCGTTCCACCTGAGCAAACCGAGCGACCTGGTGCCCGAACTGCAAGGCCGCCTGCCAATCCGCGTAGAGCTGAAGGCACTGACGCCGGAAGACTTCGAGCGCATCCTGCAGGAGCCGCACGCGTCGTTGACCGAGCAGTACCAGGCTCTGCTGAAAACCGAAGGCCTGAACATCGAGTTCCTCGCCGACGGTATCAAACGCCTGGCCGAAATTGCCTACCAGGTCAACGAAAAGACCGAGAACATCGGTGCCCGCCGCCTGCACACCCTGCTCGAGCGCTTGCTCGAAGAGGTGTCGTTCAGCGCGGGTGACCTGGCCAGCACCCATGACGAAGCGCCGATCCAGATCGACGCGGCCTATGTGAACAGCCACCTGGGTGAGCTGGCGCAGAACGAAGACCTGTCGCGTTACATCTTGTAAGACTGGGTGGGCGTGAGACGCCCTCCACCCTCTGCCAAAAATGACGGGAGACTGGCTGGTCTATAAACTACAGCCAGTCGCCTGTTCATCAGTCAAACGTATACACCTTGCCACCCTTGAATTTCGGCTCCCTCCAGTTTGGGCCTCGTTTAAATCCCCCTCCCGCTTCAATTATTAGACCCTGCTTACGCATATCGCTAACTAACCGAAGCAACTCATAATTATTGCGAATATTAACCCAGTCATTTCTATTATAAAGACCATCTAGCCTGGGATAAGATATTCCGCCCTCACCACGCGTCAGAAAAAGTACAACCTCTTTGGGATCTTCCGCAGCTATCAAATCTGTAATTGTGCTCATTTGTTTTCTCTCTGCGCCTGCAAATCGTCAGCTTCAATCGCTTCTGCCGTGTAGAGCAAGTCATGCGAGTCTTTTAACTTGTAGTCTTCCAGAGTGGCAGCATGGGTATTGTTCCATGTTGCACCATCATCACTAGCAAGCACACCGTCTGGAACCCCCAGTGCTCTATACCGTTGCAACTCCCTGAGTTCATGGGTGTAAAAACGTTTATCGACATCTTCAATAACCATTTCACCACGCAGCACACGCTCCAAGCGGCTGATCATTATTGCATTGCCATCCGACGCCCCAAACCGACTAGTGTGCAGCCTAACAAGTTTTATGCCTTCCAAGGTAACAGTAGCGTCTCGCCAGTCCAACTCCTGAATTGGACCACCCGCCTTTTCAGGATTATACATACGCCCACTGTATACACCTTTGGTTGTAGCGCCCTCATAGGGGCTGCTCAACATCACATAGACGGGGCCAATACCCGCGTCGGCCGGAAACCAAACAATCAGGTCGCTGAAGTCAACCTCGCTTATCGGGTAGGCGGTTGCCTTTACACTGATTGGATCCAGCGTAATACCCTCGTAGATCGGTACATCTGTCGGCAAGGCGGGTGTCGAGGATGAAGCATCCTGATTCCCCGGAGCCTTAGCAGGTGTCCAGGTCAAGGTAATCGCCGCCTGATCTGCGCTCGTACTGGCAATGACGACTTCAAACAGGCCCGTAGTGGCATTCATGATCGCTGCCCGAACGGGAACCTGCCTAGACGCCCGCTCACCATCGGTACTGACCACCGAGATGACCGAGCGATCACCCCTGACCTGCTCCACCAGGCGCCTGGGCATTTCGACCGAACCCTGCGTCAAGGCGGCGTGTTGCAGATCGATTCCGGCCGCCAACCCCAAATGGTCAGCACTTACGCCAATACTATAACGAAGCCTCGTAGGCGGCTGATCCTGTATAGGTCCCGGTGTCGCACCGAGATTAAGCACCAAGGCAAGAAAATCTGCGATTAAGACCGAAGGGCCTTCGACGACCGCTTGCTCCAGCGCAGCTACAGCCTCGCTGATGCCATTGACCAACGAGGCGGCACCCGGCACATCCTGGATGATGC
This sequence comes from Pseudomonas sp. Leaf58, assembly GCF_003627215.1. Lineage (NCBI taxonomy): Bacteria > Pseudomonadati > Pseudomonadota > Gammaproteobacteria > Pseudomonadales > Pseudomonadaceae > Pseudomonas > Pseudomonas sp. Leaf58. Next base: position 4,962,435 of record NZ_CP032677.1, read on the forward strand.
CCTGCCCCGCAACCGAGATGACACTAGCGCCAGCAGCCAGTAGATACACTCGTGGATCACGATAGAGTGTAGCCCTGGCTGCAAGCACTACAGCAAGGCGCCTGGCTGCGGCTTCACGAACTGACGCCTGCTCCAGACTTGTCTGCAAGACCAACTTCTGCTCCGTCAGTACGCGAATCGTCTCGGCCAGCACCGCAGCACGATAACCAGCAACGTAAGCCGATTGGAAGGCACGCTGCTCCGATTCGGGAAAGGTGGGCCAAAGCAATCCCCGGGCGCCCTCTTCCGGCTGGCGGTTTTGATTTCAGTAGCACTGAGAGTGCGTGCATCCGTGCCCGAATACTCCAGTGCCGCCAGTGACTCAAGCTGATATTGCTGTTGCTTACTGGACAACTCGCTATCGATGGTCGCGAGGTATCCCTGTAACTCAGAAACACCGCTCGCGGAAGTATCGGCGGGAATACCTTGCGCGATCAGAGCGTCCATCGCAGCCTGGGCCGCGTTGCCAAGCAATGCTATATACCCTGTGTCGGTATGCTGTTTGATTCGCAACAGGTCGGCGTTGACGTCCTTGGTCATACGCTCGAAGTACTCTATTGGCAAACCCCTCCCCGGTCTTTCTTTGAACAGGTACTGGTAGCCGGATAGATCAACTGGCAGCGGGTCGGGATATACGTAAGTATTGGGGAGCTCTATCTGCATGCTTTCCTCCTTGTCCGGGATCACGGGCAAAGCGCAGAAAGTGATCAAAGACCAACCATCCGCCCTGCCCGAGGATGAGTCGCGGCTAAGGCTGTCACCTACGGCCCAACGACTCCGGCACTGTAGGGACCAAGCGAATGCAGCTGCATATAACGATGTGCCACCTTGCTAGCCAATGTCCCTGACACAAGCCGGCCTGTCACCCCAACACCGTCCCGACTTGAATCTGTGCGTAGGAAGCTCGAAGCTTGCACCCAGACATTCATGAGAAATAGCCCATGGCCCGCCTGCCCACCGCCATCAATCTGCACAAAGCCTCGAAAACCCTCAGCCTCACCTACGCCCCCGGCGAGGTCTACCACCTGCCCGCCGAGTTCCTGCGCGTGCACTCCCCCTCCGCCGAGGTCCAGGGCCACGGCAACCCTATCCTGCAGTTCGGCAAGATCAACGTCGGCCTCAGCGGCCTGGAACCTGCCGGCCAATATGCACTGAAATTGACCTTCGACGATGGCCATGACAGCGGCCTGTTCACTTGGGAATACCTTGAGCAGCTGTGCCTGCGCCAGGAACAACTGTGGGCCGAGTACCTCGACGAGCTGCACAAGGCCGGCAAGGCCCGCGACCCCGCCGAGTCGGTGGTTAAACTCATGCTCTAGCGCAAGGCCTGCAGGTTTTAGAGCGCATTTTCTAAATTCATCTGTTTGAATGCCTTACAGACAGCCCAGTGAAGGGCTGTCTTGCGCATTACATGAAAGTCGGGTAACCAATGGGGGGTGGCAAGTTCCCTGCATCAATTTGCAGAGTATGGATCCCTCGCAGCAGCGCTGTTCCTTATCACTGGTCACCCGAGTAGCAGTACCGGGCTCAGCACTGTGCACCCGTCACAGCATCCGGTACTCGTCTCAGGACAACGGAGCGTCGTAGATGAGTAACAAGAACAACGATGAGCTGCAGCGGCAGGCCTCGGAGAACACCCTGGGGCTGAACCCGGTCATCGGTATTCGCCGCAAGGACCTGTTGAGCTCGGCACGCACCGTGCTGCGCCAGGCCGTGCGCCAACCGCTGCACAGCGCCAAGCATGTGGCCCACTTTGGCCTGGAGCTGAAGAACGTGCTGCTGGGCAAGTCCAGCATTGCCCCAGAAAGCGACGACCGGCGCTTCAATGACCCAGCCTGGAGCAACAACCCGCTGTACCGCCGCTACCTGCAAACCTACCTGGCCTGGCGCAAGGAGCTGCAGGAATGGATCGGCAGCAGCGACCTGTCGCCCCAGGACATCAGCCGCGGCCAGTTCGTCATCAACCTGATGACCGAAGCCATGGCCCCAACCAACACCCTGTCCAACCCGGCAGCGGTCAAACGCTTCTTTGAAACCGGCGGCAAGAGCCTGCTCGATGGCTTGTCCAACCTGGCCAAGGACGTGGTCAACAATGGCGGCATGCCCAGCCAGGTGAACATGGATGCCTTCGAGGTGGGCAAGAACCTGGGCACCAGCGAAGGTGCTGTGGTGTACCGCAACGATGTGCTGGAACTGATCCAGTACAGCCCCATCACCGAACAAGTGCATGCCCGCCCGCTGCTGGTGGTGCCGCCGCAGATCAACAAGTTCTACGTCTTCGACCTCAGCCCGGAAAAAAGCCTGGCGCGCTTCTGCCTGCGCTCGCAGCAGCAGACGTTCATCATCAGCTGGCGCAACCCGACCAAAGCCCAGCGCGAGTGGGGCCTGTCCACCTACATCGATGCCCTCAAAGAAGCGGTCGACGCGGTGCTGGCAATTACCGGCAGCAAGGATCTGAACATGCTCGGCGCCTGCTCCGGCGGCATTACCTGCACCGCGCTGGTGGGGCACTATGCCGCCTTGGGCGAAAACAAGGTCAATGCCCTGACCCTGCTGGTCAGCGTGCTGGATACCACCATGGACAACCAGGTGGCGCTGTTCGTCGATGAACAAACCCTGGAGGCCGCCAAGCGCCACTCCTACCAGGCCGGCGTGCTCGAAGGCAGCGAGATGGCCAAGGTGTTCGCCTGGATGCGCCCCAACGACCTGATCTGGAACTACTGGGTCAATAACTACCTGCTCGGCAACGAACCGCCAGTGTTCGACATTCTGTTCTGGAACAACGACACCACGCGCCTGCCGGCAGCCTTCCACGGCGACCTGATCGAAATGTTCAAGAGCAACCCGCTGACCCGCCCGCAAGCCTTGGAAGTGTGCGGCACGGCGATCGACCTGAAGCAGGTTACTTGCGACATCTACAGCCTCGCGGGCACCAACGACCACATCACCCCTTGGCAGGCGTGCTACCGCTCGGCGCACCTGTTCGGCGGCAAGATCGAATTCGTGCTGTCCAACAGCGGGCATATTCAGAGCATCCTCAACCCGCCAGGCAACCCCAAGGCGCGCTTTATGACTGGCGCCGATCGCCCGGGTGACCCGCTGGCCTGGCAGGAAAACGCCACCAAACATGCCGACTCCTGGTGGCTGCATTGGCAAAGCTGGCTGGGCGAGCGTGCCGGCGAACTGAAGAAGGCGCCAACCCGCCTGGGCAACCGTGCCTATGCCGCTGGCGAAGCGTCCCCGGGCACCTACGTTCACGAGCGTTGAGTTACAGCGCCGTGGCCACCTGCGGGGCGCCACGGTGTTTACTTCACCCAAGAGTCACGCGCATGCCGCAACCCTATAGATTCAGGACCGTAGAGCTGGACAACCAGTCCATCCGCACCGCCGTCCGCCCGGGCAAGCCGCACCTGACGCCGTTACTGATCTTCAACGGCATCGGCGCCAACCTGGAGCTGGTGTTTCCGTTCATCGAAGCACTGGACCCGGACTTGGAAGTCATTGCCTTCGACGTGCCCGGGGTCGGCGGCTCGTCCACGCCGCGCCAGCCGTATCGCTTCCCCGGGCTGGCCAAACTGACGGCGCGAATGCTCGACTACCTCGACTACGGCCAGGTCAATGCCATCGGCGTGTCCTGGGGCGGTGCCCTTGCCCAGCAGTTCGCCCACGACTACCCCGAACGCTGCAAGAAGCTGGTGCTGGCTGCCACTGCCGCCGGTGCGGTGATGGTGCCGGGCAAACCCAAGGTGCTGTGGATGATGGCCAGCCCGCGGCGTTACATACAGCCTTCGCATGTCATCCGGATTGCGCCGACGATTTATGGCGGCGGCTTCCGGCGTAACCCAGACCTGGCCATGCAGCATGCCGCCAAGGTGCGCTCCGGCGGCAAGCTGGGCTACTACTGGCAGTTGTTCGCCGGGTTGGGCTGGACCAGCATCCACTGGCTGCACAAGATTCAGCAGCCAACCCTGGTGCTGGCCGGCGACGACGACCCGCTGATCCCGCTGATCAACATGCGCCTGCTGGCCTGGCGGATTCCCAATGCCCAGCTACACATTATCGACGACGGCCATCTGTTCCTGATCACCCGGGCTGAGGCCGTCGCCCCGATCATCATGAAGTTCCTTCAGCAAGAGCGTCAGCGCGCTGTCATGCACCCTCGCCCGGCTTCGGGCGTATAGGAACGGGCTTGCCCGCGATGCGCCACCATGGTTGGAACGAGGGAGTGTTGCCATGAAAGACAAATCGGCCAAAGGAACGCCAACGCTTCCCGCCACCAGCATGAACGTGCAGAACGCCATCCTCGGCCTGCGCGGCCGTGATCTGTTTTCCACGCTGCGCAATGTCAGCCGCCATGGCCTGCGCCACCCACTGCATACCGCGCAGCATCTACTGGCCCTGGGTGGCCAGCTGGGCCGGGTAATGCTGGGTGACACGCCGTACCAGCCGAACCCGCGCGATCCACGCTTCAACGACCCGACCTGGAGCCAGAACCCGTTCTACCGCCGCGGCCTGCAAGCCTATTTGGCCTGGCAGAAGCAGACCCGCCTGTGGATCGAGGAAAGCCACCTGGACGACGATGACCGGGCCCGTGCGCACTTTTTGTTCAACCTGATCAACGACGCCCTCGCACCGAGCAACTCGCTGCTCAACCCGCAGGCGGTCAAGGAACTGTTCAACACTGGCGGGCAAAGCCTGGTGCGCGGCGTGGCGCATTTGCTCGACGACCTGCGCCATAACGACGGCCTGCCACGCCAGGTAGACGAGCGCGCCTTCGAAGTGGGCGGCAACCTGGCCGCGACCCCAGGCGCGGTGGTGTTTCGCAACGAGCTGCTGGAGCTGATCCAGTACCAGCCGATGAGCGAAAAACAGTACGCACGGCCACTGCTGGTGGTGCCACCGCAGATCAACAAGTACTACATCTTCGACCTCAGCTCCACCAACAGCTTCGTCCAGTACATGCTCAAAAGCGGCCTGCAGGTGTTCATTATCAGCTGGCGCAACCCCGACCCGCGCCACCGTGAATGGGGCCTGTCCAGCTACGTGCAGGCCGTGGAAGAAGCACTCAACGCCTGCCGTAGCATCAGCGGCAACCGCGACCCAAACCTGATGGGCGCCTGCGCCGGCGGCCTGACCATGGCCGCGTTGCAGGGCCACTTGCAGGCCAAGCACCAATTACGCCGGGTGCGCAGTGCCACCTACTTGGTCAGCCTGCTGGACAGCAAGTTTGAAAGCCCCGCCAGCCTGTTCGCCGACGAGCAGACGATCGAGGCCGCCAAGCGCCGCTCCTACCAGCGTGGTGTGCTGGATGGCGCCGAGGTGGCGCGGATCTTTGCCTGGATGCGGCCCAACGACCTGATCTGGAATTACTGGGTCAACAACTACCTGCTCGGCAAGACACCACCGGCCTTCGACATCCTCTACTGGAACGCCGACAGCACGCGCCTGCCCGCTGCGCTGCATGGCGACCTGCTGGACTTCTTCAAGCTCAACCCGCTGACCCACGCCGCCGGCCTGGAGGTGTGCGGCACGCCCATCGACCTGCAGAAGGTGGCGCTGGACAGCTTCACCGTGGCCGGCAGCAACGACCACATCACCCCATGGGACGCGGTGTACCGCTCAGCCTTGCTGCTGGGCGGCGACAAGCGCTTCGTGCTAGCCAACAGCGGGCATATCCAGAGCATCATCAACCCGCCCGGCAACCCCAAGGCCTACTACCTGGCCAACCCCAAGCTGTCCAGCGACCCGCGCGCCTGGTTCCACGACGCCAAGCGCAGCGAAGGCAGCTGGTGGCCGTTGTGGCTCGAGTGGATCACCCCGCGCTCCGGCCCGCTGAAGGCGCCGCGCACTGAGCTGGGCAACGCCACCTACCCACCGCTGGGTCCCGCGCCGGGCACCTATGTGCTGACCCGATGAGTATGCGAACTGGATGAAGACCCGCGACCGTATCCTCGAGTGCGCCCTGCAGCTGTTCAACCAGCAGGGCGAGCCGAATGTCTCGACCTTGGAGATAGCCAACGAACTCGGTATCAGCCCGGGCAACCTGTACTACCACTTCCATGGCAAAGAGCCATTGGTGCTGGGGCTTTTCGAGCGCTTTGAAGAAGCGCTGATGCCCTTACTCGACCCGCCGCTGGAGGTGCGCCTGGACGCCGAGGACTACTGGCTGTTCCTGCACCTGATCGTCGAGCACATGGCGCAATACCGTTTCCTGTTCCAGGACTTGTCGAACCTGACCGGGCGCTTGCCCAAGCTGGCGCGCGGCATGCGCAGCCTGATCAACGCGCTCAAGCGCACGCTGGCGGCGTTGTTGGCCAGCCTCAAGGGCCAGGGGCTGGTGCAGAGTGAAACCCAGGCGCTGAGGCAACTGGTGGAGCAGATCACCCTGACGTTGATGTTCTCGCTGGATTACCAGCGGGTGCTGGCGCGCGAGGGGGATGTGGGGATTGTGGTGTACCAGGTGATGATGCTGGTGGCGCCGCATTTGCAAGCCCAGGCGCGGGCGGCGGCTGAGCAGTTGGCGGTGCGCTACCTGGAGGGGTAGGCCTGCTTTTTCAGCGATGGAGCCTTCGCGGGCATGCCCGCTCCCACAGGTGTAATGCAGTGCTTGAGCGCACTCAGGACCTGTGGGAGCGGGCAAGCCCGCGAAGAAGGCGCCGCGGTATCAGATCAGGGTACCGGTGCCAGTCGGTGCCGACGTCGTGCTGCTGGCCGGGGCAGCGGCAGGTGCCGGTGCTGCGGTAGCGGCTGGAGCAGCGCTGGCCGCTGGAGCTGCCGGCTTTGCCTCTGCCGCCTTGGCCGGTGCTTTCTTAACCGCAGGTTTTTTCGCTGCCGCTGGTTTGGCGGCGGCCGGTTTCGCAACAGGCTTGGCTGCCGCAACCTTTGCAGCAGGTTTTGCCGCTGCAGTTTTCGCCGCAGGCTTGGCCGCTGCCTTGCTCGTCGCCGGCTTGGCAGCAGCGCGCGCCGAAATCGGCGTAACCGAAGCACCGGTCAGTTTCTCGATCTGCTTGGTCAGGCTGTCCACTTGCTGGTGCAGGGCCTTGATCTCGTTGCGGCTCGGCACGCCAAGGCGCGAGATGGCGCTATTCAGGCGTTTATCAAAAGCCTCTTCGAGCTCGCTCCACTTGCCCAGCGCACGGTCTTTCACGCCCGACACCCGCGAAGTGGTCGACGACTTGGCGGTTTCCGCCACGTCTTCAGCGGTCTTCTTCGCTTGCTTCTCGGCCTTCTCGCCATCCTTCACCAGCGAGTCGAACAGCTTCGGGCCGTCCTGGTCGATTTTCGAATAGATACCCAGCCCTGCCAGCCAGATCTTGCGGGAGTACTTCTCGATCCCGCCGACCCAGGAGCTGCCTTCTTTTTCGGAATTCTTCTTGCCAGCCATCCTGCTCTCCTTATGGTTTGTGCGCGACGCGCTCAAGCAGCTCGTGCAGCTGTTCAAGCTTGATCGACAGCGCCTCAACGTCATGTTTAGACGGAATGCCCAGGCGATTCAAGGCACGACCTACCCGCGCGTCGAAAGCTTTTTCGATCTTGTCGAGTTGAATTTCGACCTTGCCGCGTACGCGGCTAACGTCCTCAGCGGCTTCTTCGAGCTGATTGTTGGCAGCGTCGAGCTCAAGGTCGATACGCTTCTTGCCACGCTTCTCTACCCCTTCGCCAGCCTTGACCAGCTCATTGAAGTAGTCGGAGCCTTCCTGGCCCACGCGGGCGTATGCGCCAATGCCAGCCAGCCAAATCTTGCGCGCGTAGCCGCGCACCTCGCCCAGCGTGCCCGAGGCGTCATCCTGTTTCTTCACAGTCACTTTGGCCATGCTCTGTACCTCATGCTCATGAGTGGAGGAGGAACCGCCCATGAAGGTTGGGCTTGTGCATAAGGTAGGGAGAAAAATTAGAAACCTCACCCTAAGGTCTTTGCTGCGGTATCCATATACACCCGACACGTGCGAGCGCCTCATTAGCTTGGCGAGCTTCATTCAACCGGAGCCCTCCCCATGACCGATGACGCTGCCTCTTCAATAACCACCTTCAAGCGACTGGTAAGCAGCAGCTTCAGCAAACGCCCGACTCTGCGCGCTGTTCTGGCAGCGCAAGGTTTCAGAGCACTTGTCGATCGCTATCCGATGATTGCAGGCAATTACCCACAGCTCGCCTCACTCGATGGGTTCTCGATCCTGCACGCCTCGTCCGTTCCAGAGAATGCTCGGCAGAGCAACTTGCTGGACGAACTGCTGGCGCAACTGCTGACTGGCAAACCACTGCAACTGGCGGCGACAGACGCGCTGAGCATTGCCCCTCCGTTGGTCTTCCGCGCTCAGGAACAAGGTGCCAACAGTGCCCGGCAACCGCAAATCAACCTCGACCCGTTGAAACTGAGCAGCGACTTCGAGCACGTGCTCAATTCACTCCCGGAAGCCTTCGTGCAAGCGCAGATCAGCTTCTGGAACGGCTTTGATGAGTATTCCGATACGTCCCGTCTGCATGGGTTGGCGCTCATCATCAAAGCTGCACTGCTGAACAATATCCCTCGCCAGAGCCTGAACGCCGGCGACGCAGACATCCTCTACGCCATGCTCGACGGCGCTGACAAAGCGGTAAATATCTGTGCAGTGCAAGTCACCTTCACTGAAGGCGACAAGACCTGGCACCGGTTGTTGCCGGACTTGCTACTGAGTTCGACGCAGAACTCAAGCCAAAGGGTGCTGTGGTGCAAACCCTCCGGCATCATTCGCGGCTTCGCCAACCTGACGGCCTTCGCTGCCGCGCTGCAGGCCGAACTTGCTGAGCGCTATCGCTTTGACCGTCTGTTTTGGGCGAAGCAGCCGCTGACTGAAGCACCGCAGGCGTTCCAGGCCACGCAACTGCTCAACAGCATGCTGGCCGACCTCAAGCGCCTGAGCCTTGCCGGCGTGGCTTCTGTCGGCGCGATTGAGCGACTGTTCGCCGACGCGTGTGACCCTTCACGCTTTTTCCTCGATCAGCCCTGCCAGGTACCAGGCCTGCCAGACATCGGGCTGCCGACGTGGCTTAAGCAAGCCGACACAAAGCAGCGCTTCGAGTACCATGCCGCGCTTCTCGACCTGGCCGCTAGCCAGGGGCAAGCCAGGGGCAGCACTTCGCTCGGTGATATCGAAGACATCCAGCGCTACACCCGACGCCGCCTGTGCGAACAGCTGCAGCTGAGCCACCCTGATAAAACACCCTACGACCCGGACCAGACCTTCATCATCATCCACAAGGTCCTCGCCAGTTCCATGCCTGGGCAGCCGCAAAGCCTCTACCTACGCGAAGAGACGTTGACCGCACTGGCCATCTCCCGCCTGCAGCCTGGTGAAGTAATAACGCGCATCGGCGAAGCCCACGGCCAGCCCCACACCGGTTGGCTGAACATCCGCCATGTCGAAACATTGATCCGTCAGGTCGACATTGGAGGCACGTACCCCACGTACGTGAAAACGCAGATCAACGCTCCGCAACGAAAGGCAGAGCGCATCACCCAATACGCCTGGGAATGGCGAGAATGCCTGCGTTTCAACGTACTCAAAGCCAGTATCGAAGGCCAGCTTGATGAAGCCGCCTGCAAAACACTGCTGGATTTCTGCGCCGGAGCCATAGATGTGTTCAAGCGGCCACGCATTGCACCACTGGCCTTTCACAGTGCACCTGGCTCCTCGGCCAGTGACCGAGCACATGGTATGTTTCTGATCGAACTGCCCAGCAGCCAAGGCTGGGTGCTCTATCGGCCATTCCACACTGACGAAAGCCTACTGCAATTCTCCAGCCTCGATCTGTTGATGGACGACGTGCGATGCAACCCCGATCTGCAGCAAAGCGTGTTGGACGCGTTGGACGACAGCGCCTTGGCGGTTTACGGAAACGATGGTTTCAACCGCCCGCACCTGCATGCTGGCCTGCTCAGCCTGGCACATTTGCTAAGCCCCGAAACGGCGCTGACGGCGACCGTGCTGGAAAACCTCAGGCAACCGGTAAAGGCTACGTTCAAAGCCTGGCCCGACAGCGACCTCGACAGCCATTTGCTGGATGCCCGGGTGGACACCATGCTGCACCTGGCATCCCAACGCAGCGTTTCCAATGCCCAGCTCAAGTGGCTGCTGATGCAGCAGGCTGCGTGGGCCATTTTCAACACCGTCACGCTGCTTTGGCGCGGCCCCCTGGCCGGTGTGACATGGCTAGTGCTGGCGTTGTCGGCTGCCAAGGATGACATCGACACGCTGGCCAACGGCAGCGAAGACGCCCGGATCATGGCCGCTACCGACCTGCTGACCAACCTCGCAATGCTTCTGGCCAACCGTGGCGAGGCTGCCGTAGCCAGCCCCGAAGGGCCTTCCACGTTGCCCTTCACCGAGCCCGCAGCGCCTGGCTTGCGCCTCGCAGAGGGCGCCGAGCCTGCCCAGCAACACAGCTGGGAGGAGACCGTCCATGAACAGCAACACGTTCACCTCGGTGATGTCCACTGGGGTAATCGCCAACGGCTGGATAATCTGCCTGCAGAACGGCGCCAGGCCCTGCGGCGGCTTCAGGCCAGGCTGTCGCTGCAAAGCCACGCGCCACTGAGCAAAGGGCGCCTGAGAGGGCTGTACAAGGTTGATGGGCAACTTTACGTGAAACTTGATGGCGCCGCCTATGAGGTGCAGGAGAGCTGGGACGGCGTACGCATCGTCGGCCCAGACACGAGCAAGGGCGACTGGGTTGGCCTGGGTGGAACGGACGATGGCTACCACATCGTCGGTCGAGCACGCGTCAAGGGGCCGTGGATCAGCCGCTGGAACGGTGAGTGGTCCATCACCCTGAACTTGGCCGGGGGCTCGCCGGTCAAGACCCCGGACAAGGTCGAGTACATCAGGCTGACCAACCGTTTGCTGGCCAATGAGCCACCGCTTAAAGAACGCGACCGCATGATCAACAGCAACCTGATGTCTTTGCAGGCGCTGGACAGGGTCGAAATCGATTATTCCCGAGCAGCCACCGAATATCGCAAGCAGCACGGCCACGATGTGCCCGGCGAATCCAGCGAAATGGCGGCCATTCGAGCAAGGCGGGACAGGCTGAGAGCGGAGCACGCCGACACAATAAGGGCCGCCAGTAAATTGTATGAAGAACGCGTGCCTTTGCTGCAATCGAATATCGAGCTTATCGACCTGCTGAAAACGCCCGCTCTGCAGCGATTCAGTACTGTCAATTACCAAGCGGAAATCGGCCTTTGGTACGAGACGCTGATCACAAGCGATACCCAGCTCTACTCACGCTTGCTGTCGCAAGTCAGCTACGACGACATCAATGCACAGGCTGCGACCATTGTAAAACTGCCAGCCACCCCCGCTGAGCGCGATGCCTACACCGCCTATCGCACGCTTCGAGACAGCGGCCTGGCAGTTCATCGACGCATACTGGCTGTCAGCCAACGGCTCGATGACAACATCGCAATAGCGATGGAGGACCCTCGAATCGTGTACCCGAACAAAGCCAGTCACCTGAAGAACATCACCGAGTCGCGCCCCTACTCCACGCTGATCGTGCATGCCCAGATCCTCACCGACCTGCAGGCGCTGACCCTGGACCGTGCACAGCTGACGGCGGATAGCATCGACAGCATGTACCAGGAGCAACAGAACCTGCGCAACAAGGACATGCATCAAGCACTGCTCAGCCATGACGGCGTACTGCGCGCGGACGCCTCGGCGGACGATCAAATCGCCATTCTTGAGAACAGCCTGCAACAGTACGTTACCAGCCTGGGTACAACCGAGTACTTGTTGGGCTTCAACCACCCAGCCTGGAACCACGAGTACCTGCGCGCCTTCGCCAAAGAGCTATCGGTTGTGAAACGTATGGCGGAGCGGGCGCTGGACAACGCCAACGCCCGCCGAGACGCTGAGCAACACGCCAACTGGCCCGCCGTCAGGCCGGCGCCTCCCGCCCGGCCACAAACCACGCCCCGCGCCAAGCTACGGGTGATCCGAACCACCCGGCACAAGACGCTGCTGGTTGATGAGGCGCTCAAGGACGGCAGGGCCGTGCAGTACGATCCCGTCGCCAGGCGGCCGATCGCAGAGTTTGAAGCACACGGCAGCACATGGGTCGAGCTACAGGCGCAACCTGGAGCCAGCCAGAAAGCCTTGCGCAGCCTGGGTACCCGCCTGGTTGCGGAAACGGACGCCGAAATTGCCCGTGCCAGGCTTTTCGACGACGCACCCAACAGCCTGACCGACGTTCTGGACCATCACATCGAGAAACTGGCCACGGTGGTGACCCAACTGGAACGCGAGTCCAGCCCGGCCCTTCTGGAAAACCTCAATAGCGCCATCACGCGCCTGGAAACCGTCAAGCGCGAGCGGCTGAAAACCCTCTACCTCAGCACCCGTCATCCTGACAGCAAGGCGCTGCGCTTCCTGCTGGAGCAACAACTGGTCGAGATCAAGCAGACGGTCATCCGCCGCCAGCTGGGCCCGCATGACTTTCTGGACGTCTATACCCTCTACCGGACAGACGCGGCGAGCCGCGGGATACTTTGGGAGGCTCACTTCCACTACACGCACCACGATAGCCTGGCCAAAGACTTTGCCAAGGGCCACTTGAAGTTCGCCACGGCCAAGACACGCGATGCACAACTCGAAGATGCCCTTAGCCCGCAGGAACGACTCAAGGTCTACCGTGGCGACCTGAAATACGAACAGGTCAAGGACCTCATCCCGTTCCCCGCAGGCTAAACCTGCCGTGCCATCAGGTCAGGGCTTTGTCCAGCGCCCGCTCGATCTCGCCCTTGATGGTACCGCTCATCACCGACAGCATCATGCCCAGCTTCAGCTCCACGCGGATGCTGTCCTCGCCAATGTGCACGCTGCCGTTGGCGCCGCTGCGCGCCACGTCGACGCGATCACCGTTCCAGGTGGCCTTGAGGTCGTATTCACGGGTCAGCTTGTCCACCAGCGCTTCGGCCTTGGCGCGGGCGGCATCGCGGCCGAGGGAGTGTTTGCGTTCGACGCTGATCTGGGTCATGCAGGCATTCCTGAAGATGTAGACATAATGGGCATTATGCCCGCCCCTGCCCCCTGGCACACCCCGCCAAGACAAATCCGCCCGTTCGCCCTAGAATGGCGGTAATTTTTTCCGGTGAAGCGATATGAACGACCAGCGCAAAGGCGACCACGCCGAACCCACCACCCATTTCGGCTACCAGGACGTCCCTGAAAGCCAGAAGGCGAAAAAAGTCGCCGAAGTGTTCCACTCGGTAGCGGCCAAGTACGACCTGATGAACGACGTGCTTTCCGGCGGCATGCACCGCCTGTGGAAGCGCTTTACCATCGAGCTGTCGGGTGTGCGCAGCGGCAACCGCGTGCTGGACATTGCCGGCGGTACCGGTGACCTGGCAGCGAAATTCTCGCGCCTGGTCGGCCCGACCGGGCAGGTGGTGCTGGCCGACATCAACGATTCGATGCTCAAGGTTGGCCGTGACCGCCTGCTGGACCGTGGTGTGGCCGGCAACATCGAGTTCGTCCAGGCCGATGCCGAAAAACTGCCGTTCCCGGACAACCACTTTGACTGCGTGACCATTGCATTCGGCCTGCGCAACGTCACCCACAAGGACGAAGCCATCCGTTCTATGCTGCGCGTGCTCAAGCCCGGTGGCCGGTTGTTGATCCTGGAGTTCTCCAAACCGACCAACAAGCTGATGTCCAAGGCCTACGATGCCTATTCGTTTGCCTTCATGCCGCTGGCCGGCAAGCTGATCACCAACGACTCCGAAAGCTACCGTTACCTCGCCGAGTCGATCCGCATGCACCCCGACCAGGAAACCCTCAAGGCGATGATGGTCGACGCCGGTTTCGACCGTGTCACCTACCACAACATGACCAGCGGCATCGTTGCCGTGCACCGGGGGATCAAGCCCTGATGCTGCTGGCCGGGTTGCTCGCCAGCGTCGAACATGGCCTGAACCGCGTCTTGCGCATGGACAGCACGGCCCTGCCGCGGCTGGCCGCGCTGGAAGGCAAGGTCATCGAGATCGACTGCCGCCAACCGGCCTTGCAGGTGTTCATCCTGCCCGATGAAGAGGGCCTGATGCTCGCCGGCCACTGGCAAGGCGAGGTCGACTGCAGCCTGCGCGCCCCGGCCGGCAGCCTGGCGCAATTGGCCTTGGCCAAAGACAAGACCGCCGTGCTGCACAGCCCGCAGGTCGAACTGCACGGCGACAGTGCCGTGTTGCTCGACCTGTTCGGCGTGCTGCAAGACCTGGAGCTGGACTGGGAGCACGAGTTGCAACGCTGGCTTGGCCCGGTCGCCACGGCGATGATTGCCGGCCATATCCGCCTGCGCGCACGCTGGACCCGCCAGGGCCTGGCGCGCTTCAGTCAGAACCTGTCCGAATACCTGGCCGAAGAGTCTCGTACCTTGGTCGGCAAACGCGAAGCCGAAGCCGCCTTCAGTGAACTCGACGCGCTCAAGCTCGATACAGAACGCCTCGAGGCGCGCCTCAAGCGCCTCTCCCGCCCCCTTGATACCAGCGATAACGCATGAAGCTGCTCGCCGTCCGCCGTCTTTTTCGCATCCAACGTGTGGTGATCCGCTACCGTCTCGATGACTTGCTGTTCGACCTGCCGCTGCCCTGGTGGCTGATGAGCCTGCGCCTGCTGATGCCGTGGCGCTGGCTGCCGCGCAAGCCGTCCGAGCTCAGCCGCGGCGCGCGCCTGCGCCTGGCCCTGCAGGACCTGGGGCCGATCTTCATCAAGTTCGGCCAGTTGCTGTCCACCCGTCGCGACCTGCTGCCCAACGACATCGCCGATGAGTTGATGCTGCTGCAGGACCGTGTGCCGCCATTCGACCCCAAGCAGGCCGTGGCGCTGATCGAGGCACAGCTGGGCGCCCCGGTGGCGCAACTGTTCAGCCGCTTCGACGTCGAGCCGCTGGCCTCGGCCTCGGTGGCGCAGGTGCATGCCGCACGCCTGAAAACGGGCGAAGAGGTGGTGGTCAAGGTAGTGCGCCCAGGCCTGAAACCGGTAATTGCCCAGGACCTGGCCTGGCTGTTCCTGATCGCCAAGGGCGCTGAACGCGCGTCGGCCGACGCCCGCCGCCTGCACCCGGTGGAAATCGTCGGCGACTACGAAAAAACCATCTACGACGAGCTCGACCTGCTGCGCGAAGCGGCCAACGCCAGCCAGCTGCGGCGCAACTTCGAAGGCTCCGAGCTGATGTACGTGCCCCAGGTTTACTGGGACCTGTGCCGCCCCAAGGTGCTGGTGATGGAACGCATCTACGGCGTGCCAGTGACCGACATGGCCACCCTGGCCGACCAGCGCACCGACATGAAGCTGCTGGCCGAACGTGGCGTGGAGGTGTTTTTCACCCAGGTGTTCCGCGATAGCTTCTTCCACGCCGACATGCACCCGGGCAACATCTTCGTCAGCACGGTCAAACCCTGGAGCCCGCAGTACATTGCCATCGACTGCGGTATCGTCGGCAGCCTCACCGCCGAAGACCAAGACTACCTGGCGCGCAACCTGATTGCCTTCTTCAAGCGTGACTACCGTCGCGTCGCCCAGTTGCACATCGACTCGGGCTGGGTGCCTGCCCACACCAAGGTCAACGAATTCGAAGCGGCGATCCGCACGGTGTGCGAGCCGATCTTCGAAAAACCGTTAAAGGATATTTCCTTCGGCCAGGTGCTGATGCGCTTGTTCCAGACCGCCCGGCGCTTCAACATGGAAGTGCAGCCGCAACTGGTCCTGCTGCAGAAGACGCTGCTGAATATCGAAGGCCTAGGCCGTCAGCTTTATCCTGACCTGGACCTGTGGAGCACGGCCAAGCCCTACCTCGAACGCTGGATGCGCGAACGCTATAGCCCCAAGGCCATGTTCGGCAACCTGCACAGCCAGGTGGAGCAACTACCGCACCTGGCCGGCATGACCCGCGACCTGCTCGAGCGCCTGTCACAGCCGCATCTGCACGACCCGCAACTGCCGGAGCGCCGCCGCCAAGGCGACCGTTGGGCACTACGCCTGCTGGGTGCTGGCCTGCTCGGGGGGGGCGCGGTACTGGCCGCGGGCGCCGCTGAAGCCGCCAGCCTGGCCGCCCCTGCCGCTTGGCCGGCCTGGCTGATGCTGGCCGCAGGCCTTTACCTGATCGTGCGCCAATAGCCAGCCGCGCCCGTGGCTGGCACACTAGCGTAAAGGGCCCGGCACAGGAGCGGGCCCGCTTGGGAGTCAACGATGAAAGACTGGCTGGACGAGATCAAGTGGAACAGCGATGGCCTGGTACCGGCGATCGCCCAGGACCACAAGACCGGACGCGTGCTGATGATGGCCTGGATGAACCGCGAATCGCTGGCCCTGACCGCCACCGAGCAACGTGCCATCTACTGGTCGCGTTCGCGTGGCAAGCTATGGCGCAAGGGCGAGGAGTCTGGGCATGTGCAAAAGCTGCATGAAATGCGCCTGGACTGCGATGCCGACGTGATCATCCTGATGGTTGAGCAACTGGGCCATATCGCCTGCCATACCGGCCGTGAAAGCTGCTTCTACCGCGTCTACGAAGGCGGCCAGTGGAAAACCGTCGACCCGGTCCTGAAGGACCCGGATGCCATCTACAGCGCAGGACACTGACATGAGCGACACCCTCGACCGCCTGGCCGAAGTGCTTGAAGAACGCAAGCAAGCGGCCCCCGACAGCTCCTACGTGGCCAGCCTGTACCACAAGGGCCTGAACAAAATCCTCGAAAAACTCGGCGAAGAGTCGATCGAGACGATCATTGCCGCCAAAGATGCTGCCGTGAGCAAAGATTGCAGCGATGTCATCTATGAAACTGCCGACCTGTGGTTTCATAGCTTGGTGATGCTTAGCGCGCTGGGCCAGCATCCGCAAGCAGTGCTGGATGAACTGGACCGCCGCTTCGGCCTGTCCGGGCATGATGAGAAGGCCGCACGCCAGCCATCTGCCTGATGTATTTTCTGGCGCGCCGCGCGCCCTGTGGGAGCGGGCTTGCCCGCGAAGAATGTGACGCGGTGCAAGGCACCGGCTGTGCCGGTGTTCGCAGGCCCGCCCGCCCCCACAGGGGCCGCGCCGCCGGAACGATTTGCTGAACACACAATTTCAGGAGTACGCAATGGGTATCTTTGACTGGAAACACTGGATCGTCCTGCTGGTCGTCGTGGTCCTGGTGTTCGGCACCAAGAAGCTGAAAAACTTCGGCAGCGACCTGGGCGAGTCGATCAAGGGCTTCCGCAAGGCCATGAACGAAGAAGAGAACAAGCCGGCCGAGCAAACTCCGCCACCGGCCCAGCCTGCGCCGCCGGTGCAAAACACTGCGCAGCCGCAGCAAGGCCACACCATCGAAGGGCAGGCCCAGCCTGTCCAAGAGCCGCAGCGGAAAGACTGACCCATGTTCGGCATCAGTTTCAGCGAGCTGCTGCTCGTAGGCCTGGTCGCCCTGCTGGTGCTCGGCCCCGAGCGCCTGCCGGGTGCTGCGCGCACGGCAGGCCTGTGGATTGGCCGGCTCAAGCGCAGCTTCAACAGCATCAAGATGGAAGTGGAGCGCGAAATCGGCGCCGATGACATCCGCCGCCAGCTGCACAATGAGCACATCCTGCAGATGGAAGAGCAAGCCAAGCGCATCCTTAACCCGATGGCACCACCGGCGCAGCCGCCTGTAACCACGGCCAGTGTGCAGCCACCCGTCGGGCTCGAAGCCAGGCCAGTCGAAACACCGGCCGCCCCAGCCACGCCTTCTGAAGCGCCTCAACCGCCGCGAGCCCCATGAGCGAAAACCCGGAACATGACCAGCCGATGCCGCTGGTATCGCACCTGACCGAACTGCGCACCCGCCTGTTGCGTTGCGTTGCCGTCATTTTCCTGATCTTTGCCGGGCTGTTCTCCTTCGCCCAGCAGATCTACACCCTGGTCTCCGCGCCGCTGCGCGAGCACTTGCCGGCCAATGCGACGATGATCGCCACCGACGTGGCCTCACCGTTCCTCACGCCGTTCAAGCTGACCATGATCGTGTCGCTGTTCCTGGCCATTCCGTTCATCCTCCAGCAAATCTGGGGCTTCGTTGCGCCTGGGCTGTACCGCCATGAAAAGCGCATCGCCATTCCATTGCTGGTGTCGAGCATCTTGCTGTTCTATGCCGGCATGGCGTTCGCCTATTTCCTAGTGTTTCCGCTGATGTTCAGCTTCTTCGCCGCCGCCACCCCAGAAGGCGTGTCGATGATGACCGACATCGCCAGTTACCTCGACTTCGTGATGACGCTGTTCTTCGCCTTCGGCGTAGCCTTTGAAATCCCGGTGGCGGTGGTATTGCTGGTATGGATCGGCGTAGTCGACGTGAAGTACCTGAAGAAGGTTCGCCCTTACGTCATCATCGGCTGCTTCGTGGTCGGCATGATCCTCACCCCGCCGGACATCTTCTCCCAGACCCTCCTCGCCGTTCCTATGTGGCTGTTGTTCGAGATTGGAGTGCTGTGCGGCAGCCTGATCCGCAAGCGCAGTGCCCACGATGAAACCGCCGACGACCACAACGACCAGCCACCAGCGACCCAACCGTGAACCTGTTGCTCCTTGAAGAGGCCGACTTCGTCTCGGCCGACCGCGTCGTTCTCACTGACCGGCGTTTTACCCACATGCAGGAAATCCACCGCGTGCTGGTCGGCGACAACTTGCGCGTGGGCCGCATCAACGGCCTGATGGGCAAGGCCACGGTGCTGCGCCTGGACAAGCACGAAGCCGAACTGCAAGTCGCCTTCGACCAGCAGCCACCGGCCAAGTTGCCGCTGACCCTGGTGCTGGCGGTGCCGCGGCCAAAAATGCTGCGTCGGCTGTTCCAGACCGTGGCCACCCTGGGGGTGCCGCGGTTGATCCTGCTGAACAGCTACAAGGTTGAGAAGAGCTTCTGGCAAACGCCATTCCTGCACCCCGACAGCGTGCGCGATAACCTCATCCTTGGGCTGGAGCAGGCGCGCGACACGGTGCTGCCCGAGGTGCTCATCGAAAAGCGCTTCAAGCCTTTCGTCGAAGACCGCCTGCCCGCCATAGCTGCAGGCACGCTGGGCCTGGTAGGCCACCCCGGCCCCTACCCCGCCTGCCCGCGCGCTGTGCAGCAGCCCGTGACCCTGGCCATTGGCCCCGAGGGCGGCTGGATCCCCTACGAAGTTGACCTGCTGGGCAAGGCAGGCCTGGCGCCAGTGCAGCTGGGCGAGCGCATCCTGCGGGTGGAGACGGCGGTAACGGCGCTGCTTTCGCGTATTTTCTGACCTTAACGCCGCCTTTTTTGCCATCAAGTTTCCCGCCCCCAGGCCGATGGCCTTGGCAACACAACAGCTAATTGTGCTGCCAAGTCGCCGGGGAGTCGTACATGTATCAATGGTTCGCCCAATCGTTGGGCAATATGAGCGTCAATCGCAAACTGGGGCTGGGTTTCGGCCTGGTGCTGCTGTTGACCCTGGCCATCACCGTTGCCGGTTGGCTGGGCATGGACAGCATTATCGACCGTGGCGACAAACTCGGTAACATCTCGGTCATCCAGCAGTACACCCAGGAACTGCGCATCGCCCGCCAGCATTACGAGCGGCGCCGTGATGAAGCCTCGGTGGCGGAACTGGATAAAGCCCTGGCCAACCTCGACCGCCAGGTGCAGCTGATGCTCGGGCAGATCGAACACCCAGCCGACCGCCAGCGCCTGGAGCAACAGCGCGAGGCCGTGCACACCTACCAGCAGGCGTTCAACGTACTGAAGCAAGCCGGCCAGCGCCGCCAAGCCAGCCGTGACATGCTGGGCGACAGCGCCGACAAGGCCGTGGAGCTGGTCGAGCGGGTACAACGGGGCCTGCTGCAAAGTGGCGTTATCACTCAGTACCAGCACGCGGTAGCAGTCAGTGCCTTGTTGCAGCAGGCGCGCTTCCAGGTACGCGGCTACACCTACAGCGGCAATGCCGAATTCCAGCAAACGGCGCTGAAGGCCATCGACCAGGCCCTCACCGAGCTACGCGCGCTGCCGGCCAAGGTGGCTGCAGAGCATGCCGCTAGCCTGGACGATGCCGCCACCGCTATGGCCGGTTACCGCGATGCGGTCAGCCAGTTCGGTAACGCCCAGGCCGCCAGTGATCAAGCCCTACAGCGCATGGCCGAGCAGGGCACTGTACTGCTGCAGACCAGCCAGGCGATGACCACTTCACAAACCGCGGTGCGCGACGCGGGGGCGGCCCAGGCCAAGACCCTGCTCGCCGCTGCCACTGCCCTGGCCCTGGCCCTGGGCCTGCTGGCGGCCTGGGCTATCACCCGGCAGATCATCATCCCACTGCGCCAGACCTTGCGCGCCGCAGAACGCGTGGCCAATGGCGACCTGACCCAGGACCTGCAGGTACAACGCCGCGACGAACTGGGCCAGTTGCAAGCCAGTATGCAGCGCATGACCCAGGGCCTGCGCGAACTGATCGGCGGCATCGGCGATGGCGTCACGCAAATCGCCAGCGCTGCCGAGGAACTGTCGGCGGTAACCGAGCAGACCAGTGCCGGGGTCAACAACCAGAAGGTCGAAACCGACCAAGTGGCAACCGCCATGAACCAGATGACCGCCACCGTGCACGAAGTGGCACGCAATGCCGAGCAAGCCTCGGAGGCCGCCTTGATGGCCGACCAGCAAGCCCGCGAAGGTGACCGCGTGGTAGGCGAAGCGGTGGCGCAGATCGAGCGCCTGGCCTGTGAAGTGGTCAACTCCAGCGAAGCGATGAACCAGCTCAAGGCCGAAAGCGACAAGATCGGTAGTGTGCTTGACGTGATCAAATCGGTGGCCCAGCAAACCAACCTGCTGGCCCTCAACGCTGCCATCGAAGCCGCCCGTGCCGGTGAGGCCGGGCGTGGCTTTGCCGTGGTGGCCGACGAAGTGCGTAGCCTGGCCCAGCGCACTCAGCAGTCGACCGAAGAGATCGAAGAGCTGATTGCCGGCCTGCAAAGCGGCACCCAGCGTGTAGCCAGTGTGATGGACAACAGCCGCCAGCTGACCGACAGCAGCGTCGAACTGACCCGCCGTGCCGGCAGCTCGTTGGAAACCATTACCCGGACGGTGTCGTCGATCCAGGCAATGAACCAGCAGATTGCCACTGCGGCAGAGGAACAAACGGCCGTGGCCGAAGAGATCAACCGCAGCGTGATGAACGTACGGGATATTTCTGACCAAACCTCGGCGGCCAGTGAAGAAACGGCCAGTTCCAGCGTGGAGCTGGCACGCCTGGGCACCCACTTGCAGGGGTTGGTGGGGCGGTTCAGGCTTTGATCTTTGGAAGTGGGCGCCTGAACTGGCCTCTTCGCGGGTAAACCCGCTCCTACCGGTACTGCGCAGGCTTTGAGCGTTGCGCAATACCGGTAAAATTTCCTACTTGTTGCAGTGAAATTTCCTACCTGATTATCAGGTCAAGTCCTACAGCTCCGCTGCCGATGGGCTGAGGTGTGATGCTGGCAATGCGCCCGCATCCCCTCTCTCAATTGCACGGAGACTCACCATGCTCGGCTACCTCAACCGCAAGCTTGGCAACATCAGTGTCGCGGCCAAGCTTGCCCTCGGCTTTGCCGTGGTCCTGCTGCTTACCCTGGCCACCACCGTTAGCGGCTGGCGTGCGCTGGATGGCGCCATTATCCGTTCAGAACAGCTCAGCGAAATCGGCCGGATCAATGACCTGACCAAAGACCTGCGCGCGGAACGTATCACCTACCGAGTGCTCAACGATGACGCCAGCAAGGCCCGTATCGCCACTGTCCTCGAACAACTGAACAGCATGCTGACCACCCTGCAGCAACGCAGCCATGTCGATGAATCACGCCAAATGCTGACCCAGAAGCTGGAACTGCTGCAGCGTCTGCGCAACGACTTCGCCGAACTGCAGCGTGCCGTCAGCGAGCGAGTTGCCCGCCGCGAGGCCATGCAGGCACAGGAAGAAAAGCTCGCGGCGGTCATCGACGAGTTGCAGACCCAAGCCCTGTTGAAAATGCCCGCCGACAGCCAGCAAGGCAGTGTGCTGGGGCTGATGGACACCCTCAGCAGGCATGTCGACAGCGCCAACCAACAAAGCCTGGTACCGGCCTACACCTTCTCGCCGATCGAAGGCTTCGCCAGCGTGGGCGACAGCGCACTGGATGCCGCTGACACTGCCCTCGGGCAATTGCTACGCGGCATTGCACCGCTGAACCTGCCACGGTCTGTGACCGAGCAACCGGGTATCGCGCTGAACAACTACCGAACGAGCCTGAAGCAGTATCGCAACAGTGCCATCCGCGTCGAACAGCTGCAAAGCAGCATGGAAAAAATGGGCGATGAACTGCGCGCCGTCAGCGTTGAGCTGAGCGAGCGCAAAATCGAGCAACGCGACAGCGAAGCCCTGGCCGCCCGCTCGCTGCTAACCAGCGTCGCCCTGCTGGCGCTGGCCGTGGGGGTGCTCGCCGGCTGGTTGATTACGTTGCAAATCACCCAACCCCTGCGCCAGACACTGGCCGTCGCCGCACGGATCGCCAAGGGCGACTTGAGCCAGGTCGAGCCCGTGCAACGCCGCGACGAAATGGGCCAGTTGCAGGCCAGTATGCGTGAGATGACCCTGAGCTTGCGCGAGCTAATCGGCGGCATCGACCAAGGCGTCGGCCACCTGACCCAGGCCGCCACGCAACTGGCAACTGCCAGCGAAGACACCAAGCTGCGCATTAACCTGCAGCGCGAAGAGACCGACCAGGTGGCCACCGCCATGAACCAGATGAGTGCGACGGTGCAAGAGGTGGCGCAAAACGCCGAGCAGGCCTCGTTCGCGGCAACCAATGCTGACCAGCAGGCCCAGGTGGGCGACCAGGTGGTGGCTGAAGCCATCGGCCGTATCGAGCAACTGGCCAGCCAAATGGACCATTGCTTGGCGGCCATGCAACACCTGGCCGGCGAGAGCCAGCGCATCGGCAGCATTCTCGATGTGATCAAGTCGGTGTCCGAGCAGACCAACCTGCTGGCGCTGAACGCGGCGATCGAAGCGGCACGGGCGGGTGAAGCCGGGCGCGGTTTTGCCGTGGTTGCCGATGAGGTTCGCGGTCTGGCCCAACGCACCTCGACGGCGACCGAGGAGATTGGCCAACTGATCGACAGCTTGCACCACGGTACCGACGAAGTGACCCGCTTACTGGATAGCAGCAAGAGCCTGACCGAGCAAAGCGTGGATCTAAGCCGCAGGGCTGGGCACGCGCTGAGCCAAATCACCGAAACGGTATCTAGCATCCAGGGCATGAACCAGCAAATCGCTACTGCCAGCGAAGAGCAGAGCGTGGTCGCCGAACAGATCAACCGAAGTGTGCTGAATGTGCGAGACGCTTCGGATCAGACCAGTGCGGCCAGTGAGCAGACGGCGGCTTCGAGTGGGGAGCTGGAGCAGCTGGGGCAGCAGTTGCGGGGGATGGTCGGGCGGTTCAGCATTTGAGATTGTCGGGGGCTGCTTTGCAGCCCTATCGCCGGCAAGAAAGCACAGAGGTCGAGATCTATGCAGTACCTGTGGGAGCTGCCGGCGAATGGGGCGCAAAGCGCCCCCAGCGGTTACAGCACCTGGCGCAGGAACGCCTGCGCACGCGGGTCTTTGGGCGAGGCAAAGAATGCAGCCGGGGCTGAGTCTTCCAGCAGTTTGCCATGGTCGAAGAACAGCACCCGGTCGGCTACTTCGCGGGCAAAGCCCATTTCGTGGGTAACGCAGACCATGGTCATGCCTTCCTGGGCCAGGGTCTTCATTACATCCAGCACCTCGCCGACCATTTCCGGGTCGAGCGCCGAGGTCGGCTCGTCGAACAGCATCACTTTCGGGTCCATGGCCAAGGCCCGGGCAATGGCTACCCGCTGCTGCTGGCCACCGGAAAGCCGCGACGGGAACTCGTTAGCTTTCTGCGCAATGCCGACCTTTTCCAGCAACGCCCGGGCCTTGGCTTCACGCTCGGCCTTGTTGCGCTTGCGCACCACCTTCTGCGCCAGGCACAGGTTTTCCAACACCGTCATGTGCGGGAACAGGTTGAAGTGCTGGAACACCATGCCGACTTCGCGGCGGTAGGCGTTAATGTCGGTTTTCGGGTCGGCCAACTGCAGGCCGTCGATGGCCACATGGCCTTGGTCGAAATGTTCCAGGCCGTTGAGGCAGCGCAGGAAGGTCGACTTGCCCGAACCCGATGGGCCGAGCACCACCACCACTTCGCCCTTGGCCACCTGGGTGGTGACGTTATCCACAGCCCGTACCACGTGGCCACGGGTGTCGAAGACTTTCAGCAGGTCACGGACTTCAATCACTTTGCGCAAGCCTCCGCTCGAGCCGGCTGGCAATGTGCGACAGCGGCAGGTTGATCAGCAGGTACAAGCCTGCCACGCAGAACCAGATCTCGAAGGTAGAGAACGAGGTGGTGATGGCCTCACGGCCGCTCTTGGTCAGCTCGGTGATGGCGATCACCGACACCAACGAGGTGTCCTTGACCAGGCTGATGAACTGGCCGGCCAACGGCGGCAGCACACGCTTGAAGGCCTGTGGCAGGATCACGTGGCGCATCGACTGGCCCGCGTTGAGGCCTAGCGAGCGGGCGGCTTCGTTCTGGCCCTTGGCGATCGATTGCACGCCAGCACGAACGATTTCGGCCACGTAGGCACCGGTGAACAGCGCCAGTGCGGCTACCCCGGCAAATTCGCGGGACAGGTTGAGCACGGTGCCGATGAAGAAGTAGAAGATGAAGATCTGTACCAGCAGCGGCGTGCCGCGTACAAGTTCAACATACACCGTCGACAGGTCGCGCAGGGTTGGGTTGTTCGATAACCGGCACAAGCCGGCGAACAGGCCGATCACCAGGCCGAAAGCCCCGGACACCACCGAAATCCACAAGGTGGTCCACAGGCCCCAAGCCAGCGGGCCAGCTGCCCAGTGCCGGGTAACGCCAATGGGGTCGCCTTCGGCAACATCGTCGCCGCGGCTCAATTGCAGGCTGTCCTTGGCCACATCGAGCACTTGCTCTGCACCGCTTTCGTCCTTCAGCGTAACGCGAGCGTTATCGCCGGAGATGACGATCTCCTGCACGCTACCGTAGCTGGCCGCGCGTTGGGTTTCCTCGGCCTTATAGGCGAAGTACTGGGGTACGCGGTTCCAGCGCCACTCGTAGGAAATCATCGAGGTGGCCATGTACAGGCTGAACGCCAGGCCCACCAGGACCAGGGCGGTCAGCCCATGCCATGGCCATTGGGCTTTCTTGTGTTTGATCACGTGGGGTACTTCCGTAAATGCGAACGCGCAGGGTTTGCCTGCGCGTCGAGGTCATAAAGCCGGGCTTGTGGCCTGGGCCTTACTCCATTTCCTTCAGCCAGTCCTTGTTCTTGAACCACTTGTCGTGAATACGATCGTAGGTCCCGTCGTGCTTGATCTGGTGCAGGAAGTTGTTGATGAAGTTGACGCTGTCGTAGTCGCCTTTCTTCAGGCCGAAGGCCAGCGGCTCGTAGGTGAAGGGTTCTTCGAGGAACAGCAGCTTGCCGGCGCCGGCTTTCTCTACGGCCACCACGTTGTAGGGCGCGTCGTAAACGAAGGCATCAGCCTTGCCGTTGACCACGTCCATCACCGCTTCCTGCTCGTTGTCGTAGCCGTGGTACTTGGCTTTGCCGATCAGCTTCTTGGAAACCATTTCGCCTGTGGTGCCGAGCTTGGAGGTCAGGCGGTACTTCTCGTTGTTCAGGTCCTTGTACGACTTGATCTCGCCCGCCAGTTCCTTGCGGATCAGCAGGGTCTGGCCGACCACGATGAAGGGTTCGCTGAAGTTCAGGCGCAGGTTGCGTTCCTGGGTCAGGGTCATGCCGCTGCCGATCATGTCGAACTTGTCGGTGAGCAGGGCCGGGATGATGCCGTCATAGGCGGTGGAAACTGCCTCGAACTTGACGCCCATGGACTTGGCCATGGCTTTGAGGATATCGACTTCAAAGCCGATGATCTCGCCACGCTTGTTGGTCATTTGGAACGGCATGTAGGTTGGGTCCATGCCCACCCGCAGGGTGCCGCGCTTGACCGCGTCATCGATGGCGCCCGCCTGAGCCGCCGTCACGGCGACCAGGGCGGTGACACCGACCAGCAGCCGTGAAAGGTATTTCTTGATCATCACCAAGTCCCCTAGCAAGAAAAGTAGCGAATCTTATTGTTGGCACGGCCGTACTGGCCGATGCGTCCTATCGGAGAGGGATGCTAACGCATGGCGGGCCGGGGACCTAGAGCCGGGGGGGACTTTGTTGGCCAAAATCGGGGGAAGGCGTTAAAAGCTTCGCGGGCAAGCCCGCTCCTACGGGGAATGTGTATCCCTGTAGGAGCGGGCTTGCCCGCGAATAGGCCGGGTCAGGCGCCGACGAGTGCCGGTTGGCCTTCATTCTCCGGGTGCAGCGGCAACAGCGGCGAATGCGGGTCGTTGTTGATCGACGCACGCCACACATCGATCCACGCCGCATTGTGCTGAGCCCACACTTGCTCGTGCAGGCGGCTCAGCGCCACCGGGTCGCTGAGCAGGGCCAGGCGAGTATTGAGGTCCAGCCCTTGCGGCCCAACCTCCATCGCCTTGGCCACACGCTCGGCACGCAGTGCCTCGATGGGTGCCGCCTGGCCATGACGGGCAGTGGCCATGGCGCAGGCCAAGGCGTTCTGCCGCGGGTCGACCACAGCCCGGACGAAGCCGTCATGCAGGGCATGCCAGCGGTTTTCGTGGGTGTACTGGTCGGTAGCCAGCAGCTCTTGCGGGGTAGCGTACTCCTCGGGGATGAGGAACAGCTTCTCGTCCTTGGCCGCCAGGCCCAGGCGAGTGCGGCTGGAAATCACCGAAACCGGAATCGACAGCACCAACGACCCCACAATGGGCGCCAGCCACCACAGGAAGCTCGGGTTCAGCCAGGCCACCAGCGCCGCCCAGGCAATACCCAGCAGGGTCTGCGGGCCATGCCGGCGCACGGCTTCGCTCCACGGCGTGGAGTCGTCGTCGCGCTGCGGCGAGTTCCAGGTCGCGGCCCAGCCGAGGAACGCGGCCAGCACGAAGCGGGTGTGGAAAATCATCCGCACCGGCGCCAGCAGCATGGAGAACAGCATCTCCATCAGCATCGACAGGGTGACCTTGATCCGCCCACCAAACTCGACGGCGCCCTTGGCCCAGATCAGGATGATGCTGAGCAGCTTGGGCAGGAACAGCAGCACGATGGTGGTGGAGAACAATGCCACCGCCTTCTCCGGGTGCCACTGCGGCCACAGCGGGTAAAGCTGGTATGGCTCGATGAAGTACTGCGGCTCCATCAGGGTGTTGGTCGCCAGCAGTGCAGTCGACAGCACCAGGAACAGGAACCACAGCGGCGCCGACAAGTACGACATAACCCCGGTGAGGAACACCGCACGGTGCACCGGGTGCATGCCCTTGACCAGGAACAGGCGGAAGTTCATCAGGTTGCCGTGGCACCAGCGGCGGTCGCGCTTGAGCTCGTCGAGCAGGTTGGGCGGCAACTCTTCATAACTGCCCGGCAGGTCGTAGGCAATCCACACGCCCCAGCCGGCGCGGCGCATCAGCGCGGCTTCGACGAAGTCGTGAGACAGGATTGCACCGGCGAACGCACCCTTACCTGGCAGCGGCGCCAGGGCGCAGTGCTCGATGAACGGCTTCATGCGGATGATCGCGTTGTGGCCCCAGTAGTGCGACTCGCCCAGCTGCCAGAAGTGCAGGCCGGCGGTGAACAACGGGCCGTACACGCGGGTGGCAAACTGCTGCATGCGCGCATACAGGGTATCCATGCCCGAAGCTTTCGGCCCGGTCTGGATGATACCGGCGTCCGGGTTGGCCTCCATCAAGCGCACCAGGCTGCTCAGGCACTCGCCGCTCATGACGCTGTCGGCGTCGAGCACCACCATGTACTTGTACTCCCCCCCCCAGCGACGGCAGAAGTCGTCGAGGTTGCCGCTCTTGCGCTTCACCCGGCGCCGGCGGCGGCGGTAGAAGATGCGGCCAAACCCTTTGGTTTCGCGGCACACGTCCAGCCAAGCCTGTTGCTCGGCCACGGCGATATCGGTGTCGTTGGTGTCGCTGAGCACGAAGAAATCGAAACGGTCGAGGTTGCCGCTGGCAGCCACCGACTCGAACGTTGCGCGCAAGCCGGCGAACACCCGCGGCACGTCTTCGTTGCAGATCGGCATCACCAGCGCGGTACGCGCCTCGGGCGCGATCGGCTCGTTGCCGGCGCTGCTACCCGAAATCTTGTATTTGTCCCGCCCGGTGAGCAGCTCGAGGAAGCCCATCAGTGCGGTCCAGAAGCCCGCCGACACCCAGCAGAACAGGATGCCGAAGAGAATCAGGATGGAAGTCTGCAGGGCATATGGCCACACCTGCACGACGGTGTCCCACAGCGGCTGGCGAAGGATTTCGTCCAAGTCGACGAACGACCAGCCCTGGTAAGGCAGGATGCCTTTCATGTACCAGCCGGCGACGATGGTCTGGCCGATCATCAGCGTCAGCAGGATGTACCGGCGGATCGAGCCAACCGTGCGCCAGCGTGCCGGCGGCAGCTCGCGCTTGGGTGGCTGCGGCGCATTGGGGCGGCCGGTCATGCGCCGCCACATGCGGATCAGCACGTTGGTGCGCCAAGGCTCGGGCACCACCTTGGTGCGCTTGATCGGCGGGGCGATCTTCAGGCACAGCCGACCACTGCCGTCGACGCCGAGCATCTCGGCGTCTTCCAGCTCGGCGGCGCTGCCCACGGTGAGGCGCGGGCCCACCGAGGCCTGTACGGCCTCGGCAGGGTTGGCGGCAGGGTTGGCCGCCAGGCGTTGGTGCAGCTCACTGAAGGACGAGCAGTTGGCGAGTTCTGCTCGCTGCTCGTCGCTCAGTGGTAAGTGAGCCAGGTACTCGCCAAGCGATACTGGCCTTGCGTTTGAGTTACTCATCGGCAGGCAACTGATAGCTCCAGGTCTCGGTCAGCACTTTCTCGGTGGTGGCCGGGGTCCCGTTGGTGGGTGCCGCATCGGCGGCAGGTTGTTCGGCCTTGGCGGCTTTCTCGGCCTTGGCATGCTTGGCTGCAGCTTTGTCCTGCTTGGCGTCCTGGGCAGGCTTGGCGGCTTCGACCGGTACATCACGCACCAGCGCGGCACGCATTTCGGTCGCTTTGTTGGCTTCCTTGATCTTCAGCCGCAGGGTCAGGCGCCAGCCCTTGCTCTCTGGGTTATAGCGCAGGTTGTTCTCGACCACCTCGGCGTTGTCGCCCACGCTGATCTGGCTGCGCACGGCAGTGTCTTCCGGCAGGGCGGCCAGCGCCGGGCCGGCGAAGTCGACCAGGAAGGCCACGCTGCCGTCTGGTTGGCGGATCAGGTTGGACTGTTTAACGTCGCCGGTGGAACGCAGGGTCTGCTTGACCCAGCCCAGCTCGGCGGCCTGGAACTTCGGCTCGTCGATGGTCCAGTGCAGGCGGTAGGCGTATTCGAACGGCTTGCCCGGCTCAGGCAGCTTCTCCGGGCTCCAGAAGGCCACGATATTATCGTTGGTCTCGTCGGCAGTCGGGATCTCGACCAGGTCGACAGTACCCTTGCCCCAGTCACCCTTCGGCTCGATCCAGGCGCTCGGGCGCTTCTGGTAGTTGTCATCGAGGTCTTCGTAGTCGCTGAAGGCACGCTGACGCTGCATCAGGCCGAAACCACGCGGGTTCTCGACGCTGAAGTTGCTCACCGCCAGGTGTTTCGGGTTGTTCAGCGGGCGCCACAGCCACTCGCCGTTGCCGGCGTGGATCGACAGGCCTTCGGAGTCGTGCAGGGCCGGGCGGTAGTTGAGGACCTTGGACGGCTGGTTGGGGCCGAACAGGTACATGCTGGTGAGCGGGGCAATGCCCAGGCGGCTGACCTGGTCACGCAGGAACACACGGGACTGCACATCGACCACGGTGTCGGCGCCTGGACGCAGGATGAGCTTGTAGGCGCCCGTGGAACGCGGCGAGTCCAGCAGGGCGTAGATCACCAGGTGCTTGTCGGCCGGCTTGGGCTTCTCGACCCAGAACTCGGTGAAGCGCGGGAACTCTTCGCCCGACGGCAGCGCGGTGTCAATGGCCAGGCCACGGGCCGACAAGCCGTATACGTGGCCCTTACCGACCACGCGGAAATAGCTGGCGCCAAGCAGGGTCATGATTTCATCCTGCTTGTCGGCCTTGTTGATCGGGTACAGCACGCGGAAACCGGCGTAACCCAGGTTCTTGGTGGTTTCCGGGTCGTGCGGCACGTCACCGAATTCGAAGCGGTTCGGGTCGTACTTGATTTCCTCGACCTTGGAGGCGGTGACCTCGTTGATCTTGACCGGGGTGTCGAAGTGCATGCCCTGGTGATAGAACGACAGCTTGAACGGGGTCTTGTCCTTGGCCCACTCGGCCTTTTCCTGCAGGAAATGAATCTTCTGGTAGTCCGCGAACTTCATGTCACGGAATACCGCCGGCAGGTTGCTTTTCGGTGCTTCGTACTTCTGGCCGGCCAGATCCTTTGCCTTGGCTGCAACATCGTCAAGATTGAATGCCCACAGCTGGCCCGCGCTCATCAGGCCGACCAGTGCCACACTGGCCGCCAGGACCTTGCGCAGCCCGGTGCCGGGGATTCTTGATGCTTTTTGGGGACTAACAATCACGAGCAACCCTCGCCGAAAACAGATCATGAAACCAACGGCCAGCGACAAATGCCGGGTTGGCGAGCACTGTTCGGACCCCGTGAGGGCGTAATGATTCCCCAAACGGTTCCAGACAATGCTCGAGTCAGAGTGAAACGAACCTGCGAACGCAGGTCCATGCAGCGCGCGATTATCCAGCAGGTCGCGTGACAACGCATCAGGCTGGAACAACTATTTATCGTACAAAACCCCTTGTTTTCGTACAAACAAGGGGTTTTTCGACCTCACATTTGTAACATAAATGTTACGGGGCCATCATTGACCAAGTGCACCTGCATGTCTGCGCCAAATCGCCCACTCGCCACATCGGTGTGCTGAGCCTTCGCTTGTTGCAAAAGATAATCGAACAACTCGGCGCCGAGGGCCGGTGGCGCTGCCGTCGAGAAGCTTGGGCGCATGCCATTGCGGGTGTCCGCTGCCAGGGTGAACTGGGAAACCAGCAACAAACCACCCCCGACATCCTTCAACGACAGGTTCATCTTACCCTGCTCATCGCTGAACACCCGGTAGTTCAACAGCTTGTGCAGCAGCTTATCGGCCTGTTCACGGGAATCTTCAGGTTCGACTGCCACCAGCACCAGCAAACCCTGGTCGATGGCACCGACCACCTCCCCCGCTACCTCCACCCGTGCGCAACGCACACGCTGCAACAGGCCCTTCATGCTTCTTCCAGGGGCAAGTCGAGCAGGCGCCGGGCCATCTGGTCGGCGGCACGCACCAAAGCATCGGTGATGCCGGGCTCGGAAGCCGCGTGGCCGGCGTCGCGGATCACTTTCAGTTCGCTATTCGGCCAGGCTTGGTGCAGCGCCCAGGCGTTGTCCAGCGGGCAGATCACATCATAGCGCCCGTGCACGATCACCGCCGGCAGGTGGGCGATTTTCGGCATGTCGCGGATCAGCTGGTCTGGCTCGAGGAAGGCATCGTTCATGAAGTAGTGGCATTCGATACGGGCGATCGACAGGGCCCGCTGCGGCTCAGAGAAGCGGTCGACCACCAGCGGGTTGGGGCGCAGGGTGGCGGTACGGCCTTCCCAGGTGGACCAGGCCTTGGCCGCGTGCATCTGGGCGATCTGGTCGTTGCCGGTCAGGCGCTTGTGGAAAGCCTTGACCAGGTCGCCCCGCTCCTCTGGCGGGATTGGTGCGATGTAGTCCTGCCAGTAGTCGGGGAACAGGCGACTGGCGCCTTCCTGGTAGAACCACTGGATCTCCTGCGGGCGGCACAGGAAGATACCGCGCAGGATCAGGCCATGCACCCGCTCAGGATGGGTCTGGGCATAGGCCAGCGCCAGGGTGGAGCCCCACGAGCCGCCGAACAACACCCACTTGTCTATCCCCAGGTGCTCGCGGATACGTTCCAGGTCCTCGACCAAGTGCCAGGTGGTGTTGTTCTCCAGGCTTGCGTGCGGCGTGGAGCGGCCACAGCCGCGCTGATCGAAGGTGATGATGCGATACAGCGTAGGGTCGAAATAGCAACGGCTCTGGGCATCGCAACCGGCGCCGGGGCCACCGTGGATGAACACCACCGGCAGACCTTCTGGCGAGCCGCTTTCGTCGACATACAGCACATGCGGCGCTTCCACGGCCAGATCGTGCCGGGCGTAGGGTTTGATCTGCGGGTACAGGGTCTGCATTGCGCACTCCGTGTGAGGATAAGTTCGGCCGTGGGCCATCATAAACCTGAATTGCGCTTTGAGCACCGTCCGCGCTGATGCGTCGGCCCGCAGAGGGCACACATATCTACCTCTTACCCCGCAGACAGGCCAGCGATAGTCCCGTGCCCCATACCAAGCAAGGGCTCCCGCCGTGCCAACTGCAATCACCACACCGCCTAGCATCCATTACGCCACCCTCGAGCGCAGGGTGCCTACCTGGCTGAAGCATGCCCCGACAGAAACCCTGCGCGCCCTGCGCAATGGGCAGCAGGCCCCGGCCTGGCTGACGACGGCGATCCAGCAACAGCCGGACATTGCGCGTGCATGGCAGGCAGAACATGCCCGCCACCGCGAACACCAGGCGCAGGTGCATACCCTGTTTGAACAGCTACCCGACCTGCAAACCTACGCTATCGAAGCCCTGAGCCAAGCCATTCAGCAGCAATTCGGGCTGGCCGTGGATGTGCGCAGTACCTATTTGGTCGACCCGCGCCTGATCGACACCAGCAACGCCATCGACAGCCGCCAGGCCGTCGACCGAGCTACCCGCTCGCTGCTGCACTGCGCCCTGCACAATTTCGACCAGGATGCCGCTGCCGAGCATGGCATGGACGCGCCCGAGGCCCCACTGAAAAAGCCCGCCATCCTCGATCACCGGCGCTTCATGGGCACCGTCCCCATCACCAACGCAGTGGATATTCCTGCCGAGGCATTTGCCGGCTTATGCCGCACGCTAGACATCGGTGGCAATTACCATGATTTGCTCCATGCCATCTATTACCCGCCAGCCACGCCGCAGCTCAGTGCCGACGAAGCCGCTTTGGCCGTTTACCGGACGCTGGGCCAAGCCGAGGTTTCGGCGTTCAAGCAAGCCCTGCATTTCGCCCGCCTCAAGGGCGACATCAGCGAAACGCTGTACAGCGCCGCCCTGGCCGCGCCACTCGAGCAGGCCCCAGCAGCCAACGCGCAGGTAACGTTCAGTGCGCTCCACTTGTGGGAGGCCGAACTGACCGGCGTCGTGCTCGTCACACTGCACAGCGATGGGCTTCAGGCAGTGGCCCTGTATATCCCGGAAGACGATACGCTGCCGCTCAAGGAGTTCCCTGACCACGTAACGCTGCAGGCCGGGTTGCGCGACCGGCTGCTGGCCGACATAGGCTACCTGGACAAACACATCGCCGACCGCGACAAGGCGACGATAATCGCCCGCCTCGAAGAGCGGCTAATGCCTTTCGGCTGGAGCCCCCGCGGCGTGCATGAGCGCGTCCCGGACCCACATGCCACGCTGCATCCGGTCGCACAGCCGTTCAGTCACGCGTTTCAGGGGCACATGGCGTTTCAGAAAGCCCAACGCCACGAACAAGATGTGCTGTTTCACGCCACGCCAACCGAAATCGTCGACCGGCGTACCGCCCAGGCCCACCGCGAGCTAATGGCCAGCCGCGCGCTGACGGCCCTGAACATAGCCGGTTTCTTCGTGCCAGGGCTGGGCGAGGCGATGCTCGCCGTGTGCGTAGCCCAACTGGCCCATGAAGTGTACGAGGGCATCGAAGCCTGGGAAAACGACGAGCGCGATACCGCCTACGGCTACCTGGTCGATGTGATCGAAAACGTGGCGATCATGGCAGCCCTCAGCGCCGCGGCTAAAGCACTGAAAGCAGGGGGCGGCGAAGTGGGTGGCGCGGTGGAAGGCCCTGACCCAGAAGCTGCGGAGGTGGAAGAGCCGGAAATCGAGCGAATTCCAGTGGAAACGCCCTCTTTCATCGAGGAACTGGAAGACATCGAAATGCCCGATGGCCAGGTCTGCTTGTGGAAAGCCAACCTTACCCCCTACCAGAGCCACGAGGTGCTGCCTGACGACCTTGAACCGGACGCGCTGGGCCTTCGCCACCACCAAGGCAGACAATGGCTGGTGCTGGAAGGCAATCAGTACATCGTCGAACAGGCGCCAAGCACCGGCGAGTACCGCCTGCAACACCCGCAAAACCCTCGCCGCTACACACCGCCAGTGCGGCATAACGGTGCCGGCGCCTGGCTACACGTTACCGATAAGCCGCTGAGTTGGTCGGGCATGGCACTGCTGCGTCGCATGGGCCACTTGAGCGCGCACTTCGACGAGCCGACGTTGCAACGGATGCTCGCCATCAGCGGCACCGACGAAGACGTGCTGCGCCGTGCCCTAGCTGAAAGCCAACGGCTGCCAGCCTTGCTGGACGACACCTTGCAACGCTTCAAGTTGGACGAAACGATCCGCCAACTGCCTGAGGCAAGCACCCGGCCAGCCGCGTACTCTCGGGCTTACGCTAGCTTGCCGAGCAACCTGGCGCCGGGGGCCGAAGCGATCCTGCAGCGGTACCCGAAGCTTCCGCGCGCTGTCGCCAATGAGCTCGCTCGCGGCGTTAGCACCCGCGAACGGCAGATGCTCGGCAGCGGCAAGGTGCCGCTGCGCCTTGGCGAGGAAGTCCGCATCTACCAGCAACAGATCCGCCTTGCCCGTGCCTATGAGGGGCTGTACCTGTCCAGCGTGCCAAACTGGGACAGCGACCGGTTGATCGTGCACACGCTCGAGCGCCTGCCAGGCTGGCCCGCCGCGACCAAGCTGCGGCTGTTGCAGCGCCTGGGCTGGCCTGCCCAGGAACATTGCATCGGCCCACTGGACGCTCGCCCGTACACGTCCATCACCCATGCCCGCGCTGGCTACATCGTTCACAATGAAAGCCTGGCCAGTGCTGCGGTCACAGCCTACCCAAGCCTCTATACCGCACTGTACGAGGCGCTACCGGCGGCAATGGAACAACTGCAAGTCACCGCCCCGGGGGCGCTGCAGTTACGCGTACAGGAAAGCCCGTTGCTGCCCCGGGTGCAGTTGCGGAAGGTGCTGGGCATGCAGCCCATACGCCCAGGCTACCGTTCGCCCATGCGCCTTGCCGATGGCCGCCTGGGTTATCCGCTTAGTGGTGGTGGCCCGGCGACCCAAGGCGTCACCCGCCAGACCCTGCTCGATGCCGTTGAACGCACCGGGCTTGCCGCGCGTACCGGCCGGACGGCAGACCAGGTGTTGATGGCGCTTGCCAGCGGCGGTCGTAACCAGTTGCAGATACTCGAACATTTACAGGCACTGCTGGAGCGGCGCAACGAGCTGCAAAGCAGGCTGGACGATTGGAGCGAGGCCATCTCACCGGCAACCGACCAGGCGGCCCGCGACTATGACAGCCTGCGCGATTCGATCATGCAGCACTGGTACGACACCGCCTTGGATGAAACCACGCAGCATCCAGCGGAGCTACGGGTAGCCCGCGTGCCACTGGCTGACATTCCACTGACTTTGCCGGACTTCTTTAACACCCGTGTGCGCAGCCTTAGCCTGGTCGACCTGCCATCAACAACGCTTGCAGGCTGGGCGCAAAACGAACGCCTGCTGCAGCGCCTGCTCAGGCAGATGCCGCAGCTCGAATCGCTGGAAATCAGCCGGCCATATGACCCCAGGGCCACGCCGTCGTCCTTCCTGTTCAGCGTGCCTACCATTACCGAGCAACTGCCAGGCCTGCAACGGCTGGTGATCACCAACCAGAACATGGCGCTTTCCGACAGCGACCTGAACCTGTTGGCAGGGCTCCGCCAATTGAGATACCTGGACCTGAGTGGTAACCGACTGGCGCAGAGCAACAGCCCAAGTTTCCATGAATTGACCCTGGATTACCTGGGCCTGGACCACATGCAACTGACCCAATGGCCCATCGGGATTGGCAGCGATGCCCTGGCGCGTATCACCCATCTGTCGTTGCGCCACAACAATCTCCGGTCGTTGCCCTCGTTCCTGCTTCATGAAGCCGACACGCTGGCCACCCCACCGGTGATCTCCCTGGAAGGCAATAGCATCAATGAAACCCACCTGCAGCGCTTGCTGCTGAATGAGCGCGTTGACACGTCTGGCATCACCACGGACCAGCCCGCGGCACTTTCTGAACAGCTGGCACGCATTCGCGATGAGCGCCAACAGATGCGTGATGCGATCGATGGCTGGGCCCAGGCATCCAGTTCAAGCAACCCATTGACCCAGGCAGCACTGGCGGACCGGCAGCGTATCGAGTCGGCGATCAGCCAATTCTGGGACCAACAGGAGCAGGGCCAGTCCTACCTGCGCCTGCAACTCGAAGACGTGGCCATCGAGCATTTCCCCAGGCGGCTGCCCGCGTTCTTCGGCCCGCGCGTGCGTGCAATGACCTTGACGCGACTACGGGGCAGCGCCTCACAACTTGACGAACTGCTCAGCCGGTTCCCCAACATCACTCGGTTGACCATCGATGCGCACCAGGCCGCCACCCCTTCGCTGGCATCCGCCTTGGCTCGCCTTGCGCAACTCACCTACCTGGAGTTTCGCAACATGGGGCTGGAAGTCGACCAGGCCATGCTAGACATTTTCGCAAGGCTGCCACAGCTGAACTCGCTGGACCTGTCCGGCAACCGGATGGGCAGCATCAACCAAGTACCCACGTCGCTGTCGAGCAACCTGCAGTCACTTGCGCTGACCAACATGAACCTGCAAGCCTGGCCGAGCTGGTGCGACAGCTTGCTGCCACTGGAGCTGCTGGACCTGAGTGCCAACAACATCAGCCAATTACCCGAGCACATCCTGTCGAACTTGAACAACGCCATGCCAATTTCGTCGATCGCCTTGTTCGACAACCCGCTGCCGGACGAAACCATTCTGCGCGTACGCGCATTTTCGGACAGCCAGCACAGCTACTCCTTCGCCCTGGATATCCCCGACAACCTGATGTTCGTCGATTCTTCGAGCGAAGGGTCACTCGACCACCCGCACTTTCCGCTGTTGGGTGACGACACGCCCAGGCTGGAAGACTGGATGCTTGGCAACGGCGCGCAGAACGAGGCCTTGCAGGCCTGCTGGGAAAGGCTCGAAGGTAGCGACTTGTTGCGCCTGGTGGGCCGTCTGCACAATGCCGCGCCATTCGTCGACCCCAATACCCGGGCCAGCTTCTGCGAGCGGGTACGCCTGATGCTGGTGGCAGCAGCCAATAGCGAAACAGACCGCCCAATCATGGAGAGCATCGCCATCGAAGCCTTGCCCGACCCGGAAACCGGCTCGCAGACCTGTCACGATGGCGCATTGCAGGAGTTCAACAACATTGAACTGTACCTGATGAGCCAGCGCCTGCTGATCGACGCTGGCGATACCCTGCAAGCACTGCGACGGCGCCTGTTGCAGCTGTTTCGTATTGAACAGCTGGAGACACTGGCCAACCAGCGGACTGGCTCAGGTGACCGGGTCTCGGTGCGCCTAGCCTACCGGCGCGAACTGGCGAAGGAACTGGACCTGCCGATCGCCGACAGCATGCGTTTTCGCGGGGCCGCAAACCTGGCGCGCGATGAGTTGTCCAGTGTGCTGGAAAAGGTCCGCAAAAGTGAACTGAGCGATGTACTCGTCGACTACATGCTGGCGAATACGGACTGGACCACGCGCCTGCGCGTCGAATATGCCGACCGCTTTGCCGAAATAGAAGCGCGCTTCCGTTTGCGGGTGCTCGAGCTGGCCAGCAAGGATCACTCGCTCCAGGACGAGCTGAATTTGCAGCAGGGCTTGCAAATGGACAAGGACCAAGAAGAGCAGGAGCTACTGCGCGAACTCACCATCGCGCAGGTCAACAAACACTGAGCCTAATGGATGGCGACGCGGATGACCTGCATCGCGTCGCCACTTTGATGGGCTAACTTCACCGCCCGTAGCGCGCCGCGCCCCACTCCAGCAGCGTTTGCAGAAGCTGCTTCAATACCTGCTGGGTCGGCTGAGCCAAGTCTTCACGGTAGGCGAACGGCTCGCGCTCTTCCATGTAGGTACTCTGCGCCAGCTCCAGCTGCACGGCATGAACATGGTTGGCCGGGTCGCCGTAATGCCGGGTGATATGCCCGCCCTTGAAGCGACCGTTGAGTACATGGCTGTAGCCTTGCGCTTGCGCTTGCACACATGCACCTTGCAACCGCTCGGCCAGTTGCGGGTCGCAACTGGCACCGTTGAAGGTGCCCAGGTTGAAGTCCGGCAGCTTGCCTTCGAACAGATGCGGGATCAACGAGCGGATCGAATGGGCGTCCCACAACAGTGCGTAGCCAAACTGCTCACGTAGCCGGGCCAGCTCGCGGCGAAGGGTGTCGTGATAAGGGCGCCAGATCTGCGCCAGGTACGCCTGGCGCTCCTCGCTCGTGGGTTCCATACCGTCCTTGAACAACGGCTCGCCCTCGAACAGCGTGGCCGGGTACAGGCCGGTGGTGGCGCCGGCGTACAACGGTTTGTCATCATCCGGGCGGTTCAGGTCGATGACGAAACGCGAGTACTCCGCGGCTACCACGCTGGCCCCCATATCGCGGGCAAAGTCATACAGCTGCGGGATATGCCAGTCGGTGTCCGGCAAGCTGCGCGCCTGGTCGACCAGCCCGTCTCGCACCGCCGGCGACAGTTTCAGGCCGGCATGCGGCATGCTGATCAGCAGCGGCAGGCGGCCCTGGTGAAAACTCAGTACCTTGTCCATCGTGCCTCACTCAATTGGAAATCTCGTGGCCCTTGCGCACCACGCGCTTGGGCAAGTCGCCGCCCAGCCAATAGGCCAGGTCGGCGGGGCGTTCGATCTGCCAGGCGACAAAGTCGGCCACCTTGCCCACTTCCAGCGAACCGTGGCTGTCGCCCAGGCCCAACGCCGTGGCGGCGTGCACCGTGACGCCAGCCAATGCTTCTTCCGGGGTCATGCGGAAGCAGGTACAGCCCATGTTCAGCATCAGCCGCAGCGACAGCCCTGGCGAGGTGCCAGGGTTGAGGTCGCTGGCCAGGGCGATCTTCACCCCGTGGCGGCGCAATGCGTCCATCGGCGGCAGTTGGGTTTCGCGCAGGAAGTAGAAGGCGCCCGGCAGCAGCACGGCGACCGTGCCGGATGCAGCCATGGCGATGGCATCTTCCTCGGTCATGAACTCCAGGTGGTCGGCCGACAACGCCTGGTAGCGCGCCGCCAGGCTGGAGCCGTGCAGCGACGACAGCTGTTCGGCGTGCAGCTTGACCGGCAGGCCCAGCTGACGCGCCTTGATGAACAACCGCTCGACCTGGGTCGGGGAGAATGCCAGGTGTTCGCAGAACGCATCCACCGCATCCACCAGGCCTTCGGCGGCCAGGGCCGGCAGCATTTCATCGCAGATGTGTGCGATATAGTCATCGGCCCGGCCGACGTACTCCGGCGGCAAGGCATGCGCGGCCAGGCAAGTGGTCCGCACCGCCAGCGGCAGCTCGTCGGCCAGGCGTCGGGCCACACGCAACATCTTGCGCTCGTTGGCCAGGTCCAGGCCGTAGCCGGACTTGACCTCGAGGGTGGTCACGCCATCGCGCATCAACGCCTGAACGCGCTGGCGGGCACTGGCGAACAA
Source organism: Pseudomonas sp. Leaf58 (assembly GCF_003627215.1). Classification (NCBI taxonomy): domain Bacteria; kingdom Pseudomonadati; phylum Pseudomonadota; class Gammaproteobacteria; order Pseudomonadales; family Pseudomonadaceae; genus Pseudomonas; species Pseudomonas sp. Leaf58. Next base: position 5,002,234 of record NZ_CP032677.1, read on the forward strand.
CTCATCCTCGCTGGCCGCGCGGGTGGCCCGCACGGTGCTGGCGATGCCACCGCCCTGCGCAGCGATTTCGGCATAGCTCACACCCTGCAGGCGCTGCTCGAACTCACCGCTGCGGTTGCCGCCGAACACCGCGTGGGTGTGGCAGTCGATCAGCCCTGGGGTGACCCAGGCGCCGCCCAGGTCCACCGTGCGCTCAGCCTCGAGCGGCGCCAGCTCGGCGCGTGGGCCGATCCACTCGATCAGCCCGGCCCGGGTGACGATGGCCGCGTCCTCGATGGCCGAGTAACGGCCTTCGGCCATGGTTGCCACATGGCAGTGCTGCCAGAGGGTTCTCATGCGTAATCTCCTTTACTAGCGATGCAGCTCGGCCGGCTCCGCTGCCAGCTGGCACTGCCCTGCACGCGGCTTGCACCACAGCAGGTAGGACGCCACCAGGAACACCACCCACACCACGCCGACGAGCAACGCCGCCTGGGTATCCGGGAAGTAACCGAGCACACCAAAGATGAACACCATGAACGCAATGGCCATGGCCGGGCCGTAAGGCCAGAACGGTACCGGGAACTGCAACTGGGCGACTTGCTCACGGCTCATGCTGCGGCGCATGGCCACCTGAGTGACCAGGATCATCAGCCACACCCACACGGTGGCGAAGGTAGCGATAGAAGCGATCAGCAGGAACACGTTCTCCGGGATCAGGTAGTTCAACACTACGCCGATCAGCAGCGCAGCGCCCATCACCACCACGGTCATCCATGGCACGCCGTGTTTCGACAGCTTGCTGAAACCGCGCGGGGCGTGGCCTTGATGGGCCAGGCCGTACATCATGCGGCCGGCGCCGAAGATGTCGCTGTTGATGGCCGAGATGGCGGCGGAAATCACCACGATGTTCAGCACGGCGGCGGCAGAGCCAATGCCCAGGTTGCTGAAGATCTGCACGAACGGGCTGCCCTGGCTACCGATTTGCGGCCATGGGTACAGGCACATCAGCACGAACAGGGTGAGCACGTAGAACAGCAGGATACGCAGCGGCACGGCGTTGATCGCCTTGGGGATGACGCGCTGTGGGTCCTTGGCCTCACCGGCGGTAACACCGATGATCTCGATGCCGCCGAAAGCGAACATCACCACGGCAAAGGAGGCGATCAGGCCACTGACGCCATTGGGCATGAAGCCACCGTGGTCGAACAGGTTGCTGACACCTACGGCATGCCCGGTGCCTACCTGGCTGAAGCCGAAGGCCATGATGCCGAGGCCGGCCAGGATCATCGCCACGATGGCGCCGACCTTGAGCAACGACAGCCAGAATTCCATTTCGCCAAATACCTTGACGTTGCACAGGTTGAGGCCACCGATCAGGAACACGATGCCCAGCACCCAGATCCAGCGGGCCACCTCTGGGAACCAGAAGCCCATGTAGATACCGAAGGCGGTGACGTCGGCGATGGCCACGATGACCATCTCGAAGGCGTAGGTCCAACCGAGGATGAAGCCGGCCATAGGGCCGAGGTAGGTAGTGGCGTAGTGGCCGAAGGAGCCGGCCACCGGGTTATGCACGGCCATCTCACCGAGGGCGCGCATGACCATGAACACGGCGGCACCGCCGATCAGGTAAGCCAGCAGCACGGCCGGGCCGGCCATTTGAATGGCTGAAGCGGAGCCGTAGAAAAGCCCGGTACCGATAGCGGAACCGAGGGCCATGAAACGGATGTGGCGGGCATTTAGCCCACGCTTTAGACCTTGAGTTTGTTGCATGTCACGTCCTTAAATTGTTTTTGTGGTCGTGAGATCAGGGGGCTGCCTTGCAGCCCATTCGCGGGCACGCCCGCTCCTACAGGTACAGCGCTAGCCTTGAAGGCTTCGGTACTCCTGCGGGAGCGGGCGGGCCCGCGAAGGGCCGCACAGCGGCCCCAAGGGGCATTACAGGCTTGGCAGCACACCGGCCGGCAGCAAACCGGTCAGGCTACCCTTGGCCAACAGTTCCATGGCCTTTTCGATGTCCGGCGCGAAGAAACGGTCACGGTCGTAGTGCGGCACTTCGCTGCGCAGCGCCTTGCGCGCTTGCTCCAGCTTGGCTGAGGTCTTCAGGCCCTTGCGCAGGTCCAAGCCCTGGCAAGCACCCAGCCATTCGATGGCCAGCACGCCACGGGTGTTCTCGGCCATTTCCCACAGGCGCTTGCCAGCAGCCGGGGCCATCGACACGTGGTCTTCCTGGTTGGCCGAGGTTGGCAGGCTGTCGACGCTGTGCGGGTGCGACAGGGCCTTGTTCTCGCTGGCCAGGGCCGCGGCGGTAACCTGAGCGATCATGAAGCCCGAGTTGACCCCGCCGTTTTCCACCAGGAATGGCGGCAGCTGAGACATGTGCTTGTCCATCATCAGCGAGATGCGGCGCTCGCTGAGCGAACCGATTTCGGCGATGGCCAGGGCGAGGTTGTCGGCGGCCATGGCCACCGGTTCGGCGTGGAAGTTACCGCCGGAGATCACGTCACCTTCGGCAGCGAACACCAGCGGGTTGTCCGATACAGCGTTGGCTTCGATGCCCAGCACCTCGGCGGCCTGGCGCAGTTGGGTCAGGCAGGCGCCCATGACCTGCGGCTGACAGCGCAGCGAGTACGGGTCTTGAACCTTGTCGCAGTTCTTGTGCGACAGCGACACTTCGCTGGAATCGCCCAGCAGGTCACGGAAGCAGGCAGCAGTGTCGATCTGGCCGCGCTGGCCACGCACTTCGTGGATGCGCGCATCGAACGGCGAACGCGAGCCCAGGGCGGCTTCGACGCTCAGGCCACCGCAGGCGATGGCGGCGGCGTACAGGTCTTCACCCTGGAACAGGCCACGCAGGGCATAGGCGGTGGACGCCTGAGTGCCGTTGAGCAGGGCCAGGCCTTCTTTGGCGGCCAGGGTCAACGGTTCGAGACCGGCGACGGCCAGGGCTTCGGTGGCCGACAGCCACTGGCCTTTGTAACGGGCCTTGCCTTCGCCCAGCAGCACCAGCGACATGTGCGCCAGGGGGGCGAGGTCACCGGAAGCGCCTACCGAGCCTTTCAGCGGGATGTGCGGGTAGACTTCGGCGTTGACCAGGGCGATCAGCGCGTCGATCACCTTGCGGCGGATGCCCGAGAAGCCGCGGCTGAGGCTGTTGATCTTCAGCACCATGATCAGCCGCACCAGGTCGTCATCCAGCGGCGCGCCGACACCAGCGGCGTGGGACAGCACCAGCGAGCGCTGCAGGTTTTCCAGGTCGTGGCTGGCGATGCGGGTCGAGGCCAGCAGGCCAAAGCCTGTGTTGATGCCGTAGGCAGTACGGTCTTCAGCTATGATCTGCTCGACGCAGGCAACGCTGGCGTCGATGGCCGGGGCGGCGCTGGCATCCAGTTTCAGGCGCACAGGCGCAGCATGGATGGCGCGCAGTTGAGCCAGGGTCAGGGTGCCTGGCTTAAGGGTCAATTCGGTCACTTCGCTACTCCAATCGCGTGGAGCCGCAGGCCCGTTCGTGGGTGCCTGCGCGCTCCTTCTTGTTATTCAGTATCACCCCTTGTGGGGTGCGATCCAAAGTGTGGCGATCAGCCGGTGATCATCGGCAGGTCCAGGCCCTGCTCCTTGGCGCAGTCGATGGCGATGTCGTAACCGGCATCGGCATGGCGCATTACGCCAGTCCCTGGGTCGTTGGTCAGCACACGGGCGATACGCTCGGCGGCTTCATCGGTACCGTCGCAGACGATGACCATGCCCGAGTGCTGGGAGAAGCCCATGCCCACACCGCCGCCGTGGTGCAGCGACACCCAGGTGGCGCCGCCTGCGGTGTTGAGCAGGGCATTGAGCAGCGGCCAGTCGGAAACAGCGTCAGAACCATCGCGCATGGCTTCGGTTTCGCGGTTAGGGCTGGATACCGAGCCCGAGTCCAGGTGGTCACGGCCGATAACCACCGGCGCCGACAGCTCACCGCTGCGGACCATTTCGTTGAACGCCAGGCCCAGCTTGGCGCGCAGGCCCAGGCCAACCCAGCAGATACGTGCCGGCAGGCCCTGGAAGCTGATGCGCTCGCGGGCCATGTCCAGCCAGCGGTGCAAGTGGGCGTCGTCGGGGATCAGTTCCTTGACCTTGGCGTCGGTTTTGTAGATGTCTTCGGCCTCACCGGACAGCGCCGCCCAGCGGAACGGACCGACGCCACGGCAGAACAGTGGGCGAATGTAGGCCGGGACGAAGCCTGGGAAGTCGAAGGCATTGGCTACGCCCTCTTCCTTGGCCATTTGGCGGATGTTGTTGCCGTAGTCGAAGGTTGGTACGCCCTGTTTCTGGAAGTCGAGCATGGCTTGAACGTGCACGGCCATCGACTGCTTGGCGGCCTTGACCACTGCAGCCGGCTCGGTCTGCGCGCGGTCGCGGTACTGCTCCCAGGTCCAGCCGGCCGGCAGGTAGCCGTTCAGTGGGTCGTGGGCGCTGGTCTGGTCGGTGACCATGTCCGGACGCACGCCACGTTTGACCAGCTCTGGCAAGATTTCCGCGGCGTTGCCGTGCAGGGCGATGGAGATTGCCTTGCCTTCGGCGGTGTACTTGGCGATGCGCGCCAGGGCGTCGTCGAGGTCAGTGGCCTGCTCGTCGACGTAACGGGTTTCCAGGCGGAAGTCGATGCGGCTCTGCTGGCATTCGATGTTCAGCGAGCAGGCGCCAGCCAGGGTGGCGGCCAGCGGCTGGGCGCCACCCATGCCGCCCAGGCCGGCAGTGAGTACCCACTTGCCCTTCAGGCTGCCGCCGTAGTGCTGACGACCGGCTTCGACGAAGGTTTCGTAGGTGCCTTGGACGATGCCCTGGCTACCAATGTAGATCCAGCTGCCGGCGGTCATCTGGCCGTACATGGCCAGGCCCTTGGCGTCCAGTTCGTTGAAGTGTTCCCAGTTGGCCCAGTGCGGTACCAGGTTGGAGTTGGCGATCAGCACACGCGGGGCGTTGCTGTGGGTCTTGAACACGCCGACCGGCTTGCCCGATTGCACCAGCAGGGTTTCATCGTCTTCCAGGCGGGTCAGGGTCTCGACGATCTTGTCGTAGCAGGCCCAGTTGCGTGCGGCGCGGCCGATACCACCGTACACCACCAGTTCTTTCGGGTTTTCCGCGACCTGTGGATCGAGGTTGTTCATCAGCATGCGCAGTGGCGCTTCAGTCAGCCAGCTTTTGGCGGTCAGCTTGTTGCCACGTGGGGCACGGATTTCAACGTCACGGTATTTGTTGTTGTCGGTCACGGGAAAGGTCCTCTGCGGTCGTCCGCGGGCGGGTATGTCGTGGTCAATATACAAACACACCTTTACTTGTATGTACAAGCATGGACAACCAAAATATTTAGACCTTTCCGCTGAATGGCTTGAGTTTTGTGGTTATGCATAGATCGAGCGCCGCGCGGGCGGCGCTCGATCTCACAGGCGACAGAAACTTCCAGGCGAACCCTCAGCGCGGCGCCAGTTCGATCAGGCAGTACCTTCCCTGCACATCCAGCTCCAGCAACGCGTCGTTGCCTTCCAGCCGCAGGCAATCATACAACCCCAAACGCTGCGTCTCGCGCCCAGCAATACCCACCTCGACCTGATTACTGGCCGCGAACAACAACACCGTCGAAGCCGAGCTGTACACCCGGCTGGTGCCATCCAACCACTGCAGCCGCGCCCGATAACGCTGCGGCGCATAGATCAAGTTGAAATCGCGAATCGCCCCACCCAGTAGCTTGCAGCTAACCTGGCTCTCGCCGCTGAAGGCAAACGCATCGAACGGCAGCAATGGCCGGCTGGCCTGGCCGTCGACCAGCAGGCGCATGCCGTCGCCCTGCAACACGGTGATAATCCGCTGATAGCCGGCGAAGGTGGAAAAGCCGCCGGACTCCTCGATATCGGCAATCGACAGGCGCCAACCAAAGCCGTCCAGGCCCTCGCCACTGTCGCGGGTAATTTCTTCGGTGAAACCGCCACCGTTCTTCCACGGCATGCGCGGGTAATCCTGCGCACGCAACAACTGCAACTGGCTCATTTACTGAAACGTCCTTCCAGGCGATGACGGGAACCGGGGTGGATCAGCCGCGCAGCGGTCACCGGCTGGCGGCCGGACCAAGTACGCCGGCGGATCAGCAGGCAAGGCTCGCCCCGCTCGATCTGCAACAGGCGGCATTCTTCCGGTTCAGCCAGGATCGCCTCGACCACGTGCTCGCCCTCGGTCAGTGGCGCCACCTGGGACAGGTAGGCATAAGGCGTCTGCCGGGTGAAATCCTGCTTGAGGTATTCGGGGGCAATCGCCGCGTTGACGTAGCGGTCCTCGATTTGCACCGGCACGCCGTTCTCGAAATGCACGATCAGCGAGTGGAACACCCGCTGGCCTTCGCGCATGTCCAGGGCCAGGGCCCGCTCGGAGCCGGCCGCTTCCTCGGTGAGAACAATCACCTGGCAGCTATGCTGGTGGCCACGCGCGGCGATCTCGTCGGCGATGTTGTTGACTTCGAACAACGCTGAACGGCCCTTGGGCTCAGCCACGAAGGTACCTACGCCCTGCATGCGCACCAGCAGGCCTTCGGCGGTAAGTTCGCGCAGGGCGCGGTTGATGGTCATGCGGCTGAAGCCCAGCTGGCTGACCAACTCGCTCTCCGAGGGCACCCGGTGATGCGGCGGCCAACTGCCGTTGTCGATCTGCTGGATGATCATTTGTTTAACCCGGGCGTACAGCGGCGCCGGGCCCTCGCCCATCTGGGCAACCAGCGCGGAGACAGGAGGTGTCGGCACGGCGTTGGATCCTTGTGCAAATGGAATGAGCGGTAGCTTGCCGCAGTTTACCCGGCAGGCAAACGCCTGTATATGTATATACAAGTTAACAATAACAGGATTTTCACCGATGTCCGCCTACTTCGCCGAACGCGCCCTGCTGCCCACAGGCTGGGCTAGCCATGTCCGCATCGAGGTCGCCAGCAACGGCCACGTGGCCCGCATTGAGCCAGGTGCTTCGGCCGAAGGCGCCGAGCGGCTGGCTGGCCCACTGCTGCCCGGCATGCCCAACCTGCACTCGCATGCCTTTCAGCGTGCCATGGCGGGGCTGGCGGAAGTCGCCGGCAACCCCAACGACAGTTTCTGGACCTGGCGTGACCTGATGTACCGCCTGGTCGGGCAGATCAGCCCGGAGCAGCTGCAGGTCATTGCCCGCCAGCTGTACATCGAGATGCTCAAGGCCGGCTACACCTCGGTGGCCGAATTCCACTATGTGCACCACGACCAGGCGGGCAAGGCCTACGCCGACCCGGCCGAACTGTCCCACCGCATCAGTGCGGCCGCAGCCGACAGCGGCATTGGCCTGACCTTGCTGCCGGTGCTGTACAGCCATGCCGGGTTTGGCGGCCAGGCCCCGAATGAGGGGCAGCGGCGCTTCATCAATTCCACTGAGCAATACCTGCAGCTGCAAGCGCAACTGGCCCCACTGCTGGCCGCGCAACCTGCGCAGCAACTGGGGGTGTGCTTCCACTCGTTGCGGGCGGTGACGCCAGGGCAGATCGCCGAGGTACTGGCAGCCAGCAACAAGCAATGCCCGGTGCATATCCACATCGCCGAGCAGCAGAAGGAAGTGGATGATTGCTTGGCCTGGAGCGGCATGCGCCCGTTGCAGTGGCTGTACGAGCATGTGGACGTAGACCCGCGCTGGTGCTTGGTGCATGCCACCCACGCCGAACCGGATGAAGTTACCGCCATGGCCCGCAGCGGCGCGGTAGCCGGCCTGTGCCTGACCACCGAGGCCAACCTGGGCGATGGGATTTTCCCGGCGGTGGACTTCCTGGCGCAGGGCGGGCGTATGGGCATTGGCTCGGACAGCCACGTGTCGCTGAGCGTGGTAGAAGAGCTGCGCTGGCTGGAATACGGCCAGCGGCTGCGCGATCAGCGGCGTAACCGCCTGTATCGCGGCGACCAGCCGATGGTTGGGCGCACGCTGTATGACGCCGCGCTGGCGGGCGGCGCGCAGGCATTGGGGCAGGCGGTCGGGGAGCTGGCCGTGGGCAAGCGCGCCGACTGGCTGGTGCTCGATGGGCAGGACCCTTATATCGCCGTGGCCGAAGGCGATGCCATTCTTAACCGCTGGCTGTTTGCCGGCGGTGATCGCCAGGTGCGGGATGTGATGGTCAACGGACAGTGGGTGGTGCGCCAGGGGCGGCATGCGCAGCAGGAGGAAAGCGGACGGGCGTTTGCCGAGGTGTTGCACCAGCTTTTGGGATAAGTGTGCCGGGGCCGCACAGCGGCCCCAAAGCTCAATGCATCTTGACGATCTGCTGGTCCGACGCACGCCAGATCAAGCGACTGGTGTCATAGCCCTGCTGGCGCGCCCTGGACATCAGGTTCTCGCGCTCCCAGGCCGGTAGCGTCGGCGTGCGCGACAGGATCCACAAGTGCTTACGGTCCGGGCTGCCGACCACTGCCGTGCGGTAGCGATCGTCCACATACAGTATCCAGTACTCGCCTTTGGCCACGCCTGGCACCAGCTTGGTGAACCAGTTGTCGAACTCGACCCACAACTTGTCAGTGTGCCCCGGCTCCTGAATGTTCGCGTGCCCCTCGGCGCGCAGCCATTCGTCACCCATGGTGCGGCAGCGGTTTAGCACACCGAGGCTACCATCCACCCTAAGGTTGTAGTGCGCCTCGGACTGCTCGCAGCCCGCTTGGTAGCGCATGGGCAAGCGCGCCAGCTCGTACCATTTGCCCTGGTAGCGCTTGAGGTCGACGTTGCCGGCAGTTTTCGGCGCCAGCGGGTCGTGTACGGAACCGGCACAACCGCCCAGCAGTAAGGCCAGGCATACCCCCATCAGTAGGTACAGGTGCCTCATTTGAGACCCTGCCCTGAATACATCAGTACCTTGTCAGCCGCGTACTGCACGCTAATGAAGCTCTTCTCGTCCCCCCAAGTGCAGCTGCTCATGCCCAGCGCGCCAGAGCACTCGGTCGGCGTGCCGAGCAACTGCTCGACCTCGGCCTTGTTCATACCGGCCTTGATCTTGGAATAGTTTTCCTGGTTGATCTTGCTGCAGGCAGTCAGGACGACGCACAGCGACAACAGGGCGAGGGAACGCAAAGACATGAAGGACACTCCTGGAGAGATGAGACAGGCGAGTGGCCTGCAGTGACCTTCGACGGAAAAAACCCTCCCAGGTTCCCTGCCCTCCCCCCTTTCCCCCTACGCCATTGGTCGGATGGCCACTACTGTGCGATTAATCACAAAGCATTAGCCGACCCAAACAAAAGGCCGCCCCCTGAAGGAGCGGCCTTGCGTCGCGACGGCCTGCACAGCAGGCCCCGAGGGCACTAGAACCTCGAGCCAGGCTCTAGCAAAAAGTCCATCTCCTCGCTGGTACTTGGCCGCTCCAGCACCAGGTTGCGGTGCGGGAAGCGCCCGAACCGGGCAATCACCCGCTGGTGCTGTTCGGCATAGTCGAGGAAGCCTTCGAACAGCCGGCGATTGGCTTCTGGCTGTTCGTCCAGCAGCACCCGGTAGCGCTCGACGCACAGGTTCTGCCAGTCCAGCACCTCGGCATGCTCAAGCACCAGCAGCACGAATACCCGCTGGATCGGCAGCAGCTGGTAATCCCAGCCCTTCTGCAGGCCCTGCATGGCCACCACCTGGGCACGCCGGTCGCCTTCGAAGGCCCGCGGTGTGTCGCGGTAGAGCATGCGCGGCAACTGGTCCAGCAAAATCAGCAGGCCCAGCCAGCCTTGCGGGCTTTGCTGCCACTCGTCGAGCCCACCCGCCAGGGCATGCTCGACCAAGTCGCCAAACAGCGCCTGAGCCTCGGCATCGTGATGCTTGCCGAACCACAGCGTGCTCTTCTCGTCAGCCACGGCCTGGGGACTGGTGCCCCAACCGAACCACCACTCCAGCAACGGCTGCCAAGGTGCGAGCATGATTTACTCCTTGTGATAGGCGGTTGCGCGCTCGACCTCTTCCTTCGAGCCGAGGAAGACCGCCACGCGCTGGTGCAGGCCCTCTGGCTGGATGTCGAGGATGCGATTGTAACCGTCGGTAGAGGCGCCGCCGGCCTGTTCGATGATGAACGACATCGGGTTGGCTTCGTACATCAGGCGCAGCTTGCCCGGCTTGCTCGGCTCGCGGGCGTCACGTGGGTACATGAACAGGCCGCCACGGGTCAGGATGCGGTGCACGTCGGCCACCATCGAGGCGATCCAGCGCATGTTGTAGTTCTTTTTCAGCGGGCCGGTCTCGCCTGCCAGCAGTTCGCCCACGTAGCGCTGTACTGGGGCTTCCCAGTGGCGCTGGTTGGACATGTTGATGGCGAACTCGGCAGTGCTTTCCGGTACGCGAATGTTTTCGTGAGTGAGGACGAAGCTGCCCAGCTCGCGATCCAGGGTGAAGCCCTTGACGCCGTTGCCCAGGGTCAGGATCAGCATGGTCTGCGGGCCGTAGATGGCGTAACCGGCGGCGACCTGCTGGGTGCCCGGCTGCAGGAAGGCGTTTTCGTTCAGGGTTTCGTTCTGGCTCAGGTACTCGTTAGGGCAACGCAATACCGAGAAGATGGTGCCGACTGACACGTTGACATCAATGTTGGACGAACCGTCCAGTGGATCGAACACCAGCAGGTAGGCGCCTTTCGGGTACTTGCCCGGGATCTGGTAGGCATTGTCCATTTCTTCGGAGGCCATGCCAGCCAGGTGGCCGCCCCACTCGTTGGCTTCCAGCAGGATATCGTTGGAAATAACGTCCAGTTTCTTCTGGACTTCGCCCTGCACGTTTTCCGTGCCCATGCTGCCCAGCACACCGCCGAGGGCGCCTTTGGACACGTGATGGCTGATTTCCTTGCACGCACGCGCCACCACTTCGATCAGGAAGCGCAGATCGGCAGGGGTATTGTTGCTGCGGGTCTGCTCGATCAGATAGCGACTCAGGGTAACGCGGGACATGTATGGCTCCGAAAGGATTGTGGGGATTAAAAACCCCCGCAGTTTACAGGGAGAGTTGCGGGCTAGCGAGTGATGAGACTCGCCACGGCTCTCAGACGGCACAATAGGTCGGTAGTTCAGCCTGCGCCAGGCCGGTGGTCCGGTTGTGGTCCATCCGCGTGCACGCCCGCTCCCACAAGGTCCGAACCTGGGATCCTTGTGGCCGCGGGCGGGCCCGCGAAGAGGCCGCCAGGCTTACATCAGTCCAACGCCTTCCAGATCTCGTTGGCATACTCACGTATGGTCCTGTCCGACGAGAACCAGCCCATCCGTGCCGTGTTCAGCACCGCCATGCGCCACCAATCCTGCGGTGCATGCCACAGCTCTTCGACCCGTCGCTGGGCATCCCAGTAGGCATCGAAGTCAGCACACACCAGGAAGCGGTCATGGGCTACCAGCCCGTCGATCAATGCACTGTAACGCGACGGATCGTCCGACGAGAACACACCGCTGCGAATGGCCTGCAACACATCATTCAGGCGGTTGGACGCCGCAATCGCCGCACTGGCGCCAAAGTCCCCGGCACGTCGCCGCGCCTCTACCTGCTGCGCGGTAAGGCCGAAGATGAACATGTTGTCGGCCCCCACCTGCTCACACATCTCCACATTGGCGCCATCCAGGGTGCCAATGGTCAGCGCGCCGTTCAGGCCGAACTTCATGTTGCTGGTACCCGAGGCTTCGTAGCCGGCGGTGGAAATCTGCTCGGAAAGGTCCGCCGCCGGGATGATGCTTTCCGCCAGGCTGACGTTGTAGTTGGGCAGGAACACCACCTTCAGCAGGCCGCGCACGGTCGGGTCGTTGTTCACCACCCGGGCAATGTCGTTGGCTAGCTTGATGATCAGTTTGGCCTGGTGGTAACTGGCCGCAGCCTTGCCGGCGAAAATCTTCACCCGCGGCACCCAGTTGGTGCCGGGGTCGTTGCGTATGGCCTGGTACAGCGCCACGGTGTGCAGCAGGTTGAGCAACTGGCGCTTGTACTCGTGGATACGCTTGACCTGTACGTCGAATAACGCCTCAGGGTTCACCGTGACGCCAATACGGTCCTGGATGATGCTGGCCAGAGCACGTTTGCTGTGCAGGCGCTGGGCCGCGAACTGCTTGCGGAAGCCGGCCTTGTCGGCGAACGGCACCAAGCCGGCCAGGCGCCCCTCGGGGTCGTCCTTGAGCTCTGGCCCCAGCGCCTCGACCAGCATCTCGGTCAGTTGCGGATTGGCCTGGTACAACCAGCGGCGGAAGGTAATGCCGTTGGTCTTGTTGTTGATACGTTGCGGGTACAGCTTGTGCAGCTCGGCGAACACCGTGCTTTTCATCAACTTGCTGTGCAGCGCCGACACACCATTGACGCTGTGCGAGCCGAGGAACGCCAGGTTGCCCATGCGCACCCGGCGGCCATTGTCTTCCTCGATCAACGACACCGCCCGCAGCACATCGAAGTCGTGCAGGCCTTTCGCCCGCAGCGCGTCGATGTGGTAGGCGTTGATCAGGTAGATGATCTGCATGTGCCGCGGCAGCATGCGCTCCATTAGCGCTACCGGCCAGGTTTCCAGGGCTTCGGGCAGCAAGGTGTGGTTGGTGTAGGCCAGTGTGCCGACCGTCAGCTCCCAGGCGGTATCCCAAGGGATTTCATGCTGGTCGACCAACAGGCGCATCAACTCGGCCACAGCGATCGAGGGGTGGGTGTCGTTGAGCTGGATAGCCGCTGCGTCCGGCAGATTGAGCAGGTTGTCATGCATGTTCAGGTGGCGGCGTAGCAGGTCCTGCAGCGAAGCCGAGACGAAAAAGTATTCCTGACGCAAGCGCAGTTCCTGGCCAGCCTCGGTGCTGTCGGCCGGGTACAGTACCCGGGAAATGCTCTCGGCCCGTGCTACCTCGGCTACCGCGCCCAGGTGGTCACCGGCATTGAAGCGCTCCAGGTGCAGCTCTTCCAGCGCCCGCGCACGCCACAGGCGCAGGGTATTGACGCTGGCGCCGCGCCAGCCGACCACGGGTGTGTCGTAAGCCACCGCCCGTACCGTCTCGCCCGGCCACCACACCTGGCGCGGCTGGCCGTGGGTGTCGTGCACCGTTTCGACGCTGCCACCAAAGCTGATCGGGTAGATAACCTCGGCGCGCTCAAACTCCCAGGGGTTGCCAAAGTCCAGCCAGTTCTCGGTCTGCTCCTGCTGCCAGCCATCGACCACGGCCTGGCGAAACAGCCCGTGCTCGTAGCGGATGCCATAACCGTGGGCAGCAATGCCCAGGGTCGACATGCTCTCCATGAAGCACGCCGCCAGGCGGCCCAGGCCACCGTTGCCCAACGCCGCATCCGGCTCGAGCAAGCGAATGCGTTCCAGGTCCACATCCAGCCCTTCCAGCGCGTCGCGGGCGATGTCAAGCAGGCCCAGGTTGCTCAGGCTGTCGTACAGCAGGCGCCCGATGAGAAATTCGAGGGAAAGGTAATAGACCCGCTTCTGGCTACGGCGGTAAGCCTGCCGGGTGTGGTCCATCCAGTGGTCGACCATGTGATCGCGCGCAGCCAGAGCAATGGCCTCGAACCAGTCATGGTCGAAGGCATGCTCTGGGTCCTTGCCGACCGCGTAGGTCAGCTTGTTCAGTACAGCGGCGCGAAAATCCGCGACTTCGACGTCACGTGCTGTGGGTTCCTGGGACATGCGGCATCCTCGGGCAAGTTGACGAAAGCGGAGGGAGATTGTTCAGCCTAGACGCTTCGACCGGGAGCGAAAGCTTGGGTTCGTGGTTTTCATGTACGTTTACGCAATCGGTCAAAAGGTTGTTCATAAATTGAACAATTCCGGTATCATCGCGCGCCCCAAGACCGTGATCCACCCCCATAACGATGAAAACGACCCTGATCGCCGCCGCCGAAGTCGACCGCCTGGAGACCTGGCAGCGTTATACCAGCAACATGTGCCATGGCTGCCATTCGACCTGCTGCACCCTGCCGGTGGAGGTGAAGATCAAGGATCTGATCCGTATCGGCGTAGTGGACGAGTTCGAGAAAGACGAACCGCCGAAGAACGTCGCCAAACGCCTGCAGAAGGAAGGCATCATCGAACGCTTCAACCAGAAGTCGGGGATCTTCACCCTGACCCGGATGAGCAACGATGACTGCATGTACCTGGATCGCAAGAGCCGCCTGTGCACCATTTATGACAAGCGCCCGGATACCTGCCGCAACCACCCCAAGGTCGGGCCGCGGCCGGGGTATTGTGCCTATAAGCCCAAGGTGGTTGGGCGCTGATCGTTAGCCTGCCCGCGAAGAGGCCAACGCAATTCCTGCAGGCAAACAAAAACGCCCCCGGCCTTTCGACCGGGGGCGTTTTCATTCAGCCAGAACTAACTCAGCTGTTCTTGGCTTTCTTGGCAGCGCGGGTACGCTCGCTTTCGTCCAGGATCTTCTTGCGAAGACGGATGGACTTCGGCGTTACTTCGCACAGCTCGTCTTCCTGGATGTATTCCAGAGCCTGTTCCAGGGTGAAGCGAACAGGTGGAACCAGGGCGATAACTTCGTCTTTACCCGAAGCACGCATGTTGTCGAGCTTCTTGCCCTTGGTAGGGTTGACGCCCAGGTCGTTGTCGCGGCTGTTCTGGCCGATGATCTGACCGTTGTAGATCTCCTGGCCGTGTTCAACGAACAGCTTGCCGCGAGCCTGCAGGGTTTCCAGCGAGTAGGTCAGCGCCTTGCCGGTTTCGACCGAAACCAGTACGCCGTTCTGACGGCCGGACATGTGGCCGGACTTCACGGTGTCGTAGCGATCGAAGATCGAAGTCAGGATGCCTGCACCGTTGGTCAGGGTCAGGAACTGGTTACGGAAACCGATCAGACCACGAGCCGGGATGTTGTATTCCAGGCGTACACGGCCCTTGCCATCCGGGACCATGTTGGTCAGGTCGCCTTTACGCAGGCCCATCTCTTCCATGACTTTGCCCTGGGCTTCTTCAGGGATGTCGATGGTGACGTTTTCGAACGGTTCCTGCTTCACGCCGTCCACTTCACGGATGATCACTTCCGGACGGCCCAGGGCCAGTTCGAAGCCTTCGCGACGCATGGTTTCGATCAGTACCGAGAGGTGCAGCTCGCCACGGCCCGAGACCTTGAACTTGTCTGGGGAGTCGGTTTCTTCAACGCGCAGGGCAACGTTGTACAGCAGCTCTTTGTCCAGACGGTCCTTGATGTTACGGCTGGTGACGAACTTGCCTTCCTTGCCGCAGAACGGCGAGTCGTTGACCTGGAAGGTCATCGAAACGGTAGGCTCGTCAACAGTCAGCGGCTTCATCGCTTCAACGGCAGTCGGGTCGCACAGGGTGTCGGAGATGAACAGCTCGTCGAAACCGCTGATGCAGACGATGTCGCCAGCCTGGGCTTCTTCGACGTCGACGCGGTGCAGGCCGTGGTGGCCCATCAGCTTGAGGATACGGCCGTTACGCTTCTTGCCGTCAGCGTCGATGGCGACAACCGGGGTGTTCGGCTTGATGCGACCACGGGCAATACGGCCAACACCGATAACACCCAGGAAGCTGTTGTAGTCCAGTGCGGAGATCTGCATCTGGAACGGGCCGTCACGGTCAACAGCTGGCGCTGGAACGTGGTCGATGACCGCCTGGTACAGGGCAGTCATGTCTTCGCCCATTTCGGTGTGGTCCAGGCCGGCAATGCCGTTCAGGGCCGAGGCGTAGACCACTTTGAAGTCCAGCTGCTCGTCGGTAGCGCCGAGGTTGTCGAACAGGTCGAAGATCTGGTCCAGAACCCAGTCAGGACGCGCGCCCGGGCGGTCAACCTTGTTGATCACGACGATTGGCTTCAGGCCGGCTTCGAAGGCCTTCTTGGTCACGAAGCGGGTTTGCGGCATCGGGCCGTCTTGAGCGTCGACCAGCAGCAGCACGGAGTCGACCATCGACATTACACGCTCAACTTCGCCACCGAAGTCGGCGTGGCCGGGGGTGTCGACGATGTTGATGTGGTAGCCGTTCCAGTTAATGGCGGTGTTTTTCGCCAGAATGGTAATACCGCGCTCTTTTTCCTGGTCGTTGGAGTCCATGACGCGCTCGTCGTTGAGCTCGTTACGCTCCAGAGTGCCGGACTGACGCAGGAGTTTGTCGACCAGGGTGGTTTTACCATGGTCAACGTGGGCGATGATGGCGATGTTACGCAGATTTTCGATCACAAGTGTATCTCGATCAGAGGATTCGGTTGCCGCCCAGTGTAGGCGGCCAATATGTACTGTTTAAGGCTCAGCGGGCCCGGCGGTCGGGAGGGCGATGGCGGATACTGCCGCCATACAGCCCCGGCGTCTTATGTCGGACGATAAACACGCACATTGGCATGTCCCTCACTGAGCAGATGGTGTGCGTGCAAACGGCTCATCACACCTTTGTCGCAATACAGCAAGTACTGGCGCGTAGGGTCCAGGTGCTTGAACTTGCTGTTGATGGCGTAGAACGGCATGGCCTGGACTTCGATACCTTCCAGTGCCAAGGGTTCGTCTTCCTGGGCATCGGGGTGACGAATGTCGATGACGATCTGGCCTGGCAGCGCCTCGGCCACTTCCTCGACTTCGATGTCCTTGCCCAGCTCGTCGATCACATGGTCGATGGAGATGAACTTGGCACGCTCCAGGGCGCGCTCCAGCACCGCCATGTCGAACTGCTTCTCTTCATGCTCCATGCGGTGACGCTTGGCGTGGGTGGTCGGGTTTACCGAGATCACGCCGCAGTATTCAGGCATGTGCTTGGCGAAGTCGGCGGTGCCGATTTCGGTGGCCTGGTCGATGATGTCCTGCTTGTGGCTGGCCAGCAGCGGGCGCAACACCAGCTTGTCGGTGGCCGAGTCGATGATCGACAGGTTCGGCAGGGTCTGGCTGGACACCTGGGAAATCGCCTCGCCGGTCACCAGCGCTTCGATCTGCAGCCGGTCGGCCATGTGCGCGGCGCCGCGCAGCATCATGCGCTTGAGGGTCACGCCCATGTAACTGTTGTCGACCTTGTTGAGGATCTCGCCGACCACTTCCTCGAACGGCACGCTGATGAACAGCACGCGCTGGCTGCTACCGTACTTTTTCCACAGGTAGTGGGCGACTTCCATCACGCCCAGCTCGTGGGCACGGCCGCCGAGGTTGAAGAAGCAGAAGTGGGTCATCAGGCCGCGGCGCATCATCTGGTAGGCCGCCACGGTGGAGTCGAAGCCACCGGACATCAGCACCAGGGTCTGCTCCAGGGCACCCAGCGGATAGCCGCCGATGCCGTTGTGCTGGCTGTGGATCACATACAGGCGCTGGTTACGAATTTCGATACGCACCAACACTTCCGGGTTTTTCAGCTCGATGCCGGCGGCGCCGCATTGCTGGCGCAGCTGGCTGCCGACGTAGCGGTCGACGTCCATCGAGGTGAAATCGTGGTGGCCACCACGTTTGCAACGCACCGCGAAGTGCTTGCCGGCCAGCAGGTGACCGAAGTGCTGCTTGCACTTGGCGACGATGTCGTCGAAGTCACCCAGCGGGTATTCCTCTACCTGCAGGAAGTGGGTAATACCTGGGGTGCAGGTGAGGCGTTCGATGATTTCGCGCTGGATCTTTTCGTCCTCGATGCGGGTGACCACTTCGAGATTGTCCCAGACACCGTCGACCGCGAGCTCAGGGTCGAGATCCTTGAGCACGTTGCGGATGTTCTTGCCGAGCTGGCGGATGAAGCGCTTGCGCACCGGCCGGCTCTTGATGGTGATTTCTGGGAAGACTTTGACGATAAGTTTCATTGGTTAACAGCGCGCGCAG
This sequence comes from Pseudomonas sp. Leaf58, assembly GCF_003627215.1. Classification (NCBI taxonomy): domain Bacteria; kingdom Pseudomonadati; phylum Pseudomonadota; class Gammaproteobacteria; order Pseudomonadales; family Pseudomonadaceae; genus Pseudomonas; species Pseudomonas sp. Leaf58. The sequence goes on from NZ_CP032677.1 coordinate 5,019,956, forward strand.
GGCCTGCCGAAAATGAGGGGCGCGAATTATATCGGAAATTGCTCAGGATTTGACCAACTTTTGATCAGAAGCTTTCAGATAAATGTACGAGGCGGGATTTGCGGCGCCTGTGAGACCGAGCGCCGCCCGCGCGGCGCTTCGCGGGGCAAGCCCGCTCCCACATTTGTTTCGGGCCAATTATTCCTGTTTCCATTGGCGCGCGGCCCCTTGGTGTTCGACGCGATATCGAATGGGGCAAACAAGGGTACGCGCGCCAATGGTGGCAGGAGAGACTGGCCCCGAAACAATGTACCAGGCGGGATTTGCGGCGCCTGTAAGACCGAGCGCCGCCCGCGCGGCGCTTCGCGGGGCAAGCCCGCTCCCACATTTGTTTCGGGCCAATTATTCCTGTTTCCATTGGCGCGCGGCCCCTTGGTGTTCGACGCGATATCGAATGGGGCAAACAAGGGTACGCGCGCCAATGGTGGCAGGAGAGACTGGCCCCGAAACAATGTACCAGGCGGGATTTGCGGCGCCTGTAAGACCGAGCGCCGCCCGCGCGGCGCTTCGCGGGGCAAGCCCGCTCCCACATTTGTTTCGGGCCAATTATTCCTGTTTCCATTGGCGCGCGGCCCCTTGGTGTTCGACGCGATATCGAATGGGGCAAACAAGGGTGCGCGCGCCAATGTGGCGGGAGAGACTGGCCCTGAAACAATGTACGAGGCGGGATTTGCGGCTCCTGTGAGACCGAGCGCCGCCCGCGCGGCGCTTCGCAGGGCAAGCCCGCTCCCACATTTGTTTCGGGCCAATTATTCCTGTTTCCATTGGCGCGCAGCCCCTTGGTGTTCGACGCGATATCGAATGGGGCAAACAAGGGTACGCGCGCCAATGTGGCAGGAGAGACTGGCCCGAAACAAATGTGGGAGCGGGCTTGCCCCGCGAAGCGCCGCGCGGGCGGCGCTCGGTCTCACAGGCGCCGCACAACTCAAGACATGCACCACATTGGTGCGAACAATCGAAAACTCGCCTCGTAAGAGTGCACTTTTCCAGCCCAACCCACCGCCAAATGCCCGCAAACGCCCCCTTTTATCCCGCACTCGCCATTTTCGGGCACTGGCATGCAATTTGCTCCCTTGTGAGGCAGGTAAGCTTGGCCGACTATCCGCGCCCGGCAACACCCTTTTTCCAGGGCAGCGGCCCACCGCGCTCTAGACCATCCGGAGGACAACATGTCGAAGTCGGTTCAACTCATCAAAGATCATGACGTCAAGTGGATTGATCTGCGTTTCACGGACACCAAAGGCATTCAGCACCACGTGACCATGCCGTCGCGTGATGCGCTGGAAGACGACTTCTTCGAAGTCGGCAAGATGTTCGACGGCTCCTCCATCGCTGGCTGGAAAGGTATCGAAGCTTCCGACATGATCCTGATGCCGGTCGACGACACTGCCGTACTGGACCCGTTCACTGAAGAACCTACCCTGATCATCACCTGCGACATCGTCGACCCGTCGAGCATGCAGGGCTACGATCGCGACCCACGTGCGATCGCCAAGCGCGCCGAAGAGTACCTGAAGAGCACCGGCATCGGTGACACCGTGTTCGCCGGTCCAGAGCCTGAGTTCTTCATCTTCGACGAAGTGAAGTTCCACTCGGATATCTCCGGTTCGATGTTCAAGATCTTCTCCGAGCAAGGCTCGTGGATGACCGGCGCTGACGTGGAAGGCGGCAACAAAGGCCACCGTCCGGGCGTGAAAGGCGGCTACTTCCCGGTTCCGCCGTTCGACCACGACCACGAAATCCGTACTGCCATGTGCAACGCACTGGAAGAAATGGGCCAGACCGTTGAAGTTCACCACCACGAAGTGGCAACTGCCGGCCAGAACGAAATCGGCGTCAAGTTCAACACCCTGGTGAAGAAGGCTGACGAAGTACAGGCCCTGAAATACGTCGTGCACAACGTTGCCGACGCTTATGGCCGTACCGCCACCTTCATGCCGAAGCCACTGTACGGCGACAACGGCTCGGGCATGCACGTGCACATGTCGATCTGGAAAGACGGCAAGAACACCTTCTCCGGTGAAGGCTATGCCGGCCTGTCCGACACCGCCCTGTACTTCATCGGCGGCATCATCAAGCACGGTAAGGCCCTGAACGGCTTCACCAACCCGTCGACCAACTCCTACAAGCGTCTGGTCCCAGGCTTCGAAGCCCCGGTAATGCTGGCATATTCGGCTCGCAACCGTTCCGCCTCGATCCGTATTCCTTACGTCGGCAGCCCGAAAGCCCGCCGTATCGAAGCACGCTTCCCGGACCCATCGGCCAACCCGTACCTGGCCTTCGCAGCCCTGCTGATGGCCGGTCTGGATGGTATCCAGAACAAGATCCACCCAGGCGACGCTGCCGACAAGAACCTGTACGACCTGCCGCCGGAAGAGGCCAAGGACATCCCGCAGGTTTGCGGTAGCCTGAAAGAAGCTCTGGAAGAGCTGGATAAAGGCCGTGCGTTCCTGACCAAGGGCGGCGTGTTCTCCGACGACTTCATCGATGCCTTCATCGAACTGAAGAGCGAAGAAGAGATCAAGGTCCGCACCTTCGTGCACCCGCTGGAATACGAGCTGTACTACAGCTGCTGATCTGATCGGCGCCTCGCGCCGATGACATGATCAAGACGGCCTCCTTCGGGAGGCCGTTTTCGTTTCTGCGCCAAATAGCGCCACAGAAACCATCCTTGCCACGCTATGCTCTATCTTGGTGCACAACTGAACGCCGTGCTCCTATTTGCTCCCCAATCTGGTTCACATGAAACGTTTCACCCAGACCTTTTGATCCGAATCAGCGCAGATTCAGGCCTTTCTCGGCAAATCTCGCTTCTTTTCGGAGCTTTGGTTTGTTTCTTGCATTTTCTTGTAGAGAAACGCGCATCAGCGGATCTATCCCGCGCCCGGCCCTGGCCAAAGCAGTGCCAGGCAAGCGCCAAAAGAGGTCAACGACGCCTTATGACCATCAGCGATGCACAGCACCGTCTGCTCCTGGACAACCTGACCACTGCCACGTTACTGCTCAACGCCGAGCTGCGCCTGGAGTACATGAACCCGGCTGCGGAAATGCTGCTGGCGGTCAGTGGCCAGCGCAGCCATGGGCAATTCATCAGCGAACTGTTCACCGAGTCGACCGAGGCCCTCAGCTCGCTGCGCCAGGCGGTGGAGCAGGCGCACCCGTTCACCAAGCGCGAAGCGCAGCTGACCTCGCTGACCGGGCAAACCATCACTGTCGACTACGCCGTCACACCGATCCTGCACCAGGGCAAGACCTTGCTGCTGCTGGAGGTGCACCCGCGTGACCGACTACTGCGCATCACCAAAGAAGAAGCCCAGCTGAGCAAGCAGGAAACCACCAAGATGCTGGTGCGCGGCCTGGCCCACGAAATCAAGAACCCGCTCGGCGGCATCCGCGGCGCAGCCCAACTGCTGGCGCGTGAACTGCCCGAGGAAGGCCTGCGCGACTACACCAACGTCATCATCGAAGAGGCCGACCGCCTGCGTAATCTGGTCGACCGCATGCTCGGCTCGAACAAGCTGCCGTCGCTGGCCATGACCAATATCCACGAAGTGCTGGAACGAGTTTGCAGCCTGGTGGATGCCGAAAGCCAAGGCTGCATCACTTTGGTGCGCGATTACGACCCAAGCCTGCCGGACGTGCTGATCGACCGTGAGCAGATGATCCAGGCCGTGCTCAACATCGTGCGCAACGCCATGCAGGCGATCAGCTCGCAGAACGAACTGCGCCTGGGCCGCATCACGCTGCGCAGCCGTGCCCTGCGCCAGTTCACCATCGGCCATGTACGCCACCGCCTGGTGGCACGGGTCGAAATCATCGACAACGGCCCAGGCATCCCGGCTGAACTGCAGGACACCCTCTTCTATCCCATGGTCAGCGGCCGCCCGGACGGTACCGGGCTGGGCTTGGCCATTACCCAGAACATCATCAGCCAGCACCAGGGCCTGATCGAGTGTGAAAGCCATGCAGGCCACACAGCCTTCTCGATCTACCTGCCCCTGGAACAAGGAGCCACCGCCTCATGAGCCGAAGTGAAACCGTATGGATCGTCGACGATGATCGCTCCATCCGCTGGGTCCTGGAAAAAGCCCTGCAACAGGAAGGCATGACCACCCAGAGCTTCGACAGCGCCGACGGCGTGATGGGCCGCCTGGCACGCCAGCAACCAGACGTGATCATTTCCGACATCCGTATGCCCGGCACCAGTGGCCTCGACCTGCTGGCGCAGATCCGTGAGCAGCACCCACGCCTGCCGGTCATCATCATGACGGCCCATTCCGACCTGGACAGCGCCGTGGCGTCGTACCAGGGCGGTGCCTTCGAATACCTGCCCAAGCCATTCGACGTGGACGAGGCGGTCTCGCTGGTCAAGCGCGCCAACCAGCATGCCCAGGAGCAACAAGGGCTGGACGTGCCGCAGAACCTGGCGCGCACCCCGGAAATCATCGGTGAAGCACCGGCGATGCAGGAGGTGTTCCGCGCCATCGGCCGCCTCAGCCACTCCAACATCACCGTGCTGATCAACGGCGAATCGGGTACCGGCAAGGAGCTGGTGGCGCATGCCCTGCACCGCCACAGCCCGCGTGCGGCTGCACCGTTCATTGCCCTGAACATGGCCGCCATCCCCAAGGACCTGATGGAGTCCGAGCTGTTCGGCCATGAGAAAGGCGCCTTCACCGGTGCCGCCAACCTGCGCCGGGGCCGTTTCGAGCAGGCCGATGGCGGCACCTTGTTCCTCGACGAAATCGGCGACATGCCCGCCGACACCCAAACCCGCTTGCTGCGGGTGCTGGCTGATGGCGAGTTTTATCGCGTTGGCGGCCATGTGCCGGTCAAGGTCGATGTGCGCATCATTGCCGCCACTCACCAGAACCTGGAGTCGCTGGTGCAAGCCGGCAAGTTCCGTGAGGACTTGTTTCACCGCCTGAACGTGATCCGCATCCACATCCCGCGGTTGGCCGACCGCCGCGAGGACATCCCCGCCCTGGCCCGCCACTTCCTCGCCCGCGCCGCCCAAGAGCTGGCGGTGGAGCCGAAGATCCTCAAGCCGGAAACCGAAGAGTTCATTCGCAACCTGCCTTGGCCAGGCAACGTACGACAGATGGAGAACACCTGCCGCTGGATCACCGTCATGGCCTCCAGCCGTGAGGTGCTGATCGGCGACCTGCCGCCCGAACTGCTGAACCTGCCCCAGGACGCTGCGCCGGTCACCAACTGGGAGCAGGCACTGCGCCAGTGGGCCGACCAGGCGTTGGCGCGCGGGCAGTCGAACCTGCTGGACAGCGCAGTACCGAGCTTTGAACGGATCATGATCGAGACGGCGCTCAAGCACACCGCCGGGCGGCGTCGGGATGCGGCGCTGCTGCTGGGCTGGGGGCGCAATACCCTGACGCGCAAGATCAAGGAGCTGGGGATGAATGTGGCGGGTGGGGATGATGAGGAAGGTGACGAGCACTGAGTTCCGGGTTAAGCCGTAAGATCGCTGGGGCCGCGTTGCGGCCCCAGCCATTTCAGCCTTCCGATGCACCGTTCCTGTGCCCGACGCACCTCAGCAAGGCACAAATCCCCTCAAAACCCGGCCAAATCCCCCTCAAAGCTCAGCATTCACGGGCTTTGCAAAACTGGCACGCCCCCTGCAATAGCTAATACATCTCCAGTTTCGGGGGCCCTGGTACAGGCAGGCCGGGTGAACCCCTCTTTTATTCGTAGTGACACAAGTTTTGGGGACCCTGGTACAGGCAGGCCGGGATATCCCCTCTTTTATTCGTGCAGTTTCACCTGCACTCGCCAGCGCCCAGCGTCCTCTGCACCGGCCCACTCGCCACGCAGGGCGCGCGCAGCCACCACCGTCAGCAACAAGCCTTTATCGCTTTGCTGCACCCGCCAGCTGACCGGCTTGCCCTGCAAGCTCAACTGCCCGTGCTGAGCCTTGCCCTGAGCTTGGAACAGCAGCGCAACGGTACCCTGCACATTCTCGCCATGCAGTTGCGGCTCTGCGTTGAACCACAGCTCCAGGCCATCCTGCACCACCTCTACCTGTTGCAACTGACGCTCGTCGGGCGTGGTCAGGCGGCCAATCATCAACCCCACCATCAAGCCAACAATCGCCAGGGACAGCATCACCCGCGGGAACGCCTTCGAACGCACGTCCGGTTCAGGGGTAGAATGCCCATCATCTTCACGCTTGGAGCCGTGCATGTTTCACGTCATCCTTTTTCAACCAGAAATTCCGCCAAATACCGGCAACATCATTCGCCTATGCGCCAACAGCGGCTGCAACCTGCACCTGATCGAGCCCATCAGCTTCGAACTGGATGACAAGCGCCTGCGCCGTGCGGGGCTGGACTACCACGAGTATGCCACGCTCAAACGCCACGAGAGCCTGGCCGGATGCCTGGAAAGCCTTGGCAACCCGCGGCTGTTCGCCTTCACCACCAAGGGCTCGCACCCGTTCCATGAAGTGGCCTACCAACCGGGCGATGCCTTCCTGTTCGGGCCCGAGAGCCGTGGCTTGCCGGCCGAGGTGCTGGACAGCCTGCCGGCCGAACAACGCCTGCGCCTGCCGATGCGGCCAGGGTGCCGCAGCCTGAACCTGTCCAATACCGTGGCGGTGACCGTGTATGAAGCTTGGCGGCAGAATGGGTTTGCCGGGAGCTGATTGAGTGCCTGCACTGGCCCTATCGCCGGCAAGCCAGCTCCCACAGAGACCCACCAGCCATGAAACCTGGACCGCTCTTGTGGGATCCACTGCCTTGCTCGCAAACCATCGGCCAGGCGTGCCCCCTGTGGGAGCTGGCTTGCCGGCGATTGGGCCGGACAACAAAAAAGCGCCCCGAGAGGCGCTTTTTCAATACAGCAAACTTACTGCACAGTCGGTGCTTCGCCAGCTTCCTGCATGCGCTGCATTTCTTGCGCGTACAGGGCATCGAAGTTGACTGGCGACAACATCAGGGCCGGGAACGAACCGCGGGTTACCAGGCTGTCCAGGGCCTCACGGGCGTACGGGAACAGGATGTTCGGGCAGAACGCACCCAGGGTGTGGCTCATCGAAGGCGCATCGAGGTTGGCGATCAGGAAGATACCCGCCTGCTGCACTTCAGCGATGAAGGCCACTTCGTCACCGTTCTTGACGGTAACCGACAGGGTCAACACCACCTCGTGGAAGTCACCTTCCAGGGCTTTCTGCTTGGTGTTCAGGTCCAGGGCAACACTCGGCTCCCAGGTCTGACGGAAGATCTGCGGGCTTTTCGGGGCCTCGAACGACAGGTCGCGCACATAAATACGCTGCAGGGAGAACTGAGGGCTGTTGTCTTCGGCAGCAGCGCCGTTGGTCTGTTGGTCAGTCATGGCAGGTCCTTATCCTAATGTTTTGAATGCAGTGCAAATCAGGCCGCCAGCAGCGCGTCGAGCTTGCCGGCGCGCTCCAGGGCATAAAGGTCATCGCATCCACCGACATGGGTGCTGCCGATCCAGATCTGCGGCACCGAAGTACGGCCGGCCTTTTGGCTCATCTCGGCACGAACCTGCGGCTTGCCGTCGACCTTGATTTCCTCGAAGGCCACGCCCTTGCTCTCAAGCAGGTACTTGGCGCGCATACAGTAAGGGCAGTAGTCGCTGGAATAGACGATGACGGGCTTCATATCACTTCACCAGGGGCAGGTTATCGGCTTTCCAGCTGGAAACGCCACCGCTCAGTTTGGCCGCGTTGTAACCAGCTTTAAGCAGCTCACGGCAGATGGTGCCAGACTGCTGGCCCATCGCGTCGACAACGATCAGGGTCTTCTCTTTGTGCTTGTCCAGCTCGCTCATGCGGTTGACCAGCTTGTCCTGCGGGATGTTCAGCGCACCGACAATGTGGCCGGCGGAGTATTCCTTGGCCGGGCGAATGTCGACCACCAGCGCTTTCTCGGCATTGACCAGCGCCGTCAGCTGGCCATTGCTCAGGCTCTGGCCGCCACGGCGGATTTCGTTGACCAGCAGCAGGACCAGCAGAATGAGGAAGATCGCAACCAGGATGTAGTGATCTGTCGCGAATTGAATCAGGTGAGCAACCATCAGCGGTGTTCCAGGCGATTGAAAATGCCGGCCAGTATACACAGCCCCTTGGTGCCACCAAAGCCCGATGGGCCGGCCACAAAACCACCTTCATGTTGCTAACACAGGTGCGCCGGTCGGGGGAATGGGACGAATATTCGCCGTGGGTGGCGCATTTGCCCTAAAATGCGTTTCTTTATCATCTTTGAACAACCGTGAGTTTGATTGATGACGAGTACGCCCAAACCCCTGGTCCTGATTATCCTGGATGGCTTCGGCCACAGCGAAATCCCCGAACACAACGCCATCTTTGCCGCCAATACGCCGGTCTATGATCGCCTGCGCGCCACCCAGCCGCATGGCCTGATTTCCGGCTCTGGCATGGATGTCGGCCTGCCGGACGGGCAGATGGGCAACTCTGAAGTCGGCCACATGAACCTCGGCGCAGGCCGTGTCGTGTACCAGGATTTCACCCGGGTGACCAAGGCCATCCGTGACGGCGAGTTCTTCACCAACCCGGTGCTCACCGGTGCCGTGGACAAGGCTGTCGGCGCCGGCAAGGCCGTGCACATCCTTGGCCTGCTGTCCGATGGCGGCGTACACAGCCACCAGGACCACCTGGCTGCCATGGCCGAACTGGCCGCGCAACGGGGTGCACAAAAGGTCTACCTGCACGCCTTCCTCGATGGCCGCGACACGCCGCCACGCAGTGCGCAATCCTCCATCGAACTGCTCGATGCCACCTTCGCCAAGCTGGGCAAGGGCCGCATCGCCAGCCTGATCGGCCGCTACTACGCCATGGACCGCGACAACCGTTGGGACCGCGTTAGCGCCGCCTACAACCTGATCGTCGACAGCGCTGCCGAGTACACCGCCGATACCGCCCTGGCTGGCCTCGAAGCGGCCTATGCGCGTGATGAAAGCGATGAATTCGTCAAAGCCACGCGCATCGGTGAAGCAGTCAAGGTCGAAGACGGCGATGCCGTGATCTTCATGAACTTCCGCGCCGACCGCGCCCGCGAGCTGTCGCGTGCATTCGTCGAGCCGGACTTCACTGAGTTCGCCCGGGCCCGCCTGCCAAAAATGGCGGCCTACATCGGCCTGACCCAGTATTCGGCGAAGATCCCGGCACCGGCAGCCTTTGCGCCGTCCAGCCTGAACAACGTATTGGGCGAATACCTGGCTAAAAACGGCAAGACCCAGCTGCGTATCGCCGAGACCGAAAAGTACGCCCACGTCACCTTCTTCTTCTCGGGGGGCCGCGAAGAGCCGTTCGAAGGCGAAGAGCGTATCCTCATCCCATCGCCAAAGGTCGCCACCTATGACCTGCAGCCCGAGATGAACGCGCCGGAGGTGACCGATCGCATCGTCGAAGCCATCGAGCAGCAGCGTTTCGACGTGATCGTGGTCAACTACGCCAACGGCGACATGGTCGGCCACACCGGCGTGTTCGAGGCGGCGGTCAAGGCAGTCGAAGCACTGGATACCTGCGTCGGGCGTATTGTCGAGGCGCTGGACAAGGTCGGCGGCGAAGCGCTGATCACCGCCGACCACGGCAACGTCGAGCAAATGGAAGACGCGTGCACCGGCCAGGCGCACACCGCGCACACCACCGAACCGGTGCCGTTCATCTATGTGGGCAAGCGCAACGTCAAAGTGCGCGACGGCGGCGTGCTGGCCGACGTGGCGCCGACCATGCTGAAGCTGTTGGGGCTGGAGAAGCCGGTGGAAATGACCGGCACTTCGATCCTGGTCGACGCTTAAGCTGCAAGCTGCAAGCTGCAAGCTGCAAGAAGAAGCCTGCCATTGCTCGCTTTTTCTTGCAGCTTGTAGCTTGGCGCTTGCAGCTACTCCATACTAGGCCAGTCTCCACCCTTGGTACGCCAAACCCCATGCTTCGCGCCCTGATCCTCCTCGCCCTGTCTTGCCTGCTCAGCCCGGCCTTTGCCGATGAGCGTGCACAGACCCAGCAGCAACTGGACGCCACCCGCCAGGACATTGCCGAGCTCAAGAAAACGCTGGGCAAGCTCCAGGAAGAAAAAGCCGGTGTGCAAAAGGACCTCAAAGCCACCGAGACCGATATCGGCAACCTCGAAAAACAGGTGGAGGCACTGCAACAAGAACTAAAAAAGACCGAGGGCGACCTGGAGCGCCTTGAAACCGAGAAAAAAAAACTCCAGAGCGCCCGCGTTGAACAACAGCGACTGATTGCTATCCAGGCCCGTTCGGCCTACCAGAACGGCCGCGAGGAATACCTCAAGCTGCTGCTCAACCAGCAGAACCCCGAGAAGTTCGCCCGCACCCTCACCTACTACGACTACGTGAGCAAGGCGCGCCTGGAGCAACTGCGCACCTTCAACGAGACCCTGCGCCAGTTGGCCAATGTCGAGCAGGACATCTCCACCCAGCAGCAACAACTGCTGGCCCAGCGTGGCGACCTCGACAGCCGTCGCCAGGCCCTGGATACCGAGCGCGCCAAGCGCCAACAGGTACTGGCCAAGCTCAACAGCGACATGAAAGACCGCGACCAAAAGCTGCAAGCCCGCGAGCAGGACCAGGCCGATCTGTCCAAAGTCCTCAAGACCATCGAAGAAACCCTGGCTCGCCAGGCTCGCGAGGCCGAGGAAGCCCGCAAGAAGGCCTTGCTGGCTCAGCAGGAAGCGGAAAAACGCCGCCAGCAGGAAGCCCTGGCCGCCGCCGCCGCGCGCGAACAGGCCCGCGAACCCGTGGAGCCACCGAAAAAGGCCCGCACCACCCTGGGCCCGATCGTTTCCAGCGACGGCGCGAACTACGGCGGCGCATTTTCCGCCGCACGGGGAAAACTTCCCTGGCCGGTCAATGGTCGATTGCTGGCACGCTTCGGCGATGCCCGCGGCAGCGATGCCCGTGCCAAGTGGGACGGGGTAATGATCAGCGCCAACCCTGGCACCCAGGTACGCGCCGTGCACGGCGGGCGGGTGGTATTCGCCGACTGGTTGCGCGGCGCCGGGCTTCTGGTCATTCTCGACCATGGCAACGGTTACCTGAGCCTGTACGGCCACAACCAGAGCCTGCTCAAGAGCGCAGGTGATATCGTCAAGGCGGGTGAAGCCATTTCCACCGTTGGCGACAGCGGCGGCCAGGAAGCTGCCGGCTTGTACTTCGCCATCCGCCAGCAGGGCCGGCCTACCGACCCTTCGCAGTGGTGCCGGGGCTAGTCAACTTTATACGGCGTAGCCTGCGGGCTGCGCCGATGCTCCCTAGGGAGCGCTTACAGGATCAGGAGTTCGTTCGACATGCTGCACTCGCCTCGTCTCACCCAGCTGGCCCTGTCCATCGCCCTGGCGGTCGGCGCGCCCCTGGCCACTGCCGCAGAGCCGGCCAAGGCCACCGCAGTGCCAGCCACCGAGGTGACTGCCAAGGCGCCACTGCCGCTTGAAGAGCTGCGTACCTTCGCCGAGGTCATGGACCGCATCAAGGCCGCCTATGTCGAGCCAGTGGACGACAAGACCCTGCTGGAAAACGCCATCAAGGGCATGCTCAGCAACCTCGACCCGCATTCGGCCTACCTCGGCCCCGAGGACTTCCAGGAGCTGCAAGAAAGCACCAGCGGCGAGTTCGGCGGGCTGGGTATCGAAGTGGGCCAGGAAGACGGCTTCATCAAGGTGGTATCGCCAATCGATGACACCCCGGCCTCGCGAGCCGGCGTGCAGGCGGGCGACCTGATCGTCAAGATCAACGGCGCCCCCACCCGTGGCCAGACCATGACCGAAGCGGTCGACAAGATGCGCGGCAAAGTCGGCGAAAAAATTACTCTGACCCTGGTGCGCGACGGCGGCACCCCCTTCGACGTGACCCTGGCCCGCGCAGTCATCCAGGTCAAGAGCGTGAAGAGCCAGCTGCTGGAGAACGACTACGGCTACATCCGTATCACCCAGTTCCAGGTCAAGACCGGCGACGAAGTGGGCAAGGCCCTGGCCAAGCTGCGCAAGGACAACGGCAAGAAGCTGCGCGGCGTGGTACTGGACTTGCGCAACAACCCCGGTGGCGTACTGCAATCGGCGGTGGAAGTGGCCGACCACTTCCTGACCAAAGGCCTGATCGTCTACACCAAGGGCCGCATCGCCAACTCCGAGCTGCGCTTCTCGGCCGACCCGGCCGACGCCAGCGAAGGTGTGCCACTGGTAGTACTGATCAACGGCGGCAGCGCCTCGGCCTCGGAAATTGTCGCCGGTGCCTTGCAGGACCAGAAACGCGCCGTGCTGATGGGTACCGACAGCTTCGGCAAAGGCTCGGTGCAGACCGTGCTGCCACTGGCCAACGACCGTGCGCTGAAGCTGACCACCGCGCTGTACTTCACCCCCAATGGCCGCTCGATCCAGGCCCAGGGCATCGTCCCCGACATCGAGGTGCGCCCGGCCAAGCTCACCGCCGAAGCCGACACCGACAACTTCAAGGAAGCCGACCTGCAGGGCCACCTGGGCAACGGCAACGGCGGCGCCGAGCGCCCGACCGGCAGCAGCAAACGCAAGGAGCGCCCGCAGGATGACGACTTCCAGCTAAGCCAGGCCCTGAGCCTGCTCAAAGGCCTGAACATTACCAAGGGCGACTGATCCACCCCATGCGTTATCTGCTGTGTTTGTTGTTCTGCCTGTTGGCCGGCGTCGCGCAAGCGGCAGCGGCCGGCAAGGCCTACATGAGCATCATCATCGACGATCTGGGCCAGAACAGCGAGCGCGACAGCCGCACCCTTGCCCTGCCCGGCCCGGTGACCATGGCGATCATGCCCGACACCCCGCACGCGAGCGACTTCGCCCGCCAGGCCCACAAGGCCGGCAAGACGGTGATTCTGCACATGCCTATGGACCCGGCCAACGGGCCCTATGCCTGGCACCCTGGCACGCCGATCGAAGAGCTGGCCAAACGCCTGGATGCGGCCCTGGCCAAGGTCCCGTATGCCAGCGGCATCAACAACCACATGGGCAGCCGCATGACCGCCCAGCGCGAAGCCATGGCCTGGTTGATGGGCGAGTTGCAGCAACGCCACCTGTTTTTCGTCGACAGCCGCACCAGTGCGGCCACGGTGGCAGCGAGCCAGGCGCAGGCCATTGGCCTGGCCCAGGTATCGCGGGATGTGTTCCTGGACAACGTGAGCACCCCTGAGGCCATCACCGCGCAGTTACAGCAAGGGGTCGCGCTGGCCCGCCGGCAGGGTTCAGCGGTGCTGATCGGCCACCCCTACCCGGCGACCCTGGCCGTACTGGCGCGGGAAATCCCGCGCCTCAAGCAACAAGGCGTCGAACTGATCATGCTGGAGCAAATGATTGCCGAACGGGGCAACCAGACGATGCCTGCACACCGCACGCATCGCCCGGCCCCCGCCATTGCGCCGGTCAGTGGAAAGGAATGATGCCTCGCGCCTGCTCAAGTGTCAGCTTGCCACGGTGCACCCGTTGCCCCGAACCAATCTCCTCACGGCCACTCATGCGGCGCTGGCTCCAGGTTTTCAGGTGGCCTTCGGTAAATTGTTCGGCAAACGCGTCCGCGCTTGGCAGGTGAAAATGCGCTACCCATAGGTTTCGCCCTTGCGAGGCCCCGGGCGCTGTCAGGCGCATGATCTTGTACTCGTCGAATGCGCTGCCGTTGAGCATGGTCCTTCTTTCGGTGTACTCCACCTTGATCAACCCTTGCGTGTGCAAGAACTGCAACGCCGCCGCAGAAGGGTAGCGAGTGTCGGTGTACAGCAAGGTAAGTTGCAGATTCTTGGCCGCGCGCAGCTGGTCGCCAGTGTGCTCCAGCGCCTTGACGAGCATGTCGCTGCCACCTCGGTCACTCAAGGTTGTGGCCAGCTGATCGACCCTGGCGAGCTGGCGATCGAACAACCTGGCCAATGAGGCACCTTTGATGTCATTGGCGACATAGCTCTTAGCCTTGTCGATCACGCCTTCGCTCTCGTCCTGCAAGGCCTGCACCTGCATGGCCATGTCCCCGGAATAGCTCGGATCGGCTTGCTCCGGCGCCTCGTCCTCACGCTCCCGCCAGGTGTCATCGACCCAGTCGAAGCGGCTCATCACCGCACCGGTGAACAATTCGCGCACCTCTACCACACGCTGCCCATCGACAGTCGTTTCGGTACCGATGAGGAGCTGCCCCTCTGTGTTGCGCACCACTCGCCGCACATCACCCGAAACGACGTAGGGCACACGCTGGCGGAGTTGGGGGTGGCCGTCCTGCTCGCGGATGGCCTCGACCAGACGCCGACCCGCATCCAGCTTGAGTTTTCTGACATGCTCGCGATACCGCTCAAGCATGGCGGGCTCTATCAATGCGCCACCTTCCTTCAAGATGCGTTCGCTGTCGAGCAGGGCGGTGGTGTATTCATCCCAAGCCTCCTGCAAGATCACCACCTTGTCGTCTATCGACACCGTGACCAGGTCCAGTTCGCCATGCGCCTCTGCCGCGTTGCGCATGACGTTACCGGCAATCTCATCCCTATAGCCAGCAAGCGTAGACTGGGCCTCAGGCGCATCCAGATGCAACGCCAGGTCCGCCAGGTTGAGCACCTGATTGAAGCGCAGCTGGACGGTTGTGAAGCTGCGCTGAGCGATAAGCTGGGCCACCGTTTGGGTGTACTCGGGAAGCGCACCGGTTATCTCCAATTGGTCAGCTGCATCGACTAACAAAGCATCGAGGTGTTCGTGAGCGACCAGCATGCGGTCTTGAATGCGGGCAACCTGTTCGAGTTTACGGCGAAGCTTCACGTACAGCTCGCCGACGTCTGCAAGCGGCCGCCCATGAAGCGCTTGCTGCAACGCCCCAAGCTCGGAATACTTCGCAAGTCCCCACAACTCATTAAAAATAAAGTCGTTCTTGCGAATAAGGCTGACCTGAATTTGCGCTTCGCGTAAAGGAAGAGTGCCCTCCCACCCCCCTTTCTTGCGCTCGTTGGCGAACTTAGGCTCTTGCAGGGTAGTTAGCAGCGGCAGCATCGCAGCTTCCGCTTCAACGGCCTTCTCCACAGACTGAACAGTTTCCTCTCGCAGGTTGGCGATATCCACCGTCCATTGCGCGATTCGGCTATCGTACTGGGCGATGATCCTCACCGAGGCGGTGGTATCAGCGCCTTCAGGCAGCGCGCCCAGCTTGGCCTGCTCAATGGCCTTCAAGCTCGTGAGCTTGTTGATGCGGCCTTGCAGGTCAAGCACGCTTTTGCTTAGCCGTTCGCACTCGGCCATGGCGGCGTTGGCCCGCAAATCAAACTGGTTAACTGCTTCATGCGCTTCGCGAAAGCGCTTGGCGAGCTTCTCTTGAATGGCCTTGGGTGGCATGCCACCAAGGTAACGCAGGTCGTTGTCCACCCTCCAGGCACCGTCGACACGAGCCAGCCATGGGCCTGGACTACCGTCCTTCCCGACCACCCGAACGTTGCCGTCCTTTAGTTCAACACGGTATACATCGCTGGCCAGGACGGCGTAATGGTTACCGTCAACCTGATATAGCCCCGCGCCCTCTCCCACTGCCATCGGTACCAGGCCATTCAGCGCCACACTCGATCGCATGGCCTCCAGTTTCTTCCTGGCAAACGCAGGCAGCCAGTTGAAACCGTTATTGCCCCGCCAAGAAAAGTCCAGCTGCTGGCCCGCTATTGCTGCCAAGTCGCCCAGCGCCTTCGATGGGGTTTCAGTGGGCGACACGCCCACTTCGGAAAATGCACCGCGTTGCAAAGCCGGCCCTTCGTATGCCGATGCGTCAAGCGCCTCGCCCTTGGGCACAACGGCCAATGCGGGTTGGCGAACATGCAACAGTGCCATGCCGATATTCAGCAACAGGTCGGCGACAGCAGCAGAGCGGTCGAACTCACCACCCTGTTCGAGCGATGTCAGGTCGTTTTGCAACGATCCGAGTAGTTGCACTAACCAGGCCACCGTGGCGACCGGGCCTCGCACCAGCAATGTGGCGACATCGAACAGCAACCACGCCCCTTGGCTGAGGACTTCCCAGCGGCTTTCAACATTGGAGACCGACTGCATGTCCGCTAACTCGACCAGCAGATCGCGGTTGGCCGAGTAAAGCTTTTCATCCAAATCGCTTCGCCACAAGGCGATATCGAGAACCGCCGGCTTGGGACGTTCTGGCAGTTCGTAAGGGTCGAGCCCGATATGGGTAATGTGCGGCTCGGCAAAGCCGCCATTTTCATAAATGTGCCGGACGTCCTGGGCCATCCAGTCAAGCAGGCTGCCCTGCAAGATTTCAGACTCACGAACGCTTTCCAGCAACGCCTCGAGGCTGGCGTACTCGCGGACTGTGTCTTGCGTGTACAGCGGGCGATACAACAGTACTACCGCGGGTTCGGCGCAAAACAGGACATACATGCCCCGCACTCGGTCCTTTTTTCGCGACGTCTGGCTGCGCCTAAAGGCCAGGGGAAAGAATGAGATACGCGGTGCGACTGGGTGCAACCATCCGGCACAGAAGTCGACGACGCATTGCAACCCAGCCTCCGAGACCTTGCCCTCCAGCTTGGCAGCCATGGCACTGAGTGTCAGCGCACTGCGCCACTCTCTTGCAAAGCGGGCGACCCGCTCCGGGCGCTGGTTTGTATCATCCAGTTCTGCCGCCACGTAGGCCGGGTACCGCCCTCCGATATCGACCTGCGCCACCAATTGCCTGGCGGCTTCGGCATCAAGCCAGTCGGGCGCTGCGTTGCCATCGGAACGCAGAATTTGGGTGATGGCGGCACCTTTGAGTGATGAAAGGTTGCCAATGGCGAATTCGGTGAGGGTTTTCTCGCCGGCGTAGACTAGCGCCTCTCCCCCGCCGGCCCCCGTTGCCGAGCCCCCCGGTACACCTCGCGCCAGGCTCAGTTGCAAAACCAAGTCATCTGGCGATGTGTGGTCTTGATGATCCTTGCTCATCTGCTTGCTGAGTTGCTGGCGGGTGTATTCATTCAAGCACTGAATGCCATCCAAAGCAGCTCGCCCCTCGCCGTCGAGTTGGTCCAGTGCTAGCTGCAACATTGCGCTGCAATAGGCGAAGCTGTCCTGCGCAGAAGCGCTCAGCAGACCAGGAGGCGCTTTCAATGCAGGGGTTTCATTGACGTAGCTGGCGAACCAGCGTGCAGGGTCGCTGGTTTGAGCGAAACGCTGCTCGAGCTGCGCAGTGCCCACCACCTGCAGATACCGCAGGCGGTCGACCCGACTGAACAGGCTTTCCAGCATCAGGCTAACCTGCTGGGCAAAGACATTGCCCTCGACGCTGTATCGGTGCCAGGACATCTGCTCGAATTGGTAGCGCTGCGCCAGGTCGTTACGCAGCGCCTGGCCAAATGCCGTTAGTGAAGGATAACTGCGCACAGCGCCCGATGGCGCACACCACAGCACGACCTGGCGCTCATCCCACTCGCCAAGTACCAGCATATGGCACTGCAATTCATCGAACTGCAGGGACGCGGCGGTCAAACTCACCTGGACGAAAAACACCTGCGGTTGGTCCGGGCCGCCTCGGATCAGGCCACGCAAGCACGCCTGCTCCTTGGTATCCAACCCCTGGAGAGGCAGACCGCGCAACAATGCGGTTTGCAGCAGCAATTGCAGCCAGCGATCCCGACTGACGCCGGCGCTGCCTTGGGCGTTCCAGTATTCAAGCTGGGCATCGCAGAAATATTGCGGCAAACATTCCACCAACGCCTGTAGCGACGCCGACAAGTCACTGAGCTGCCGCGTATCGAATTCACTGCTTGAGCCGGCGAATCGGTAGGCTGCCGTCAGCCCAAGGTTGTGATAACGCCCATCCACCGGCTCCAGATCCAACGGCTCCGCGTCGAGCAGCGCTTGCAGCACACGATCGACGAAAGGCTGCGTAGTCCAGTACGCCGTGGCAGGGTCCGGGCTGTCGAGCATCAGCGGGTCGGCATCCTCCAGCGCTGGTTGCACCGAGGCCAGCCACGGCAGTTTTGCCAGCAGCACCTTGAGCAGTTGTTGGCTGGCAACCTGCCGCAGGGTCGGACGGTCACCGAACTGCTGAGCGACAATGTGCTGGAAATCGAACGTTGGGATATCGGGAGTGGACATCGGCATGCCTCCAGGTGAAAGCCCGGTAGGCTGATGCGAAGGCGGAACAGGCTTGCGCTACATAGTGCTTGAGCCAAAAAAAAAGGCCTTGCATCGTCGATGCAAGGCCTTTGCTTTAGCACAAAGCCATCAGCTGTACACACGCCCCAGCAACTGGCGGTGGCTTTCGAACTGGTCCAGCACGTCACGCACGATCTGCTCTGGCGCAAAGCCCATCAGGTCGTACTCCTGGCTGCCATCGTGCAGGTAGACCTCGGCACGGTAGAAGCGCTGGCGCACTTCCGGCTCGCCTTCCACCGGTGCTTCGCTCGGCGCGGCCATGTAGCCGTCCAGGCTCACTTCATAGACGAACGGGTTGCCCTCTTCCATCATCACCCGCAGGCCCATCGTGCTGCGCGACTGACCTACTCGGGTTTCTACGTCAAAGCCCAGGGTCTGCAACTGCGCGGCAGCTTCTTTCAGCGCCGGGCTGACCTGCTTGTCCATGAACCGCTGGACCACGGCCTGGGTCGGCTGCAGCTCCAGCTGGGTCAGGCGCTCGCTGAAACCGCGACGGCCACGGGCGGCCAGCTCGGCACGCTCCTGCTCGACCGCCACGTCCTGCTTCATGGCCTTGTACAGGCCGAACATGAACAGCACCAGCACCACCGAGAACGGCAGGCCCGCCAACACCACCATGGTCTGCATGGCTTCGAAGTTACCGGCGAACAGCAGGCCGATGGTGACCAGGGTGATGACCACCGACCAGAACACCACCATCCAGTGCGGCGCGTCTTCGTCGACCTTGCCGCCTTTGCACGACAGGTTGGCCATCATTACCGCGCCGGAGTCGGCCGGGGTGAGGAACAGCACGAAGCCGACGAACACCGCCACACCAATCACGATCTTGGCCGCCGGGAAGTACTCCAGCAGCTGGTAGATCGACATCGATGGCTGTTCCAGCGCCGTCTTGCCCAGCTCCACGGCGCCCTGGTTGATCACCAAGTCCAGCGCGGTGTTGCCGAAGATCGACAGCCAGGCCAGGGTGAAGCCCAGCGGGATCAGCAATACCCCCATGACCAGCTGGCGAACGGTGCGGCCCTTGGAGATTCGGGCGATGAACATGCCGACGAACGGGCCCCAGGAAATCCACCAAGCCCAGTAGAACACGGTCCACAGGCCCAACCAGCGCTCAGACTTGCCGGCCTCGCCTTCATACACATAGAGGTCGAAGGTTTTCAGCACGATACCGTTGAGGTAGTCGCCCATGTTCTGCACAAAGCCATTGAGCAGATACAAGGTTTCGCCGCCCAGCAGCACGAAAATCAACAAACCACTGAACAGCGCGATGTTCAGGTTGGACAGGCGGCGAATGCCATTTTCCACACCCGATACTGCCGCCACCGTAGCCACACCCGCCATGACCAGAATGACCACCAGCAGGTTGGTCTTGCTGTGGTCCATGCCGAACAAGTACTCAAGGCCAGACGACACCTGCATCGAACCGATACCCAGGTTGGTCACCAGGCCCAGCAGGGTGACGAACATGCCGAAGATATCCACGGCATTGCCGGCCGCGCCCTTGACCCAGCGCTCACCCACCAGCGGGTACAGCGCCGAGCGCAGTGCCAGTGGCTGGTTGTGGCGGTAGGCGAAGTAACCCACGGCCAGGCCGACCAGGGCGTAGATCGCCCAGCCATGCAGGCCCCAGTGCAGGAAAGTCAGCTGCAGGCCTTGGCGTGCGGCCTCGAGGCTGGCGGGGGTGCCTTCCGGTGGGTTGAAGTAGTGGTCCAGTGGCTCGGAGGCACCGAAGTACAACAACGAAATGCCAATTCCGGAAGAAAACAGCATGCCGGCCCAGGCGCCGTAGCTGAAGTCGGGCTGGTCGTCCTTGCCGCCAAGCTTGAGGCTGCCATAGTCGGAAAACGCCAGGTAGACGACAAACACCAGGTAGCCGCAGATGACCAGCATGTAGTACCAGCCAAAGGTGCGCGTGAGCCACTTCTGGGCCACGCCCAGCACCTGGCCGGCGGTTTCGGGTACAGCGATCAGCAAGGCAGTCAGAACGAGGATCATCAGCGCGGAGGTGAAGAACACCACGCGGTTGACCCGTACCCTCTCGGCGGGGGGCTTGGTAAGTGAGGCAGAACTCATTGCACGAATGCTCCGGGCAGTACGGCTGTGGAGGCTAATCAATCTTTCCCGAGCAATTGGTGGAATATCCCCACTGCATCAGGTGTTATAAAAGCACCCTGGAAACCGTGATCCCGAATCGATACGTTGCAAAAAACAGTCAGGTGGTCTGCTGAAAATGCCACGCCCTCCGCGGAGGTGCGCGCATTGGTCACAGATCACCCCGCCCGCTCCAAGGGCCCGCCGCAGGGTCCATGACCGCACGGCAGAATCTGCATTTCGCATCGCTCATGCCCGTCAACGCCTTGTATTCCGGGGGTTACGCGATTTCCTGGGGTGTCAATCCATGCCTTTTCGACGGCCTGAATAACTGTCAATGGCACAAATTGTCGCAGAGCTTATTCTTTATTGATTGAACGTTCAATCAAAACAAAATAGACTGGCCTTCGCCGAGTCAGCCGCTTGTCGTCTGCTCGCAGGCCTGAGGAGATAGCGAGATGCCCAAGGTCGGTATGCAACCCATCCGCCGCCAGCAGTTGATCGAAGCCACGCTGCAGGCGGTCGATCAGGTCGGTCTGGGGGACGCCAGCATTGCGCTGATTGCCCGTTTGGCCGGTGTGTCGAACGGCATCATCAGTCACTACTTTCGGGACAAGAACGGCCTGATCGCAGCGACGATGGGTTACATCATGAACATGCTTAACGAAGGCGTTAGAGCGCGTCGCCTGGCCCTGACGGACGCCAGCCCGCGCGCCCACCTGAAAGTGATCATCGAGGGCAACTTCGATGCCAGCCAGGTGAACGGCCCGGCGATGAAAACCTGGTTGGCCTTCTGGGCTTCCAGCATGCACCAGCCCGACTTGCACAGGTTGCAGCGGATCAACGACCACCGCTTGTATTCCAACCTGTGCTGCCAGTTCCGCCGCGCCCTGCCGCTCTACCATGCGCGCAAGGCAGCCCGCGGCCTGGCGGCTTTGATCGACGGCTTGTGGCTGCGTGGCGCCCTGTCGGGTGATGCATTCGACACCGACCAGGCAATACGGATTGCTTACGAATACATGGATCTACAACTGGCTAAACAGCACACCCTGGGTACAAACGACCAGGCCGCTGAACAGCCGCGCACGGCCCTTGCCAACACGGCAGGAGCGTGACGCGCTAGCCAACCACACACTGCACTTGCGAGGACACTATGGCCCGTTTCGGAACGCAAAAACTCTACATTGATGGCGCTTACGTCGACGCTGGCAGCGATGCCACCTTCGAAGCCATCAACCCGGCTACTGGCGAAGTCCTCGCCCACGTGCAACGTGCCACTGAGGCTGACGTCGAGAAAGCCGTGGAAAGCGCCGAGCGTGGCCAGAAAGTCTGGGCCGCGATGACCGCCATGCAGCGTTCACGCATCCTGCGCCGCGCCGTCGACATCCTGCGCGAGCGCAACGACGAGCTGGCTATGCTGGAAACCCTGGACACCGGCAAGTCGTATTCCGAAACCCGCTACGTCGACATCGTCACCGGCGCCGACGTGCTGGAATACTACGCAGGCCTGGTGCCGGCTATCGAAGGCGAGCAAATCCCGCTGCGTGAGTCGTCCTTCGTCTACACCCGCCGCGAGCCGCTGGGCGTTACCGCCGGTATCGGCGCCTGGAACTACCCGATCCAGATCGCCCTGTGGAAATCCGCCCCGGCCCTGGCCGCCGGCAATGCGATGATCTTCAAGCCGTCCGAAGTCACCTCGCTGACCACCCTGAAACTGGCCGAAATCTACACCGAAGCCGGCCTGCCGAACGGCGTGTTCAACGTGCTGACCGGCAGCGGCCGCGAAGTCGGCACCTGGCTGACCGAGCACCCGCGCATCGAAAAAGTCTCCTTCACCGGCGGCACCACCACTGGCAAGAAGGTCATGGCCAGCGCCTCGAGCTCGTCGCTCAAGGAAGTCACCATGGAACTGGGCGGCAAGTCGCCATTGATCATCTGCGCCGACGCCGACCTGGACAAGGCCGCCGACATCGCCATGATGGCCAACTTCTACAGCTCGGGCCAGGTGTGCACCAACGGCACCCGCGTCTTCATCCCAACCGAGATGAAAGCTGCTTTCGAAGCCAAGATCGCCGAACGCGTTGCCCGTATCCGTGTTGGCAACCCAGAAGACGAAAACACCAACTTCGGCCCGCTGGTCAGCTTCCAGCACATGGAAAGCGTGCTTGGCTACATCGCCAAGGGTAAAGAAGAAGGTGCCCGCGTGCTGTGCGGCGGCGAGCGTCTGACTGCCGGTGATTTCGCCAAGGGCGCCTTCGTCGCCCCGACCGTGTTCACCGACTGCACCGATGACATGACCATCGTCAAGGAAGAGATCTTTGGCCCGGTGATGAGCATCCTCACCTACGAAACCGAAGAAGAAGTGATCCGTCGCGCCAACGACACCGAGTACGGCCTGGCCGCCGGTGTGTGCACCAACGACATTACCCGCGCCCACCGCATCATCCACAAGCTTGAAGCCGGTATCTGCTGGATCAACGCCTGGGGTGAATCGCCTGCCGAAATGCCGGTGGGTGGCTACAAGCAGTCGGGCGTCGGCCGTGAGAACGGCGTCAGCTCGCTGGCTCAATACACTCGCATCAAGTCGGTCCAGGTCGAGCTGGGCGGCTACAACTCGGTCTTCTAAGGCCTTGTACAGCCACGCCCGTGCCGCCGTGCACGGGCGTTTCCGCTCCCTGATCACCGCCAACACGAGGGTACTTTCATGTCCCAAGAATTCGATTACATCATCGTCGGTGCCGGTTCGGCCGGTAACACCCTGGCTACCCGCCTGACCGAAGACGCCGGCGTCACCGTACTGTTGCTGGAAGCCGGTGGCCCCGACTACCGCTTCGACTTCCGCACCCAGATGCCAGCCGCCCTGGCCTTCCCGCTGCAGGGCCGCCGCTACAACTGGGCTTACGAGACCGACCCAGAGCCGCACATGGACGGCCGCCGCATGGAATGTGGCCGCGGCAAGGGCCTGGGGGGCTCGTCGCTGATCAACGGCATGTGCTACATCCGCGGCAACGCCATGGACTTCGACGGCTGGGCAGAACTGCCAGGCCTGGAAGACTGGACCTACCTGGACTGCCTGCCGTACTTCCGCAAAGCCGAAACCCGCGACATCGGCCCGAACGACTACCACGGCGGCGATGGTCCGGTCAGTGTTGCAACGCCTAAAGCCGGCAACAACCCGCTGTTCCACGCCATGGTCGAGGCCGGCGTGCAGGCTGGCTACCCGCGCACCGAAGACCTGAATGGCTATCAGCAGGAAGGCTTTGGCCCGATGGACCGTTCGGTAACCAAGAACGGCCGCCGTTCCAGCACCGCCCGCGGCTACCTGGACCAGGCCAAGAAGCGCCCGAACCTGACCATCGTCACCCACGCGCTCAGCGACCGTGTGCTGTTCGACGGCAAGCGTGCGATTGGCGTGACCTACCTGGTCGGCGATAGCGAAGAGCGTGTAGAAGCTCGCGCCCGCAAGGAAGTAATCGTCAGCTCCGGCGCCATCGCCTCACCGCAACTGCTGCAGCGCTCCGGCGTCGGCCCGCGCGCCTTGCTGGAAAGCCTCGACATCCCGGTAGTGCACGACCTGCCAGGTGTTGGCGAAAACCTGCAGGACCACCTGGAACTGTACCTGCAGTACGCCTGCACCCAGCCGGTGTCGCTGTACCCATCGTTGCTGTGGTGGAACCAGCCGGCCATCGGTGCCGAGTGGCTGTTCAACGGCACCGGCATCGGCGCCAGCAACCAGTTCGAGGCCGGTGGTTTCATCCGCACCCGCCCTGAGTTCAAGTGGCCGAACATTCAGTACCACTTCCTGCCGGTTGCCATTAACTACAACGGCTCCAACGGCGTGAAGGAACACGGTTTCCAGGCGCACATGGGCTCGATGCGTTCGCCAAGCCGTGGCCGTATCCAGGCTAAGTCGAAGGACCCGCGCCAGCACCCGAGCATCCTGTTCAACTACATGGCCACCGAGCAGGACTGGCAGGAGTTCCGTGACGGCATCCGCCTGACCCGCGAAATCATGGCCCAGCCGGCGCTGGACCCATATCGCGGTCGCGAGATCAGCCCGGGCGCGCACGTGCAAACCGACGAAGAGCTGGACAAGTTCATCCGTGAGCACGCCGAAACCGCCTTCCACCCGTCCTGCTCGTGCAAAATGGGCACCGACGACATGGCAGTGGTCGACGGCGAAGGCCGTGTACACGGCATGCAGGGCCTGCGTGTGGTCGACGCGTCGATCATGCCGATCATCATCACCGGCAACCTCAACGCCACCACGATCATGATTGCCGAGAAAATTTCGGACAAGATCCGCAAGCGCAAGCCGCTGCCGCGCAGCACCGCCAAGTACTACGTGGCCAACGGTGCACCGGTGAAGGGCAAGCCTATGCGCGAGGTGAAGCAGGCATAAACCTGCACCGGCCTCTTCGCGGCTAAAGCCGCTCCCACAGGGATACCACCGCCTTCTAGGGCTGTGGAGTACTTGTGGGGGCGGCTTTAGCCGCAAAAGGGCCCGCCCAGGCAACCCACCCAAAGGCACCCATCGCGGTGCCTTTCGCACATCTGCAGAAACGCTTTACATGCTGCCAATTCATCAGGTTAGAATCATTTGGCACGCGACTTGCCAGTCAAGCCCCTTTCCCGCGATATCCCGGAGTACCTGCCTTTGGATGCAAGCACCATCAACAGCCTGTTCTTGATCGGCGCATTGCTGGTGGGCGCAAGTATCCTGGTCAGTTCGCTGTCGTCGCGCCTGGGCATCCCTATTCTGGTCATCATCCTCGCCGTCGGCATGGTCGCCGGTGTCGACGGTGGCGGCATCATCTTCAACAACTACCCAACCGCCTACCTGGTCGGCAACCTGGCACTGGCCGTAATCCTGCTGGACGGCGGCCTGCGCACGCGGGTGGCGAGTTTCCGCGTGGCGCTGTGGCCGGCGCTGTCGCTGGCCACCGTAGGGGTCATGATCACTACTGCCCTTACCGGTTTGGTTGCCGCCTGGCTGTTCAACCTGAGCCTGATCCAGGGCCTGTTGATCGGCGCCATCGTTGGCTCCACCGACGCCGCGGCAGTGTTCTCACTGCTGGGCGGCAAAGGCCTGAACGAGCGGGTCACCGCCACCCTCGAGATCGAGTCGGGCAGCAACGACCCGATGGCTGTGTTCCTCACCGTCACCCTCATCGACATGATCGCCAGCGGCCAAACCGGCCTGCACTGGAGCCTGCTCACCCACTTGCTGCGCGAATTCGGTATCGGCGGGCTGCTGGGCCTGGGCGGTGGCTGGGTGATGCTGCAACTGGTCAACCGCATCAACCTGGCCGGCGGGCTTTACCCTATTCTGGTGATCGCCGGCGGCCTGGCGGTGTTTTCGCTGACCAACGCCCTGCACGGCAGTGGCTTCCTTGCCGTGTACCTGTGCGGCCTGGTGCTGGGCAACAAACCGATCCGCAGCCGCCACGGCATCCTGCACATGCTCGATGGCATGGCTTGGCTGGCCCAGATCGGCATGTTCCTGGTACTGGGCTTGCTGGTCACGCCGCACGACCTGCTGCCCATCGCCCTGCCTGCGCTAGGCCTGGCTCTGTGGATGATCCTGGTGGCACGCCCGCTGTCGGTGGTCGCTGCACTGCTGCCGTTCAAGGCCTTCCATGGCCGCGAGAAGGGTTTCATTTCCTGGGTCGGCCTACGCGGCGCGGTACCGATCATCCTGGCGGTATTCCCGCTGATGGCCGGCTTGCCGGACGCCCAGCTGTTCTTCAACCTGGCCTTCTTCATCGTGCTGGTGTCGCTGCTGGTACAAGGCACCAGCCTGCCGTGGATGGCCAAGTTGCTGAAAGTGACGGTACCACCAGACCCAGCGCCCATCTCGCGCTCCGCGCTGGAAGTGCACATCACCAGCGAGTGGGAAATGTTCGTCTACCGCCTGGGCGCCGAAAAATGGTGCATCGGCGCCGCCCTGCGCGAGCTGAAAATGCCCGAAGGTACGCGGATTGCCGCGCTGTTCCGCGGCGAGCAGCTGCTGCACCCTTCGGGCAGTACCGTGCTGGAAGTGGACGACATGCTCTGCGTGATCGGCCATGAGCACAACCTGCCGGCCTTGGGCAAACTGTTCAGCCAGGCACCACAACGTGGCCTGGACCTGCGCTTTTTCGGCGACTTCGTGCTCGAAGGCGATGCCGAACTGGGCGCGGTGGCCGCGCTGTACGGCCTGAAACTCGACGGCCTGGACGCGAAAATGCCGTTGGCCCAGTTCATCCGACAGAAGGTCGGAGGCGCTCCAGTAGTGGGTGACCAGGTCGAATGGCATGGCACGATCTGGACCGTGGCGACCATGGACGGGAACAAGATCCAGAAAGTAGGCGTCAGATTCCCCGAAGGAACGCGACCCGGACCAGGATTGTTCCTCTAAACTTCGTTTCTGCCGGATCCACAAGTAGTCTGCCTATGTCTCTGCGCGTGTACCTTCGCACAGCCCTGCTCGGGCTGTGCCTGTCTCTCTCTTTTGCCGCTACCGCAGCAGAAGCCCCGACCACCGCCAGCATCCAGAACAGCCTCGACAAGATCGCCGAGCGCAAGCTGCCCGAGGCCGAACAAAAAGCCCTGCAGCAAGTGCTGGAGCAAACCCTCAGCCTGCTCGCCAGCAAGGAAGACAACGAGAAGAAACTGGTCGCGCTCAAGCAGCAGCTGGCCGGTGCACCGAAAGAAACCAGCGATAGCCAACGCGAACTGGCCAAGCTCAACGAAAGCAAGCAGCCACCGGTGGCCCAGCGCTACGCCAGCCTCAGCGTGCCACAGCTGGAGCAGATGCTCAGCGAACGCAGCACCCAGCAGGGCGAGCTGCAGAAGGCACTGTCCGAAGCCAACAGCCTGATCATCAATTCACAAACCCGCCCCGAACGCGCCCAGGCCGAAATCAGTAGCAGCCAAGCGCGTACCCAGCAGATCAACAATATCCTCAAGACCGGCAAAGACGCCGGTAAACCGGTCAACGCCGACCAGCGCAATCAGCTTAATGCCGAGCTAGCCTCGCTCAATGCGCTGACCTTGCTGCGCCGTCAGGAGCTGGCCGGCAATGGCCTGCTGCAGGATCTGGGCAATGCCCGCCATGACCTGCTGATCGAGCGCGCCGCACGCATGGAGCAGGAAATCCAAGACCTGCAGACGCTGATCAACGAAAAGCGCCTGGCCCAGTCCCAGCAAACCGTCACCCAGCAGTCGATCGAAGCGCAAAAAGCAGGCGGCAGCAGCCTGCTGGCCACCGAGAGCGCGGCCAACCTCAAGCTGTCCGACTACCTGCTGAAAAGCACCGACCGCCTCAACGAGCTGACTCAGCAGAACTTGCGCACCAAGCAGCAACTCGACAGCCTGACCCAGGCCGACCAGGCGCTGGACGAGCAGATCAACGTGCTCAAGGGCAGCCTTTTGCTGTCGAAGATCCTGTACAAGCAAAAGCAGGCGCTACCGCACCTGAAGCTCGACCGCGACCTGGCCGACCAGATCGCCGATATTCGCCTGTATCAGTTCGAAATCAATCAGCAGCGCGAGCAGATGAGCAGCCCGGTGACCTACGTCGACAGGCTGCTGGTCAACCAACCGCAGGAGGACGTTACCCCCCAACTGCGCAAGGCCCTGCTGGAAGTGGCGATCACCCGCAGCGACCTGCTGGAGCGCCTGAACCGCGAGCTGTCGGCACTGCTGAACGAATCGATCACCTTGCAGCTCAACCAGAAACAGCTGCAGGGTACTGCGTTGGGGCTGCGCAACACCCTCGACGAACAGATGTTCTGGATCCCCAGCAACAAGCCGCTGGATTGGGACTGGCTGCGTTATGTACCCGAGCGCCTGCCAGACCAAGTGGCCAGCCTGCCGTGGGGTTCGGGTATCAAGGAACTGGCTGACGGCCTCAGCCAACGCCCGCTGCTGTTCCTGCCGCTGCTGCTGGCGATCGGCGCCCTGCTGTGGCGGCGCAAGTACCTGTACCAACGGTTGGGCAAGGTACACCAGGACATCGGCCACTTCCGCCGTGACAGCCAGTGGCACACGCCCCAGGCGATCTTTATCAACATCCTACTGGCTATGCCGGTCAGCCTCGGCCTGGCCCTATGCAGCTATGCCTTGCAAATCGATGCCCGCGGGCAAAACGCCAACCTGGGCGCGGCACTTTGGCAACTGGCCCAGGCTTGGCTGGTGTTCTACACCGCTTACCGCATCCTGGCCCCCGGTGGCGTGGCGGAAATCCACTTCCGCTGGCACAAGCCGCAGGTCGAGTTCCTGCGCGGCTGGGTACGTCGCCTGGGCACCGTGGTACTGGCGCTGGTCGGCGTGGTCGCTGTCGCGGAGCACCAGCCCTCGGCGCTGGCCGACGACGTGCTGGGCATCGGCGTGGTGCTGACCTGTTACGCGCTGATGGCCTGGCTGCTCAGCCGCCTGCTGCTCAGCAGCCCAGCGCACCGCGACACCTCGCTGTTCCGCAAGGCCGTGGGCGTAGCCTTCACCGCCCTGCCCATCGCCCTGTTCGTGGCTGTTTGCTTCGGCTACTACTACACCGCGCTGAAGCTCACCGACCGGCTGATCTACACCCTCTACCTGCTGCTGTTCTGGCTGGTGATCGAGGCCGCCTTCGTGCGCGGCCTGTCGGTGGCGGCACGCCGCCTGGCCTACCAGCGCGCGCTGAGCAAGCGGGCGGCGGCCAAAGAAGGGTTGGATGGCGAAGTCATCACCGAAGAGCCAACGCTGGACATCGAGCAGGTCAACCAGCAGTCGCTGCGCCTGATTCGCCTGGCCCTGCTCGGCGGCTTCATCGCCGGCCTGTACTGGGTGTGGTCGGACCTGATCTCGGTGTTCGCCTACCTGAACAATTTCGTCCTGTACGAGTACGCCAGCGGCGCCGGCGCTGCCGCCAGCATGGTGCCGATCAGCCTCGGCGACCTGCTGGGGGCGCTGGTAATCGTCGGCATCACCTTCGCCCTGGCCGGCAACTTGCCGGGCCTGCTGGAAGTACTGGTGCTGTCACGCCTGAACCTGGCCCAAGGCAGCGCCTACGCCACCACCACGCTGTTGTCGTACATCATCGTCGGCGTCGGCATCGTCAGCACCCTGTCGACCCTGGGGGTCAGCTGGGACAAGCTGCAGTGGCTGGTGGCCGCGTTGTCGGTAGGCCTGGGCTTCGGCATGCAGGAGATTTTCGCCAACTTCATCTCCGGCATCATGATCCTGTTCGAGCGCCCGGTGCGCATCGGCGACACCATCACCATCGGCAACCTTTCCGGCACGGTGAGCAAAATCCGCATCCGCGCCACGACCATCACCGACTTCGACCGCAAGGACATCATCGTCCCCAACAAGACCTTCATCACTGGCCAGTTGATCAACTGGTCGCTGACCGACACGGTTACCCGGGTGACGCTGAAGCTGGGCATCGACTATGGCTCCGACCTGGACCTGGTACGCGACCTACTGCTCAAGGGTGCGCATGAGAACCCACGGGTGCTCAAGGACCCGGAGCCGATCGTGTACTTCCTCAATTTCGGCGAGAGCTCGCTGGACCATGAGTTGCGCATGCATGTGCGTGACCTGGGCGACCGCAACCCGACGTTGGATGAGCTCAACCGCTACATCAGCCGGGAGTTCAAGGCGCATGACATCAAGATTTCGGTGCGCCAGGTGGAGGTGTTTCTGATGGACCCGAAAGGCGGCAAGCAGCAGCTGATCCCGCTGGAACAGCCGAAACTGGATGGCACTGCGGCAAGCTGAGTGGACTCCAACTGGCATGACCGCCAGAATGCTGGCGAGGGCTTAGCCCTCGTTCGCGGGCTTGCCCGCGAAGGGCCGCAAGGCGGCCCCAATGGCATCGACTTCCAGGAGCAGCCCGTGAAAGCCCTTGACCAACTCACCTTCGACAACCGTTTCGCCCGCTTGGGCGATGCGTTTTCCACCCAGGTCCTGCCCGAGCCTATCGCCGAGCCACGCCTGGTGGTAGCAAGCGAGTCGGCCATGGCCCTGCTCGACCTCGACCCGGCCCAAGCCGACCTGCCGGTGTTCGCCGAGCTGTTCAGCGGCCATAAGCTGTGGCAGGAGGCCGACCCACGGGCGATGGTCTATTCCGGCCACCAGTTCGGCTCCTACAATCCGCGGCTAGGTGATGGCCGCGGCCTGCTGCTGGCCGAAGTGCTCAACGACGCAGGCGAGCACTGGGACCTGCACCTCAAGGGCGCCGGCCAAACCCCTTACTCACGCATGGGGGACGGCCGCGCCGTGCTGCGCTCGTCGATCCGCGAATTCCTCGCCTCCGAAGCCCTGCACGCCCTCGGCATCGCCACCAGCCGGGCACTGTGCGTTATCGGTTCCAGCACCCCGGTGTGGCGCGAAACCCGCGAAAGCGCTGCCATGCTCACACGCCTGGCGCAGAGCCATGTGCGCTTCGGCCATTTCGAGTACTTCTACTACACCCAACAACCCGAGCAGCAACGCGTGCTGATCGACCATGTGCTGGACCACCACTACCCCGAATGCCGTGACGCCGAGCAGCCGTACCTGGCCATGTTCCGCACTGTCGTCGAGCGCAACGCCGAATTGATCGCGCGCTGGCAAGCGTATGGCTTCTGCCACGGGGTGATGAACACCGACAACATGTCGATCCTCGGTATCACCTTCGACTTTGGCCCTTATGCCTTCCTCGACGACTTCGACGCCAACTTCATCTGTAACCACTCCGACGACCGTGGCCGCTACAGCTATGCCAACCAGGTGCCCATCGCCCACTGGAATCTCAGTGCGCTGGCCCAGGCGCTGACCACGGTGATCGAAGTGGAGCCACTGAAAGAAGCGCTGGGGCTGTTCCTGCCGCTGTACCAGGCCCATTACCTAGACCTGATGCGCCGGCGCCTGGGCCTGACTACCGCCGAAGACAATGACCTGGCGCTGGTCGAGCGCCTGTTGCAGCGCATGCAGAGCGGTGGGGTCGACTACAACCTGTTCTTCCGTAAATTGGGTGATCAACCCATAGCCGAAGCACTGCAGGTGGTGCGCGATGATTTCATCGACCTGGCCGGTTTCGATGCCTGGGGCGCGGACTACCTGGCCCGCTGCGCGCGTGAAGCGGGTAATGCCAACGGCCGGCGTGAGCGCATGCATGCGGTGAACCCGCTGTACGTGTTGCGTAACTACTTGGCGCAGAAAGCCATCGAAGCAGCTGAAGCGGGGGATTACAGTGAAGTGCGGCGGCTGCATCAGGTGCTGAGCCGGCCGTTTGAAGAACAAGCCGGAATGCAGGCCTACGCCGAGCGGCCGCCGGAGTGGGGCAAGCACCTGGAAATCAGCTGTTCATCATGAATCCTGGGGCCGCTTGGCGGCCGCAAAATCTCAAGGAAACGACATGTCCGCCCCACTGGTAATCCCCTGCCCCCACTGCAACGGCCTCAACCGCCTGCCCGCCGAGCGCCTGGGCGATGCGCCGAAATGCGGCCGCTGCAAACAGGATGTACTGCTGAGCCAGCCCTTCGCGCTCAGCGAAGCCAGCTACGCCAGCCAGATCAAAGGCGACTTGCCGCTGCTGGTGGACATCTGGGCCGATTGGTGCGGCCCCTGCAAGTCCTTCGCCCCCACCTTCGAACAGGCCGCCCGCCAGCTGGCCGGCCGCTGCCGCCTAGCCAAGCTCGACAGTGAAGCCAACCGCAACTTGGCCGGGCAGCTCGGCATCCGCTCGATCCCCAGCCTGCTGCTGTTCAAAAACGGCCGCGAAGTCAGCCGCCAGGCCGGGGCGTTTCCACTTCAGTCGTTGCTGGAGTGGCTGCGCAGCCAAGGGGTCTAAGCGTTCTCTTCGAGCAGCGAATGCAACTCGACAAACTGCTGGGTCAGCTTGTGCTTGGGCTCCAGGTGAATCAGCGGCAGGCTGGCGTGGTGCGATTCACGCATCTTCACCGAACTGCCCAAGTACACCGGCAGCACCGGAAGGCCTTCGGCCAGCAGTTCGTCGAGCATCTGCTGCGGCAGGCTGGCGCGCGACTGGAACTGGTTAACCACGATGCCTTCGACCATCAGGTCTTCGTTGTGGTCTTCCTTGAGGTCTTCGATCTCGGCCAGCAGGCCATACAAGGCCTGGCGCGAAAAGCTGTCGCAGTCGAAGGGAATCAGCACGCGGTCGGCGGCAATCAGCGCGGACACCGCATAGAAATTCAGCGCTGGCGGGGTGTCGATGTAAATCCGCTCGTAGTCCTCGTCCAGTTCGTCGAGCAACTTACGCAGCTTGTTGATCTTGTGCTTGGCCTCAAGCTTGGGCTGCAGGTCGGCCAGCTCGGCAGTGGCCGTGACCACGTGCAGGTTGTCGAACGGCGTTTCGTAGATATCGACCTTGTTCTTCCTGCTGAACGGCCCGCTGGACAGGCTTTGCTTGAAGAAGTCGGCAATGCCCATGGGGATGTCCTCGCCGGTGAGGCCGGTGAGGTACTGGGTCGAGTTGGCCTGGGCATCCAGGTCGATCAACAGGGTCCGGTAGCCTTCATTGGCACTGACCGCCGCCAGGTTGCAGGCGATGCTTGACTTGCCCACGCCACCTTTCTGATTGAACACCACGCGCCGCATGATTGACCTCCGTGTTTCAACGAATGCCCGAGTATGTGACGCCACCGCAGCAATGACCAGCGCCATTTGCCCGGCCCTACCGCTGCCCGACCACCTGCCCCGTCAACAGCTGCGCAAACGCCCTGGCCATCGCCGACCCGCCGCGCTCGCGCTGCACCAGCCACACCGCCGTCATCGCCCCGTCATCCAGTAAAGTCCGGTACACCACCCCCTCGATGCGCATGCGCTGGAACGACGCGGGTAGCACTGACACCCCCAATCCCGCCGACACCAGGCCAATGATGGTCATCGCCTCGCCCGCCTCCTGGGCGAAATGCGGGCTGAAGCCCGCCTGCCGCGCCAAGCTCAGCAACTGGGCGTGCAGGCCGCTGCCATAACTGCGTGGAAAGAACACGAACGGCTCATGGGCCAGCGCCGCCATGCGCACGCCCTGTTCGGTGCCTTGGGCCAGCGGATGCGACGCGTTGATCACCGCCACCAGCGGCTCACTGAACAGCTCGGTGGCCAGCAAGCCCTCTGGCAGCGGCATCGGCCGCATCAGCCCTACCTCAATGGACTCGTCGAACACCGCTT
This sequence comes from Pseudomonas sp. Leaf58, assembly GCF_003627215.1. Taxonomy (NCBI): domain Bacteria; kingdom Pseudomonadati; phylum Pseudomonadota; class Gammaproteobacteria; order Pseudomonadales; family Pseudomonadaceae; genus Pseudomonas; species Pseudomonas sp. Leaf58. The sequence continues at coordinate 5,053,372 of NZ_CP032677.1, forward strand.
CGGCGACATCGCGGCTACTCATTTCCTTGAGGTTCAGATGCACTGCCGGAAAGCGCTGACGGAAGGCATGGATGGCCTTGGGGATCTTCGAGGTGAACGGTGCCGAGGAGGTAAAGCCGATTTTCATTTCGCCCAACTCGCCTAGCTGCGCACGCCGGGCCACGTCGGCGGCCTTTTCAACCTGCGCCAGCACTTGGCGGGCTTCCTCAAGGAACAGCCGCCCCGCTTCGCTCAGCTCGACGCGCCGGTTGGTACGCTCGAACAGCCGAGCCCCCAGCTCTTGCTCAAGCGCCTGGATCTGTTGGCTCAAGGGGGGTTGCGATATACCCAGTTGCTGGGCAGCGCGGCCAAAGTGCAGTTCTTCGGCCACGGCGATGAAATAACGCAAATGGCGCAGTTCCATGATCGGCTCCAAATAGGTCGTTAAACGTCTTAAATAGGTCGAACAATATATTGGATATAATCATTAGCCAGCTATATGCTTTTTTTCATTGCGCCAGAGGTACCCGCCCGTGAAAACTGCTGTAGCCCCCCTTCTCGCCAAGCCAGAACCTGCCCCCCTGAACGATATGTGGATTGAAAAAGGCACCCCCGCCTTCATGAAGACCGTGCTGGCACTGTTCAGCGGCGGTTTCGCCACCTTCGCCTTGCTGTACTGCGTGCAGCCGATGATGCCGCTGCTGTCCCGGGAATTCGCCATCAACGCGGCGCAGAGCAGCCTGGTGCTGTCGGTGGCCACAGCCCTGTTGGCGGTCGGCCTGCTGATAACCGGCCCTATCTCTGACCGCATCGGGCGCAAACCGGTGATGGTGTTTGCCCTGGTCTGTGCGGCGCTTTCCACCTTGGCCAGCGCGGTGATGCCGAGTTGGGAGCTGGTACTGGCCACCCGCGCTCTGGTCGGCCTGTCACTAAGTGGCTTGGCGGCGGTAGCCATGACCTACCTGAGCGAAGAGATCCACCCGCAGCACATCGGCCTAGCTATGGGCCTGTACATCGGCGGCAATGCCATTGGCGGCATGAGCGGGCGCCTGATTGCCGGCGTATTGATCGACTTCGTCAGCTGGCACACGGCGATGCTGGCCATCGGCGGCCTGGCCTTGGTGGCTGCGCTGGTGTTCTGGAAGGTGCTGCCCGAATCGCGCAATTTTCGCCCGCAGGCGATGAACCCGCGCAGCCTGCTGGACGGCTTTGTCATGCATTTCAAGGATGCCGGGCTGCCCTGGCTGTTCCTCGAGGCCTTCCTGCTGATGGGCGCGTTCGTCACGCTGTTCAACTACATCGGTTACCGCCTGCTAGCCGAGCCCTACCACATGAACCAGGCACTGGTCGGCTTGCTGTCGGTGGTGTACCTGTCGGGCATCTACAGCTCGGCGCAGGTCGGGGCCCTGGCCGACAAGCTGGGCCGGCGCAAGGTGTTCTGGGCCAGTATCGTGGTGATGGCGGGCGGCTTGTTGATGACCCTGGCCAACCCGCTGGCAATGGTGATCGTGGGTATGCTGGTGTTCACCTTTGGCTTCTTTGGTGCGCACTCGGTGGCCAGCAGCTGGATCGGCCGCCGGGCATTGAAGGCCAAGGGCCAGGCGTCGTCGCTGTACCTATTTTGCTACTACGCCGGGTCGAGCGTGGCCGGTACAGCGGGTGGGGTGTTCTGGCACCAGTGGGGCTGGAATGGCATTGGGCTGTTCATTGGCAGCCTGTTGGCGATGGCGTTGTTGGTGGCGTTGCACCTGAGCAAATTGCCGCCGAAAACTGCCTGAACTTGCGCCTCTAGGTTATGTTTCGGCCAGCACCAAGGCGAAGCGTGCCTGAAGCAGCTCACCCTCGACCTGCAACTGAATGCTGAGCATCTTGCCCCCTTCCTGCTCAAGCGCATGCAGCCAGGCCAGCACGGCCGCCACCGGGCCTTCCAGGCTAACATCCACCTGGCCGGCCTTGGCTTCCAGGCCGGCGACGCGGATACCGGCGGCCCGAGCGCGCTCGTTCAACCTGGCAGGCGTCAACAACTCGGTGGCGCTTTGCGACCGGGGCGGCCCTTGCACCATTCGCTGCAGTTGGGCACCTAGTTCGCGTTCACGCGTTAGCAGTTCTTCGGCCTGCTGCATACGAGCCTGCCCCGGCAGCCAGAACAACTGGCAGATCATCATCACGGCCCCCCCCCAAAGCGCTACTTTCACCAACGCCTGCCGGCCCGGTGTTAGCTGCTGCCATTGCCACAGATTGCTCCAACGGTTCATTCAACCTCCTGCCAGGTAAGAGTCGCCCGTACACCTTGGTCGGCCTGCCGGCCATGTTCCATCCGCACCCCGGGAACACGTGCGCCCAACCGCTCCAGGTCGTCAAAACCCTGAGCGACAACCTCGACGCGCCAGCCTTGCGCAGGCGTCGACTCGGCTCGCTCGATGGTCACGTTGCCAACGCCGACCAGGTGCTCGGCAAACAGCGCCAGCTGCTCTACAGCGGTGGATGGCCTGGGGGCACGTTCGAGCAACCTGATCTGCGTCGCCAAGTCTGCGCCGGAAGGCTGCACCTCTGGCGCCCAGCGCTGTACTGTCTGCACATTCTCGGCATGCTGGCGTGATGCCTGTTGCATCAGCCATTCAGCCCGCAGGTAATCGGCCAGGCATACCATCAGCAATGCCAGCGCCACACCACCGGCCACCCCTTGCCATGCCGGGCCTTTGCGGCGCCGACGCAGGGCACCCTGGCGCAGGTCGACAGCGCCGACATTGGCCTGCACCAGGGTTTCCACAGCGCTGGCGACTGCCTGGTCGCTACAGATCGCGTGCATGGCTGTCGGCTCGGCAAGCCAGGGCATCGAAGCACAATGCGGCTTCAGTACTCGAGCGGCCTGGTCGCTGATCGCCAAGCACGCGCCCTCGGTCCCTCCCAGCAACCACCGCCCCTCGAACCACAGTGCACAGGCCCGCCCGGCACACAGCAGGTCAGCATCGATGTGCACGGCGACGGGGTCAATGCCTTGGGCCAACAAGCTCGACATGACCCGGTGCAAGCGGGTCAGCTCTACCGCCAACACCTTTCGCTGGCCCTTGTCATCCGCTGGCCCAAACGCCAAGTGCAATGCTTCCAGCGGTGCGGCCAACTGCTCTTCCGCCGCATAGGCCAACGTTTCCCGGCTGGGTCGCCTGCCGGGTACAGGGCCGATCACGCAGTGCCCAGCCATCTCCATGGGCAATACCAGCACCACGGCCGCAACGGCCAACTCAGGCGGCAGGTTACCCAGCCGGGACCGGTATCCATCGCCCAGGGTTGTACGAACGAGCACAGGCCACTGCTCATCGGTTTCGGCCATGCCCTGCGGCAGTAGAAACAGGTAAACATCACTCATCTGGCAGTTGCTCCGGCAGTGCAGAATAAACACGACGCAACACGCGGACCTTATGCGTGTTCAGATCGATCTCCAGGTCGCTGTACAGGTAAATGCGCTTGCCTCCCTGCTCCGCGCGCACCTGCAGGCGGAACCAGCGGCTCGTTACCGCCAACCCATGGCTGTCGATGCCAAGGCCAATCAGCTGCGGCTGGGCCAGAAACCGCTGTACGCTGGTATGGCCTTCATCGCCTCGCTCGGCCGCCAGGGCCTGGGCAGTAGCGCGCTCCACGCCCTCAAGGCTTTCGAGCACGTGTGCCGAGGCGGTATTGATATTGAGCCCCGCCTCTGGCGGCAACGCCACGACCCATGGCCGTAACCGTGCCATTACCTCGGCATCAACTCCTGGCAGGGTGCGCAACTGGCTTGGATCGAGCATGGGCTGCCCTGCCAAGGGCTCCAGCACCGGCGCTTCGATCTGCAGGGCGCGACACAAGCGCTGCCAACGCTTCAGCAACACCGGGTCGAGTGCCTTTCGCTTAGTCAGCGCAGCGAGGTTGAAGCGGCCGGAGAGATCTTCCAGGCGCACGCGCACCTGCCCCTGCCCGAGCGCCAGCGAGCGGGTTTGCGCCCACGGTTGGCCACCGTGGGTCACCTGCAGCAGGGCGGCAGCCTGCTGTTTCAACTGCGCCAAGGCTTGGCGTTCGCCAGCATGGGCAAGCTGCAGCAGGTGCGAAGCTTCGATCTGCTGGCGGACGCCCCCCAGCATGCCGTGGTGGCTGCGCAACATGCTGGCGACCAATAGGGTCAGCAGCGCCATCACCAGCAGCACGGTGATCAGAGCCACCCCCCGTTGTCCTGTACGTTTCACAAGCTCGCCCCGGCCAATGGCAATACCCGGCGTATGCCTTGAAAGCGCTTGGTCGATAGCGTGATTTCAAGCGCCTGCGGCGGCTGTGCAGCCGCCCAGCTGGTCACCCATCCGCTCTCCACGGCATACAAGCGCCAACGCAGCTCAACAATGCCGTCAAGCAGCCGTTGACGGCGCCCTTGGCCGTGTTCAAACGTGCGCCGCTGGCGCCACAGCACACCGTCCTCCAGCCAGTACTCGACAATGCTCAGATCACTGCGGGGCAATGACTGTCGATCGGCTTCAGCACCAAGCAACCAGCCCACCCGTTGGGGCGTTAGTAACACACCATGGTTCGCGCCCTTTTTTCCGCTTGCAGGCCAGTACCCTTGCAACGCGTCCCGTTGCATCACACTCATTGCCCGCCCAAGGGCGCGCAGTTCGTCTGCCTGGGCCTGGCGTGCGGCATCGGTGCGTACCAGCGCAGCCAGCAATTGGCTGGTACCCGCTGCCAACAGCGCAAACACGGCAATCGCCAGCAGTAGCTCCAGCAGGGTAAAACCCCGCTGGGCTGGGGCGAAGTCACTGCGCGGCATCAGCAACCTCCAGCCAGCCCACCGCGTGGTGAAGCGGCTGCCGGTCAGCCGCCAGGCCGACATCCACGCTTACTTCCATAAGGCCAAGCTCAACCTGGCGACGCCGCGACTCGATGATGAACCAGGCACGCTGATCGAATTGCACTTCCAGGCCGCGCTGCTGCGTAGCGCTGATGGCGTGCAGGCGAAGCTCATTCAGGTGGTTGTCGGCCAGCCAACTGGCAAACAGTCGATCACGCATGCCCTGCGACTGTGCCAACACCTGCTGGCTGGCAGTGCTCACGGCTGCGGCCAGTACGGCGAAAACAGACAGCGCCACCAGCACTTCCAGCAGCGTGAAGCCACGCTCAGCGTTCGAGCTGGGGGTCATTGAGGCCATCGCCCGATACCTGGGCAAGGCCGACGCCTGCCTCTTGGAATGACAACGAGAACGGGATGTACTCGTCGTTACGGTAAAACACCAGCTGCGCAGCGCTTTGCGGCCTGGTGAGCAGCACAGGGAACCCATCGATCTCAAGCCGCAGGTCCAAACCGGTATCGCGGTGCCGCCCGGCCGCCGTCCACGTGCGCCCACCGGCTTTCATCAGCTGATAACCGCGGGCGTCGATGCGGACGCCCAACTCCCGCCCCTCAAGCACAGCTTGCTGCCTGGCGTACTGCACCAATTGCAGAAACAGGCCCGCCTCTTGGTCAGCCAGGCGTTGAGGGTTACGCCCCAGTTGTAATCCGGCCATGCCTATGACAATGCCTGCCAGTACCAGCACCAGCAGCATTTCAAGCAAGGTGAACCCTTGTGAGCGGCGCAGCGTCATTCGCCCCAGTTGCCGATATCGGCATCGGCATCTTCACCTGCTGGCTGGCCGTCGGCCCCTAGCGAGAACAGGTCATACCCCTGACCGGAGCGCGGGCCGGGGCTGACGTACTGATAAGGCGCCCCCCACGGGTCGAGTGCCGGGCGCTTGAGGTAGCCCTGCGCGTTCCACTGGCGAGGCAGCGGCGCAATGGTTGGGCGCCTGACCAGCGCTTCCAGGCCCTGGCTGGTGGTCGGATAGCGCCCATTGTCCAGGCGGTAGATTTCCAGCGCTGTGGCAATGGACTGAATATCGGTACGCGCTGCGGTGAGCTTGGCGTGGTCCGGGCGGCTCATCACATTCGGCAGCACCAGCGCGCCTAGCACCCCGAGGATGACCACCACCACCATGATCTCGATAAGTGTGAAGCCGCGTTGCGCGCGGCGTGCAAAGCCAGAGGACATATCAGTTGACCAGTTGGTTGAGGTTGAGAATGGGCAGCAAGATGGCCAGCACGATGAACAGCACAATACCGCCCATCACCAACAGCATCAGCGGTTCGCACAGGCTTACCAGCAGGGAGATTCGACCGGCCAAGTGCTTGGCCTGTAGCTCGGCGGCGCGCTCGAGCATGCTGTCCAGCTCCCCAGCACGCTCGCCGCTGGCAATCATGTGCAACATCAGTGCGGACAGGGTCTCGCTGCGAGCCAGGCTGTTGGCCAGCGTTGCCCCTTCGGCCACTTCACGCGCAGCGGCTTGCAAGCGCTCGCGCAGTACCTGGTTGCCTACCACGCCTGCGCCAATGTTCATGGCATCGACCAGCACGACACCGCTGCGGCCAAGAATCGCCAGAGTGCTGACGAAGCGCGCGGCTTCACTGGCGCGAACAAAGCCGGCATAACCCGGCACCCGCAAGACCAGGGCATGCCATTGTCTGCGCCTGGCTGGCTGGCGCAGCGCGAACGCCACGGCTGTGCCGCACGTGAGCATCACCGCAAAGGCCGCAAGCCCGAAGCGGCCAAAGCCATCGCTGAGTGCAATCAGTACCTGTGTCGCCATTGGCAACCGGGCCTGGTCGCGGGCAAATGCCTGCACCACATCTGGCACCACATAGCCGAGCAAAAAGCCCACCACCAGCAGCGAGACAAACATCAGGATCAACGGGTAGAGCATCGCCAGCTGCACCTTCTGCCGCAAAGCCTGCTGTTCCTCACCATGTGTTGCCAGGCGCTCCAATACTCCCGCCAGGTGCCCCGAACGCTCCGCCGCTTCGACCGTTGCGCGGTACACCACCGGGAATGCCAACGCGTAATGCGACAGCGCATCGGCGAAGCTATTGCCTTCGGCGACCCGCTCGGCCACGCCCAGCACTACCTGCCGGGCCTGTCGCTGGTCACTTTGCGCAGCCACCGCCTGCAGCGCCTCGGTCAATGGCATGCCAGCCTGCAACAGCGTTGCCAGTTGCCGAGTCAGCAGGCAGCGACGTACCAAGGACAGGCGATTGCGTGCAGCCAACGCGACAAAGGGTGACGGCGTTACCACCTCGAGGGTCAGCACCGCCAAACCCTGCTCACGCAGTTGCTGCCGAGCCTGGCGTGCACTAGCCGCCTCCAGTGTGCCGCGCTGGCGAAGGCCGCCCAGGCGTTGGGCCTGGTACCTGAAAACCGCCATGATTAGCCCTGGCCCGTCACGCGTAGCAGTTCCTCGACACTGGTCTGCCCAAGGCAAACTCGCAGAACGCCATGCTGAAACAGGTTTGTCGCGCTCTGGCGCGCCAATTCAAGCATCTGCGCCTGTGATGCGCGGCTATGGATGGCCTGCGCCAACGGCGGGGTGATCACGACCATTTCATGCAAGGCCATACGCCCGCTGTAGCCCAGCTGGCACAGCTCGCAGCCAACGGCCTTGTATAACTGCGCCGGCAGGTCGCCAGGGTTGCCCAGGGCACTGGCCGTGGCATCATCCACCTCATACGCGGCCTTGCAATGCGGGCACAGCACACGCACCAGCCGCTGGGCCATGACGCCGGCCAGGGACGAGGCCAGCAGGCAGGTATCCACCCCCATGTCGGCCAAGCGGGTGATGGCACCTAGCGCACTGTTGGTGTGCAGGGTGGATAGCACCAAGTGGCCGGTCAGCGATGCCTGCACGGCGATTTCAGCAGTTTCTCGATCACGGATCTCACCCACCATCACCACGTCCGGGTCCTGGCGCAGGATCGCCCGCAGCCCGCGAGCAAAGGTCATCTCGACCTTGGTGTTGACTTGGGTTTGGCCGATGCCGGGCAAGTGGTATTCGATCGGGTCTTCAACGGTGAGGATGTTGCGCGACTCCCGGTTTAGCACCGAAAGGGCCGTGTACAGGGTCGTGGTCTTGCCTGAACCGGTCGGGCCGGTCACCAGGAAAATGCCATGGGGTTTGTCCAGCATGGCCAGAAAGGCCTGCTGCACCGATGGCTGCATGTGCATGTGCTGCACATCCAGGCGTACCGCCTGCTTGTCCAGCAAGCGCAGTACCACACGCTCGCCGTGCGCCGCAGGCAATGTGGAAACACGCACATCCACCTCATGGCCGGCCAGCCGCAGGCTGATCCGGCCATCCTGCGGCACACGTTTCTCGGCAATGTCCAAGCGCGCCATGACCTTTATTCGCGATACTAGCAACGCCGCGAGCGCTCTGGGCGGCGTCAGCACCTCACGCATGACCCCATCGATACGCATGCGAACACGCAACTGTTGCTCGAAAGTTTCCAGGTGGATATCGGAAGCACGCGACCTCACCGCCTCGCTGAGCAAGGCATTGAGCAAACGGATGATCGGCGCATCATCCTGTTGCTCGAGCAGGTCACTGGTTTGCGGCAACCCCTCGGCCAGGCGGGACAGCTCGATGTGCTCGTCCAGCCCTTGAATAACCGACTGCGCTGCATCCTGGGCGCCGCCATAGCAAGCGGCAAGATGCTCGGCAAACTGCTCGCTATCTACCAGGCGCAGCGGCCAGCCATGCCCAACGATACGTAGCGCCTCGGAGAGTGAATCCAGAGAGGCGTTGGCGCGCATCAGCAATACAGGTGCAGTGGCCTGCTGGTCGAGCAGAATGCCGTAACGCCGGGCAAAACCGAACGGTAGCGAAGGGTTCATTGGCCTGGGTCCTCGCCCTCAGGCATCCGCCGCGTTTCGAACATGCTGCGGGGGTCTTGAGGCATGCGCGCCGGGTCGGCTGCCTGCACGTCACCGTAGGCACGCCGCCCGGACTCGATCAGTTCTGCCTGAGAGCGCAAAATGGTCGGCCGCAGGAACACCATCAGGTTGGTTTTTTCCTGGGTGTCCCTGGTCCAGCGGAACAGGCCACCGATCAGCGGAATACGGCTGAGCAACGGCACGCCGCGCTGCTCCGTTCGCACACTGTCCTTGATCAGGCCGCCAATCACGATGATTTCGCCGTCCGCTGCCAGGATGGTGCTCTTGAGGGTCCGCAAGCTGGTAATCAGGTCGCCCTCGACCGTGCTGGGCGCCAATTCGGAGCTTTCCTGCTCGACCTCCAGGCGCAAGCTACGGCCCGCGTTGATGTGCGGGCGAACCTTTAGGCTGATACCGATATCCTTGCGTTCTACGGTGGTGAACGGGTTATCCGCGCCACTGCCTGAAGTGGTGTAAGAGCCGGTCTTGAACGGCACGTTCTGCCCTACCAGGATCTGCGCTTCCTGGTTGTCGAGGGTGAGCAGGCTGGGGGTGGACAGCAGATTGCTACGGCTGTTACTGGCCAAAGCGGACACCAACACCCCAAAGCGGTCAGACCCCAATGCCAACGCTGCACCGCTGGGCAGCGTCTTTTCCGCGCCAACCAGGTCGGCCCAGGCAGCACCGCTGTCAGGGAAGGTTACCCCGCCCTTGAGGCTGCCGGTGTCTACCCCCCATTGCAGCCCCAAGGCCTCGTTGATATCGCCACTGACCTCGACGATGGCTGCATGAATCAACACCTGTGCGCGGGGCTGGTCGAGTTGCTCAATGATCTGCACCACATTCACCAGTGTCTGGGGTTCGCCCAACAGCACCAGCGCGTTCTGGCTAACGTCAGCCTTGACCATCGCCCCCGCCGCAAGCGGCTGGCCCAACGTTTCGGTACCAGCCTTGCCATCTAGCCGCTTGCCCACTTCATTGAGCACCTCGGCCAGTTGCTCGGCATTACCGTGCTGAAGCCGCACCACTCGCCAGTGTTGTGAGCTTGCAGGCGCAGGTACGTCCAGCTCGCGGGCCAGCCGTGCGAGGCGTTGTCGGGATTGTTCCGGGCCGAGCACCAGCAAGCGATTGCTGCGTGGGTCGGGTAACACACGTACCCCACTGTCCGGGCCACCCGCTGAAGCCTCGACAACCGGCAACACATCCATCGCCTGTGCGAAGCGGAGCACCACCAGTTCATAATCGTGCCGCTGACCGCTGTCCAGTTGCGCCACCAGCGCTTGCAAGCGTTCAAGGTTGGCAGCCGAGTCAGTGACGACCAAGGCATTGGCTGAACTGGACGGGCCAATGTACCCATTGCTGGAAACCAGCGGCCTTAGCAAGCCGGCCAGGTCAGCGGCAGTGCTGCCGGCCAGGCTGAACACCCGCGTGGTAAATGCGGCAGGAATCGCATCGACTTGCTGGTTGGCCCAGGCTTTCGCTTCACTCGCTGGCAACACCAGCAGCCGATCACCATCGTTTACCGCGGCAAACCCTTGCGCATTGAGGACGGAATAAAATAACCGGCGCACGCCCTCGCGGTCGTGCGCTTCGTTGGACAACACCGTAATGCGGCCTTGCACCCGCGGGTCGAGCACGATCGTCTGGTCCAGAATGGCCCCGACCTCGCGCACCACATCGCGCACGTCAGCATCGCTCATGGCCAGTTGCCAGGTTGGCGCATCAGCCTGGGCCAGCGGGCCAGTCAAAGTCAGGCAGGCCCCGAATGAGGCTGCCCACAGGTAGCGTTGGATTGTCATTGCACCTCCCGCAATAGGCGGGGTGAATCGGCAGGGGCAGGACCACGCTCGGCGGTACTGCCAGATTGAACGAAGACGTTGGCGCGGTTGCCCGACAACGCCACGATTTGCTCGCTGCCGCCGTCCCAAAGCGTAATGGCGCGCACGTCGATACCGCGCAACACGCTGCCGCCAGGCAGGCGATCGCCAACCTGATAGAGGCGCTCACCCTCACGGCTGCCTATCAGAGCGCGGGCTTGGCCACGGCTGGAGACGAAACACGCCTTGAGCACCAACCCAGCCTGGCTTGCAGCCTCGCCCGCAGGTTCGCTGTAGCCAAAAGCCAGTGCCAGAGCTGCCACAGGCAACGGCTTGTGCACGGGTGAGGCAGGGACGCCAGCGTGCTGCTGAACAGGTTCGACCACGCCAGGGCGCGTCGCTTCTCTAACGAACAGAACCACCGCCACCAGCAAGGGAGCTGCCGCCCAGGGCAGTATCGAAAGGCGCTTCATTGGCTCAGGGCAACATCCGTCGCAGCACTCGCCGCCCCACAAGTTCATGCATAACGACCGCGCCAACATGCATCACTACCGCTATGGCCAAAACCAAATTCGCAGCCACATGCAGCGTTAGCCAGGCGCTGAGCCAGGATGGGTCGCTGAGCACAGGTGCAATGGCAAACCAGCCAAACACGTCGATCTCACGGTCCATCATCAGCACGCCGGACAACAGCACCAGCGCCGTCACCCAGTACATGCCTTGGTGGACGATATGGGCGGCGCGCCTTGCTAGGGCGTTGTCATTCACCGCAACTGGCCTGGCCATGAGCAACCGCACCAGCCAGCGCAGCAGGAAGACCGGAATGAAAAGCGTCGTCAGCCCGACGTTCACGAAACCGACAAACCGGGCTGTGGAGGGTTCGACATCAAACACCGAGACATAAAAACCACTGACCAGCGTCCAACCGATCACCCAGGCAGAGACCCAGTGCAACAGGATCTGCTGCCAGCAATATGTGTGTTGTTCCATTGGAAATACCGTGGTGTGGCCTGGCACCCTTCTCAAGTTGCCAGGCCACACTCCTTCAGTGCTTGATCCAGGCGTCTTGCCAGTTGCTGCCTACACCAGGCTCATAGTGGTTGGCATTTTCCGAATAGCTCTTGCACCAGCCTTCGAACGGGAACGGCTTGCACTCGAAGACTTCGCCAGTCTTCGGTTGCAGGACACGTGTCCCTTCCTTGTAGCTTGCAATCGATTGAGGGAATTCGAAGTCGTACCCGTCACCAGCGGCTTTCAGGGTTACTTCGCGTTGCTCTTGCAGCAACACGCGCTGGCGCTTGTCCACACCAACGACTTTCAGCGTATGCGCACCCTCTACGCTGGCGGCGTCCAGCACCAACTTGCCCGTTCCCTCCACTTGCTGCCGAACGAACCCGACTTGCTTGTTGGCGGCATCGAACAGCCGCGCACTCACCTGCAAGCCCAAATTGCTCATCACGGTGAAGTCGAGAGTGGTCTTGCCTTCCTTGAGCATGTACTCAGGCTTCAGGTCATGCAGATGCATGTAGCCAGGCTCACCGGCGGCCGCGTCGATATCCAGCTCAAAACGGGTAACCCCGCTCTCGGCCTTGGCGTAGAGGGTGTTTGAGCCCTGCACTGGCTCAATGTCGCCGTCATCGTTGAACTTGCCTGCTTTGATGAGGGCCTGGCTCTCGTTGATACGGCTGGCCAGTTTGTAGGCCCAGTTGGCGGCGGTGCCTTCCTCGGCACGTTCGATCACAATGGTCGTGCTGTACTGCTCACTCTCGACACCGCCGACGAACGCCCGGGCCTTGACCTTGTCCCCCACCTCCAGGTCCCTGTGCGGATTGATTGAACCTACGGGTGGCCACTCTGGTGCAGGACCGCCTTCTGCCTGGATATCGACATCAATGATGTTGTGGAATGCGGCAGCGGTATCCGCGACCGTCCATAACCCCAGAATGGCGTGGTGCCCGGTGCGATCGGCGGGTAAGGTACAACGATGCTTTTCCGGCGCAGGGCCCTGGCCGGCCTCTTCACCGCCAGTTGCAGGTTTGCCATGCCCGTCCACGCTGCAGAATGGGGTCGCTTCGAAGGCATCGCGGCTCAACGGCGCATTGGGATTCCACCCAGACTTGGTAACGAAGTACTCCCACTTGGTGGTCTTGTGGCCTGTGGTATAGAACCAGTCAAAATCGATGACACGGTCACGTATCGGGGTCAGGTGCCAGCGATTGGCCGATTGCTCGTCGAGCAGTGCGAAATCGGGACGCACGCCGCCGCTGGCAATCTTGCCATCCTCAGGCCCGAGGAGGGGGAAGCCTTTAGGCGCTTCACCTACAGAATTCGGCTCATACATCGGCTGGCCGCACTCCGTATTCAGACCCAATCGGCACGCATAAGCGCGAGAGGGCGGCTCACTGGCATAACCATGGGCATTGGCCACCTGGGCGTGTATGCCTACTCCTGTGATTGCCAACCACGCAGTGCTGGCAACAATGTTTCGATATTTTTTGCGTGTACGCATGACGCACTCCGGACTACTTGAGCTTGCGTCGGGGAGGCCCGACCAGGAGTGCGCGATTCTAGAAGTAGTTCAGGCTGCGATATGTAAGAGAAAACCTGCATAAATGCAGGCTTTTCTCGCCATCAATTGAGGATTTCAACCAAGTCCACATCCACTTCACGGCTCATCAGGTGCTTCTCCACCTCCCCCGTCAGCTTGACTTTGGTCTTGTCGTTGAACGGCGTCGGCGGCAGGTCCTCATCATCGATTTCCACGGTGATGGTACCGGTGCTGTCCTTGAACTCGTACTTGTCGTCGTTGTTGATCTTCTGGGTCACGAAGCCTTGCAGCACCACCGGGGTGTCATCCGCTGCATCATTGGCCGCTGCGACGGTGCTGGCCGACTGGGCACCGGGGCCGGTGTAGCCGGCAGCCAAGGCAGCCGTGCTGAACAGTGGGGCGAGAATCAGTGCGAGGTAGCGGGTTTTCATGGCAATCAGGTCCTGGTTCGGTTTTGATTGGACCAGATTAGCGACGATCGCTGAATTAAAACTTAATGCAACAAAAAGCCCAGCACATGGCCGGGCTTTGCTTTTCAGTGATCAGTTCACTGATGGTACTGCGCCGACAGTTCGTGCACGGCGTTGATGAACACGCCAGCATGCTCCGGGTCGACTTCCGGGGTAATCCCGTGGCCCAGGTTGAACACATGACCCGTGCCATGGCCATAGCTGGCCAGGATGCGCGCCACTTCCTGACGGATCGCTTCGGGCTTGGCGTACAGCACGGTCGGGTCCATGTTGCCTTGCAGGGCCACTTTGTCACCGACGCGGCGGCGGGCGTCGCCGATCTCACAGGTCCAGTCCAGGCCCAATGCGTCGGCGCCGGCTTCGGCAATGCTTTCCAGCCACAGGCCGCCGTTCTTGGTGAACATGATTACCGGCACCTTCCGCCCTTCGTGCTCGCGGATCAGGCCGCTGACGATCTTGCGCATGTAGGCCAGGGAGAACTCCTGGTAGGCCGCCGCCGACAGGTTACCGCCCCAGGTGTCGAAGATCTGCACAGCTTGGGCGCCCGCGAGGATCTGGCCGTTAAGGTAGCTGGTGACCGACTGAGCCAGCTTGTCCAGCAGCAGGTGCAAGGCTTGCGGGTTGTCGTAGGCCATGGCCTTGGTTTTGCGGAAGTCCTTGGACGAGCCGCCTTCGACCATGTAGGTGGCCAGAGTCCATGGGCTGCCGGAGAAACCGATCAGCGGTACTCGGCCATTGAGCTCACGGCGGATGGTGCTGACCGCGTCCATCACATAGCCAAGGTCTTTCTGCGGGTCGGGGATCGGCAGCGCTTCGATGTCGGCCGGGGTGCTGATGACCTTCTTGAAACGCGGGCCTTCACCGGTCTCAAAGTACAGGCCCAGGCCCATGGCGTCAGGGATGGTGAGGATGTCCGAGAACAGGATCGCCGCGTCCAGCGGGTAGCGGTCCAGCGGCTGCAGGGTAACTTCGCAGGCGAACTGCGGGTTCATGCACAGGCTCATGAAATCACCGGCCTTGGCACGGCTAGCGCGGTACTCCGGCAGATAGCGGCCGGCCTGGCGCATCATCCACACCGGGGTGACGTCTACGGGTTGCTTGAGCAGTGCACGCAGGAAACGGTCGTTCTTCAGGGCAGTCATGTCGGCATCCGGAAAAATAGTGCGGGCATTTTCTCAGACGCGCAGGGAAAAGGCACGGCTGATCGCCCTGCCTTTTCTCTATAGGTTTGTTATAGATCAATAGTTTTTGTATACAACCAACACAAATGCTTGGCTGTTCATTTCACCTTCAAGGCTTGCTCAAAGGCGAAGCCCATGGTCAACAACGACACTTCTGTGTAGGGCAGGCCCGAAAAATACATCCCAACCGGTTGCCCAGAATCATCGAGCCCTGCAGGCACATGCAAACCAGGATACCCTGCCTGCGCTCCTGCACCGCGCAGGTCGCCATCAGGCAGGTCAAGCAGCGCATCCAACACATGCCGGCGCGTAACGCTATCGAACATTTCCCGAGGCACATTGCGCAGTTTGTGGGCCATGAGCCAATAGGCAGGCTCATCCAAGTCTTGTGCCTGAGCGCCTTCGAGCAGCCCTTGCCCGTAACCCTCCGGCCCCGGATGCTCGCGGTTGAAGGCAATGATATCCATCAGACTCTGTGCCTCGATTCCTGCGCGGCCTTGCAGGTAGCGGCCAAGTTCACGCTTGAGGTCATGGTTGATGACTGCAATTTGCTCCTCGAACAGATCCGGAATGACCATATGAACAGGCACCAGCGTTGCTCCTGCTTGTTCGAGCACACTGGCCAGCCGGCTGAAGTGCGGATGATCAATCGTCAAGGATCCGTCAGGACGATACCGCGGGTACCCCAAGCGCCTGCCCAAAAGCGCATTGGCATCCAGCTTGGCCAGATAGTCCACATCAATGTGCCGCCCACCGGCTGCTCGCGAAGTGTTTTCGTCCATCTCCAGCATGGTGCCTAGCAACAAGGCGATATCGGTGACCGTCCGCGCCATCGGACCTGGCGTATCTTGCCAGCTAGACAAGGGAACCAGGCCTGCCTGGCTCACCAGGCCCAAGGTCGGGCGCAAACCCACCACAAGGTTCGCGTGGGCCGGGCAAATGAGCGAACCGTTGGTCTCCGTCCCCACCGACAGTGATACGAACCCTGCCGCAACTGCTACGGCCGGGCCCGCACTGGAGCCACAAACAGCCAGGTTGAGCCCCCAGGGATTACGCACCTGCCCTCCTCGACCACTCCAACCAAGCGGGATGCCCCAGTCTCTGAACCCAGCCAACTCACCACCATTGGCTTTTCCCAGTACCACGGCACCCGCCTGACGAAGCCGTTTGACGACTGCCGCATCCTCACGAGCGGGCTGGCCTATCAAGGCTAAGGACCCGCTGCTGGTCTGCATCGAGTCCCCCGTATCGATATTATCCTTGAGCAGGATTGGTAACCCATGCAGAGGACCGCGTAGCCGCCCCACGGCCCGCTCTTGATCCAGGGTATTGGCGATAGTCAAGGCATCGGGATTGATCTCGACCACGGCATGAAGGTTAGGCCCTTCACGATCAAGCGCACGAATACGGGCCAGGGCCCGCTCTACCAACTGCACTGAAGTGACCTCACCATTGGCCATGCGCTGCTGCAACTCACGGGCGCTGGCGAAGTCGTTTTCATCGGGAGGAATCAAAGACGAAAAAACCGGCCCATCAAAAAACGGACCGGTTTTTGCGGTGGCGCTCTGGGCGCTTGCCATACCCAAGCTCATGAAAATCAACAAGCTTGCCAGTTTGTTCATATCGCTGCCCTCAACTGAATCGTTCGCTCCGTATGGAGCCATTCAGCCTTGCAATTCAGCGATAGTGGCAACAGGCGGTAAACCTTCCGCGAGGGGCCCGCGCACACGACGTGCGCGGTCGAACATCACACCTGCAGGAAGTCCAGGATGCCTTCGGCAGCGGTACGCCCTTCGAAGATAGCCGTCACCACCAAGTCCGAACCACGCACCATGTCGCCACCGGCGAACACTTTCGGGTTGCTGGTCTGGTGCTTGAACTTGGCCTTCTCCGGTGCCACCACACGGCCCTGGCTGTCCAGCTGAATGCCATGCTGCTCGAACCACGGCGCCGGGCTAGGGCGGAAACCGAAGGCAATCACCACGGCATCGGCCGGCAGGATCTCTTCGGAACCCGGGATCGGCTCGGGGCTGCGGCGGCCACGGGCATCCGGCTCGCCGAGACGGGTCTCGACCACCTTCACGCCTTCGACCTTGTCCTCGCCAACAATGGCGATAGGCTGGCGGTTGTAAAGGAACTTCACGCCCTCTTCCTTGGCGTTCTTCACCTCTTTGCGCGAACCCGGCATGTTGGCTTCGTCACGACGATAAGCACAGGTCACCGCTTTGGCGCCCTGGCGGATCGAGGTGCGGTTGCAGTCCATTGCAGTGTCGCCACCGCCCAGCACCACCACTTTCTTGCCCTGCATGTCGACGAAGTCTTCCGGCGACTTCTCGAAACCCAGGTTGCGGTTGACGTTGGCGATCAGGAAGTCCAGCGCGTCATGCACGCCCGGCAGGTCCTCACCCGGGAAGCCGCCCTTCATGTAGGTGTAGGTACCCATGCCCATGAACACCGCGTCGTACTCGGCGAGCAGTTGTTCCATGGTGACGTCCTTGCCCACCTCGGTGTTCAGGCGAAACTCGATGCCCATGCCGGTGAAGACTTCGCGGCGGTTGCTGAGCACGGTCTTTTCCAGCTTGAATTCGGGGATGCCGAAGGTCAGCAGGCCGCCGATTTCAGGGTTCTTGTCGAACACCACCGGGGTTACACCGGCACGTACCAGCACATCCGCGCAGCCCAGGCCGGCCGGGCCGGCACCGATGATCGCGACGCGCTTGCCGGTTGGCTTGACCTTGGACATGTCCGGGCGCCAGCCCATGGCGAAGGCAGTGTCGGTGATGTACTTCTCCACCGAGCCGATGGTCACCGCGCCGAAGCCGTCGTTCAGGGTGCAAGCACCCTCGCACAGGCGGTCCTGCGGGCATACGCGGCCACACACTTCTGGCAGGGTGTTGGTTTGGTGCGACAGTTCCGCCGCGGCCAGGATGTTGCCTTCGGCGACCAGCTTCAACCAGTTGGGGATGAAGTTGTGTACCGGGCACTTCCACTCGCAATACGGGTTACCGCAGCCCAGGCAGCGATGCGCCTGCTCCACCGACTGCTGCGGCTTGAACGGCTCGTAGATTTCCACGAACTCCTTCTTGCGCTGGCGCAGCAGCTTTTTCTTCGGGTCCTTGCGGCCCACTTCGATGAACTGGAAGTCGTTGTTCAGACGTTCAGCCATTTTTCAAAACCTCTTTACAGCAGCTGCAAGCTACAAGCTGCAAGCCGCAAGACGATCACTTAAGCCGGGCAAACCTCGTACTGCTGTTACTTGCAGCTTGAGGCTTGCCACTTGCAGCTATTGTTACTGCGGGTTGGCACGCGTGCTGGACAGCAGTTGCTTCAGGTTGGCTGCCTTTGGCTTGACCAGCCAGAAGCGCCGCACATAGTCGTCCAGGTTCTCCGAGAGCTCACGCCCCCACTCGCTACCGGTCTCTTCCACGTACTCGGCAAGGACCCGCGCCAGGTGGCTGCGGTAGGCCTCCATCGCTTCACCACTGATACGCTGGATTTCCACCAGTTCGTGGTTGAGCTTATCGACGAAGGAGTTGTCCATGTCGAGCACGTAGGCGAAGCCGCCAGTCATGCCAGAACCGAAGTTGTAACCGGTCTTGCCCAGCACGCAGACAAAGCCACCGGTCATGTATTCACAGCAGTGATCGCCAGTGCCCTCGACAACAGCGTGGGCGCCGGAGTTACGCACAGCGAAGCGCTCGCCCGCGGTGCCCGCGGCGAACAGCTTGCCGCCGGTGGCACCGTACAGGCAGGTGTTGCCGACGATGGCGCTGTGCTGGGTTTCGAACGGGCTGCCAACAGGCGGCACGATGGTGACCTTGCCACCGGTCATGCCCTTGCCGACATAGTCGTTGGCGTCACCTTCCAGGTGCAGGTTCAGGCCACCGGCGTTCCACACGCCAAAGCTCTGGCCCGCAGTACCTTTGAAGCGGAAGGTGATCGGCGCCGCAGCCATGCCCTGGTTGCCGTGCAGGCGGGCGATTTCGCCCGATACACGCGCACCGATGGAGCGGTCGCAGTTGCAGATATCGAGGCTGAACTCGCCACCGGCCTGGTCACGAATGGCCGGCATGGCCATGTCTACCATCTTCTCGGCCAGCTGGCCTTCGTCGAATGGCGGGTTCTTGTCGACTTCGCAGAACTGTGGCTTGTCCGCCGGGATGTGCGAGCTGCCCAGCAGCGGGGTCAAGTCCAAGTACTGCTGGCGCTCGGTGTCGCCTGGCAGCACGTCGAGCAGGTCGGTACGGCCGATCAGCTCGCCGAGGCTGCGCACGCCCAACTTGGCCAGCCACTCACGGGTTTCTTCGGCGACGAAGGTGAAGAAGTTGATCACCATGTCGACGGTGCCGATGTAGTGGTCCTTGCGCAGCTTGTCATTCTGGGTGGCCACGCCGGTGGCGCAGTTGTTCAGGTGGCAGATACGCAGGTACTTGCAACCCAGGGCGATCATTGGCGCGGTGCCGAAGCCGAAGCTTTCGGCGCCGAGGATGGCCGCCTTGATCACGTCCAGGCCGGTCTTCAGGCCGCCGTCGGTCTGTACCCGCACCTTGCCGCGCAGGTCGTTGCCACGTAGGGTCTGGTGGGTTTCCGCCAGGCCCAGTTCCCACGGGGCGCCAGCGTACTTGATGGAGGTCAGCGGCGAAGCGCCGGTACCACCGTCGTAACCAGAGATGGTGATCAGGTCGGCGTAGGCCTTGGCCACGCCAGCGGCGATGGTGCCCACACCGGCTTCTGCCACCAGCTTGACCGATACCAACGCCTGCGGGTTGACCTGCTTGAGGTCGTAGATCAGCTGCGCCAGATCTTCGATCGAATAGATGTCGTGGTGCGGCGGCGGCGAGATCAGGGTCACACCCGGTACCGCGTAACGCAGCTTGGCGATCAGGCCGTTGACCTTGCCGCCCGGCAGTTGGCCGCCCTCGCCGGGCTTGGCGCCTTGGGCAACCTTGATCTGCAGCACTTCGGCGTTGACCAGGTATTCCGGGGTCACACCAAAGCGGCCGGTGGCCACCTGCTTGATTTTCGAACTGCGGATTGTACCGTAGCGGGACGGGTCTTCACCGCCTTCACCGGAGTTGGAGCGCGCGCCCAGGCGGTTCATTGCCTCGGCCAGCGCTTCGTGGGCTTCTGGCGACAGTGCACCCAGCGAGATACCGGCGGAGTCGAAGCGCTTGAGGATGGCCTCCAGCGGTTCGATCTGCTCCAGCGCCAGCGGCTGATCGGCCACCTTCACCTTCAGCAGGTCGCGGATCATCGAAACCGGGCGCTGGTCGACCAGCGTGGTGTATTCCTTGAACTTGGCGTAGTCGCCTTGCTGCACGGCAGCTTGCAGGGTGTTGACCACGTCCGGGTTGTAGGCGTGGTATTCGCCACCGTGGACAAACTTCAGCAGGCCACCTTGCTGGATCGGCTTGCGCGCGCTCCAGGCTTCGGCAGCCAGCAGCTTCTGGTCGCTTTCCAGGTCTTCGAAGCGCGCACCCTTGATGCGGCTGGACACGCCCTTGAAGCTCAGGCCAACCACTTCCTCGGCCAAGCCGATGGCTTCGAACAACTGCGCACCACGGTACGAGGCGATGGTGGAGATACCCATCTTCGACAGGATCTTCAGCAGGCCCTTGGAGATGCCCTTGCGGTAGTACTTGAAGACTTCGTCCAAGTCGCCCAGCACTTCGCCGGTACGAATCAGGTCGGCCAGCACTTCATAGGCCAGGTACGGGTAAACAGCCGAAGCACCGAAGCCCAGCAGCACGGCGAAGTGGTGCGGGTCGCGGGCGGTGGCGGTTTCCACCAGGATGTTGCTGTCGCAACGCAGGCCCTGCTCGGTCAGGCGGTGGTGCACCGCGCCAACGGCCAGCGAGGCGTGTACCGGCAACTTGCCTGGGGCAATGTAGCGGTCGCTCAGCACCAGCTGGGTCTTGCCGCCGCGCACCGCTTCTTCAGCCTGGTCGGCGATGTTGCGGATGGCCGCTTCAAGGCCGACGCTCTCTTCATAGTTGAGGTCAATCAGCTGGCGCTCGAAACCTTCGCGCTCCAGGTTCATCAGCGAGCGCCACTTGGCGGGTGAGATGACCGGCGAGCTGAGGATCACCCGCGAAGCATGCTCCGGGGACTCCTGGAAGATGTTGCGCTCAGCGCCCAGGCAGATTTCCAGAGACATGACGATCGCTTCGCGCAGCGGGTCGATCGGCGGGTTGGTCACCTGTGCAAACTGCTGGCGGAAGAAGTCGTACGGCGAACGCACGCGCTGCGACAGCACGGCCATCGGCGTGTCGTCGCCCATCGAGCCGACCGCTTCCTGGCCCTGCTCACCGAGCGGGCGCAGCACCTGGTCACGCTCTTCGAAGGTAACCTGGAACATCTTCATGTATTGCTTGAGCTGGTCAGCATCGTAGCTGGCCACGCCCTGGTCATCGGTCAGCGTCGCCTGAATACGGGTGGCGTGCTGACGCAGCCAGCGCTTGTATGGGTGGCGCGACTTCAGGCGGTTGTCGATGGCATCGGTGTCGAGAATCTGGCCGGTCTCGGTGTCCACGGCAAGGATCTGACCCGGGCCGACACGGCCCTTGGCCAGCACTTCCTCAGGCTGGTAACCCCATACGCCGATTTCCGAAGCGATGGTGATGTAGCCATTGGTGGTAGTTACCCAACGCGCTGGGCGCAGGCCGTTACGGTCGAGCAGGCAGACCGCATGGCGGCCTTCGGTCATGACGATACCGGCCGGGCCATCCCACGGCTCCATGTGCATGGAGTTGTATTCGTAGAAGGCGCGCAGGTCGGCATCCATGGTTTCGACGTTCTGCCAGGCTGGCGGTACCAGCATGCGTACGCCACGGAACAGGTCGATGCCGCCAGTGACCATCAGCTCCAGCATGTTGTCCATGCTCGAGGAGTCGGAACCGACGCGGTTGACCAGCGGGCCGAGCTCTTCGAGATCGGGGATCTGGTCATTGGCGAACTTGGTGCGACGGGCCATGGCCCAGTTGCGGTTGCCGGTAATGGTGTTGATCTCGCCGTTGTGGGCGAGGAAGCGGAACGGCTGCGCCAGCGGCCATTTTGGCAGGGTGTTGGTGGAGAAGCGCTGGTGGAACACGCAGATTGCGGTTTGCAGGCGCTCGTCACCCAGGTCTGGGTAAAACGCCGCCAGATCGCGCGGCATCATCAGGCCTTTGTAGATGATGGTCTTGTGCGAGAAGCTGCAGATGTAATGGTCGGCGTCATGGGCGTTGGCCACAGACGAACGGCGACGGGCACTGAACAGCTTGATGGCGAATTCCTGGTCGCTCAGGCCTTCACCGCCGATGAACACCTGTTCGATCTGCGGCAGGCGCTCCAAGGCCAGGCGGCCGAGTACGCTGGTGTCGATCGGTACCTTGCGCCAGCCGACCAGCTTCAGGCCGGCGTTGATGATTTCCCGGTCCATGTTGGCGCGGGCGGCTTCGGCTTTGATCGGGTCCTGGTTGAAGAACACCATGCCGACGGCGTACTGCTTGGGCAGCTCGACGGCGAAGTGGTCCTGGGCCACGGCACGCAGGAATTGATCAGGCTTCTGCATGAGCAGACCGCAACCGTCACCGGTTTTGCCGTCGGCGTTGATGCCGCCGCGGTGGGTCATGCAGGTCAAGGCCTGCATGGCGGTTTGCAGAAGGTGGTGGCTCGGTTCGCCCGTCATATGGGCGATCAGGCCAAAACCACAGTTGTCCTTGAATTCTTCGGGATGGTACAGACCTGTTTTCATAGACACATTCTCACCAGGTTCACCTCTCAACGGAGGCAAATCTCTTTTTTAACAACCACTTACCATCCACGCCGATCAAATGCCAGCTTTTTTGCGGTGGCCATGGAGAACCATTGTTGCACAGCGACAGCGATGCTCACAAATTTTCATGTCTCACCATTGAAAATTTATGTCGCAATTTTGAATGTTTTTGCGCCGTGCGCCGTGATAGCGGCGTGGCTGGAGTCTGAAGCGTTTCAGCCATGACTGCAAGTGAGGCTTGTGGCCGGCAGTCTGGGACAGAAAAGCCTGCCGCGTTCAAACGCAGCAGGCTAGACGAAAAGTCAGGATTCGCTCAGCAACTGGGCGGCGGGGTGGTGCCGCCCGGTAGGGATCAGCGGGCCGTAGCCAGCTCTTGTTGGACGCTGCCGACGGTACGTGGCCAAGGTTTACCAGCCTGGACCTGCGCTGGCAAGTTCTTGATTGCTGCAACCGCTGCGTCGCGGTTGGCGAAGTTGCCGTAAGTGACAACGTACAGCGGCTTGCCCTGCAGGTTTTTCTTGAAGTAGCGATAGTCGCCACCCTGGGCCTTGACGAACGCCTGGGCCGAGGCCTCGGAGCTGGTACCCAGTATCTGCACCACATAATTGCCCGGCTTTTGCCCGCTGTACCAGCCGCTGTTGCCGTTGCCGTTGCCGGCAGCCGCTGGCTTGTCGGCCGGCTTGGTGGCCGGCTTGGCCATGGCGACCTGAGTTGGCGCGGGCGCAGGCTTGGCGGGTGCAACCGGTTTGGCGGGCTGGGTTGCGACCGGTTTTGGCGCAGGCGCAACCGGGCGCGGCGGTACCGGCTGGGGCGACCCAATGGCGACAGGCTGAGCCGGCGCGGGTGCCGGGCCGGCCGGCACTCCTTGCGGCGGCGCGATGGTGGTCACGGTGGGCGGCGGGTTGCCAGGCTGCAGGGCGGTATTGCCAGCAGGGCTACCCTCCTCACCTTCGCCCATGCCCGCAGCTTGTGCCAGCGGCTCACGCATCACCGGCTGCGACTGACCGACCAGCGGCAGCGGCATAGGTTGGGACGAGCCGGAAAACTCGATGGCAGCGCCAGACTGGCCCTCACCCAATGGCAGTTGCGCTTGGGCCGGCGCTTCAGCCGGTGCCTTGTCGCCTTTCTTGGGCATGAGGACCGCGGCAGCAACAGCGACCACGACGACAGCGGACAACGCGAGCACATGTTTTTTAGGCATCTTGAACCCCATGGATGGTCGTTTGGCCGTCGAGCGGCTGGCGATCATGGCTTCGATCAAAGTGTCACGGGCGACCTGGTTGATGTTGCCAGGCCAACCGTCGGAGTTTTCGTGGATATCGACGATCTGTTCACGGCTGAACACCTCGATGCCCCGGCCAGCACCTTCCAGGCGCTGTTCCAGGTACTCGCGGGTCTCTTCCTCACTGTAGGGGGCAAGCTCGATGATGTGGAAGCGTTCTTCCTCGACATTGAGCTCATCCAGCCCGGCAATCAGCGACGGTTCGCCGAACAGGAACACATGCGGGCGCCCTTCGGGAACCCCCGCCGCCAACTCCAGCAACGCTTGGAGTGCCGACTCGTCGAGTTGTTCCGCATCGTCCACGAGCAAATACACTTCCTGGCCGGTCAGTGCCAGTTGCACCACTTTGGACAGGATCGCCTGCATTTCGGCCTGTGCTACATCCAGGGTCTGGGCGACCTGGCCGAGCACACTGGCCGCATCGCTGGCACCGCGGGCAGATACCACAACGCTCTGCACCGCCTGCTTGTTGGTGCTGGCTACCAGGGCCTGTCGCAGCAGCGTCTTACCGCTGCCCAGCGGGCCGCTGACAACCAGCATCATCTGGCTGTAGCGCGCCAGGTGGTGCAACTGGCCAAGCACAGGCTTGCGCTGGGCCGGGAAGAACTTGAAGCCCGGTACGCGAGGGGCGAACGGGTCGTGGCTCAACTGGTAATGGTCGAGAAAGGCCTCATCGGCATGCAAACTGGTCATTGCGCTGTCACAACCTCAAAGCTGGGCCACGATCGCGCGGTAATCCGCCGACAGCGTGGCCTGTAAAATCTCTTTCGGATAGTCGTCGGTCACTACGGCTTCGCCCATCTGGCGCAGCAGCACCAGACGCAGGCGGCCGTCGAGCACCTTCTTGTCGACCGCCATGTGCTCCATGAAATGCGCCGGGGTCATTTCCTGTGGTGGCACCACCGGCAAACCTGCGTCCTGCAACAGGCGAATTCCGCGATCGCGCTCGGCCTGGTCGATCCAGCCAAGGCGCATGGACATCTCCAGGGCCATCACCGTGCCCGCCGCCACGGCTTCGCCGTGCAGCCACACGCCATAGCCCATATGGGTTTCGATGGCATGGCCGAAGGTATGCCCCAGGTTCAGCGTGGCCCGCACACCGGACTCTCGCTCGTCAGCGCCGACCACTGCAGCCTTCGCCGCACAGGAGCGGCGGATAGCTTCGGTCAGGGCTACCGAGTCGAGGGTGCGCAGCGCCTGCATATTGTCCTCGAGCCAGGCGAGGAACGGTTTGTCGCAGATCAGGCCGTACTTGATCACTTCGGCCAAGCCCGCAGACAGCTCGCGCGCTGGCAGGGTCTTGAGGCTGGTGGTATCGATCAGCACCGCATTGGGCTGGTAGAAGGCACCGACCATGTTTTTGCCCAGCGGGTGGTTGATGCCGGTCTTGCCGCCCACCGAGGAGTCGACCTGAGACAGCAGGGTGGTCGGTACCTGGATAAAGTCGACACCACGCTGGTAGCAGGCGGCAGCAAAGCCGGCCATGTCACCGATTACGCCGCCACCCAGGGCGACCACGGTAGTACGGCGGTCATGCCGGGCCTTGAGCAGGCCATCGAAGATCAGTTGCAGGGTTTCCCAGTTCTTGTAGGCTTCGCCGTCGGGCAACACCACCGGCAGCACCGAGTAGGCACCCAGGGTCTTGCTCAGGCGTTCAAGATACAGCGGCGCGACGGTCTCGTTGGAAACGATGGCAACCTGCCGCCCGGCGATATGCGGCGCCAGCAGTTCAGGCTGGTCCAGCAGCCCTTCGCCAATGTAGATCGGGTAGCTACGCTCGCCCAGGTCGACCTTTAGTGTCTGCATGTATCCCCACAATGTACTTGGGCGCGGCGCCGTTCAGGCGACCCACGCGGTAACGTTGAACCTCGCCTCGGCGCTGGGGGCCGAGAATAGACCCGGGTTAACGGGGCGGCAACTGCTGCAAACGCTCGAGAATATCGATCACCACCATGCGTGGCGGCCGCTCGTCGGTTTCCACTACCAGGTCGGCGATCTCGCGGTAGAGCGGGTCGCGGGTTTCCAGCAGCGCGCGCAAGGTCGCCTCGGGGTTGGCGGTGCGCAGCAGGGGGCGATTGCGGTCGCGCGCGGTGCGGCCAACCTGCTGCTCCACCGAAGCATGCAGGTAGATTACCCGGCCGCCCTGGTGCAGAGCCTGGCGGTTGGCTTCGCGCATCACCGCGCCACCACCGGTCGCCAGGACTACGCCGTCGAGTGAGCAAAGCTCGGCGATCATCGCCTGCTCGCGGTCACGGAAACCCGGCTCGCCTTCCTTGTCGAAAATCCACGGAATGTTGGCGCCGCATCTCAGTTCAATTTCCTTGTCGGAATCTTTGAACAGCAGGCGCAGCTCTTTGGCCAATAGGCGTCCTATGGTGCTTTTACCAGCACCCATGGGCCCCACAAGTATCAAATTTCGCACAGAATCAACGACTCACAGCAATCGCCTGGTCACTCATGATACGCGGAGTCAGGAAGACCAGCAGCTCGGATTTTTTCTCTTGTAATGCATCGCGTCGAAACAGCCGCCCAACATACGGCAGATCGCCGAAAAATGGCACCTTGTCGACCACATTGTTTTGCGAAGTCGAGTAGACGCCACCGATAACGATCGTTTCGCCGTCAGCCACGCGAACCTTGGCATTGACCTCGTTCTTGCGAATCGGCGGTACGTTGTTCAAGGCATTGACGTAGTCCGGCTCGTCCTTGGTCACCCTGACGGTCATGATCACCTTGTTGTCCGGGGTGATTTGCGGGGTCACCTCCAGCGACAACGAGGCCTCGCGGAACGACACCGAGGTAGCGCCACTCTGGCTGGTTTCCTGGTACGGCACCTCGGTGCCCTTGAGTATCCTGGCCGTTTCCTTGTTAGCCGTGACCACCTTGGGTTGCGAGATGATCTCGCCGTTGCCGCTCTTTTCCATGGCGCTGAGCTCAAGGTCAAGTAACACCCCGCCGCGCAGCAAGCCCAGGCCGATGCTGCTGCCAGCCCGCTCCACCCCGAGGTCGACGAACACGTCCTTGCCCAGTTGTGCGCTTTCAGCGTACAGAGGCCCACCCCAGCGTACCCCCAGGCTCTTTTCGTAATCGACATTGGCTTCGACGATGCGCGCCTCGATCGCCACCTGGCGTACCGGTACATCAAGCTGCGCCACCAATTGCCGCAGCTCGGCAAGGCGCTCGACAGGCTGGTACACCACCAAGGTATTGGTGCGCTCATCGACACTCAGGCTACCCCGCCCAGTAAGAATGCCGTCATCCGCCAGGCTTGCCATCAGTAACTCCGCCAACTCGGCGGCCTTGGCGTGGTGGATGGCCACCAGCTCCCGTTGCAACGGTTGCAACTGCGCATCCAGCACCTGCCCTACGCGGGTATCGAACGATTGTGCGGCAAGCTCGGCCGCAGGCGCCACCAGCAACACATTGCCTTCCTGACGCTGGGCCAGGCCCTTGCTGCGCAACACCAGGTCAAGGGCCTGGTCCCACGGCACATCCTGCAAACGCAAGGTGACATTGCCCTGCACGGCGTCGCTAGCAACCAAATTGACGCCGGTATAGTCGGCCAGCACCTGCAACACCGAACGCACCTCCACATCCTGAAAGTTCAACGACAGTGGCTCACCCTGATAAGGCGCCGCCGACGCCAATTGCATCGACAGCAGGGGCGCCAGGCCCCACTTCATCACTGTTTTCATCATGGTCCGGGGCCTCCTTGCCCAGGCGCTTTGCGAGGGTGATGAACGCCGTACGTTCGTGCCATACCCCCGCCATGAACAACCGCTCGCGTACCTCGACCTGATGTTGGTCGACTTGCGTTATAACGCCCTGATCACGCCCCACCCGGTCACCTGGGCGCACGCGATAAAGCCTGCCAGCCGCCATCAGCAGTGCTTCGTGCACTACCCCGCGCGACAGGCTGCCGACCATTTCCAACTGCGCCAAAGGCACGCTGCCCAGCCCGGCGCCCGACAGCCGTAACCCCCGCGGGGCAAACGGGTCGAGCGTCGGCGTAAGCAGTGCAGCCCTGGCCGGTACCCGTGCTAGCACTGCGGGCGCAGGCAAAGGGGCAGACGCCTGGTAGGTATCGACCTGCAGCTGCAAGCGCAACAACCCAGGCCGGCCCTCGACCGCCACCAGGTTCATATCACCGCTGCGCAGCACTCGGGCCTGGCCCAACCAGTCATCCAACCACTGCAGCAACGCGGTGTAATGCCCCACCAGCTGCAGCGCCAGCGGTATTTTGTTGAATCCGGCGTGTGACTCGCCTTCATGCACATCGAGCCGCTCAATGAGCAAACCATGCGCATGCCCCAAGGCCGTCAGGCGGTCGAGCAGGTCGCTCATGCTCTCCCCGGCGGCCAGGTGCCAGCGCGCCTCCTGCAACCGTTGCCCGGCGACGGCTTCAGCCGCCTGCAGCTGCGCCAGCTCGGCCAACTGCGCGGTGCTGGCTACCTGCTGTTCGTGCAAATCGTCATGCCGAGCCTCCTCGTGCGCTTGCGCCTGCCAAACTGCCGGCAGGCGTACCGCGCAGCCCAAGCCAAACAACGCCACCGCCACCAGCACGGGTGCTGCCCGCCTGAATCGGCTGGAGCCTTCGGCAGCCGCCAGCCAGGCGAAGGCCGATACAGCACTCACGACCAGAACGCCGAGACACGCGCAGAGAGCAAAAACTCATCGCCGCTCGGCAGGCTCTTGATGTGCTTTAGCTCCAGATCCAGCAGCACACTCGAGCGGCCCAGGTCGCGCATGAATTGCGCAACTACGGCACCGGACGCGGCCAGCCCAGTCACCTGTAAGCGGCCGTTTTCAAGGCTGAGTTCGCGCAGTTGAACACCCACGGGCAACGCAACCTCAAGGTCCGCGAACACCCCGACCAACACTCCCTGATGGCTGCGCAAGCCCTCCAGCGCTGCGGCACGGGCGAGGAGCGTTTCGTGCTGCGCACGTAGATCGGCCAGCGGCTGCAGTTGCGCGCGCAGCAGGCCAAGGGCTACCTGGCGCTGGTTATTGGCCAGCGCCAGTTGCTGCCCGCGCTGGCGGGCCAACTGGTCGACCAGTGTCACTGCCACCAGGGCCAGCACCGCGCTGATGACCAGTTGCCTGCGAAAGCGCCGGAGCGCGGCCTGGCGCTGCCGTTCGCGCCAGGGCAACAAGTTCAGTCGCATCATGGCTGCAACCCTCCCAGTGCCAAGGCGCAAGCCAGAATCATCGTGCCATCGACGGGCTCAGGACCCGTAAGGCCGGGCAAGTGCCGGCACGGCACGTTCAGCAAGCGCTGCAGCTCGTCCGTGTCGATCGGTGAACTACCAGCAACCCACATGCTCGCAGGCAGGTGCTCGCCGCCAAGCACCGTGTGCAAGCGCTCGGGCAAGCCCCCCATTGTCTTCGCTCCCGCCGCTTGCAGCTCACGGCGCTGGCAACTCCGACCCGGCGGCCAGTCGTAAAGGGTCGCGCCGTGCGCTTCGACACGTAGCAGTGCCGCCCCCTCGAGGCTACCCTGGGGCAGCAGGCGGCGTAGGGCAATGCTGTCGACCTCCACAACCTCCAGTTGCAAGCCGGCATCCTCGACGACAGCTGCGAGTGGCGCCAGCGCACTTTGCCGGCATGCCGCCACCATCACCTCGGCACAGCCTGGTTGCACAAGGGAGGGTCCCATGACCTGAAAGTCCAGGGCCAGGTCCTCCAGCGGAAACGGAAACAGCCGTTCAGCGTCGGCGAGCAGTTGTGCTTCCATTTCTGCCTCACCGTGCTCAACCGGCAGGTGGCACAACTTGCAGATGACCTGCTCGGCCGGCAGCGCTAGCGCTACACGGCGCTGCCTGAGGCCACTGCGATGGCAAACACGCTGCAAAGCAGCCGCCACAACGGCAGGTTCTGCCGCCCAATCACAGCCTGGCGTCAATTCGAATCGCTCTTGCGCCCAGGCCACCACTCCGCAGCGCCGGTTGCGCCGCTGCAGTTGCACAATACGTACAGCGTCGGGGGCAATCTCCACCCCCACCAGTGAACCGACATCCTTGCCGAAGCGTCCTAGCATCGCGGCTTCCTTGCTGCCTGTCGCAGCGGGTTATCGTTGCGGCCGTCGTAGCCGCCTGTCGCAACCCCGCGCCAACACTAGGCCGCACCGACCGTTCAAGGCGACGGACAGCCTGGCCGGTAACCCGGAGAGACGAAAAAATGCTTATAATGCCCAGCGTTTTTTGGTCCGCCGGACCTGCGTGCAATCCACTCCCAACCTGGACACCGAAAAGCCTTGATACGTCTGCTGAAGTTCTTCTGGTGGTCTTCCGTCGCAGTCATCTGCGCGCTCGTACTCGGTGTGAGCGGTGCGTTTCTGTATCTTAGCCCTAGCCTGCCCTCGGTCGAGTCACTCAGAAGCATCCAGTTGCAGATCCCCCTCAGGGTGTACAGCAGCGACGGCAAGCTGATTGCCGAATTCGGCGAAATGCGTCGCTCGCCGATCCGCTTCGCGGAAATTCCCCCACAGTTCATCCAGGCGCTTCTGTCCGCAGAGGACGACAATTTCCTCAACCACTACGGTGTCGACCCCAGCAGCCTGATGCGCGCCGCGACCCAGCTGGTGAAAACCGGGCATATCCAGACCGGCGGCAGCACCATCACCATGCAGGTGGCGAAAAACTTCTTCCTCACCAGCGAGCGCAGCTTTTCGCGCAAGACCAACGAAATTCTGCTGGCCCTGCAGATCGAGCGCGAGCTGACCAAGGACGAGATCCTCGAGCTGTACGTGAACAAGATCTACCTGGGCAACCGCGCCTACGGCATCGACGCCGCTGCGCAGGTGTATTACGGCAAGTCGATCCGCGACGTGAGCCTGGCACAAATGGCGATGATCGCCGGCCTGCCAAAGGCACCTTCGCGCTTTAACCCGCTGGCCAACCCGGTGCGCGCCAAGGAGCGCCGCGACTGGATCCTCGGCCGCATGTACAAGCTGGGCAAGATCGACGAAGCCAGCTACCAGGCAGCCCTGGCCGAGCCGCTCAACGCCAGCTACCACGTGCCCACGCCTGAAGTGAATGCCCCTTACATCGCCGAGATGGCCCGCGCCGAAATGGTCGGCCGCTACGGCAGCGACGCTTACACCGAAGGCTTCCGGGTTACTACCACGGTGCCCAGCGACATGCAGGAAATGGCCAACAAGGCCATCCTCAATGGCCTCTCAGACTACGACGAACGCCACGGCTACCGCGGCCCAGAGGCACGCTTCCCGGGCCGCACCCAGGCAGCCTGGCTGCAGGAACTGAGCAAGCAGCGCACCCTGGGTGGCCTGGAGCCCGCCATCGTCACCCAGGTCGATAAGACCGACCTCAAGGTGCTGACCCGGAGTGGACAGGAAGAACTAGTCGCCTGGGACACCATGAAGTGGGCGCGCCCATTCATCAACAGCAATGCCCAAGGCCGTGCGCCACAGTCACCGGCCGACGTGGCCCAGGTCGGTGACCTGGTGCGCGTGCAGCGCCTGGCCGATGGCAAGCTCAAGTTCAGCCAGGTGCCTGGCGCGCAAAGTGCGCTGGTCACCCTCGACCCTTACAACGGTGCCATCCGCGCGTTGGTCGGCGGCTTCTCGTTCGAGCAGAGCAACTACAACCGCGCCATGCAGGCCAAGCGCCAGCCGGGCTCCAGCTTCAAACCGTTCATCTACAGCGCCGCCCTGGACAGTGGCTATACCGCCTCCAGCTTGGTCAACGATGCGCCGATAGTCTTCGTCGACGAGTCGGTAGACAAAGTATGGCGGCCGAAGAACGACACCAACACCTTCCTCGGCCCGATACGCATGCGCGAGGCGCTGTACAAGTCGCGTAACCTGGTGTCGATCCGCCTGCTGCAGGCCATGGGTGTGGACCGCACCATCGACTACATCGCCAAGTTCGGCTTCAACAAGCAGGACCTGCCGCGCAACCTGTCGCTGGCACTGGGCACCGCCACCCTGACCCCAATGGAAATCGCCACCGGCTGGAGCACCTTTGCCAACGGCGGCTACAAGATCACCCCGTACCTGATCGAGCGTATCGAGAGCCGTAGCGGCGAGACGCTGTTCACCGCCAACCCGGCCCGCACACCGCAAGGTGCCCAAGACCAGGCAGGCCTGGCCGCCCCTGAGCAGCCAATCAGCACCGCAGCCATGCCAGGCGAGGCCCCTTCGGCCTTCAGCCAGATGGCCGCTGCACCGCAGGCGCCGGCTATGGCTGAACAGATCATCGACGGGCGTACTACCTACATTCTCACGAGCATGCTGCAGGACGTGATCAAACGCGGTACCGGCCGCCGGGCGCTGGCCCTGGGCCGCACCGACCTGGCAGGCAAGACCGGTACCACCAACGAGTCCAAGGACGCCTGGTTCTCCGGTTACAACGCCGACTACGTGACCACCGTGTGGGTCGGCTTCGACCAGCCGGAAACCCTGGGCCGGCGCGAGTACGGCGGCACGGCGGCGCTGCCGATCTGGATGAGCTTCATGGGTGCCGCCCTGAAGGACAAGCCGAACCACGCACCGGCTGAGCCTGAGGGCATCCTAAGCCTGCGCGTCGACCCGGTCAGCGGCCGGGCCGCCTCGCCGGGCACGCCGAATGCCTACTTCGAGCTGTTCAAGGCCGAAGACTCGCCGCCGTCGGTGGACGAACTGGGCACTGGCGCAGCACCGGGCAGCCCGCTGCCGGCGGATGAAGCGGCGCCGATGGATCTGTTCTGAGGCAGGGTGCCTGGCTAGGTGCCCGACTCTGGTTTTGCGTGGGCGCGTAAATCGAGCGCCGCCCGCGCGGCGCTTCGCGGGGCAAGCCCGCTCCCACATTTGTTGCAACGTGGCCATGCCTGTGAGGGCATGGTTGTCAGCCTTGTTGGCATGACTGGATTTCGAGGTGGGCATTTGATGCCGCCCCACCTGCCTCAAGACCTGTACCAAGGCAGGCAACCATGGCCTCACAGGTTCGGCACGTTGCAACAAATGTGGGAGCGGGCTTGCCCCGCGAAGCGCCGCGCGGGCGGCGCTCGATCTCATAGGCGCCAACAATATTGTGACAAGCACCTGGCAGCCCTGACACATCCCCATCGCCCACAAAAAAGCCCCGGCTCTCACGCTTCGCGGGGCAAGCCCGCTCCCACATTTGTTGCAACGTGCCCATGCCTGTGAGGGCATGGTTGTCAGCCTTGTTGGCATGACTGGATTTCGAGGTGGGCATTTGTTGCCGCCCCACCTGCCTCAAGACCTGTACCAAGGCAGGCAACCATGGCCTCACAGGTTCGGCACGTTGCAACAAATGTGGGAGCGGGCTTGCCCCGCGAAGCGCCGCGCGGGCGGCGCTCGATCTCATAGGCGCCAACAATATTGTGACAAGCACCTGGCAGCCCTGACACATCCCCATCGCCCACAAAAAAGCCCCGGCTCTCACGCTTCGCGGGGCAAGCCCGCTCCCACATTTGTTGCAACGTGCCCATGCCTGTGAGGGCATGGTTGTCAGCCTTGTTGGCATGACTGGATTTCGAGGTGGGCATTTGTTGCCGCCCCACCTGCCTCAAGACCTGTACCAAGGCAGGCAACCATGGCCTCACAGGTTCGGCACGTTGCAACAAATGTGGGAGCGGGCTTGCCCCGCGAAGCGCCGCGCGGGCGGCGCTCGATCTCATAGGCGCCAACAATATTGTGACAAGCACCTGGCAGCCCTGACACATCCCCATCGCCCACAAAAAAGCCCCGGCTCTCACGCTTCGCGGGGCAAGCCCGCTCCCACATTTGTTGCAACGTGGCCATGCCTGTGAGGCCATGGTTGTCAGCCTTGTTGGCATGACTGGATTTCGAGGTGGGCATTGATGCCGCCCCACCTGCCTCAAGACCTGTACCAAGGCAGGCAACCATGGCCTCACAGGTTCGGCACGTTGCAACAAATGTGGGAGCGGGCTTGCCCCGCGAAGCGCCGCGCGGGCGGCGCTCGATCTCATAGGCGCCAACAATATTGTGACAAGCACCTGGCAGCCCTGACACATCCCCATCGCCCACAAAAAAGCCCCGGCTCTCACGCTTCGCGGGGCAAGCCCGCTCCCACATTTGTTGCAACGTGGCCATGCCTGTGAGGCCATGGTTGTCAGCCTTGTTGGCATGACTGGATTTCGAGGTGGGCATTGATGCCGCCCCACCTGCCTCAAGACCTGTACCAAGGCAGGCAACCATGGCCTCACAGGTTCGGCACGTTGCAACAAATGTGGGAGCGGGCTTGCCCCGCGAAGCGCCGCGCGGGCGGCGCTCGATCTCATAGGCGCCAACAATATTGTGACAAGCACCTGGCAGCCCTGACACATCCCCATCGCCCACAAAAAAGCCCCGGCTCTCACGAACCGGGGCTTTTTCATGACAGCTACAACAGCAATCAGCCGTTGAACACGTCATCCACGCTGGTCAGCGGGTAGTGCTTCGGATACGGCAGGGTAGCCACGCCGGATTCGATGGCGGCCTTGGCCACTGCGTCGGAAACGACGGTGATCAGGCGTGCGTCCAGCGGCTTCGGAATGATGTACTCGCGGCCGAATTCCAAGGCCTGAACGCCGTAAGCATCGCAGACTTCCTTCGGTACTGGCAGCTTGGCCAGGTCTTTCAGGGCGATGGCGGCGGCGATCTTCATTTCTTCGTTGATGCGCTTGGCGCGAACGTCCAGGGCACCACGGAAGATGAACGGGAAGCCCAGTACGTTGTTGACCTGGTTCGGGTAGTCGGAGCGACCGGTAGCCATGATCACGTCGTTACGAGTGGCGTGTGCCAGCTCTGGCGAGATTTCCGGATCAGGGTTCGAGCAGGCGAACACGATCGGGTTGGCAGCCATCGACTTCAAGCCTTCAGCGCTCAGCAGGTTCGGGCCCGACAGGCCTACGAACACGTCGGCACCGTCAAGGGCGTCAGCCAGGGTGCGCTTGTCGGTAGCGTGAGCGAACTGGGCCTTGTACTGGTTCAGATCGTCACGGCCAGCGTGGATCACGCCGCTGCGGTCGATCATATAGATGTTCTCGACCTGAGCACCCATGCTCACCAGCAGCTTCATGCAGGAGATGGCGGCAGCGCCAGCACCCAGGCAAACGATCTTGGCTTCTTCCAGCTTCTTGCCGGCGATTTCCAGGGCGTTGATCATGCCGGCCGCGGTGACGATAGCGGTACCGTGCTGGTCATCGTGGAACACCGGGATGTCGCACTGTTCGATCAGGGTACGTTCGATTTCAAAGCACTCAGGTGCCTTGATGTCTTCGAGGTTGATACCACCGAAAGTGATCGAGATGCGGCGAACGGTGTCGATGAACGCTTGTGGGCTTTCCGATTCGACTTCGATGTCGAACACGTCGATACCGGCAAAACGCTTGAACAGAACACCCTTGCCTTCCATGACCGGCTTGGAAGCCAGTGGGCCGAGGTCACCCAGACCGAGGATGGCGGTGCCATCGGAAATCACCGCAACCAGGTTGCCTTTGCCGGTGTATTTGTAAGCCAGCTCTGGATCACGGCCAATTTCGCGCACGGGCTCTGCAACACCTGGGCTGTAGGCCAGGGCGAGGTCACGGGCGGTGGCAGTGGGCTTGGAGAGCTCGACGCTCAGTTTCCCCGGACGAGGTTGAGCGTGATATTCGAGAGCGGCGGTTTTCAGGTCTGACATGGTGGGCATTCCGCTATTTACTGTTCTGACGGACCGCCGAGGATACGCAAAGAGCCGGGGAGCCACAAGACTGGTCGGTCACTTGTGTCAAGGCCTTTAGCCTACGACTTTACGCTATAACCCACGGGGGCATACGGCTAACAGTGTGTACAATCCGATAGCGAAATGTCTACATCTTTTAGCCTTAAATACGCTGCAACATACTTGGATCGGTCAATGGCAACACCCAGCGCCGCTGCCCGGGCTTGAGGCCGCCCTTGCGGGACCGATCCAGCACCCAGCCGCGCGCTTCAACCTGGCGTCCCTTGAGGTTATCGAAGAAGCTGGTAGGGAAGTTGCGTTGTAGACGAGCGGGAACCTGCAGCACTACGGCACTGTCCAGGGTTAGCCAAACCCCGCCACGGTTGCGTTCCACACCTTCGATACGGCCAGCGATAACCGCAAAACCGGACTGCCTCACCTCGCCCGCTCGCAGCACCGGCGAACGCCGCCACAGCCCCCGACCGGCCTGGCGCGCCGCCTGCTCGGCGAGCTGTTGGCAGCCGCTGAGGCGCACATTGGGGGCGACCGCTACGCGATAGCCCAAGCCCTCGCCGAGCAGTTGTGCTTCCAGATTGTCGCCACTGCGACTGTAGATATGCGCCAACGTGCGGCCGTATTTGTCCTTGGCATCAATGCCAGGCACCAGCCCGACACGCCCGTCACTGGCTTTGACCAACGCCTGCAGGCGCCGCTTGGCGGCCTCCGCATAGGGCTCGCTGGTGCGCCCATTGCGGCCGATTTCCGGGGCATTGATGCCAATCAGCCGCACACTGCGGCCGTCGACCAGGCGCAAGGTATCGCCATCCACCACCTGCCGCACCGCTACCTGCTGCGGCCTGTCCGGCAGCGGGCAGAATGCCAGGGCTGGGAAATGCCAGATGACGCCCATAAAAAAAGCGCCCACAAGGGGCGCCTTTTTTTGCAGCAATGCGAAACCCGAGGGGCTCGCCATGCGCATGATTACTTCTTGGTACCGAACATACCGAAGCGATCGGCGAACTTCTGTACGCGACCACCGGTGTCCAACACTTTCTGCTTACCGGTGTAGAACGGGTGGCACAGGTTGCAAACGTCGATCGACAGGGTGTTGCCCAGGGTCGAACGGGTTTCGAACTTGTTGCCGCAGCTGCAGGTGACTGCAACTACTTCGTAGTTCGGGTGGATACCTTCTTTCATGGTCACTTCCTCGAGCTGCGTGCCGCCACCCAACACCTATTGTTGAATACCGCACGTAATTAGGCGGCGAATAATACCAGAGCACGGCGCCAGTGCAAGTTGTCGCTTGCACCGACCGTCGTCTGCTAGGCTCGCCAGTCCTTGTAACGCCCTCCGAGACTTTCCGCGTGTCCGACGTCATCCTGCGCCTTGCCCTGCCCTCCCCACTGCGCCGCCTGTTCGACTACAAGGCGCCGGCGAGCATGGCGCGTCAGGCCCTGGCCCCGGGCATGCGCATTCGCGTGCCATTCGGCCGGCGCGAAATGATCGGGGTGCTGGTAGAAGTGTGCGCGCAAAGCGAAGTACCGGCAGACAAGCTCAAACCAGCCAGCGCCCTGCTCGACCCGGTGTCACCGATCCCACCGTCGTTGTTCAAGCTGTGCCTGTGGACTGCCCAGTACTACCAGCACAGCCTGGGCGACACCCTGAGCTGGGCCCTGCCGACGCTACTGCGCCAGGGCGAACCCGCCGAAATGCGCCAGGAGCGCTTTTGGCACGTGGCCCCCGGTGCCCGCCTGGAGGACCCGCGCATCGCCCGCGCACCACGCCAGCGCGACGCCCTCAAAACCCTGGCCCAGCACCCGCACGGCGTCGCCCACAGCCTGCTGGCCAAGCTCAACCTGAACAAGGACAGCCTAGACCTGCTGCTGGCCAAGGACCTGGTGCAGATCGAGGTTCGCCGCCACCTGCCGGCGCTGCGCCACGAACACTGGCTGGCACAGCCGGAACTGCCGCTCAACGAAGAGCAGCGCGACGCCTTTGACGCCGTGCGCGAAGGCTTTGACGGCTTCGGCGCGTTTCTGCTGGCCGGTGTCACCGGCAGCGGCAAGACCGAGGTCTACCTGCAGCTGATCCGCGAAACCTTGGAAGCCGGCAAGCAGGCCTTGGTACTGATCCCGGAAATCAACCTTGGCCCGCAGACCCTGGCGCGCTTCGAGCAACGCTTCAATGCCCGTATTGCCCTGCTGCATTCGGCGGTGAACGACCGCGAACGCTTGGATGCTTGGCTGGCCGCCCGGGACGGCGAGGCTGACATTATCATTGGCACCCGCTCGGCCCTGTTCACGCCGATGAAAAACCCCGGCCTGATCATCATCGACGAGGAGCATGACGGCTCCTATAAACAGCAGGAAGGCTTGCGTTACCACGCCCGCGACCTGGCGCTGGTACGCGCCCACCAGGAAAACATTCCCATTCTGCTCGGGTCTGCCACGCCGTCGCTGGAAACCCTGCACAACGCCCTGACCGGTCGCTACCGCCTGTTGCGCATGAACCAACGCGCTGGCGGGGCCCGCCCACCGCGCATGCTGCGCCTGGATGTGAAGAGCCTGCCGCTGGACAGCGGCATCAGCGGCCCGTTGCAGCAGGCCATCCGCCAAACCTTGGAAGCGGGCCAGCAGGTGCTGGTGTTTCTTAACCGCCGCGGTTTCGCCCCGACCTTGCTGTGCCACGATTGCGGCTGGCTGTCAGAATGCCCACGCTGCGATGCGCGCATGACCGTGCACCAGCGCTCCGGCGTGCTGCGCTGCCACCATTGCGGCTATGACGAGCGCCTGCCGCACCAGTGCCCGCAGTGCAACCACGTCGACCTGCGCCCGGTCGGCGCCGGTACAGAGCGGGCCGAAGAGCGCCTGAAAGTGCTCTTCCCGGATTACCCGATCCTGCGTGTGGACCGTGACAGCACCGCACGCAAGGACGCCATGCACAACCTGTTCAGCACCATCCAGCGCGGCCAACCGAGCATCCTCGTCGGCACCCAGATGCTCGCCAAGGGCCACCACTTCCCAAGGGTGACCCTGGTGGCCATCCTCGATGCCGACGGCGGGTTGTTCTCCGGAGATTTCCGCGCTAGCGAACGCATGGCGCAGCTGATCGTACAAGTCGCCGGGCGTGCCGGGCGCGCCGAAGAGCCTGGCAAAGTCATCATCCAGACCCACCTGGCTGACCACCCACTGCTGGTGCAACTGACCGAACAGGGCTACTTCGCCTTTGCCGAGCAGGCCCTGGACGAACGCCGCGCCGCCGGCTTGCCGCCTTACTCGCACCTGGCCCTGCTGCGCGCCGAAGCACACAAGCCTGGGCAGGCCGAAGGCTTCCTCGACGAAGCCTGTGCCGCCGCCGAGCGCCTGGTGGCCGAACAGCGTCTGCCAGGCATCGAGCTGCTGGGGCCGGTGCCGGCCCCTATGGAACGCCGCGCCGGGCGCTTCCGTGCACAACTGTTGATACAGGCCAATACGCGGGCGCCTTTGCATCGACTGATCAGCGCCTGGTTGCTAGTGTTGGAGCAGATCCCGAGCGGGCGCCAAGTGCGCTGGTCGCTGGATGTCGACCCGGTTGACCTGTACTGAGCTGCAAGTGTGGGCTAACCGTAATCGGCCTTTTCTTGCGGCTTGCGGCTTGTGGCTTGCCGCTCAAAGGTTGGCAACCCGCGCCTAGCCACGGATAATGCCCAGTTTTTCCACCTGCGCATCCAAGCGCTCCACCGCGCTTGCGGTCGAAAAGAGACCCCCATGAAAGACACCATTCGCCAGCTGATCCAGCAAGCCCTCACCCAACTCGTCACCGACGGTGTGCTGCCTGAAGGGCTGTCGCCGGCGATTCAGGTGGAAAACGCCCGAGACAAAACCCACGGCGACTTCGCCAGCAACATCGCCATGATGCTGGCCAAACCGGCCGGCATGAAGCCGCGCGACCTGGCCGAAAAACTGATCAACGCCCTGCCGGTCAGCGCCGACATCAGCAAGGTCGAAATCGCCGGCCCCGGCTTCCTGAACTTCTTCCAGAACACCGACGCCCTGGCCAACCGCCTGGATGCCGCGCTGGCCGACGCCCACCTGGGCGCGCGCAAGGCTGGCCCTGCGCAAAAGGTGGTGATCGACATGTCGGCACCCAACCTGGCCAAGGAGATGCACGTCGGCCACCTGCGCTCCACCATCATCGGTGACAGCGTGGCGCGGGTGCTTGAGTTCCTGGGCGATGACGTGATTCGCCAGAACCACGTGGGCGACTGGGGCACGCAGTTCGGCATGCTGATGGCCTACCTGCAGGAAAACCCGATCACCAGCGACGAACTGTCGGACCTGGAAAACTTCTACCGCGCGGCCAAGAAACGCTTCGACGAGTCTGAAGAGTTTGCTACCCGCGCGCGCGGCCTGGTGGTCAAGCTGCAGGCCGGCGACCCTGACTGCCTGGCCCTGTGGACGCGCTTCAAGGACATCTCGCTGTCGCACTGCCAGAAGACCTACGAGCTGCTCAACGTCAAGCTGACCATGGCCGATGTAATGGGCGAGAGCGCCTATAACGACGACCTGGCCAACGTGGTCGCCGACCTCAAGGCCAAGGGCCTGTTGGTCGAAGACCAGGGCGCCCAGTGCGTCTTCCTGGAAGAGTTCAAGAACAGCGAAGGTGAACCGCTGCCGGTAATTGTGCAGAAGGCCGATGGCGGCTACCTGTACGCCACCACCGACCTGGCGGCCGTGCGCTACCGCAGCAACGTGCTCAAGGCCGATCGCGCCTTGTACTTCGTCGACCAGCGCCAGGCCCTGCACTTCAACCAAGTGTTCGAAGTTGCCCGCCGCGCCGGCTTCGTCGGCCACCCGATGCAGATGGAACACATGGGCTTCGGCACCATGAACGGCGCCGACGGCCGCCCGTTCAAAACCCGTGACGGCGGCACCGTGAAGCTGATCGACCTGCTGACCGAGGCCAAGGAGCGCGCCTACGCGCTGGTCAAGGAAAAGAACCCGGGCCTGGCCGACGAAGATCTGCGTCACATCGGTGAAGTGGTGGGTATCGGCGCAGTGAAATATGCCGACTTGTCCAAGCACCGCACCAGCGACTACAGCTTCAACTTCGAGCTAATGCTCAACTTTGAAGGTAACACCGCGCCTTACCTGCTGTACGCCTATACCCGCGTAGCTGGCGTGTTCCGCAAGCTGGGCAAGGGCTTTGACGAAGTCGACGGCAACATCGTGCTGCAGGCCGCCCACGAGCATGACCTGGCCGCACGCCTGGCGCAGTTTGGCGAAATCCTCAACAACGTCGCCGAAAAAGGCACGCCGCACGTGCTGTGCAGCTACCTGTACGACTTGGCCGGCCTGTTCTCCAGCTTCTACGAGAACTGCCCGATCCTCGCCGCCGAAACCCCGCAGCAGCAGCAAAGCCGCCTGCGCCTGGCGGCCCTGACTGGCCGTACCCTCAAGCAAGGTCTGGAACTGCTCGGCCTGGAAACCCTGGAGCGCATGTAAGTTGGCCGCCAAAAAAAAACCTGCCCCCAAACGCGGCGCCAGCCGCCAAACCGCACCGGCTAAACAGCCGATCCCCGGTTGGGTGTGGCTGGCTGTCGGCCTGACTGTAGGCGCGTTCATCGTCTTCCTGATGAAGCTTGAGCCAGGTGGCGAAGACATCAAGCGCACCAAGCCCGAGCAGCAAAAGCCAGAGAAAGTGGTCGAAGCCAGCAAGTCGACCCAGGCCACCGCGCAGCAACCGGTGAAACCGAAGTACGACTTCTACACCCTGCTGCCGGAGTCCGAAGTGATCGTGCCGCCGGAGGCTGTGCCAGAGAAGACGCCACCGGTCCCGGCCCAGCCGGTGACCCCGGTAACGCCGGCAGAGGCAGCGAAGATCGACACGGCACGGGCACAGGCGGCGCTGCTGGGCCAGACCCCGCCACCGCCACCGCCAGTGATCAAGCCGGCGGCGACGACTCAGTACTTCCTGCAGGCCGGCTCGTTCCGCAAGCAAGCCGATGCCGATAAGGTGCGCGCGCAGATCATCCTGCTGGGCCAGTCGGTGAAGGTGGAGTCGGGCACGGTCAAGGACGAAACCTGGTACCGGGTCTTGGTTGGGCCGTTCAGCAACCGTGAACAGCTGACCAGTGCGCAAAAGCAGCTGGCCGGGGCTGGTTTCAGCAACCTGTTGCTGCAACAGCGGCAGACTCGCCAGTAACAAAAAAGGCCTTGCCGCTTAACTGCGCCAAGGCCTTTTTCATGCACGGTTCCGACCGCTTCGCGGGTTTACCCGCGAAGATTTCAACGCAAAGCATTCCTCTCGGACACCTGGCTGTTCAGCGTCCAGAAGTCATACAGCACCCCCACCAAAAACAGCCCACCAGTAAAGAAGTAAATGATCGCCGTCACCCACTTGCCCTGATACAGCCGGTGCAGGCCAAACACCCCGAGGAAGGTCAGCAAGATCCAGGCGATGTTGTAGTCAACGCGCCCAGACTGAAACCTTAGGTCGGCCTCACGGTCCATGGACGGGATCAGGAACAGGTCGATCAACCAGCCGATGCCTAGCAGGCCCAGGGTAAGGAACCAGATAGTGCCGGTGATGGGCTTGCCGTAATAGAAACGATGCGACCCGGTGAAGCCGAAAATCCACAGCAGGTAGCCAATGGTCTTGCTGTGAGTATCGTGAAACGGCGCCCCCTGTTGATAACTGTTCATTCATAGCCCCCTTGGGTTATCTGAAAATTTTCTAAAAAAAAATGTGACTTTCCTGGCGCAGGCCGACGTATGGCACCCTGCCAGTCGACCAACGGATCAGAAACTGATCAAAAAGCTGTTATAAAGTTGCGCGCCCAACACATAACTATTCATAAGAGCTTCATCTATGCCGCCTTTACTCAAGACATGGCTGACCCTCTGTCTATTATTGCCCCTGGCCGCCCACGCCACCAACCGTGAGCAACGTCTTCCGAATGGTTTTACCGGCTACACCACCAATGCTTCGGTAAAACACGTACCGCTCAAGCAGGCCGCGCTGCGCACCCGCCCGAGCAGTGCTTCCAGCAGCAGCCGCAGCGTGCCGACCGTCGCCATGTCGCCAAAGCAGAGCAGCGATGTACTCAGCCGTGCGGTGAATGTGCTCGGCACCCCTTACGTGTGGGGTGGCAGCAGCCCGAAGAAAGGCTTCGACTGCAGCGGGCTAGTCAAATACGCCTTCAACGACGTCGCCGACGTCGATCTGCCGCGCACCTCCAATGCTATGGCCCAAGGCCACGGTGTGAAGGTGGCCAAGGGTGATTTGAAGCCGGGTGATCTGATCTTCTTCAACATCAAGAGCCGTCGGGTAAACCACGTTGCCATCTACCTGGGCAACGACCGCTTCATCCATGCGCCACGCCGTGGCAAGCGGGTGAGC
The DNA here is from genome assembly GCF_003627215.1 of Pseudomonas sp. Leaf58. NCBI lineage: Bacteria > Pseudomonadati > Pseudomonadota > Gammaproteobacteria > Pseudomonadales > Pseudomonadaceae > Pseudomonas > Pseudomonas sp. Leaf58. The sequence goes on from NZ_CP032677.1 coordinate 5,096,210, forward strand.
ATCGATACCCTGAGCAAGCCCTACTGGCAGAAACATTACGTCGTAGCCAAACGGGTGCTGCCGAAAGAGCAGCAGCAACTGAGCTTGGCCAAGCGCTAAACAGGTCCGGCCTCTTCGCGGGTAAGCCCGCTCCTACAGCGAAGAGGCCGGCACAGGCACTATAGAGCGTCGATCACCCCTCTCTCGCTCATCCCCCGCAAAGCCCCCTCCATCGTTCGCATTCCTTGCGCACCACCCGCCTGCATCACCGAATACAACTGCGCCATCCGCCCCTCTCGCACCAGGTTACGCACCGCCGGCGTCGCCACCAGCACTTCCCGCGCAGCAACCCGCCCACCGCCCGCGCGTTTGACCAGCACCTGCACCACCACCAGGCGCAACGATTCGGCCAACATCGCCCGCACCAGCGGCTTCTCCTCGGCAGCAAACACCTCTACCAACCGGTCGATGCTGCTCGCCGCCGAACGCGTATGCACGGTCGCCAGCACCAAGTGCCCGGTCTCGGCCGCGCGCAAAGCCAGGCGAATGCTTTCCAGGTCACGCAGTTCGCCAATCATGACCACATCCGGGTCTTGGCGCAGCGCACTGCGCAGCCCTTGGGCAAAGCTGGCGGAGTCGCGGCCCACCTGCCGTTGATTGACCAGGCTGCGCTGGCAGCTGTGGATAACTTCAACAGGGTCTTCAAGGGTGACGATGTGCAGCGCCCGTTCGCGATTCAGTTGGTCGAGCAGCGTCGCCAGGGTGCTGGACTTACCGCTGCCGGTCGGCCCACCCACCAAAATCAAACCATCACTGCATTGAGCAACAGCTTGAAACACATCCTTAAGGTCCAGCTCATCGAGTGTGGCGATGCGCCCTGGGATCAAGCGAAAGGTCACCGCCGGGCCATTCAACTGGCGAAACAGGTTCAGCCGAAAGCGCCCGAGCATGGGTAACTCCAGCGCCAGGTCCAGTTCATCACCCTGGGCCCACTGCTGGCGTTGGTTTTCATCCAGCACAGGCGCCATAGCCTCGATCAAGGCGACCGAACCCACGGTTGGCAGGGCCATGCGCTGCAACTCGCCATCCAGGCGCAACATCGGTACCTGGCCTGCCGCCAGGTGCAGGTCGGAAGCCCCCGCCCCCACGGCCAGGGCCAACAACTCGGTCACATCCATGAGACTCCCCAAAGGCCTTCAAGTAGGTAGAATGCCGCAGACCTACAGCCGCCGGCCTCAGTCCATGTCCACCCTAGCAGACAACCTTTCCGCTATTTCCGCCCGTATCGCCAGCGCTGCCCAGGCTGCCGGGCGTGAACCGGCCAGCGTTCAGTTGCTGGCCGTGAGCAAGACCAAGCCCGCCAGCGCCATCCGCGAGATCCACGCCGCTGGCATGTACCATTTCGGGGAAAACTACCTACAGGAAGCACTGACAAAGCAGCAGTCGCTAAGCGACTTGCCCTTGATCTGGCACTTCATCGGCCCCATTCAGTCGAACAAGACCAAAGCCATCGCCGAGCATTTCGACTGGGTACATTCCGTGGACCGCCTGAAAATCGCCCAACGCCTGTCGGAGCAGCGCCCCGCCGGGCTGGCGCCGCTGAATATCTGCCTGCAAGTGAATGTCAGCGGCGAAGACAGCAAGTCCGGCTGTGCCCCTGCCGACCTGCCGGCCCTGGCGCAAGCAGTCGCCGCGCTGCCCAACCTGCGCCTGCGTGGGCTGATGGCAATCCCCGAGCCCACCGATGACCGCGCAGCCCAAGAAGCCGCCTTCGCTACCCTGCGCCAGTTGCAGGAAGGCCTGGGCCTTGGCCTGGACACCCTGTCGATGGGCATGAGCCACGACCTGGAAGCGGCCATTGCACAGGGAGCGACGTGGGTGCGTATCGGCACCGCCTTGTTCGGCGCCCGCGACTACGGGCACGCCTGATTCCATGCTTTACTCACTCTTTCCCACAAGGACCTGACATGAGCAAGACTCGTATTGCCTTTATTGGCGCCGGCAACATGGCCGCCAGCCTGATCGGCGGTCTGCGCGCCCAGGGCCTGGACGCCTCGCAGATCCGCGCCAGCGACCCGGGCGCCGAGACTCGCACACGCATCCAGGCCGAGCACGGCATCGAAACCTTCGAGAGCAATGCCCAAGCCATCGACGGCGCCGACGTGATCGTGCTGGCGGTCAAGCCACAGGTAATGAAAGCCGTGTGCCAAGCCCTGCAACCGAACCTGCAGGACAGCCAGCTGATCGTGTCCATCGCCGCCGGCATCACCTGTGCCAGCCTGCAAAGCTGGGTGGGCGCTCGCCCGCTGGTGCGCTGCATGCCCAACACCCCGGCGCTGCTGCGCCAAGGCGTGAGTGGCCTGTATGCCACTGCAGAAGTATCCGGCGAACAGCGCCAGCAGGCCGAACAACTGCTGTCGGCCGTGGGCACCGCCCTGTGGCTTGAGCAAGAACAGCAACTGGACGCTGTGACCGCCGTCTCCGGTAGCGGCCCGGCCTACTTCTTCCTGCTGATCGAGGCAATGACCGCGGCTGGCGAAAAACTCGGCCTACCGCGCGAAACCGCCTCACAACTGACCCTGCAAACCGCATTGGGCGCAGCGCGCATGGCCGTGGCCAGCGATGTCGATGCCGCCGAACTGCGCCGTCGCGTCACCTCGCCCGCCGGCACCACCGAGGCGGCGATCAAATCGTTCCAGGCCAGCGGCTTCGAAGCCATCGTCGAGCAGGCGCTGCAGGCTGCCGCCACGCGCTCTGCCGAGCTGGCCGAACAACTGGGCAAATAAGGAGCTTTAGATGAATGCACTGTCCGGCGCCGCGATCTTCGTGGTGCAAACCCTGGTCAGCCTGTACCTGGTGATCGTCCTGCTGCGCTTCGTGCTGCAGTTGGTCAAGGCCAACTTCTACAACCCGCTGTGCCAATTCGCTGTGCGCGCGACCCAGCCGCTGCTCAAGCCAATCCGCCGCGTCATCCCCAGCATCGGTGGCTTGGACACCTCGTCCCTGCTGCTGGCGGTGCTGCTCCAGGCACTGCTGATGGCCTTTGTACTGATGGTCACCTATGGCACGTTCGGTGATGTGCTGCACCTGCTGATGTGGGCGATCATCGGCATCACCTCGCTGTTCCTGAAGATTTTCTGGGTGGCGATGATCGTCATGGTGATCGTTTCCTGGGTTGCGCCCAACAGCCACAACCCGGCAGCCGAGTTGGCGTACCAGATCAGTGAGCCGGTGTTGGCACCGTTCCGTCGCCTCGTGCCCAACTTGGGCGGCATGGACATTTCGCCGATCTTCGCCTTCATCGCGATCCAGGTGCTCCAGTCGTTCGTCATGCCGCCGCTGGCCGCCTACGCCGGCATGCCACAAGAGCTGTGGCGGATGATCTGACCCCGCATGCTTCCAGCGGCAAGCCTTTGCTTGCCGCTGGGGGTAGCGCTCTTTAGACTTACGCCTCCGTCAAGCGTGAGCAGGGTCGATGTCCACTGTCTTTCCCGAAGATTCCGTCGGTCTGGTAGTACCGCAAACCGCCCGGTTCGATGAACCGCTGGCCTTGGCCTGCGGCCGCTCCCTGACCAGTTACGAGCTGGTCTACGAGACCTATGGCACCCTGAATGCCAGCGCGAGCAATGCCGTGCTGATCTGCCATGCCCTGTCCGGCCACCACCATGCCGCTGGCTACCATGCCGCCAGCGACCGCAAGCCGGGTTGGTGGGACAGCTGCATCGGCCCTGGCAAGCCGATCGACACCAACCGCTTCTTCGTGGTCAGCCTGAACAACCTGGGTGGCTGCAATGGCAGCACCGGTCCCAGCAGCATCAACCCGGCCACCGGCAAGCCCTATGGTGCCGACTTCCCGGTGCTGACCGTGGAAGACTGGGTCCACAGCCAGGTGCGCCTGGCCGAGCGCCTGGGCATCCAGCAGTGGGCCGCCGTGGTCGGCGGCAGCCTGGGCGGCATGCAGGCGCTGCAATGGACCATCAGCTACCCAGAGCGCGTGCGCCATTGCGTCGACATCGCCTCGGCGCCCAAGCTGTCGGCACAGAACATCGCTTTCAACGAAGTAGCGCGTCAAGCCATCCTTACCGACCCCGAGTTCCATGGCGGCTCGTTCCAGGACCAAGGTGTGATCCCCAAACGCGGCCTGATGCTGGCGCGCATGGTCGGCCACATTACCTACCTGTCCGACGACTCGATGGGCGAAAAATTCGGCCGTGAGCTCAAGAGCGACAAGCTCAACTACGACTTCCACAGCGTCGAATTCCAAGTCGAGAGCTACCTGCGCTACCAGGGCGAGGAATTCTCCGGCCGTTTCGACGCCAACACCTACCTGCTGATGACCAAGGCGCTGGATTACTTCGACCCGGCCGCAGCCCAAGGCGGCGACCTGGCGGCCACCCTGGCCCACGTCAAGGCAGACTACTGCATCATGTCGTTCACCACCGACTGGCGCTTCTCCCCGGCCCGTTCGCGGGAGATCGTCGACGCCCTGATGGCCGCGCGCAAGAACGTCTGTTACCTGGAGATCGACTCGCCTTACGGGCACGATGCCTTCCTGATCCCCACACCTCGCTACATGCAGGGTTTCTCGAACTACATGAACCGCATTGCCATCTGAGGACAGCATGAGAGCCGACCTGGAAATCATCCACGAGTGGATCCCTGCCGGCAGCCGGGTACTCGACCTGGGCTGCGGTAGCGGCGAACTGCTGGCCTCGCTACGTGACCGCAAGCAGGTCACCGGCTATGGCCTGGAGATCGACGCCGACAACATCGCCGCCTGCGTAGCCAAAGGCGTGAACGTCATCGAGCAGGACTTGGACAAAGGCCTGGGCAACTTCGCCAGCAATAGTTTCGATGTGGTGATCATGACTCAGGCCCTGCAGGCCGTGGAGTACCCCGACCGCATTCTCGACGAGATGCTGCGCGTGGGCCGCCAGTGCATCATCACCTTCCCCAACTTCGGTCATTGGCGCTGCCGCTGGTACCTGGCGACCAAGGGCCGCATGCCGGTGTCGGACTTCATGCCGTACACCTGGTACAACACGCCGAACATCCACTTCTGCACCTTTGCCGACTTTGAAGAGTTGGTGCACGAGCGCAAGGCCAAGGTGCTTGACCGCCTGGCGGTCGACCACCTACACCGTAACGGGTGGGGTGGCCGGCTTTGGCCTAATCTTCTAGGTGAGATCGGCATCTATCGCGTCAGCAGCCCGGGCCTGCCAGAGCATCAGCTCGCAGTCTGACGCCCACCGGAGGAGTTACCCCATGCGTCGCCTAGCCCTGTTCCTGATCAGCCTGTGCCTGGCCCTACCAGTACTGGCTGCCGATGCCGCCCGCCCCGAGCGCAAGGAAGTGTTTGGCGACGTGACGGTGCACTACAGCGCGTTCACTTCGAGCATGCTCACGCCCGAGGTGGCCGCAGCCACCGGCCTGGTGCGCAGCAAGAACCAGGGCGTGCTCAACATTGCCGTGCTCAAGGCCAACAAACCCACCACGGCGCTGGTCAGCGGCACGGTCAAGGACCTGACGGGGCGCAGCAGCCCGCTGTCGTTCAAGCAGATCACCGAACAGGGCGCGGTGTACTACATTGCCCAGTTCAAGATCGACCAGCCAGAGACCGTCACCTTCGACCTGAACATCGAAACCGGCGGCGTCAGCAACTCCCTCAGCTTCAATCAGGAAGTGTTCCCAGGCGACTTATGAATTTTCAGCAACTCGTATTGGCCAGCCACAACGCTGGCAAACTCAAGGAACTCCAGGCCATGCTCGGAGCGTCGGTGCAGTTGCGCTCGATTGGCGAGTTCAGCCAGGTCGAGCCGGAAGAAACCGGCTTGTCGTTCGTCGAGAACGCCATCCTCAAGGCGCGTAACGCCGCACGCATTTCCGGCCTGCCGGCCTTGGCCGACGATTCGGGCCTGGCCGTTGATTTCCTCGGCGGCGCGCCGGGTATCTATTCGGCGCGCTATGCCGACGGCAAGGGTGATGCGGCGAACAACGCCAAGCTGCTCGAAGCCCTGAAAGACGTGCCTGAAGCCGAGCGCGGCGCGCAGTTCGTTTGCGTATTGGCGCTGGTGCGCCATGCCGACGACCCGTTGCCGATCCTGTGCGAAGGCCTGTGGCACGGGCGCATCCTGTTCGCGGCCAGCGGCGAACACGGCTTTGGCTACGACCCGTTGTTCTGGGTACCGGAGCGCAACTGCTCCAGCGCCGACCTGGCCCCTGTGGACAAGAACCAGCTCAGCCACCGCGCCCGCGCCATGGCCCTGCTGCGCCAACGTTTGGGCCTGGCATGATCGAAACGTTGTCCGCTCCCGGTGTGGTGGCTTTTACCAGCCTGCCGCCGCTGGCGCTGTATATCCACATCCCGTGGTGCGTGCGCAAATGCCCCTACTGCGACTTCAACTCCCACGCTGCCGGGCCTGAACTGCCGGAAGACGCCTACGTCGCGGCCCTACTGACCGACCTCGACCAGGAACTGGCCGCCGTACAAGGCCGCATCATCAGCTCGATTTTCTTCGGCGGCGGCACGCCCAGCCTGTTCAGTGCCGCAGCCCTGGGCCGCCTGCTGCGCGGCGTGGAGCAACGCATAGCGTTCGCGCCAGACATCGAGATCACCCTGGAGGCCAACCCGGGTACGTTCGAGCAAGACAAGTTCAAGGCCTACCGGCAGACCGGTATCAACCGCCTGTCCATTGGTGTGCAAAGCTTCCAACCCGCCAAACTGCAGGCGCTGGGGCGCATCCATAATGGTGACGAAGCGGTCCGCGCCGCGGGCATGGCACGTGCCGCCGGTTTCGACAACTTCAACATGGACCTGATGCACGGCCTGCCCGACCAGTCGCTGGACGATGCACTTGGCGACCTGCGCCAGGCCATCGACCTGGGCCCCACCCACCTGTCGTGGTACCAGCTCACCGTGGAGCCGAACACGGTGTTCTGGAACCAGCCACCCGAGCTGCCTGAAGACGACATCCTCTGGGACATCCAGGAAGCTGGCCAGGCGCTGATGGCCGAACACGGCTTCCGCCAGTACGAGGTCTCGGCCTATGCCCAGGCAGGCCGCGCCGCACAGCACAACCTCAACTACTGGCGCTTTGGCGACTTCATCGGCATCGGCGCCGGTGCCCACGGCAAGCTGACCTTCGCCGACGGTCGCATCCTGCGCACCTGGAAGACCCGGCTGCCCAAGGACTACCTGAACCTGGCCAAGCCGTTCAAGGCCGGTGAAAAGCTGCTGCCGGTCGACGAACTGCCGTTCGAATTCTTGATGAACGCGCTGCGCCTGACCGATGGGGTGGAAGCCGAACTGTTCTCGCAGCGCACCGGTTTACCGCTGGAGCAGCTGCGTGAAGCACGCCGTGCGGCCGAACAAAAGGGCCTTTTGCAGGTCGAACCGGATCGACTGGTGGCCACGCCAAGGGGCCAGTTGTTCCTCAATGACCTGCTGCAGTACTTCTTGACCTAAGGATGACCCATGGACCTGGTACTTGATCTGCTTGCGACGGTTTCCCGCTGGAGCCGCAGCAACCTGTCAGAGATTTCACTGGCCTTGATAGGCTGCCTGCTGGTGCTGTTCGGCGCCGATGTCAAAGCCTGGGCCGAGCAACGCCTGGGCGGCCTAGCAGGCGCACTGCGCGTGCCGTTCATGGCCTTGATGGTGATGATCGGCAGCGGGGCAGCGTTGATCTATGCCACGCCGTGGGTAGTGAAGGGATTGAGCCAATTCAACAACTACGCGCTGGCGCCAGTGTTGCTGGTGGTGCTGGTGATAATTGGCGTGGTGGCTGACCGCCGAGGGTGATCGTCGTAGCAGCGGGCTTGCCCGCGAAGCAGGCATCGCGGTGGCCGGCACGGGCTTCGCCCGTGTTCGCGGGCAAGCCCGCTCCTACAATGGTTGCGCAAGCTCGCATAAAAAAACCGCCCTTTCCAAGGCGGTTTTTTTTGCCGGCATTTCTGCAAGCTCAGCGTATCGAAAGGCCGTATCAGCCGATCAATCCACCTTCTCGAACTTCAAGTCCCACACGCCATGCCCAAGCCGCTCGCCGCGGCGTTCGAACTTGGTGATCGGGCGCTCTTGCGGGCGTGGCACGTAGGTACCGTCAGCTGCACGGTTGCGATAGCCCGGGGCAGCGCTCATCACTTCCAGCATGTACTCGGCATACGGCTCCCAGTCGGTGGCCATATGGAACACGCCACCGGGCTTGAGCTTGCGGCGCACCAGCTCGGCGAACTCCAGCTGGACGATGCGGCGCTTGTGGTGACGCGCCTTGTGCCACGGGTCGGGGAAAAACAGCATCAAGCGGTCGAGGCTGTTGTCCGCGACGCAGCGGTTCAGTACTTCGATGGCATCGCAGTCGTACACCCGCAGGTTCTTCAGCCCCTGGGTCAGTACGCCGTTGAGCAACGCGCCAACACCCGGGCGGTGTACTTCCACGCCGATAAAGTCCTGCTCAGGCGCGGCAGCGGCCATTTCCAGCAGGGAATGGCCCATGCCGAAGCCGATCTCCAGGGTGCGTGGCGCCGAACGGCCGAACACTTGGTCGTAGTCCACCGGGCTATCAGCCAGTGGCAGGACAAACAGCGGGCCGCCCTGGTCCAGGCCGCGTTGCTGGCCTTCGGTCATGCGCCCGGCGCGCATCACGAAGCTTTTGATGCGGCGGTGTGGGCGCTGGTCGCCGTCGGCGGAGATCGGCGTATCTTGCGAGTCAGTCATCTAGGGCTCTTACTTGATCAGACCATCCAGCGGCGAAGAGGCGCTGGCATAGAGTTTCTTCGGCATACGACCGGCCAGGTAGGCCAAGCGGCCAGCGACGATGGCATGCTTCATGGCCTCGGCCATCAGCACCGGCTGCTGGGCGTGGGCGATGGCGGAGTTCATCAGCACCGCTTCGCAACCCATTTCCATGGCGATGGTGGCGTCGGAGGCAGTACCCACGCCAGCGTCGACCAGTACCGGAACTTTGGATTCCTCAAGGATGATCTGCAGGTTGTAGGGGTTGCAGATACCCAGGCCGGTACCAATCAGGCCCGCCAGAGGCATGACCGCGATGCAGCCGGCTTCGGCCAGCTGACGGGCGATAATCGGGTCGTCGCTGGTGTAGACCATCACGTCGAAACCGTCCTTGACCAGCACTTCGGCGGCCTTGAGGGTTTCAATCACGTTGGGGAACAGGGTTTTTTGGTCGGCTAGCACTTCCAGCTTGACCAGGTTATGGCCATCCAGCAGCTCGCGGGCCAGGCGGCAAGTGCGCACGGCTTCTACCGCGTCGTAGCAGCCAGCCGTGTTCGGCAGGATGGTGTAGCGGTCTGGCGGCAGTACGTCGAGCAGGTTCGGCTCGCCCGGGTTCTGGCCGATATTGGTACGGCGCACGGCAACAGTGACGATTTCGGCACCCGAGGCCTCGATGGCCAGGCGGGTTTCTTCCATGTCACGGTACTTGCCGGTACCCACCAGCAGGCGCGACTGGAACGTGCGCCCGGCCAGGGTGAAGGGCTTGTCGCTACGAACATTGCTCATCGTTGTTCCTCGGGAAAAGGTTACTGGGCTTGCGGGTGAAGTACCTGGTAGAAATCAGCCGCCGCCAATGGCGTGGACCACTTCGACCTGGTCGCCGTCATTGAGCAGCGTGCTGTCGTGCTGGCTACGCGGCACGATATCCAGGTTGAGCTCCACCGCTACCCGGCGCCCGGTCAGGTCCAGGCGGGTCAGCAGGGCTGCAACACTTTCGCCAGCAGGCACTTCGTAAGGCTCACCGTTCAGTTGAATGCGCATGCGCACGGCCACCGTTGTTCTTTGGGGCCAGCATTCTAGCGCCGAACCACCCTGCAACCCAAGGGCGGCACACGCCATTAGTCGTGATTGTGGACCAGTCGGTCAGCCCAGCCGCCAGGCTGCCAGGCCCAGGCACAACCAGCCGGCGAGGAAGCACAGCCCGCCAAGTGGGGTGATGATGCCGAGCTTGCCCAGGCCACTGAGGGTCAACAGGTACAGGCTACCGGAGAACAACACGATGCCCACGGCAAACAGGCCGCCGGCCCAGCCAACCAGGCGCCCAGGCAGGTGCGCCGAAAGCACGGCCACGCCGAAGAGCGCCAGGGCATGTACCAATTGGTAGGTCACACCGGTCTGGAAGATCGCCAGGTAGTCCGCCGTCAGCCGGTTTTTCAGGCCGTGGGCGGCAAAGGCGCCCAAGGCGACACCGGTAAAACCGAAAAAGGCGGCAAGCATCAGGAAGCTGCGAAGCATGGGACGACTCCTTGTAACGGGTCTGTATAATGGCCCCTTCCACCCGTACGGCCAAGCCATCACCATGCTGCCAACCCTTCTCCGCCGCCTCTCCCGCGCCCTGCTCTGGTTCGCTGCCGGCAGCATCGTGCTGGTGCTGGTGTTCCGCTGGGTGCCACCACCCGGTACGGCGCTGATGGTCGAGCGCAAGGTGCAGTCCTGGGTAAATGGCGAACCTATCGACCTGCAGCGCGATTGGGAGCCGTGGGAAAACATTTCCGACGAGCTCAAGGTCGCGGTCATCGCCGGCGAGGACCAGAAGTTCGCCAGCCACTGGGGCTTCGACATCCCGGCCATCCAGGCGGCGCTGGCGTTCAACGAGCGCGGCGGCAGCATTCGCGGTGCCAGCACCCTGACCCAGCAGGTGGCCAAGAACCTGTTCTTGTGGTCTGGGCGCAGTTGGTTGCGCAAAGGGCTGGAGGCCTGGTTCACTGCGTTGATCGAGCTGTTCTGGCCCAAGGAACGGATTCTCGAGGTCTACCTGAACAGTGCCGAGTGGGGCAAGGGTGTGTTCGGTGCCCAGGCGGCGGCGCGCTATCACTTTGGTGTCGATGCCAGCCGGCTTAGCCGCCAGCAGGCCGCGCAGCTGGCGGCAGTGCTGCCGAGCCCGATCAGGTGGAGCGCCAGCCGGCCAAGTGCCTATGTAGCCAGTCGTGCCGGTTGGATTCGGCGGCAGATGAGCCAATTAGGCGGGCCCAGCTACCTGATGCAACTCGACTCATCTCGAAAGCTTTGAATGCTCTGCCGACGCAAATAAAAAAGCCGCTCACCCGATCCGGGCCAGCGGCTTTTCTGTGCAACCAAGGCTCGCTCAGGCAGCGATCAGCGCCTTGACCTTGTTCATCGCATTCTTCTCCAGCTGGCGAATACGCTCCGCCGAAACGCTGTACTTGTCTGCCAGCTCATGCAGCGTGGCCTTCTCTTCCGCCAACCAACGCTGGTACAGAATATCGCGGCTACGCTCATCCAGCCCTTGCAGCGCTTCGTGCAGGTTGCTGGTGGAGTTGTCGCTCCAGTCGGCATCTTCCAACTGCACCGCTGGGTCGTAGCGGTGGTCTTCCAGGTAATGCGCAGGCGACTGGAAGGCGCTGTCGTCGTCAGCTTCCGCTGCCGGGTCGAAAGCCATGTCCTGGCCGCTGAGGCGGCTTTCCATCTCACGCACTTCACGCGGTTCGACGCCAAGGCTTTCCGCCACGCGATGCACTTCGTCGTTGTTCAACCAGGCCAGGCGTTTCTTCTGGCTGCGCAGGTTGAAGAACAGCTTGCGCTGCGCCTTGGTGGTGGCCACCTTGACGATGCGCCAGTTGCGCAGGATGAACTCGTGGATCTCTGCCTTGATCCAGTGCACAGCGAACGACACCAGACGCACGCCCATTTCTGGGTTGAAGCGCTTGACGGCCTTCATCAGGCCGACGTTGCCTTCCTGGATCAGGTCGGCCTGGGCCAAGCCGTAGCCGGCATAGCTACGGGCGATATGTACGACGAAACGCAGGTGGGCCATCACCATTTGGCGAGCGGCCTCGACATCCTGCTCATAATAGAGACGCTCGCCCAGATCACGCTCCTGCTCGACCGTCAGCAGCGGGATGCTGTTGACCGTGTGCACATAGGCTTCCAGGTTTGCACCGGGCACCAGGGCATAGGCAGGTTGCAACGATGTGGTCATTCAAGAACCTCCGACTTACAAAACTCGCGCCTTGTGGGCGCTGCCAACATTGACCTGGAACGACGGTACAAGTTCCACAGTGAAGAAAATGTCAATGCTGGCACGTAAAAACTACCGCGGCGCCAACTCGTTGAGGTGGCGGGCGACTGCAATCCATGCACCGATATACCCCAACAGCACCGCTCCGATCAAGAGCGACAGACCATCGGACGCTGGCACCCCGCCCAGGGCGAAGTCGCTGCCGTACAGCCCGGAAAGCCCTACCACCGCCTCGTTCAGCCAGTTCAGGCCAAACGCCAGGATGCCCCACGCCAGCAGGCCTGCACCCAGGCCATACAGGGCGCCCATGTACAGGAAAGGCCGGCGCACGTAGGCGTCGGTACCACCCACCAGCTTGATCACTTCGATCTCGGTGCGGCGGTTTTCAATATGTAGACGAATTGTGTTACCGATTACTAACAGCAAGGCCGAAATCAGCATGACGGCCATTCCGAAGACGAAACGGTCACCCAACTTGAGGATGGCCGCCAGGCGCTCGACCCACACCAAATCGAGCTGCGCCACTTCCACCCGCGGCAGCTCCGACAGGCGCTGACGCAAGGCTTCGAGCGCCGGTTTGTCGACCTCGGTCGGGGTTACCACCACCACACCAGGCAGCGGGTTTTCGGGCAGTTCACGCAGGGCTTCGCCCAGCCCGGACTGCTGCTGGAACTCCTCCAGTGCCTGCTCGCGGCTGACATACTGTGCGTCGGCCACACCGGGCATGCCCTTGATCTGGTCGCGCAGCGCCTCGCCCTCGCGGCTACCGGCATCGAGCTTGAGGTACAGCGAAATCTGCGCGGCGCGCTGCCAGGAGCCGCCAAGCTGCTCGACGTTCTTCAGCAACAGCGACAGGCCCATGGGCATGCTCAGCGCCACGGCCATCACCAGGCAGGTAAAGAAGCTACCGACTGGCTGCTTGCCCAAGCGGCGCAGGCTGTCAGCCATGCTGGCACGGTGGCTTTCCAGCCAGGCATGCAGCAGCGTACGGAAATCCGGGCCGTCGTCGTCTTCACCGCGCTTTTTCTTCGTCGGTTGCGGGTCGGCCGGTTTTGGCGCAACCCGCTCGGAAACCTTCGGCGTACGTGTAGTGCTCATTGCCCGGCCTCCCCATCGCCGATCAAGCGGCCGCGCTGCAAGGTCAGCATGCGGTGGCGCATGCGCGCAATCAGTGCCAGGTCGTGGCTGGCGATCAATACCGTAGTACCCAGGCGGTTAATGTCCTCGAACACACCCATGATCTCTGCAGCCAGGCGTGGGTCAAGGTTACCGGTAGGTTCGTCGGCCAGCAGCAGCGCCGGCTGATGAACGATAGCGCGGGCGATACCTACCCGCTGCTGCTGCCCGGTGGACAGGTCGGCGGGGAACAGCTCGCCTTTGTCGGCCAGTGACACACGCTCCAGGGCCGAGTCCACGCGCTTGGCGACCTCGGCCTTGGACAAGCCGAGAATTTGCAGCGGCAAGGCGATGTTGTTGAACACCGTGCGGTCGAACAGCAACTGGTGGTTCTGGAACACCACGCCGATCTGCCGGCGCAGGAACGGGATCTGCGCATTGCTGATCTGGCCCAGGTCCTGCCCGGCCAGCATCAGTTTGCCGCTGGTCGGGCGCTCCATCGCCAGCAGCAAGCGCAGCAAGGTGCTCTTGCCAGCCCCCGAGTGGCCGGTGACGAACAGGAATTCGCCCCGACGCGCCCGGAAACTCAGCTCATGCAAACCGACATGACCATTGGGATAGCGCTTGGCAACCTGTTCGAATCGGATCATGGTCAGTCTCGCTCGGCGAACAGAGCCTTGACGAACGGCTCAGCTTCGAAGGTGCGCAGGTCGTCGATGCCTTCACCGACACCGATGAAGCGGATGGGCAGCTTGAACTGCTTGGCCAGGGCGAAAATCACCCCGCCCTTGGCGGTGCCGTCCAGCTTGGTCAGGGCCAGGCCGGTCAGTTCGACGCTCTGGTTGAAGTACTTGGCCTGGCTGATGGCGTTCTGGCCGGTGCCGGCATCAAGCACCAGCAGCACCTCATGCGGCGCTTCGGCGTCGAGCTTGCCAATGACCCGGCGGACCTTCTTCAGCTCTTCCATCAGGTTGTCTTTGGTGTGCAGGCGGCCGGCGGTGTCGGCGATCAGCACGTCGACACCACGGGCTTTGGCGGCCTGCACGGCATCGAAGATTACCGAGGCGGAGTCGGCACCGGTGTGCTGGGCGATCACCGGGATCTGGTTACGCTCGCCCCACACCTGCAACTGCTCAACGGCAGCGGCACGGAAGGTGTCACCGGCAGCCAGCATCACTTTCTTGCCTTCGAGTTGCAGCTTTTTGGCCAGCTTGCCGATAGTGGTGGTTTTGCCGGCGCCGTTCACGCCAACCACCAGGATCACGTAGGGCTTGTTCTGCGCCTTTACCACCAGCGGCTGCTCGACCGGGCGCAACAGCGCGGCCAGCTCCTCTTGCAACGACTTGTACAGGGCGTCGGCGTCGGCCAGCTGCTTACGCGCGACCTTCTGGGTGAGGTTCTGGACGATGGTCGAAGTAGCTTCCACGCCGACGTCGGCAGTCAGCAAGCGAGTCTCGATCTCGTCGAGCAGGTCGTCATCGATGACCTTCTTGCCCAGGAACAGGCTGGCCATGCCCTCGCCGATGCTGGCGCTGGTCTTGGACAGGCCCTGCTTAAGGCGGGCGAAGAAGCCGGGCTTGGCCTGCTCAACCGGCGCGGGTGCAGGTTCCGGTGCAGCTTCGACGGGTGCAGCAATAGGTGCAGCAGGTGCCGGTGCCGGGCGCTCTGGAATTGCCGGCGGTGCTTTCGGTTCTAGGTCCGGTACCAGGGCCACCGGCTCTTCGGCAACCGGCAGCACCAGGTTGCTGACTGGCGCGGCTGGCTCGACGACGGGAACTGCCTCGGCTTGGGCAACCTCGACCAGCGCTGCCTGCAAAGGCACGGAAGCAACTGGCTGCGGCGCCGGTGCCACTAGCGGCTGAGAAGCGACCGGCTCGGGCTCAGGGGCCTGCAACGGCTGGGACGCAACCGGCTCAGGCGCGGGTGCCTCGACTACCGGGTACTGGGCTGGCTCGGCGGCGGGCTTTGGCGCAACCAGCGATGCGGCTGCCGGAGCCGGAACGGGCTCAGAGGCCTGTGGCGCTTCAGCAGCAGGTGCCTCGACCGGAGCGGCTGCAGGTTGCTCGACAGCGGGGGCTTCATTCGCGGGCACGCCTGCGTCCGCAGGTTGCTGCGGTTTCTTGCGAAACCAGCTGAACAGGCCTTTCTTTTCGCCAGCCTCGGCCGGCGCTTTTTTGTCGTCGTTGGAACCAAACATGGAAGACGGCTATCTCAGGGTAGCGATGGGCCAGCTATGGCGCATCGGGAATTCTCTCTACGCAGAACAGACTATCTTGAAGCCGGCTGGTTCATGCGCAACGTTTTGTCTTAGTGTCCTGTGGGCCAGAACGGCGACAGGCATGGTCGCCAGGCAACCGGATCAGTATCCTAGCACCTCCTGGCCCGCCGACGCTAAACCCAGCGGGCCGCCGAACAGGTTAAACACCGTATGAATGCTCTAGCCCGCCGCGCCGCTGGCCTGTTGCTTGGCACGCTGTGCCTGCCGCTCGCGGCCTTCGCCGCCGATGTGCAACCCACCCACGAGTTCATCCTCGACAACGGCCTGAAAGTGGTCGTGCGCGAGGACCATCGCGCCCCGGTGGCAGTCTCGCAGATCTGGTACAAGGTTGGCTCAAGCTACGAAACTCCGGGCCAGACCGGCTTGTCCCATGCGCTGGAGCACATGATGTTCAAGGGCAGCGCCAAGGTCGGCCCCGGCGAGGCCTCGCGCATCCTGCGTGACATTGGCGCCGAAGAAAACGCCTTCACCAGCGACGACTACACCGCCTATTACCAGGTGCTGGCCCGCGACCGCCTGCCGGTGGCCCTGGAACTGGAAGCCGACCGCCTGGCCAGCCTGCGCCTGCCCGCCGACGAGTTCAGCCGCGAGATCGAGGTCATCAAGGAAGAACGCCGCCTGCGCACCGACGACCAGCCCAATTCCAAGGCCTTCGAGCTGTTCCGCGCCATGGCCTACCCGGCCAGCGGTTACCACACCCCGACCATTGGCTGGATGGCCGACCTGGAACGCATGAAGGTCGAGGAGCTGCGACACTGGTACGAGTCCTGGTATGCCCCCAACAACGCCACCCTGGTAGTGGTCGGCGACGTTACCGCCGACGAGGTAAAGGGCCTGGCACAGAAATACTTCGGCAACATCCCCAAGCGGGCGGTGCCGCCGGCCAAGTTGCCACTGGAGCTGGCCGAACCGGGGCAACGCCAGTTGACCCTGCACGTACGCACTCAGCTGCCCAGCCTGATCTATGGCTTCAACGCCCCCGGCCTGGCCACCGCCAAGGACCCGCGTACCGTGCACGCCCTGCGCCTGATCTCGGCGCTGCTCGACGGCGGCTACAGCGCCCGTATGCCGGCCCGCCTGGAGCGCGGCCAGGAGCTGGTGGCGGGTGCCTCCTCCAGCTACAACGCCTTCACCCGTGGTGACAGCCTGTTCCTGATCTCGGCCACGCCGAACGTGCAGAAGCAGAAAACCCTCGCCGATGTCGAGAAAGGCGTCTGGCAACTGCTTGACGAGCTCAAGACCACCCCGCCCAGCGCCGAAGAATTGGAGCGCGTACGCGCCCAGGTCATCGCCGGCCTGGTCTATGACCGCGACTCCATCAGCAGCCAAGCCACCACCATCGGTCAGCTAGAAACCGTCGGCCTGTCCTGGAAGCTGATCGACAGCGAGCTGGACGAGCTCAAGCGCGTCACCCCGCAGGACATCCAGAACGCCGCGCGCACCTACTTCACCCGCGAACGCCTGAGCGTTGCCCATGTACTGCCCGAGGAGTCCGCTCATGAGTGATCGCCGCGCACCACGCCCAACCCTGCTGGCCACCGGCGCCCGTGCCCTGGCGCTGGCGGCAGTGCTGGTCGGCCCGGCCATGGCCGACAACGCCACCAAGGCTGACAGCAGCGCAGCCCGCCCGGCCAACACGCTGCAGTCGCTGGCTGACTTGGACGGCAAGGCACCCAGCCGGCGCCAGCTGAACATCCAGCACTGGAACACCGCCGAAGGTGCCCGGGTGCTGTTCGTCGAAGCCCGCGAATTGCCGATGTTCGACCTGCGCGTCACCTTCGCCGCTGGCAGCAGCCAGGACGGCGGTACGCCAGGCCTCGCGGCCCTGACCAACGCCATGCTCAACGAGGGTGTGGCTGGCAAAGACGTAACCGCTATCGCCGAAGGCTTCGAAGGCCTGGGCGCAGACTTTGGCAATGGTTCGTACCGCGACATGGCCGTGGCCTCGCTGCGCAGCCTCAGCGCCAAGGACAAGCGCGAACCAGCACTCAAGCTGTTCACCGAGGTGGCCGGCAAGCCGACCTTCCCCGAAGACGCCCTCAAACGCATCAAGAACCAGATGCTGGCCGGCTTCGAATACGAAAAGCAAAACCCCGGCAAAATCGCTGGCAAGGCGCTGTTCGGCAAGCTTTACGGTGACCATCCTTACGCCCACCCCAGCGACGGCACCGCGGAAACCATCAATGGCATCACCTTGGCCCAACTGCGCGCCTTCCACGCCAAGGCCTACACCGGTGGCAACGCAGTCATCGCCCTGGTCGGCGACCTCAGCCGCACCGAAGCCGAAGCCATTGCCGCACAGGTATCTACCGGCCTGCCCAAGGGCCCGGCGCTGACCGCCCCTGCCCAACCGAATGATGCCACGGCAGGCATGACCCACATCGATTTCCCATCCAAGCAGACCCACCTGATGTTGGCCGAGCTCGGCATCGACCGCCAGGACCCAGACTGGCCGGCCCTGTCACTGGGCAACCAGATCCTCGGCGGTGGTGCATTCGGCACCCGGCTGATGAGCGAGGTGCGTGAAAAGCGCGGCCTGACCTACGGCGTGTACTCGGTGTTCAGCCCCATGCAGGTGCGTGGCCCGTTCATGATCAACCTGCAGACCCGCGCCGAGCTCAGCGAAGGGACCCTCAAACTGGTGCAGGGCATTCTCACCGACTACCTCAAGGACGGCCCTACCCAGCAGGAGCTGGACGATGCCAAACGCGAACTGGCAGGCAGCTTCCCGCTGTCCAATGCCAGCAACGCCAGCATCGTCGGCCAACTGGGCGCCATTGGCTTCTACAACCTGCCGCTGACCTGGCTGGAGGACTTCATGCAGCAGTCCCAGGCGCTCACCGTCGAGCAGGTCAAGGCCGCCATGAACAAACACCTGTCAGCCGATAAACTGGTGATCGTCACCGTTGGCCCGAAAGTGCCGCAAAAACCGCTGCCAGCCCCCACTGACAAGCCCTCCGAGCAACCGCTCGGGGTACCGGAGCACTAATGCCAAGATCCACCCCACCTGCCCGCCCGCAACCGGGCCAAAGCAAGGGCCAGGGCCACCTGCGCATCATCGCCGGCGAGTGGCGCAGCCGTCGCCTGGCGGTGCCGGAAGGCGAAGGCCTGCGGCCAACGCCCGACCGCGTGCGGGAAACCGTATTCAACTGGCTGGCCCCCTACATCGAAGGTGCCCGCGTGTTGGACGCCTTCACCGGCAGCGGCGCCCTGGTGCTCGAAGCGCTGTCCCGCGGGGCCGAAGATGCCGTGGCACTGGACAGCAACGCCGCCGCCATCGCCAACTTGAAGAACAACCTCGAGATCCTGCGCTGCCCACGTGGGCAAATCCTGCAGACCGACGCCCTGCGCTATCTGCAAGGCCCGGCCAAGCAGCAGTTCGATGTGGTGTTTCTCGACCCACCGTTCCATCAGGACCTGCTGGCCAACACCTGCAACCTGCTGGAGCAGAACCAGTGGCTGCGCGAACAGGCCTGGGTCTACACCGAAAGCGAGGCGGCACCATCGACCTTGCAGTTGCCGGGCAACTGGCGCCTGCACCGCGAGAAGAAGACCGGTCAGGTGCACTATGCACTCTGGCAGCGGGGCTGACCCGGTAACCTGGGGCTGACGTACTTAGTTACCGCAACCCCACCTGCACCATGGCTGAAGCTGCTCCTCCTTTTCCTGCAGGAGCACTTCAACCATGACCGAACACCCCTCCCCGCCAGACGGGCTACACACCTTCACCCTCGACAATGGCCTGCGCATCTACCTGCGTGAAGACCACCGCGCGCCCCTGGTCAGCGTACAGCTGTGCTATCACGTCGGCGCCAGCTACGAGCCTGAAGGCCACACCGGCCTGTCCCACGCCCTGGAACACCTGCTGTTCGAAGGCAGCAGCAAATTGGCCCCAGGCCAGTATTCGACCCTCATGACTCGCCTGGGCGGCGACCCGAATGCCTTCACCCTGGCAGACGCCACGGTCTTTCCGCTGACATTGCCAGCCAGCCGCCTGGAGGTTGCCCTGGAAGCCATGGCCGACGTCATGGCCAGCGCCACCCTCAGCGATACGCCTTTTGCCCGTGAACTGGCGGTTGTGATGGCCGAGCGACGCGATGACGTTGACAACCGCCCCTTGGCACTGGCCCAGGAACATCATCAGTTGTTGGCCTATGGCAACAGCGGCTATGGCACTCCAGTGATCGGCCACAAGACCGACCTCGCCCATATGACCGCGGCTGCCGCGCGCACCTGGTACCAGACCTGGTATCACCCCAACAACGCCACGCTCGCCGTGGCCGGCGACATGGCGCTGCCACGCCTGCAAAAACTCGTGGCTCGGCACTTTGCGGCGATCCCCGCCCACCGCCTGCCAGTGCAACCAATACCCACGTCGCCCATGGGCGTTAGACGCAACCAAACCTTGCGCCTGCAAGGCCTGTATACGGGCGTAATCATCAGTTTCAGCCTCCCCAGCCAATGCACTGCCTCCTCTGTGGCCCAAGCCTATGCACTGAGGCTACTGCCCGAAATCCTTGCCGACGGGACCGCCAGCACGCTGCAGCGTCGGCTGGTTCTGGACGACCCAATCCTGCAAGGCCTGAGGTCTACTTATGAACCCTGGCAACGCGGTGACAGCCTGCTGACGCTCTACGCCTTCTGCAGCCCCCAAGTGACACCCGAGGTGGCCGCCGAACGGCTATTGCAGGAAATCGAAGCGTTCCGCCAGTCCGCGCCCACCAAACCAGACCTTCAGCGCGCCAAGGCGCGCCTGCTGGCCAGGCAGCTGTACGAAAGAGATGACATCGCACAACAAGCCCAGGCGATCGGCAAGCAGGCCGCCTGTGGCCTGGACCCCATAGCGTTGGAGGACGAGCGGCAAGCCATCGAAGCCGTGACAGCCGAACAGGTCGGCCAGGCTGCTTTGGACTTCCTGATCGAGTCCCGCGTAGCCATCACCTTCATGCACCACAAGGAGAGCGTTGATGAATGACTCGATTTCGGCCGAACAGCAGCCTGCCGCCCCCAACAACATTTACGGTGGCCTGGTTTCAGCTCAAGGGCTGGACTTGGACCAGCTCGAGTCCGTTCAGATAGAGGTGCAGGCCTGGACAACGGACGCGGGGACTAACGTGAAATTCGTCGAAGCCCGTGGGCTGCCATTGGTCGATGTGATATTGCGGTTCAGCGCAGGCACCACTCAGGACACAGCCCAGCCCGGCCTGGCAGCCTTGACGCTGTACATGCTCGATGAGGGCAGCCAGCGTTACACCGCTGCCCAGCAAGCCGAGTACCTGGAGCGCCTGGGCGCGATCATGGGGAAGCAGATTCGCCTGGAGCATGCGGCGCTGAGCCTGCGCAGTGTAAGCACGAAAGCCATACTCGATCCTGCCCTGGCGCTGTTTACCGACCTCGTGGCGCACCCGGCCTTCCCCCAGCCTGCCCTGGACCGAATAAAACGCCAGCTACTGCAACACGACGCCGCACGCGAACGCCTGCCCACGTTGAGAGCGCGAAGTGAAGTCTTCCGTCATTTGTTCAAAGGCCATCCCTATGGCAACCCACTGGGTAGCACAGCTCAAGGCATAGAAACCGTCACCCCTGACAACCTGCGGGCATTTCACCAACGCGCCTATTCCGCCAGCAACCTGGAAATGGTGCTGGTGGGGGACCTCTCCCTCACCGATGCGCAAGTTATCGTGCAACGGATCAGCCAGGCCCTGCCGCAAGGCTGGTCCGCCATAGACCTGCCCGCGGTCCCGAGCGCAGCCACTGCAACGGTCAACGTCGAACAGGCCGGTGCCAGCAGTGCTGTGGTACTGGCACTGCCCATGAACGTACCTGCCAATGACCCGGAGTACCTCGCAATGGTGCTGGCCAGCGAGGTATTGGGCGTAGGCCTCGAATCCCGCTTGATGATGGAGCTGCGCCAACGTCGTGGCCTGACCTACGGCATCTACAGCCGCGCATCGGCCATGAGGGCCGGCGGCTTGTTCACCATCGAGTGGGAGATCGAGCCAGCGCATGTCCAAGGTACGCAGGCGTTGGTAGAGGCCTTGCTACGAGACTTCATCGACCAGGGCCCGACCCAGGCCGAGTTGCAGCTGGCACGCAAACGACTGGCAGGGCAATTGCTGCGCGGCGTTGCACAGAACAAAAGCCTCGCAGACTTGCTCACGGTGATCAGTCATCAACACCAACCCGCCGACCATTTGAACACCTACATCGAGCGCATTGGCAGGCTGACACCAGCAGATATCCGCGCGGTGATGCAGCGCCGGCTCAAGTTGGATGACAAGGTGCTCGTCAGTGTCGGCCCGCGCGCCGAGCAACAGCCGCTGCCGGCTACCGACCAATAGCGCAGGTACAGTGGCGCTGTTTCATGGCACTCTAGGCAGGCACATCACGAGCCACCCAGCATGCCAAGCCCCAGCGCCACATTCCGCCCGGCCATCGGCCTGACCAACCCCCACCTGCAAACCTTGTGGGGACCACTGTGGCGCAAGCTGCCGGAGCTGCCGCGCAACCGCGAGCGGCTGTGGCTGGCCGATGGCGACTTCATCGACCTGGACTGGCATGGCCCGCACCAGCCGCATGCGCCTCTGGTGCTGGTATTGCACGGCTTGACCGGGTCCTCTCACTCGCCTTACGTCAAAGGTTTGCAGCAAGCACTGCAAGGCCGCGGCTGGGCCAGCGTGGCGGTGAACTGGCGCGGTTGCTCGGGCGAACCCAACCTGTTGCCACGTAGCTACCATTCCGGCGCCAGCGAAGACCTGGCCGAAATCGTCAACCACCTGCGCGCCCAGCGCCCGCTGGCACCGTTGTACGCGGTGGGCTACTCGCTGGGCGGCAATGTACTGCTGAAATACCTGGGCGAAAGTGGTGTTGCCAGCCAACTGCAGGCGGCAGTTGCGGTGTCGGTGCCGTTTCGCCTGGACCACTGCGCCGACCGCATCGCCCGGGGCTTTTCGAAGGTGTACCAGGCGCACTTCATGCGCGAGATGCTGACCTATGTGCAGCTCAAGCAACGGCACTTCCACGACCACGGGCAACATGAGCGGCTGGCGATACTGGAGCGGCTGGGGCCACTGAGCAACCTGCGCACGTTCTGGGATTTCGATGGCAAGGTCACTGCACCGCTAAACGGCTTTCGCGACGCGCACGACTACTATCGCCGCTCATCGAGCCATTTCTTCCTGGGCCAGAACCGTACGCCGACGCTGATCATCCACTCCAGCGATGACCCGTTCGTTTCCAGCCACAGCCTGCCAACGGCGCGCGAACTGGCAAGGCAGACCCGCTTTGAACTGCACAGCCGGGGTGGCCATGTGGGCTTTGTCGATGGCAGCCTGCGCAACCCGGGGTATTACCTGGAGCGGCGGATTCCGCAGTGGTTGGTCGAAGGCCAATAAAAGCCGTAGCTTTCATTGGCAGTCCCGGCCTACTTACTCGCCAGTGGCTACACCATGAGCGGGATCGTTGATCCATTCACTCCACGATCCGGCATACAGCTTGCCCAGCGGGTACCCCGCCAGTGCCAAGGCGAACAGATTATGGCAAGCGGTCACCCCAGACCCGCAATAAGAAACCAACTGCTCCGGCGCCCGCCCGGCCAGCTTTTCGGCAAAGCGCTGCTTGAGCTGCTGCACCGGCAAGAAGCGTCCATCAGCCCCTAGGTTATCGGTAAACGCCGCGCACTGGGCCCCCGGAATATGCCCTGCCACAGGGTCGATCGGCTCCATTTCGCCACGGAAACGCGGCAAGGCGCGCGCATCGATCAACGTCAGGTCCGTGGCACCCAGGCGCTTACCCAGGTGTTCGGCATCGATTACCAGTTTGCCGTCCGGCGCACCGTTGAAGGTGCCTTCACGCTTTAGCGGCGGGTCCAGGCTCAACGGCAGGCGCGCTGCATGCCAGGCCTTCAGGCCGCCGTCGAGGATCGCCACACCGCTGCGCTTGCCCAGCCAGGCCAGCAGCCACCAGGCACGGGCGGCAAAGGCGCCGGGGCCGTCGTCATACAGCACCACCTCGCTGTCATCGTCCACGCCCCAGTCACGCAAGCGTTCAACCAAACGCTGGGCATCGGGCAGTGGATGGCGCCCGGTGCGCCCCTTGCTCACCGGCCCGCTGAGGTCGCGCTCCAGGTCGGCAAAATGCGCCCCGGCGATATGCCCCTGGGCATAGCTGCGTTGGCCATAGTCCACATCCTCGAGGGCAAAGCGGCAGTCGAGGATCACCAACTTGGGCGAGCCCAGACGCTCGGCCAACTGCTGCGGGGTGATCAATTGCGCAAGGGGCATGACAATCTCCTGATCGATGGCGCTAGGGCCCTGGGCTACTGCTCCAGAGCCTGGTTGAACGGTACATGGAATTCCTGGCACAGGGCGTCCACGGCATTGCGAGCGTTGTCGGTGACAAAGCCAAGCTCCAGCACCAGTACTTGGTAGACGCCGCGCTTGAAGGCTTCTTCACCCAGGTGCGCGGAATGTTCTCGCGTGGTGCTGAGAAAACGTACCCAGGACGTCAGCACGATCCAGGCGTTGATGGTCAGCGATTCGATCTGCGCCGGCCCCATGGCCAGAATCCCTGCCTCGACGAAGCCGCGGTAGATCGCCTGGCCCTGGCGCAGGCAGCGCTCGGAAAAGCGCCGGTATCGGGCGGCCAGCTCCAGGTCGCTGTCCAGCAAATGCTCCAGGTCGCGGTGCAGGAAACGGTAGTTCCACATCGCTGCCAGCAAGGCCTTCAGGTAGAAACGCTTGTCCTCCACGGTCGCCGTGCGGCCTTGCGGCGGGCGCAAAAAGCTGTCCACCAGCTCTTCGTACTGGCTGAACAACAGGGCGATGATCGCCTGCTTGTTGGGAAAGTGGTAATACAAATTGCCGGGCGATATTTCCATGTGCGCGGCAATGTGGTTGGTACTGACGCTGCGTTCGCCCTGCTGGTTGAACAGCTCCAGGCTGTTCTGCACGATGCGCTCTCGGGTCTTCATGCGCGGGGCCATGCTCAGCTCCCAGTCTGCGGGCTTTCATCAAAGGGTCATCTTACGGCGTATCGGTGGTGGAATGCACCGCTCGATAGCGCGGAAAAATCCGTACCACGGGACAAATTAGAGTATAGGCTCTAGGGACTTCCTGCCTGGATCGAAGCCGCCATGAACTCGCCCACTGCCTTGCCTCCTGTGCAATCCGACACCGACCTGGCGGCGACGTTCGCTACCCAGCGCCAGGCTTTTGCCGGTAACCCGCTGCCACCGGCGGCGCAGCGGCGCCAGTGGCTGAAAAGCCTGCGCCAAGCCTTACTGGACGGCCAGGCTGAACTGACCGAAGCGATCAGCCAAGACTTTGCCGGGCGCAGCGCCGACGAGACCCTGCTGGCCGAGCTGCTGCCGTCGGTACAAGGCCTGCGCCACGCTGAACAGCACCTGCAACGTTGGATGCGCGCCAGCCGGCGCCGCGTGGGCCTGGCCTTTCAACCTGCCCGGGCGCAGGTGCACTATCAACCGTTGGGCGTGGTCGGCATCATCGTGCCGTGGAACTACCCGCTGTTACTCGCCATCGGCCCGATGACCTGCGCCCTGGCCGCCGGCAACCGGGTCATGCTCAAACTCAGTGAAGCCACGCCGGCCACCGGCCAGGCGTTGAAACAGCTACTGCAGCGGGTGTTTCCCAGCGACCTGGTCAGCGTGGTGCTCGGTGAGGTCGAAGTGGGCCAGGCTTTCGCCCGCCTGCCCTTCGACCATCTGCTGTTCACCGGCGCCACCAGCGTAGGGCGCCAGGTGATGCTGGCCGCAGCGCAAAACCTGACCCCAGTCACCCTGGAGCTGGGTGGCAAGTCACCGGTGATTGTCTCGGCCGATGTGCCGTTGGACAGCGCCGCCGAGCGCATCGCCTTCGGCAAGGCCCTCAACGCTGGCCAGACCTGTGTCGCCCCCGATTACGTGCTGGTGCCACGCGAGCGCCTGGAGGCCTTCAGCGACGCCTACCAGCGCGCCGTGCACCGCCTGTACCCGCGCATCGCAGACAACCCCGACTACACCGCCATCATCAACCTTCGCCAGCTACAGCGTTTGCAGCACCTACTGGATGACGCCCGCGACAAAGGTGCGCAGGTGCTCGACTTGTACCCCAGCGAAGCCCGCCAAGGGCGCCGGCTGCCGCCGCATTTGCTGCTGGGGGTCAACGACAGCATGCAGGTGATGCAGGACGAAATTTTCGGCCCGCTGCTGCCGCTGGTGCCCTACGACAGCCTCGACCAAGCGCTGGCCTACATCAACCAGCGCCCTCGCCCGCTGGCGCTGTATTACTTCGGCTATGACCGCGCCGGCCAGGAGCAGGTGCTGCGCCACACCCACTCCGGCGGTGTGTGCTTGAACGACACCCTGCTGCACGTGGCCCAAGATGACTTGCCATTTGGCGGCATCGGCCCCTCCGGCATGGGCCATTACCATGGCCATGACGGGTTCCTGACCTTCAGCAAAACCAAGGCCGTGCTGGCCAAGCAGCGCTTCAACGCCGCACGGCTGATCTACCCGCCTTATGGCAAAGCCTTGCAGCGCCTGGTCTTCAAGCTGTTTATCCGCTAACGGCCGACCCCTGCACATCAGCGCCACGCTCCGCGAAGCGCGGGTCGCCCGCCTGGCACACAGCGCATGACAACGAATACACCGCCTGTCTATAGTGCCATCAGCCGGCCGCATGACTTGGCCGAGGCGCCGTCGCTGCGCTACCATCCGACTCCCCAACGCACTCCAGCCAGGATGACGCGATGAACCGAGTGTTGTACCCGGGTACTTTCGACCCCATTACCAAAGGCCATGGCGATCTGGTCGAGCGCGCCTCGCGGCTGTTCGATCACGTGATCATCGCGGTGGCGGCCAGCCCCAAGAAGAACCCACTGTTCCCACTGGAGCAACGGGTGGCGCTAGCCCGTGAGGTCACCAAGCACCTGCCCAATGTCGAAGTCATCGGCTTCTCTTCGCTGTTGGCGCATTTCGCCAAGGAACAGGGCGCCAACGTCTTCCTGCGCGGCCTACGTGCGGTGTCCGACTTCGAGTACGAGTTCCAGCTGGCGAACATGAACCGGCAACTGGCACCCGATGTCGAGAGCCTGTTCCTGACGCCGTCAGAACGTTATTCGTTCATTTCCTCGACCTTGGTCCGGGAAATTGCCGCACTGGGTGGTGATATCAGCAAATTTGTCCACCCGGTGGTGGCTGACGCGCTGACCGAACGCTTCAGGAAGTAAGCCTGACGCCTGATTGTCGCGCCCGCGTGCACTGCGGGCGCGAATGCGGCACAATTGTGCCCACTGCGTTGAACATGCCCGGGCGCTGAGCCCCGGCCGGAGTCCCCATGTCCCTGATCATCACCGACGATTGCATCAACTGCGACGTCTGCGAACCCGAGTGCCCGAACGAGGCCATCTCCCAAGGCGAAGAGATCTACGTGATCGACCCTAACCTGTGCACCCAGTGCGTGGGCCATTACGACGAGCCGCAATGCCAGCAAGTCTGCCCGGTCGACTGCATTCCGTTGGATGAAGCGCACCCGGAAACCGAAGAACAGCTGATGGCCAAGTACCGTCGGATTACCGGCAAGGCCTGAACCCACAGGCCTGCGCTCCTACAGGGGAGCGTACTCGCCTGAAAGGTTTAGCGCTGGCAGCGTGGGCAGAACACGCTGGCCCTCTGCCCCAGTTTCACCTCGCGCAACTCCGTGCCGCACACCTTGCACGGCTGCCCACCGCGCCCATAGACGAACAATTCCTGCTGGAAGTACCCCGGCTGCCCGTCGCCACCGATAAAGTCGCGCAGTGTGGTTCCACCCTGCTCGATCGCCGCGGCCAACACCCGCTTGATCTCGATTGCCAGCTTAAGGTAGCGCGCCCGGGAAATCCCGCCCGCTTCGCGCCGCGGGTCGATACCCGCGGCGAATAACGCCTCGGTAGCGTAGATGTTGCCCACCCCCACCACTATCGCGTTGTCCATGATGAACGGCTTGACCGCCATCGACCGCCCACGCGACAGCTGGAACAGCCGTTCGCCATCGAACAGATCGGTTAACGGCTCCGGGCCCAAGCGCAGCAGCAGTTCGTGGTTCAGCGGGTCCAGGCTCCACAGCATCGCGCCAAAGCGGCGTGGGTCGGTGTAACGCAGCATCAACCCCGACTCCAGCTCGATGTCGACGTGCTCGTGCTTGGCCGCCGGCAAGCCCAACTCGACCAGTCGCAGGTTGCCCGACATGCCTAAGTGGCTGATCAGGGTGCCGACCTCGGCATTGATCAACAGGTACTTCGCGCGCCGCTCCACACTGATGATGCGCTGCCCCGACAAGCGTACATCGAGGTCTTCAGGGATTGGCCAGCGCAAGCGCCGGTCACGCACCACCACTCGGCTGACGCGCTGGCCCACCAGGTGCGGTGAGATACCGCGCCGGGTGGTTTCTACTTCGGGTAATTCCGGCATGTTCAGTGCCCGCCCAGCTCACGAATGTTCTGCTTGAGGTTTTCGAAGTCGTATTCCGACAAGCCAATGTAGTCGAGCACCAGCGGGCCGACCACATTCCATTCGTGGTCCACGGCCTGGTTACCCAGTACCCGGTAGGACGCACAGATGTGCTCGGCCATCTTCAGCACCGCCAACAGGTTTTTCAGCTGGCTCTGAGTATTGCGGCAGCTCTCGTCGCGGAACACCGCCAGGGCATTATGGTGGTTGGCGATGGCTGCACTGAGGTGCTCGGGCAGGCGCCAGGACTTGGCGGTGAAGTAACCAACCACCGAATGGTTGGTATTGAACGCACGGTTTTCGGTGTCGACCACGCGGGTATCCTCGCCGGCCTTGGCGTAGGCCTCCTCCAGTACATCCATGTAGTTGGGGAAGCGCTTGAGCATCAGCGGCACGCCACAGTCATGGAACAGGCCAAGGGTGTAGGCCTCGTCTGCCGCCTGCATACCGGTACGCTTGGCCAATGTCAGGCAAGTCATCGCCACATCCTGGGCGGTATCCCAGAAGCGGTTGAGGGTGACGATGGTCTCGTCGCTCATCTCACCCTTGATCGACTGGGCATTGATCAGGTTGATGATCGAACGACTGCCCAGCAGGTTCACCGCGCGCTGGATCGAGCCAATCTTGTTGGAAAGGCCAAACTGCGCGGAGTTGACCAGTTTGAGCAAAGCCCCTGAAAGGCCCGGGTCTTGGGAAATCAGCTTGGCGATGGTTTCCAGGTCAGGGTCGGGCATGTACTGCTCGAACTGCAGGTCGACCATGATCTGCGGTTGCGGCGGAATGGTGATGCCTTGCAAGGCTTGCTGGATCTGTTCGGCGCTGAGTTCTTGGGACATACGTACACACTCGTTTAGGACCGGCGATTTTAACCCTCTAACCCAGAATGGGACCAACCACTGAATCGTTGCGGCGAGTTTATTAGTTTATCGGCACGGGCTCCCTGTCGGAGCATGACGCCAGGCAACTGGTCGAGCCGGCACCGGAAACAGGGCAGACAGGTTATAATCCCGCTCTTTTTTCCCGGAGCGACGTCATGTCCCTGCCCAGCCTTCGCCTCAAAGCCAATGCCGACCGCCGCCTGCGCGCCGGCCACCTGTGGGTCTACAGCAACGAAGTCGACGTCACCGCGACCCCACTGCAAGGCTTCCAGGCCGGCCAGCAGGCCGTTCTCGAGGCGGCCAACGGCAAACCGCTGGGTATCGTCGCCCTGAGCCCGAACAACCTGATCTGCGCCCGCCTGCTGTCGCGCGACATCAAGCTGCCGCTGGACAAATCGCTGCTGGTGCACCGCCTGAACGTCGCCCTGTCCCTGCGCGAGCGCCTGTTCGACCAGCCTTGCTACCGCCTGGTCTACGGCGACTCCGACTTGCTGCCAGGCCTGGTGGTCGACCGCTTCTTCGACATCCTCGTGGTGCAATTGGCCTCGGCCACCATGGAAGCGCATAAAGACGACGTGATCGCGGCCCTGGTACAGGTGCTCAAGCCAAGCGGCATCCTGTTCAAGAACGACTCCGCCGCGCGTGACGCCGAAGGCCTCCAGCGCTATGTCGAAACCGTCTACGGCGAAGTGCCGGACTGGGTGCCGCTGGAAGAGAACGGCGTCAAGTTCGAAGCCCCGGTGCGCGAAGGCCAGAAAACCGGCTGGTTCTATGACCACCGTATGAACCGCGCACGTCTGGCGCCCTACGTTAAAGGTAAACGCGTACTCGACCTGTTCAGCTACATCGGTGGTTGGGGTGTGCAGGCCGGCGCGTTCGGCGCCAGCGAAGTGTTCTGTGTCGATGCCTCGGGCTTCGCCTTGGATGGCGTGGAGCGTAACGCCGCGCTGAACGGCATCAGCGAGAAGCTGACCTGCATCGAAGGCGACGTTTTCGAAGCGCTGCGCGAGCTGAAAGCCGCCGAAGAACGCTTCGACGTGATCATTGCCGACCCACCCGCCTTCATCAAGCGCAAGAAAGACCTGAAAAACGGCGAAGCGGCCTACCGCCGCCTGAACGAGCAGGCCATGCGCATGCTCAACAAGGACGGCATTCTGGTCAGCGCCTCGTGCTCGATGCACCTGCCCGAGGATGACCTGAACAACATCCTGCTGACCAGCGCCCGCCACCTCGACCGCAATATGCAGCTGCTCGAGCGCGGCGGCCAGGGCCCGGACCACCCGGTGCACCCGGCCATCGCCGAAACCCGCTACATCAAGAGCATCACCTGCCGGTTGCTGCCTAACAGCTGACCAAAATCCAGACGGCCTGCACCGCCCCCCCAAGGTGTTCCACATGCGCAAGAGCTGTGGAACTCCTGGGGAAGCAACAGCCTTGATCAAAAAACCAAGAGCTTTCGCGCCCCCTGTAGGAGCGGGCTTGCCCGCGAACACGGGTGAAGCCCGTGCCACTCAACGCTCCAGACAACCAAGTACCTGTCATTTCTGCTAGTTGCCCATCAAGCATCCGCCCACCAATATCAGGCAGCAAATAGTCTCTCCCTTGTGTTCGCAACGAGCACATTACCCCTTGCTGAAAGGAAACGGAGCTGCCAATGACTAAACCACAAATTTCCGCGCTGCCGCCCGCCACAATCAGGGAGATAGCAGGAAGTGAAAATTATATCCCCCTGGATAAGCTGGAGCACACCTTAACCGTCATCGTCCCAATGAGTGCCATAAAAGGACAAGACCACGTTTCGGTAAACTGGATTATGCCCGACGGGCAACAGGCATCGCGCGGTACGCCTTTGAAAGAGGAGGACATGGATAAAGATGTCGAACTCGCCTTCACGCCCGCTGAATTGTTCTTCATTAGCGGAAGCGAGGCAACTTTATCGTATGAAGTGGTAAGGTATGTAGAGGATGGCAGCACCGAAGAAAAGCTGTATTCGCCACGCAGCCTCTATGTCTTCGAAGGGTTGCTTCCTCGCCCATACACCCTAGAATTCGCCGATGCACAGCTAACCTTTGAGGTCGCTCGCGCTGGCTTCACAGTCGTCGTCCCTAACTACAAAGAGAAGAAGCTCGGAGACCGAGTTCAGGTATTTGTCATAGGTGCCGAAGCCGGACTTTGCCATAGAGTAGAAATTACGGTCACAGCTGATAACCTGCATGAAACGCTACCCGCGCCCATCACACCGTTGAAATCCGGTTATGCAGGGGGCGGCCACCTGAGAGTTTTTTACACAGTTGATAGCCCGCCAGAACACCCTGTTAACCAACCGATTACCCTGTTGCGCTCCTCTCATGTCTACCATGTGACAAGTCTTGTTTCGCTAGGCCAGCCAACCTCCCGGCAACCCTACCAAGGTGGAGGTTGCGCGCCTTTCTATATCGGCACAGCAGACATTGACGGTTATTACCCATTCGAAGTGCCCCTTCCCTCACCTTTGAACGAAAACACCAACCTGATTACTGTTGTCGAAATAGAGACCATGGAAAATTTAACCGACCACATTCAAATGATGGTCATCGAGCAACCCATCGACCACACGTCAAACTCTCAAACCGTTTATTTAAATAGAAATACGATCCTCGGGAAGATTGCGAACATAACCGCGCTTGTCCCAACCAGCGAAGGCACCTATTTTTCGACAACAGCGCATTGCATAGCGGCCAATTAATTCGCACAGGCCTCACCGTGGCATCGTGCATACGGTGAAGCCTGCATAAGCCTGCGTCAGAGCCCCGGCCAAAGCCACCGCCCAGACACATCACCATTCCCTCGCCGCGCCAGCGGTGTAGAATCGGCTTATTCATCGCCAGTCATCCCCGGCGGGTTTATGAGCTCTGGCCAAGCACGCGGCGATCCCGCGGCGTCTTCGGCCCCATCCGTGCCAGTGGCAACCGGCCTGCGGTACAGAGGACAAGAGAAGCTCACTCCCCTTTTTGTGACCTGATTAAGCCGCCAGGAGTGTTTCATGCCTGATTACCGTTCCAAGACTTCCACCCAAGGCCGCAACATGGCCGGCGCCCGTGCCCTGTGGCGCGCTACCGGGATGAAGGACGAAGACTTCAAGAAACCGATCATCGCCATCGCCAACTCGTTCACCCAGTTCGTCCCGGGCCACGTGCACCTGAAGGACCTGGGCCAGCTGGTCGCCCGCGAAATCGAACGCGCCGGTGGCGTGGCCAAGGAATTCAACACCATCGCGGTCGATGACGGCATCGCCATGGGCCACGACGGCATGCTGTACTCGCTGCCAAGCCGCGAGATCATCGCCGACGCCGTGGAATACATGGTCAACGCCCACTGTGCCGACGCCATCGTGTGCATTTCCAACTGCGACAAGATCACCCCCGGCATGCTGATGGCTGCCCTGCGCCTGAACATCCCGGTAATCTTCGTGTCCGGCGGCCCGATGGAAGCCGGCAAGACCAAACTGGCCAGCCACGGCCTGGACCTGGTCGACGCCATGGTCATCGCCGCCGATTCCTCGGCCTCCGACGAGAAAGTCGCCGAGTACGAGCGCAGTGCGTGCCCAACTTGCGGTTCGTGCTCCGGCATGTTCACCGCCAACTCGATGAACTGCCTGACCGAAGCCCTGGGCCTGGCCCTGCCGGGCAATGGTTCGACCCTGGCTACCCACGCCGACCGTGAGCAGCTGTTCCTCACCGCCGGCCGTACCATCGTCGAGCTGTGCAAGCGCTACTACGGCGAGAACGACGAGTCGGTACTGCCACGCAGCATCGCCAACTTCAAGGCGTTCGAGAACGCCATGATGCTGGACATCGCCATGGGCGGCTCGACCAACACCATCCTGCACCTGCTGGCTGCTGCCCAGGAAGGCGAAGTCGAGTTCGACCTGCGCGACATCGACCGCCTGTCGCGCAAAGTGCCGCAGCTGTGCAAAGTGGCGCCGAACATCCAGAAGTACCACATGGAGGACGTGCACCGCGCCGGCGGCATCTTCAGCATCCTCGGTTCGCTGGCCCGTGGCGGCCTGTTGCACACCGACCTGCCGACCGTGCACAGCCGCAGCATGGAAGAAGCCATCGCCAAGTGGGACATCACCCAGACCGATGACGAAGCGGTGCATACCTTCTTCAAGGCCGGCCCTGCCGGTATCCCGACCCAAACTGCCTTCAGCCAGTCGACCCGTTGGGAAACACTGGACGACGACCGTGAAAACGGCTGCATCCGCAGCTTCGAGCACGCCTACTCGCAAGAAGGCGGCCTGGCCGTGCTGTATGGCAACATCGCGCAGGATGGTTGCGTGGTGAAAACCGCTGGCGTTGACGAGTCGATCCACGTATTCGAAGGCAACGCGAAGATCTTCGAGAGCCAGGACAGCGCCGTGCGCGGCATCCTCGCCGACGAAGTAAAAGCCGGCGACATCGTGATCATTCGCTACGAAGGCCCGAAAGGTGGCCCGGGCATGCAGGAAATGCTGTACCCGACCTCGTACCTGAAGTCCAAAGGCCTGGGCAAGGCCTGTGCGCTGCTCACCGATGGCCGCTTCTCGGGCGGTACCTCGGGCCTGTCGATCGGCCATGCCTCGCCGGAAGCCGCTGCTGGCGGCGCCATCGGCCTGGTGCGCGACGGCGACAAGGTGCTGATCGACATCCCTAACCGCTCGATCAACCTGCTGGTAAGCGACGAAGAGCTGGCCCAGCGCCGCGTCGAGCAGGACAAAAAGGGCTGGAAACCAGCTGAAGTACGCCCACGCAAGGTGACCACCGCGCTGAAGGCCTATGCCCTACTGGCGACCAGTGCCGACAAGGGTGCTGTGCGTAACAAGGCGATGCTGGAAGGGCTGTAAGGCTTTTTAGCATTTTTGAAAACCGGCGCCTTGTGCGCCGGTTTTTTTGGCCGTGGAAAAATGCCGAGTCAAAGCTCCCCCCGCGAAGCACATTGACGCAGTTGCGTCAGCAGCAGCGCAACTGAGCGCTTCGGCTTCGCTGTTGACGTCAAGATGAACTGCGCTTGAGGAAGGGCTGGCAGCGTTGGTACTTCCTGTAAACCTGCAGCCAGTGCGGTTGACCGGGTGACTGGCGTTATACCAAGCCCGCCTTTGACGGCGGTTATCAGCCCTCCGGCACTTGGGCTCTGGCAAACGATCCGCCACTGCCGCCCCGCACGCGCCAGGGCTTCGATGGCGGCAGCACGGTAGGGGCATTGCTCGGAAAACACCGCCAAGGGTATTGGGGTAGTTGCGTCATCGGTGGCCAGGGCAACCGGCCCTCTCGCCCAGATCAACGGCTCGGACCAAAGCAATTCGCCACGCTCTTCATCGCCGCAGCGGCTCCCCAACACGATATCGAGCCCACCCGAATACAGAAGCGCAAGCAGCTCGCCGGTCAGGCCGACTTTCAGGGAAATCTCTACATCGGGGTGTGCCACCGAGAATCGACGCAGGCAGTCGATGATGGGTGCTTTCACCATCTCCTCGCTCAACCCCACCAATACCATGCCTGAAACTCGACGGCCTGCCCCAAGGCTCGCGCGAGCATCATCATGCAGCGCCAAGATAGTGCGGGCATAGCCGGCCAGGCGGGCGCCTGCTGGCGTCAGGCTGACCGAACGGGTGGTACGTTCCAGCAGTTTGTGCCCAGCTTCACTCTCCAGCCGCTTGATGTGAGCGCTGATTGCCGACTGCGTAAGGTGCAGCCTTTGCGCAGCGCGCGTGAAACCACCGCTGTCGGCAACCGCCAGCAAGCTACGCAAAAGCACCGTATCGAACACAGATTAATCACCTATCTCACTTAATAGGCCGAGCATACGTCATTTCTAAAAATATGAATTCTGAATCAAACTTTGCACTGAACACCTGTACTGCAAAGGAGAAGCCCATGGTTGAACGTATCTTGTATGTTTGCGCCTCACCGAGAGGCGAGCGGTCCGTTTCCACTCAACTTGCCGAAGCGTTCCTGACAGCGCTGGCCGAGCGCAGAACCGTGGAGATTGATCGCCTTGATCCTTGGGAATGTGAGCTTCCCGAACTAGAGGGTGCTTTGCTCGCGGCAAAGTACGCAGGGCTTGCCGATGCCCCACTTTCAACCGCCCAGGCGGCGGCATGGGCGCAGATCAAGGCGCTCGCTGAACGGTTCCACCAGGCCGATACCTTGGTTTTCAGCGCGCCGCTGTGGAATTTCGGTATTCCGTACAAGCTCAAGCATCTGATTGACGCCATTTCGCACAAAGGCGTTTTGTTCACCTTCGATGAGCAAGGGTTGAATGGCATGCTAGGCGGACGTCGAGCGGTTGCGATCTACACCCGCGGGCTCGGTTATGGCGCTGACTCACAGACACCCGACCACGCTTTTGGCCTGGAAAAACCCTTCATGGATACCTGGTTTCGCTTCGTCGGGATAAACCAGGTGCACAGTGTCGTGGTCGAACGGACGCTTGGCCCTGCGGGGGCCGACGCCCGTGCAACTGCCATCGAAGCAGTAACCTTGCTGGCGCAGAACATTGATCAGGATGCGGCCCGTACTATCATTGTGGGCCGCAACGGCTGATAAGCCCGGTTACTGAATCTGCTCCGGCGTCACGATCACCCAGTTTTTGTCCGCCGTCACCGGCAAGCCTTCCTTGGCTTGCGCCGCCGCATTTTTGGCAATCATCCCGTTCAGCTGGTCCATGTACTTGGCCTTGCGGTTTATCCACAGGTGGATGCCGCCCTTGTCCACATCCACACCATGGAACTGCATGTAGCCGTCGCTGGTCGGCGTATCGCCGCCCACCAGCACCGGCTTCTTCCATTCATCGATGTAGGTCAGGATCGCCGCCTGCTTGCCCGCCATCCAGGTGGCCGGGGTCCACAGGTAGGGGGTCAGTTCCAGCCCCTGATTGGCCTTGGCATCGTAGTGCCCGGCACTGATCTGCTTGCGCGCGGTGGTTAGCTGACCGCTGGTACGGTCCTTGAGCAGCAGGCTCACGCCAATCACATTCTGCGGTTTCACGTTGTAGCCGTACTTGGGGTCCGAGGCGACCATGCGCACCAGCTCCTCGGAGGCAGCTGAAATCACGTAGACCTCGATACCGTTTTCCATCAGCTTGTTGTACAGCTCGGCCTGGCCCTTGAAGACCTTGGGCGGCTGCACCTCGATAGCCTTGACCTGGTCGCCTTCGTAATAGGTGCTGGGGATCGGCGTGCTGGAGGCCATCAACTCATCCACCTGCACCTTCAGCTCCTGCAGGGTAAAGCCGGAGAACACCTGGGCCACCCACGGGTAGCAGACCATGTCGTCGACTTCGCACAGCCTATAGTAGTAACTGAACAGGCTTTCCTTGTGCTCGGCGGTGTCTTTGAACGGCATCAGCTTCAACGACGGGTCAAGCTTGTCGCGGCTTAGCAGGCCCTTGTTTTCCATGAACGGCAGCAAGGCTTCTTCAAGGTCATAGCGGTAGCTGGTGTTGTCCATGTCGAACACCGCGTAGTTACCTTTGTTGGCATTGGCGGCGATCATGCTATCGAGCTGTTTGGCGGCTTCGGTGGGCCAGTGCTTAAGCTCGGTGGCGAAGGTTTCGATACTGAACAACAGGGACAGACCGATGACGGCGGCTTTCGCAGCGACTTTCATGTACGAATCTCCTGAAATGACCCAGAAACGCTAGTGCAACAACCCCTTCCGGCAGCCCTCTATAGCGACCTCCATGCAGCTGCAAACGCCGCGTTCATTGCAATTTGCGACACGCCGTTATTCCATAAACGACTATGTAAATTCCATTTGGGTATAAATTCGTTTGTTTTCAGGCTGTTAGCATTTCCGTTCGCAATCGCTCACAGAGGCGATGCCTCTTCTGCTTTTTTCTGCTGGAGCTTCAATGAACCTGCCGCTGTCCCTTAACCTGCTGGCGTTCCTGGCCCTGTTGCTGGGCCTGGCACAAACCCGCCACACCGACTGGAGCCTGGCCAAGAAAGTATTGCTGGGCCTGGTGCTGGGCGTGGTCTTCGGCCTGGCCCTGCACACAATCTACGGTGCCGGCCACCCCGTGCTCAAAGCCACCATCGCCTGGCTCGACCTGGTCGGCAACGGCTATGTCGGCCTGTTGCAGATGATCGTCATGCCGCTGATCTTCGCCTCGATCCTCAGTGCCGTGGCGCGCCTGCACAATGCCTCGTCGCTGGGCCGCATCAGCGTGCTGAGCATCGGCACCCTGCTGCTGACCACCGCCATTGCCGCGCTGATCGGCATCGTGTTGACCAACCTGTTCGGCCTCAGCGCTGAAGGCCTGGTGGCCGGCGCCCAGGAAAGCGCACGCATGCAGGTTATCCACAGCGACTACGCCGGCAAGGTGGCCGACCTCAACCTCCCGCAGTTGCTGCTGTCGTTCATCCCCAGCAACCCGGTGGGTGACCTGGCGCGGGCCAAGCCGACCTCGATCATCAGCGTGGTGATCTTTGCCGTGTTCGTCGGCCTGGCTGCGTTGCAGTTGATCAAGGACGATGCCGAGAAAGGCCAACGCGCGCTGTCGGCCATCGACACCCTGCAGGCCTGGGTGATGCGCTTGGTGCGGGTGGTGATGAAGTTGACCCCGTACGGCGTACTGGCGCTGATGACCAAGGTGGTAGCCAGCTCGAACATGGAAGACATCCTCAAGCTGGGCAGCTTCGTGGTGGTGTCGTACCTGGGCCTGGCGCTGATGTTCGTGGTACACGGCCTGATCCTCGCCGCCACCGGCGTGAACCCGCTGCGCTTCTTCCGCAAGGTGTGGCCGGTGCTGACCTTCGCCTTTACCAGCCGCTCCAGCGCCGCCAGCATTCCCCTGAACATCGAAGCACAAACGCGCCGCCTAGGCGTGCCGCAGTCGATTGCCAGCTTTAGTGCATCGTTTGGCACCACCATCGGCCAAAACGGCTGCGCCGGGCTCTATCCCGCCATGTTGGCGGTAATGGTGGCACCGGCGGTGGGCATCGATACCTTCGACCCACTGTGGGTCGCCACCCTGGTGGCGATTGTTACCCTTAGCTCGGCAGGGGTTGCCGGCGTAGGTGGCGGTGCGACCTTCGCAGCGCTGATCGTGCTGCCGGCGATGGGCTTGCCGGTCGAGCTGGTGGCGTTGCTGATTTCGGTGGAACCGCTGATCGACATGGGCCGTACGGCGTTGAACGTGAACGGTTCGATGACGGCAGGGGTGGTGACCAGCCAGTTGCTGAAAGAGACCGACAAGGATGTGCTGGCCGGCGATGAACATGCCGAATTGAGTCATTCCTGACAGATTGCCGGGGGCGCGTTGCGCCCCTATCGCCGGCAAAGCAGCCCCAGCAATCTCACACCTTGTCCCAAACCTCGAAGTGATAGCAGGGCTTACCTTCCTCGACCTGTGCCTCGCTCGAAACCAGCCGCCACAGCCCTCGGTCAAACTCAGGAAACCACGCATCCCCTTCCGGCGCCAATTCCACCCGCGTCAGGTACATCCGGCTAACCAGCCCCTTCTCCAGCGCCTGCCCATACAGCTGCGCCCCGCCAATCAGCATCAACTCATCGACACCCTGCTCACGTGCCCATTGCTCGGCCCGCACCAGCGCGTCTTCCAGCGAGCCGAACACCTCGGCCCCCGCCAGTTGCAGCCCTGCCTGCCGGCTGACCACGATGTTCAACCGCCCAGGCAACGGCCGCCCCAGCGAATCCCAGGTCTTGCGCCCCATGATGATCGGCTTGCCCAGGGTAGTGGCCTTGAAGTACTTGAAGTCCCCCGGCAGGTGCCAGGGCATGGAATTGTCGATGCCGATCACGCGGTTCTCGGCGTGAGCCGCGATCAGGCTAAGGGGGAGTGATGTATTCATGCCGGCGAGGATAGCACCGGGCGTGTGGGTTATGCTTCTGCCCTGACCTGTGCAATGGCAGACCTTGTGACCGCACCCACTTCACTGGACAAGCGCTGGCTCACCGAAGCGATACGCCTGCGCGAAGAACATGCCGGCCCCCTGGAAGACCAGGAAGCCAACCGCCGCGCCCGCCAGGCAGGTGGTGACCTGGCGACGCGCCTGGAAACCCGCGCGCTGTTCCTGGCCGAACGCGACGGTATCAGCACCGCCCTGCGCCATTGGAAGCAGGGCGCCCGCTTGGCGCTGCTGGCCTTGCTGCTGCTGGCTGTGCTCAGCGGTGCGGGGCTGGCACTGGCCGCCTTGGGTGACGGGCAGCGCCCAGTGAATGTGTTCTGGGCTTTAGGCAGCCTGCTTGGGCTGAACCTGCTGATGCTGCTGGGCTGGGCCATCGGTTTTGCCCTGAGCGGCGAGCATGGCGCCGGGCTGGGCCGTGTGTGGCTGTGGCTGAGCGAACGCTTTGCCCGCGACGCCAAGGCCATGCACTTGGCGCCAGCGCTGCTGGTGCTGCTGCAACGCCAACGGCTCAACCGCTGGCTGCTCGGCCTGCTGGTGCACGGCCTGTGGCTGCTGGCGATGGTGACTGCGCTGGGGATGCTACTGGCCTTGTTGGCGACCCGGCGCTATGGCTTTGTCTGGGAAACCACCCTGCTCGCCGCCGACCCGTTCATCCACCTCACCCAGGCCCTTGGGGCGCTGCCTGCGTTGCTGGGCTTCGCGGTACCCGACGAGGCCATGATCCGCGCCAGCGGCGACAGCCTGCCGGCCCTGGACTTGGCGCGCCAGGCCTGGGCCAGCTGGCTGCTCGGCGTGGTGCTGGTGTATGGCCTGCTGCCGCGCCTACTGCTGGCCGGTTTGTGCCTGTGGCGCTGGCGCCAGGGCCGGCAACGCCTGGCGCTGGACCTGAACCTGCCCGGTTACGCACAACTGCGTGACGCGCTGATGCCACGCAGTGAGCGTATCGGCGTGCAGGATGCCGCGCCCGAAGCCTTGCCGCAGTTTGCCGCTGGCCAGCTGGAAAGCGGCAGCAGCGGTGCCCTGCTGGTCGGCCTGGAGCTGGACGACCAGCGCCCTTGGCCACCGGCCCTACCCAAAAGCGTGACCGATGCTGGCGTGCTCGACAGCCGCGAATCACGCAACCGGTTACTTGAGCAACTCAGCCGCTTCCCCCCGGCACGCCTGGCAATCGCCTGCGACCCGCGGCGCTCGCCCGACCGTGGCAGCCTGGCACTGCTCGCAGAACTGGCGCGCAACGCTGGCGCAACCCGTATTTGGCTACTCCAGGCCGCCCCAGGCCAAGCCCTGGACGCCCAGCGCCTGGGCGACTGGCACGAAGCCCTCGACCGCCTTGGCCTGCCGCATGCCGATACCTCGCCACTGAACTGGCTGGAGCATGGCCATGACTGAGCCGCTGAAACTGGCCGTGGTCGGCCACACCAACGTCGGCAAGACTTCGCTGCTGCGCACCCTTACCCGCGACGTCGGCTTTGGCGAAGTCTCCCATCGCCCCAGCACCACGCGCCATGTGGAAGGGGCACGCTTGTCGGTGGACGGCGAACCCCTGCTGGAGCTGTATGACACCCCTGGCCTGGAAGATGCCATTGCCCTGCTCGACTACCTCGAACGCCTGGAGCGCCCGGGCGAGCGCCTGGACGGCCCGGCCCGTCTGCAGCGTTTTCTGCAAGGCAGCGAAGCGCGCCAGCGTTTCGAGCAAGAGGCTAAGGTGCTGCGTCAGTTGCTGGCCAGCAATGCCGGCCTGTATGTGATCGACGCCCGCGAGCCGGTGCTGGCCAAATACCGCGACGAACTGGAAGTGCTGGCCAGCTGTGGCAAGCCGCTGCTGCCGGTGCTCAACTTCGTTGCCAGCCACCAGCACCGCGAGCCGCAATGGCGTGAAGCCCTTGCCCGGCTTGGCCTTCACGCGTTAGTACGGTTCGACAGCGTGGCCCCGCCAGAGGATGGCGAGCGCCGTTTGTACGAGAGCCTGGCCCTGCTGCTGGAGGACGCACGCCCAGCCTTGCAACGGCTGATCGACGACCAGCAAGCACAGCGCCTGGCGCGCCAGCACAGCGGCAAACGCCTGATCGCCGAGCTGCTGCTGGACTGCGCCGCTTGCCGGCGCAGCGTCGAGGCCGAACCGGCTGCCGAGGCCCGGGCCATCGAGGCATTGCGCCAGGAGGTGCGCCAGCGCGAACAGCGCTGTGTCGAAGCCTTGCTCAAGCTGTATGCCTTCCGCCGCGAGGATGCGCATGCCAGTGACCTGCCGTTGCTGGATGGCCGCTGGGGTGATGACCTGTTCAACCCCGAGACGTTGAAGCTGCTCGGGGTGCGCCTGGGCAGCGGTGTAGCTGCGGGTGCTGCGGCCGGTGCCGGGGTCGATTTGCTGGTGGGTGGCCTTACCCTCGGTGCGGCAGCGCTGGCCGGGGCAATTGCCGGTGGCGCGCTGCAGACGGCGCGCAACTATGGGTCGCGGTTGATGGGCAAGCTCAAGGGCAAGCGTGAGCTGACCGTGGACGACACGGTATTGCGCTTACTGGCCTTGCGTCAGCAGCAGTTGATGGTGGCGCTGGATAACCGTGGGCATGCGGCGCAGGACAGTATTCGTCTGGGTGAACTGGATGAGAAAGCTTGGCGCGAGGGCAAGTTGCCTGAGGCGCTGGTGAAGGCGCGGGCGCATCCGCAGTGGTCCACCCTGAATCCTGGGGCAAAGCTGAACCAGGCTGAGCGGCAGGAACAGCTGGAGGCGCTGGTTTCACAGTTTTGAGTGGGCAGGACTGGCCTTTTCGCGGGTGAACCCGCTCCTACAACAGGCGATGCAGGGCGTTGTAGGAGCGGGTTCACCCGCGAAGAGGCCGGGGCAGGTTACTGCTGGGCCACCTTCTCCGACTTGCCGTCGTAGCG
This sequence comes from Pseudomonas sp. Leaf58, assembly GCF_003627215.1. NCBI lineage: Bacteria > Pseudomonadati > Pseudomonadota > Gammaproteobacteria > Pseudomonadales > Pseudomonadaceae > Pseudomonas > Pseudomonas sp. Leaf58. The sequence continues at coordinate 5,137,710 of NZ_CP032677.1, forward strand.
CTTGCGCCACTCGGCCAGGATCTGGTCACGGTTCTTCGAGGCCCAGGCAAAGTCGTTGTTGATCAGGCGCTGTTCATAGTCCGCCGGCAGCTCGGTCTGCGGCTTGGCAATGCCCGGCGCGGCCAGCACGGCGAAGTTCTCCTTGTACAGTTCCATGGCCGCCGGGCTGGCCGAAAAATCAGCCAGGCGCTTGGCCGCATCCGCCTTGGGCGAACCCTTGATCACGGCAGTCGCCTCGATCTCCCAGCCCAGGCCTTCCTTCGGCAGCACGATGTCCAGCGGCGCGCCCTGGCGCTTGAGCTGCACGGCCGGGTACTCGAACGAGATACCGATCGGGAACTCGCCCGCCGCCGCCAGCTTGCACGGTTTGGAACCAGAGTGAACGTATTGGCCGATGTTCTGGTGCAACGCGTCCATGTAGGCCCAGCCCTGCGGCTCGCCAAAGGTCTGCAACCAGGCGCTGACATCCAGGAAGCCAGTACCGGACGAAGCCGGGTTCGGCATGACAATCTTGCCCTTGTACTCGGGCTTGGTCAGGTCCTGCCAGCTCACCGGCTTGCTCAGGCCCTGCTTCTCGGCCTCGATAGTATTGAAGCAGAGGGTCGCGGCCCACACGTCCATGCCAACCCAAGCTGGCGGGTTGGCGGCGTCTCGGTAGTTGGCGGCAATCTTGCCCAGGTCCTTCGGCGCATAGGCTTCGAGCATGCCGTTCTGGTCGAGGATAGCCAGGCTGGAAGCCGCCAGACCCCACACGGCGTCGGCTTGCGGGCGGTCTTTTTCGGCCAGCAGCTTGGCGGTGATGATGCCGGTGGAATCACGCACCCACTTGATTTCGATGTCTGGGTTGGCCTTCTCGAAGGCCTCCTTGTAGCGCTTCAGCTGCTCGGCTTCCAAGGCAGTGTAAACCGTCAGCGGGGTACCAGCGGCCGCAGCCTGCAGGCTGAACACGGCGGAAACGGCGGAAACGGCAACGGCGAGTGCAAGGTGCTTGTACATGGGTAGGTTCCTTACAGGTCAGACGGTCGCGGCGCGTTGGCGCCAGGCTTGGGAGCGGCGCAGCAGGCCGCGTGAGGCTGCGGCCAGCAGCAGTGAAGCGCCGGCACTGGTCAGCAGGATCAGGGTGGACATGGCAGCGGCTCCGCCGACGTTGCCGGCATCGTCCATGTTCAGCACGGCGACAGCAGCCAGGATGGTGTCAGGGCTGTACAGGAAGATCGCCGCTGACACGGTGGTCATCGCCGAGACGAACAGGTAGCGGATGATGTCCAGCAGCGCCGGTAGGCAGATCGGCACGGTCACCCGCAGGAAGTGCATGTACAGCGGCGCCTTCAGCGACAGCGCGGCAGCCTCGAACTCGCCGTCCAGCTGGCGCAGCGCGGTGGTCGCGGTCATCTGCGCGGTGGTCAGGTAATGAGCGATGGTGCACACCACCAACAGCCCCATGCCGCCATACAACACATGCAGCGGGTTGCCGTTGAGGTTGAAGAAGAACACGTAGCCCAGGCCAAGCACCAGGCCAGGCACAGCCATGGGGATGAAGCTGAGCAGACGCAATGCCTGGTTGAGCAGGCGATGGCCCTGGGTTTTCTCCATCAGGTAAGCGCCGGTGAAGATCACGACGCTGCCGATCAGCGCGGTGCCAATGGCCATGGTCACGCTGTTGCGGTAGGCCAACCAACCGCCCCCGGCGGTGTCCTCGAACAGGTAGTGGCGCAGCGACACCGACAAGTTGTAGGGCCAGAAGGTAATCAGCGACGAGTAAACCGCCATGCCAATTACCAGCAGCAACGCCGCGCACACCAGCAGCACGATGACCAGGAAACAGGCATCCCGGCCCCGTGATGGCTTGGGCTCGAACACTTGCGCACGGCCGCTCATAGTCTCGCCCTGGCGCCGGCGCAGCCAGGCATCGACGGTAAAGCTGAACAAGGCCGGCAGCAGCAGCACCATACCGATCAGGGCGCCACGGCCAAACTGTTGCTGACCAACCACTGCCTTGTAGGCTTCCAGTGCCAGCACCTGATAGTCGCCGCCGACCACGACCGGTACACCGAAATCGGTGATGGTCAGGGTAAACACCAGGCAGAATGCTGCGAATACAGCCTGGCGCGTGGCCGGCCAGGTGATGCTGGTGAACGCCCGCCATGAGCCAGCGCCCATGCTGGACGCTGCATCGAACAGCCGGGCATCAGCCAGCGACAGCGCCGACAGCAGGATCATCAGCGCATGCGGGAAGGTGTAGATGGCCTCGCCCAGCACGATGCCCCAGAAGCCGTAGATGTTGTCGCTGAGCAATCCACGTAGCAGCCCCTGGTTGCCGAACAGGTAGACCAGGGCGATGGCTGGCAGCATCGACGGCGCCAGCAGCGGCAGCAGGGAAATCCCCCGCCACAGGCCTTTGGCCGGGATCAGCGTGCGTTGCAGGGCATAAGCGAACAGGTAGGCCAGTGGGACCACCATGACTGCAACCGTGATGGCCACCGACAGGCTGTTGCCCAGCAACCAGTGGAAGTTGGCGCTGGCGAACAGTTCGCGGGCCGCCAACAGGCCGCCACCCTGGCCCGCCTCAGCGCTGAAGCCGCGCCAGAAGATCGCCAGCAGCGGCATCAACACTGCCAGCACCAGAAGGATCAGCAGCAGGCTCTTGCCGCCGACGACGAACAACCGGTCACCCAGGGCAACACCAGCACGCGGCGCGGCTTTGGCTTGGCTCAACGGCAGGGGCATTGGCGCGGCCATCTTAGGCGAACACCTGCAGACTCTGCGGCGGCAGTGCCACCCAGATGTCCTGCGCGCCCAGGCGCGGCATGGCCTCGGGGGCCAGCTCAGCCAGCAGTGCATGGCCTGGCAAGGCTTTGAGCTCGAAGCTCATACGGCAGCGATTACCGAGGAAGGTGATTTCGCGGACCCTGGCCGGGAACAGGTTTTCTTCGTGCATCGCCGGGTTGACCGTGATTGCCTCCGGGCGGCAGAACAGCCGGCCACTGCGGCCCATGGCCGAGCCCGGCGCCAGGCGCATGCTCATGGCGCCGACCTGGGCATGGCTGTCACTGCTGCGCTGGAACGGCAGCCAGTTGCCTTGGCCAACGAACTCGGCGACGAATGGCGTGGCTGGCTGGTCGTAGATATCCCGCGGGGTGGCGTACTGCTCGACCTGGCCGTTATTCATCACCGCAATGCGGTCGGCCATCAGCATGGCCTCGTCCTGGTTGTGGGTCACCATCAACGTGGTGATACCCAGCTGGCGCTGCAACTGGCGCAGTTCGGTGCACAGGTGTTCGCGCACCCGGGCATCGAGGGCCGACATCGGCTCATCGAGCAGCAACAGCGAAGGCGACGGTGCCAGTGCGCGGGCCAGGGCCACCCGCTGCTGTTGGCCGCCGGAGAGCTGGCCGGGGTATTTTTTCTCGCTGCCAGTCAGGCCCACCAGGTCAAGCATTTCGGCCACCCGCTGGCGGGCCTGCTCACGGCCAGTGCCGGTTAGGCCGTAGGCGATATTGGCTTCGACGGTGAGATTGGGAAACAGCGCGTAGGACTGGAACAGGATGCCGTAGTCACGGGCCTGCGGCGGCAGCTCGGAGATATCGCGCTGGCCGATGTACAGCGTGCCACGGTCCTGGCGCTCCAAGCCGGCTATGCAGCGCAGCAACGTGGTCTTGCCACAGCCAGATGGGCCGAGCAGGCACACCAGTTCGCCGGCGGCGATGTCCAGTGAGACATCGTTAAGCGCCGTAAAGGCGCCGAAGCGCTTGTGGATATTGCGCACTTTCATCTGTGCGCCGGGGGCGGTGTGGTTCATGGCAGGGCCTCATCGAAGAGATGGGGCCATGCTAGGAAGGCTGTGCGAAGGTACTGTGGCTTTAAGGCAAAAGCGGGTGATAGTGGTATAGGCAGATTTTGTAATGCCTATGGTGGCCTCTTCGCGGGTAAACCCGCGCCTACAACGGGCTGCGTGTACGCAGAACGTGTAGGCGCGGGCTTGCCCGCGAAGAAGCCAACGCAACGTTAGAAGTGCGAACCCGCCACCTCTTGCGCCACCCCAAGGAAGGCCGCCGGCAACCGGGCCTGGCGCCGCTCCTTCAGGCAATACAGGTACTCATGCATCACCGGCGCATGCTCCAACGCCAGCACCCGCAGTTCGGGGTTGTGCGGCACCTCGTGCCGGGCAATTACGCTGATGCCAATGTTGCGCAGCACCGCTTCGCGGATCGACTCGCGGCTGCCAATTTCCAGCAACGCCCCAGCCTTCACCCCGGCCTCCTGCATCATTTGCTCGGTCAGCTTGCGCGTGGTTGAGCCCTTCTCGCGCATCAGTAGGCAATGCCCAGCCACGACGTCGATCGATACCGCCTGGCGATGGGCCAACGGGTGGTTGCGGTGCACGGCCACCACCAACGGGTCGGCCCCCAGCACCCGCCGCACCAAGCGTGCATCTTCCAGCAACTGCGATGAAGCGGCGAGATCCACGCGGTAGTCCTCGAGCATCTCCAGCACCTGCTGCGAGTTGCCGATCTCCACCGCCACTTCCACCTGCGGCAGGCGCTCACGGTAGACCTTCACCAGGTCGAGGATGTAGTAAGGCGCCGTGGCCGCAATGCGCAAGCTGCCCTGGGCCTGACCGCTGTTGCGCAGCTCGAACTCGATGTCCGCTTCCTGTTGCAACAGCGCCTTGACCATCGGTAGCAGGCGCACGCCCTCTTCACTCAATACCAGGCGCCGCCCGCCACGGTAGAACAGCTCCACCGCGTACTGGCTTTCCAGGTTGCGAATCTGCGTGGTCACCGTGGGCTGGCTGAGCCCGAGCTTCTTCGCCGCCAAGGTGATGCTGCCCAGGCGGGCCACCATGTAGAAGGCTTTCAGCTCCGAACTCAGCATGCACGTCCTTTATTTGCGCAACAGGCGCAAGCCGTTGAACACCACCAGCAGGCTTACACCCATGTCGGCGAACACCGCCATCCACATGGTGGCCATGCCCGCAAAGGTGATCGCCAGGAATATCGCTTTGATGCCCAAGGCCAGAACGATGTTCTGCATGAGGATCGCCGCACTTTGGCGCGACAGCCTGACGAAGGCCGGGATTTTTCGCAAGTCATCGTCCATCAGCGCTACATCGGCGGTCTCGATGGCCGTGTCGGTACCGGCCGCCGCCATGGCAAAGCCAATCTCGGCACGGGCCAGTGCCGGGGCATCGTTGATGCCATCACCGACCATACCCACCCGATGGCCCTGGGCGTACAGGGCTTCGATGCTGTTGAGCTTGTCGGCAGGCAGCAGGTTGCCTTCGGCGCGGTCAATACCCACCACCGCGGCGATGGCCTGGGCTGTATGTGGATTGTCACCCGTCAGCATGACAGTCTTGATACCTAACTCATGCAGCTCGGCGATGGCCTGGCGGCTGCTGTCCTTGACTGTGTCGGCCACGGCGAACAGCGCCAAGGGGCCAGAGCGGTCAAGCAGCAATACCACCGTCTTACCCTGACGCTCCAGCGCATCCAACTGGGCCTCCAACGCCGGCGAGCACAGCCCCAGCTCCTCGACCAAACGGTGGTTGCCCAAGTGGTAGACCTCGCCCTCAACGGTGCCGCGCACACCTCGCCCGGCCAGGGCCGTGAAGTCGTCGACCTCGCTCAAGGCCAGGCCTTGCGCCTTGCCAAATTGGGCAATCGCCCGCGAAACCGGGTGGTCCGAACGCTCGCCCAGGCTGGCAGCCAGGGCTTGCGCGCGCCCCTCGAACAGCGGCTGCAGTACCTTGGCGTCGGTCTGCACCGGCTTGCCATGGGTGATGGTGCCGGTCTTGTCCAACGCCAGGAAGTCCAGCTGGCGGCCGCCTTCCAGGTACACGCCGCCCTTGATCAGGATGCCTTTGCGCGCAGCGGCGGCCAGGCCGCTGACAATGGTTACCGGGGTCGAGATCACCAGGGCGCAGGGGCAGGCCACCACCAGCAGCACGAGGGCCCGGTAGACCCAATCGAACCAGGCGCCGGCCATGAACAGTGGCGGTATCACCGCCACGGCCAGGGCAATGGCGAACACCACCGGGGTGTAGATGCGTGCGAAGTGGTCGACGAAACGCTGGGTAGGCGCCCGCGCGCCTTGCGCTTCCTCGACGGCCTTGATGATCCGCGCCAGGGTCGATTGCCCGGCAGCCGCAGTGACGCGAAACTCCAGCGCCCCCGCCTGGTTGATGGTACCGGCAAACAACTTGTCGCCTACCGCTTTCTCCACAGGCAGGCTTTCGCCGGTGATCGGCGCCTGATCGACGCTGGACTGCCCACTGGTCACTTCACCGTCCAAGCCAATGCGCTCACCGGGGCGTACCCGCACCAAGGCACCGATGGCCACCTCGCGCACGTCTGTATCACGCCACTGGCCATCGGCCTGGCGCACGGTTGCCATGTCTGGGGTGAGCTGCATCAGGCCGCCGATGGCATTGCGCGCACGGTCCAGCGAGCGGGCTTCGATCAGTTCGGCGACGGTGAACAGCACCATCACCATGGCCGCTTCCGGCCACTGGCCGATCAGCACGGCGCCGGTCACGGCAATGCTCATCAGCGCGTTGATGTTGAGGTTGCGGTTTTTCAGGGCAATCCAACCCTTCTTGTAGGTACCTAAGCCACAACCGAGGATTGCTGCCAGCGCCAGCGCCGCCACCAGCCATTCCGGGGCCAACCCGGCAAAGTGCACGATTTCGGCCGCGATCGCTGCAAAACCGGACAGTGCCAGTGGCCACCAACGGGGCTGGGTTGGTGGTGGCACGCTGGCCGTGCCGTCGTCTTCAGCGCCAAGCGGCTCGGCTTTCATGCCCAGGCTGCCAATAGCCTGCTCGATCTCCGCAGTACCGCCCAGGGTGTGGCGCACGCCGAGCACGCGGTTGATCAGGTTGAACTCCAGCTGCTCGATACCGGCCAGCTTGCCCAGCTTGTCCTGGATCAGGGTCTGCTCAGTGGGGCAGTCCATGGCGTCGATGCGGAAACGGCTGAACTGGGCGTGGCTGCTGGCCTTCTCGCTCAGTTGCACCAATGCGGGCGCAGTGGCACTGCCACAGCAGCTGTGGCCGTGGTCATCGTGCTTATGTTCGTGGCTGACAGGCTGGTACATGGGGTCATCCTTAATTTGAGCCTGTTGCCAAGTGAACACCCTGTAGCCACTATAGGGTCAAGCCACTTGTTGGAGATTGCGTGATGAAAATCGGAGAACTGGCCAAAGCCACCGACTGCGCCGTGGAAACCATCCGTTACTACGAGCGTGAACAGCTGTTGCCGCAGCCGGCGCGCAGCGAGGGCAACTACCGGCTGTACACCCAGGCCCATGTCGAGCGGCTGACCTTCATCCGCAACTGCCGCACCTTGGACATGACCCTGGACGAAATCCGTAGCCTGCTACGCCTGCGCGACAGCCCAGATGACTCATGCGGCAGCGTTAATGCGCTGATCGACGAGCATATCGAGCATGTGCAGGCGCGGATTGATGGGTTGATGGCGTTGCAACAACAGCTAGTGGAGCTGCGGCAACGTTGCAATGCGCAAGGGGCGGAGTGCGCGATCTTGCAGCAACTGGAGACGAATGGGGCGGTATCGGTGCCGGAAACCGAGCATTCACATGTGGGGCGAAGCCACGGGCACTAAGCCCCAAGCATGCGAGGCGCTCCCACAGTCAGCGCATTCCCTGTAGGAGCGGGTTCACCCGCAAATAGGCCAGATCAGGCAATAAAGAACAGTCACACCGCCATCGGCGCTGTCATCGGCGCATGGTGCTCATACCCTTCCAGCCAGAAATCACTCGGCTCGATCTTCTCCAGCCACTCCGGCTCGTACTTGCCCGTCTCGGCAAACGCCGGCACGCGGTCACTGATCACCAGCTTCGGCGCTTCCAGCGGCTCACGCTTGAGCTGCTCGTTGAGCATGTCCAGGTGGTTTTCATACACATGGGCATCGCCGATGAAGTAGGTGAACCAGCGCGGGGTGTAGCCGGTCAGGCGGCCGAACAGCGACAACAGCGCCGCGCCTTCGGTGAGGTTGAACGGCGTGCCCAGGCCCAGGTCGTTGGAGCGGATATAGAGGGTCAGGGAAATTTCCCTGGTCTCTACATTCGGGTGGAACTGGTACAGCAGGTGGCAAGGCGGCAGGGCCATTTCGTCCAGCTGGGCGCAGTTCCAGCCGTGGAACAGGATACGGCGGCTGCCCGGATCGTTGGCGATGGTGTCCAGGCACTGGCGCACCTGGTCGATGGCCTTGTACAGGATGACGAAGGCGACACCGTCTTCCTCGTCCTGGGCGATACGGCGGAAGCCCGCTTTTTCGGCCATTTCGATGGCCGCCGGGTTGCTCAGCGGGACGCGCTTGTAGCCCGGCCACTGGCGCCACTGCACGCCGTAAATTTCGCCCAGGTCGTCATGGCCCTGGCGGAACGGGTTGGCCAGCCACTGGGCGTTTTCGTTGGCGTTCTGGTCCCAGACCTTGCAGCCCAGCTCGCGGAATTCACCGGCGTTCTTCACGCCACGCAGGAAACCGACCATTTCACCGATCGCCGACTTGAACGCCAGCTTGCGCGTGGTGATGGCCGGAAAGCCCTTCTGCAAGTCGAAACGCAGCATGGCGCCTGGCAGGCTGATGGTGCGGATGCCGGTGCGGTTGCCCTGCAGCGTGCCGTTGTCGATAACGTCGCGGACCAGGTCTAAATACTGTTTCATGGCTTACCTGTAACAAGAACGGCAGGGGATCACCCCTGCCGTGGAAATCAAACTGCGGCTTTGGCCGTCGGTTTACGGTTGTAGGCCAACCAGATCAGGAAAATGCCGCCGACGATCATCGGCACACACAGCAACTGACCCATGGTCAACCAGCCGAAGGCAATGTAGCCGAGCTGGGCGTCGGGCACGCGCACGAATTCCACGATGAAGCGGAAAATGCCGTAGAACAGCGCGAACATACCGGAAACGGCCATGGTCGGGCGCGGCTTGCGCGAGTACAGCCAAAGGATGAGGAATAATGCCACACCTTCAAGGGCGAATTGGTACAGCTGCGACGGGTGACGCGGCAGCTGCGCCGGGTCGCTGAACGGCGGGAAGACCATCGCCCATGGCACGTCGGTGGCCTTGCCCCACAACTCGGCATTGATGAAGTTGCCGATGCGCCCTGCGCCCAGGCCAATCGGTACCAGCGGGGCGACGAAGTCCATCAATTCAAAGAACGACTTGTTATTGCGCTTGCCGAACCACAAGGCCGCCAACATCACGCCGATGAAGCCGCCATGGAACGACATGCCACCCTTCCACACCTCGAAGATCAGCGTCGGGTTGGCCAGGTAGGCGTGCAGGTCGTAGAACAACACATAACCCAGGCGCCCGCCGACAATTACCCCCATCGACAACCAGAACACCAGGTCGGAGAGCTTTTCGCGGCTCCAAGTAGGGTCGAAGCGGTTCAGCCGGCGCGAGGCCAGCAGCCAGGCGCCGCCGATGCCGATCAGGTACATCAGGCCGTACCAATGGATTTTCAGCGGCCCGATGGCCACGGCCACGGGGTCTATCTGCGGGTAAGGCAGCATGGAACTTCCTCTCGATTCAAATCAAAAAGCTGAGGCCAACACAGAACAACAGGGCTGCGAACAGGCGTTTCAACAAGCGTGGCGCCAACTTGTGCGCCAGGCGTGCGCCGAAACGGGCAAAAAACATGCTGGTCACGGCAATGCCGACCAGCGCCGGCAGGTACACGTAACCGAGGCTATGAGGCGGCAGGTGCTCCTCGTGCCAGCCCAGTAGCATGAAGCTCAGGGCACTGGCCAACGCAATCGGCAGGCCACAGGCCGAGGACGTGGCCACCGCCTGTTGCATGGGCAGGCTGCGCCAGGTCAGGAATGGCACGGTCAGCGAGCCGCCGCCGATGCCAAAAATGGCCGAGGCCCAGCCAATCACGCCACCGGCACCAACCAGCGCGGGTTTACCTGGGATGCCACGGCTGGCCTTGGGTTTGAGGTCCAGGGCCATCTGCGCGGCGATGACCAGGGCGAACACGCCGATGATTTTTTGCAGCAGCGGGCCTTGGATCAGCGAGGCGGTTTTGGCGCCGACTCCAGCACCCAGGAGGATGCCAATGGTCATCCAGGCGAAGACCGGCCACTGCACCGCGCCCTTGCGGTGGTGCTCGAGCACGGCGTTGATCGAGGTGAAGACGATGGTTGCCAGCGACGTCCCGACCGCCAGGTGGGTCAGCACCGAGGCGTCGAAGCCCTGCAGGGTGAAGCTGAACACCAGCACCGGCACGATGATGATGCCACCGCCCACGCCGAACAGCCCGGCCAGCACACCGGCACAGGCACCCAACAGCAAATAGAGCACGAATTCCATTCGTCTTCCCCGAAAAAACAATGCGGCATGGTAACGGAAGCTGGGTTCGAGGCTCTAGTGAAGTCTGTGTCAGGATGGATCAGCCCCACCGCTGTGGGTAAAGTGGCAAAAAACACAGAGGCCCAACCGATGTGCCTGATTGTATTCGCTTGGCGGCCGGGGCATGCCCTGCCGCTGATCGTGGCGGCCAACCGCGACGAGTTCTATGCCCGCCCTGCCCTGCCCCTGGCGGGCTGGGAGGATGCGCCTGGGGTGTATGCGGGGCGTGACCTGGAAGCCGGTGGTACTTGGCTGGGGGTGGGCCCACAGGGGCGCTTTGCGGCGCTGACCAATATCCGTGACCCCGGCCAAGCGCAGGGGGCGCGCTCGCGGGGTGAACTGGTAGCGGCGTATCTGCAGGGTGAGCTGGGGGTCGAGGCTTATCTGGGGCAGGTGGCCAGCCGCGTTGGGCAGTATTCGGGGTTCAACCTGCTGGTGGGTGATGGCCGGCAGCTGGGTTACCTGAATGCTCGGGAAGGCACGCCGCGCCTGCTGACTACTGGGGTTTATGGGTTGTCCAATGCTGGGCTGGATACGCCGTGGCCGAAGCTGGTAAAGGCGCGTAGTGGCTTGGCCGGGTTGCTCGACACGCCAGCGCCGCAGCGGCTGTTGGCGTTACTGGCCGATGGCGAGCCTGCGGCAGATGGTGATCTGCCGGAGACGGGCGTGGGGGTGGCTACCGAGAAGCTATTGTCGAGTGTGTTTATTGCCAGCCAGAATTACGGGACGCGTGCGAGTACGGTGCTAATTGCCGATGATCAGGGGAAAAGGCGCCTGGTTGAGCGCAGTTTCGGGCCTTTTGGAGGGCATCTAGGGGAAGTTGAACTACTGGTCTGATCATTTGATGTTTCCTGTGCGGGCCTCTTCCCGGTTAAACCCGCTCCTACAGGCGGCGCGCAATTGAACTCTAGGAGCGGGTTTACCCGCGAATAGGCCGGGGCAGGCAGCATCAACCTCACAAGGTTTTATTGGCCCCTGGCCCGATCATCCGCGCCAACCCAAGGTTCTTCAGCGCCAGCTGCAGCGAGCTGTGGATAACCTGCGGGTTGTCATGGCTCAAGGCCTCGACCAGCAGTTCCTTGGCCTTGCTCATGTTCACCTGGCGCAGCATCCACTTCACCTTCGGCAGGTTGGTGGCGTTCATCGACAGGCTGTCGAAGCCCATCGCCATCAGCAGGATCGCCGCTGCCGGGTCACCGGCCATCTCCCCACAAATACTCACCGGCTTGCCTTCACCGTGGGCATCGCGCACCACCGTATTCAGCGCCTGCAGTACCGCCGGGTGCAGGTAGTCGTAGAGGTCGGCAACCCGTGGATTGTTGCGGTCTACCGCCAGCAGGTACTGGGTCAGGTCGTTGGAGCCGACCGACAGGAAGTCCACCTGCCGCGCCAGCTCCTTGGTCTGGTACACCGCCGCAGGAATTTCTACCATCACGCCCACCGGCGGCATCGGCACATCGGTGCCTTCGTCACGCACCTCGCCCCAGGCGCGGTGAATCAGGTGCAGCGCCTCCTCCAGCTCGTGGATGCCGGAAATCATCGGCAGCAGGATACGCAGGTTGTTCAGGCCCTCGCTGGCCTTGAGCATGGCCCGGGTCTGCACCAGGAAGATTTCCGGGTGGTCAAGGGTGACGCGGATGCCGCGCCAGCCAAGGAACGGGTTCTCTTCCTTGATCGGGAAGTACGACAGCGCCTTGTCGCCACCGATGTCCAGGGTACGCATGGTCACTGGTAGCGGATGGAACGAAGCAAGTTGCTCGCGATAAATCGCCAGCTGCTCCTTCTCGCTGGGGAAGCGCTGCTGAATCATGAACGGCACTTCGGTGCGATACAGCCCTACCCCTTCAGCCCCACGCTGCTGAGCGCGGGCGACGTCGGCGAGCAGGCCGGTGTTGACCCACAGCGGCATGCGGTGACCGTCCGGGGTGACGCACGGCAGTTCGCGCAGGGCATCGAGGCCCTGGGCCAGCTGGCGTTCTTCTTCAACCACTTCGCTGTATTGCTTGCGTAATACGTCGCTGGGGTTGGTGAATACTTCACCCTTGTAGCCGTCGACGATCATCTCGATGCCGTCGACCTTGGAATACGGCAGGTCGACCAGGCCCATCACCGTGGGGATGCCCATGGCACGGGCCAGGATGGCGACATGGGAGTTACCCGAGCCCAGCACCGAAACCAAGCCGACCAGCTTGCCCTCCGGCACTTCGCCGAGCATCGCCGGGGTCAGCTCTTCACTGACCAGGATGGTGTTGTCGGCATACACCAGCGACTGCGATCGGGCTTCCTGCAGATAAGCCAGTAGGCGCCGGCCCAGGTCTTTGACGTCGGAGGCGCGCTCGCGCAGGTAGTCATCGTCCATCAGCTCGAAGCGGTTGACGTGCTCGCCCACCACTTGGCGCAGGGCGCCCTGGGCCCACTGGCCGGTCTTGATGACCTCGGTCACCTCCCCCCCCAGAGCCGCATCTTCAAGCATCATCAGGTACACGTCGAACAACGCGCGCTCTTCCGGTCGCAGCTGGGTGGCCAGCTTGGCCGACAGCTTGCGCATGTCATCGCGCACGCCTTCAAGGGCGTTCTGGAACAGTTTGAGTTCGGCGTCGATGTCATCGACTGCCTTGTCCGGCACCACTTCCAGGTCGGCCGGTGGCAGCATCACCACGGCGCGCCCCACGGCGGCGCCAGGCGAACCCGGTACGCCAACGAAGCGCGCTTCCTGGATACCCTTGCCCTGCCGGCCCAGGCCACGGATCGAACCGGTCGCCTCGGCGTGGGCGATAACCCCGGCGAGCTGGGCACTCATGGTGACCAGGAAGGCCTCTTCACCCTCGTCGAACTGGCGGCGCTCCTTCTGCTGGATGACCAACACCCCGACCACGCGGCGGTGGTGAATGATCGGTGCACCCAGGAAGGAGGCGAATTTTTCTTCGCCGGTTTCGGCAAAGTAGCGGTAACGCGGGTGGTCGGCGGCGTTTTCCAGGTTCAGCGGCTCTTCCCGGGTACCTACCAGGCCGACCAGGCCTTCGTTGGGGGCCATGCTGACCTTGCCAATGGAACGCTTGTTCAGGCCTTCGGTGGCCATCAGCACGAAGCGGTTGGTTTCCGGGTCGAGCAGGTAGACCGAGCAGACCTGACTGCCCATGGCCTCCTTCACGCGCAAGACAATGATCCCCAACGCCGACTTGAGATCTTTGGCGGAGTTTACTTCCTGGACGATCTTGCGCAGCGTATTGAGCATGGCTCGGGGTCGAACTCCGTCGTCAGTCGCGCGTCAGCAGACGCGGTGCTAGCTCTTTCAGGGCGCGTCGGTAGACCTCGCGCTTGAATGTCACAACCTGGCCCAGCGGATACCAATAGCTGACCCAGCGCCAGCCGTCGAATTCCGGTTTGCCAGTCAGGTCCATCCGCACCCGTTGTTCGTTACTGACCAGACGCAGCAGGAACCACTTCTGCTTCTGGCCGATGCACAGCGGCTGGCTATGCGTACGTACCAGGCGCTGGGGTAAACGATAACGCAACCAGCCACGGGTGCAGGCAAGAATTTCCACATCATCGCGTTCAAGGCCAACTTCTTCGTTCAGCTCGCGGTACAGGGCATCTTCCGGCGTCTCGTCAGGGTTGATGCCACCCTGGGGGAATTGCCAGGCATCCTGGTTGATCCGTCGAGCCCATAGCACCTGCCCGGCATCATTGGTAAGAATGATGCCGACATTGGGGCGAAAACCATCCGGGTCGATCACGGCAGCAACCTCGCAAACGCATGTCACCGCATTGTTCCACAAAGCTTGCGAGCGCAGCAACGCGCCCGCCAAGCTTATGTGCAGCAGCGTGAAAACTCCGTATTCTGCGGGCCTACCTTGTGGCTGATGCGAGTGACCGCAATGCGCCTGGCTTTATTCGACCTGGACAATACCCTCCTCGGTGGCGACAGCGACCATGCCTGGGGGGACTACCTGTGCGAGCGCGGCATCCTCGACCCGGTTGCCTACAAGCAGCGCAACGATGGCTTCTACCAGGACTACCTCAACGGCACCCTGGACCTGCAGGCCTACCTGGCCTTTTCCATGGAAATCCTTGCGGCAACGCCCCTGGCCAAGCTTGACGAATGGCACCGCGACTTCATGCGCGACTGCATCGAGCCGATCCTCCTGCCCAAGGCCCTGGCCTTGCTGCAGCAGCACCGCGAAGCGGGCGACCAGCTGCTGATCATCACCGCCACCAACCGCTTCGTCACCGCACCGATTGCCCGGCGCCTGGGGGTGCGGGTGTTGCTAGCGACCGAATGCGAGATGCGCGATGGCCGCTATACCGGGCGTAGTACCGATATACCGTGTTTTCGTGAAGGCAAGGTGACGCGACTGGAACGCTGGATGCTGGAGAACGGCTTTGATCTTGAAGACAGCTACTTCTATAGCGACTCGATGAATGATCTGCCGTTGCTGCAGCGGGTGACGCATGCGGTGGCGGTAGACCCGGACCCGAACCTGCGGGCGGAGGCCGAGAAGCGTGGGTGGCCGGTGGTTTCGTTGCGGGATTGAGGTTTTCCTGTGCCGGCCTCTTCGCGGGTGAACCCGCTCCTACAACAGCCGGTGTGATCTTTGTAGGCGCGGGTTCACCCACGAAGAGGCCGGCACAGGCAACCGAGGAATATCAGACTGGCTTGGCCCCCATGAGCCCCGCGATGGACAGGAAGCAAACCCCACTGAACACTGCCAGTGCCAGGGTAAAGCGCAACCCCACCACCTCAGCCTTGCGCAGCCGGCTCAGCCGCACCAGCAGCCACCACACGGCAAACGCGCCGAGCGTGTAGATGACACTGGACGCCAGCACCCAGGTCTGCCCCAGCGGCCAGCCCACCAGGTGCACCAGCCACCAGCCGGTGAACGGCATGCTCACCAGGCTCAAGCCCATCACCAGCCAGACGAACACCAGCGGCCGGCGCAGTAACTTGGCGTAGGCCTCGTCATCGCCCCGACGTCTGGCGCGCACGGTCCAGATCGCCAGGCCCAGCGCGCCCAGCAGCAGGAGTGCGGTGGCGATAATGTGCAGGGTTTTGACGGTGGTCAGGTGTTCCATGTCTCGGTTGTCCTTAAGCAGCCCATCAGCCCCAGCTTAGCCGCTCAGCCCAAAAACAGCTTGTAAGCCGGGTTTTCAGTCTCGTCCCAGTACGGGTAGCCGATCTTGGCCAGCGCCGCCGGCACCAGGTGGCGCTCGTCTTCCGGCACTTGCAGCCCTGCCACCACGCGCCCGTCAGCGGCGCCATGGTTGCGGTAGTGGAACATCGAAATGTTCCAACGCCCGCCCAGCTTGTTGAGGAAGTTGAACAGCGCCCCCGGCCGTTCGGGGAATTCGAAGCGCAGCACCATCTCGTCACTGGCACCCGCCGAATGGCCGCCGACCATGTGGCGAATATGCAGCTTGGCCAGTTCGTTGTCGGTCAGGTCGGTAACCGGGAAGCCCTGCTCGGCCAGTTGCTGCACCAGCCCTGCCCGGGGGTCGTTTTCCGGGTGGGTCTGCACGCCGACAAAGATGTGCGCCTCATCGGAGGTGTGCTTGCGGTAGTTGAATTCGGTGATCTGGCGCTTGCCAATGGCCTCGCAGAAGGCCTTGAAGCTGCCCGGGCGCTCGGGAATGGTCACGGCGATGATGGCTTCGCGCTTTTCGCCCAGTTCGGCACGCTCGGCCACATGGCGCAGGCGATCGAAGTTGACGTTGGCGCCGGAATCGATCGCCACCAGCGTCTGCCCGGTGACGCCGTACAGCTCGACGTACTTCTTGATGCCCGCCACACCCAAGGCACCGGCAGGTTCGGTGATCGAGCGGGTATCGTCGTAAATATCCTTGATAGCTGCGCAAATCTCGTCGGTGCTGACGGTAACCACTTCATCCACATGGTGGCGGCAAATATCGAAGGTGTGCTGGCCGATCTGCGCCACCGCCACGCCGTCGGCAAACAGCCCCACCTGTGGCAGCACCACGCGCTCGCCCGCCGCCATGGCCGCCTGCAGGCAGTTGGAATCGTCCGGCTCGACGCCGATCACCTTGATGTCCGGGCGCAGGTACTTCACGTAGGCAGCAATGCCAGCGATCAGGCCGCCACCGCCCACGGGTACGAAAATCGCATCCAACTGGCCTGGGTGCTGGCGCAGGATTTCCATGGCCACGGTGCCCTGCCCGGCGATGGTGTGCGGGTCGTCGTAAGGGTGGACGTAGACGAAGCCCTTTTCATCGACCAATTTCAGCGAATAGGCCAGCGCCTCGGGGAACGAGTCACCATGCAGTACCACCTTGCCACCGCGCGAGCGCACGCCTTCGATTTTGATCTCCGGGGTGGTCTTGGGCATCACGATAGTGGCCTTGATGCCCATTTCACGCGCAGCAAGGGCCAGCCCCTGGGCATGGTTGCCGGCCGAAGCGGTGACCACGCCACGGGCCAGTTCTTCTGGGCTCAACTGCGCCAACTTGTTGTAAGCCCCGCGAATTTTGAACGAGAACACCGGCTGCAGGTCCTCGCGCTTGAGCAGAACCTGGTTGCCCAGGCGCTTGCTCAGCTGCCCGGCGCTCTGCAGCGGAGTTTCGACGGCAACGTCATAGACGCGCGAGGTGAGGATCTTCTTGACGTACTGTTCGAGCATCGGGAATGCATCACTGGGCCGCGGGACGAGGGCTGCGAGTCTACCCCAGCGCTACGTCGGGCGACCACAGCAAAGCCGCCTGAGCCGTTATACTAGGCAACTTTGAAACCGCCCTGCCCCTTCCGGAGCCCGCATGACCCAGGACCAACTCAAACAGGCCGTCGCCCAGGCCGCTGTCGACTTCATTCTGCCCAAGCTGGATGAAAAGAGCGTCGTCGGCGTCGGTACCGGTTCGACCGCCAACTTCTTCATCGACGCCCTGGCTCAGCACAAGACCGCCTTCGACGGCGCGGTCGCCAGCTCCGAAGCCACTGCGCAGCGCCTGAAGGGCCACGGTATCCCGGTCTATGAGCTGAACAGCGTCAGCGAGCTGGAGTTCTACGTGGACGGCGCCGACGAGAGCGACGCGCACCTGAACCTGATCAAAGGCGGCGGCGCGGCCCTGACCCGCGAGAAAATCGTCGCGGCCGTGGCCAAGACCTTCATCTGCATCGCCGACGCCAGCAAGCTGGTGCCGGTGCTGGGCGCCTTCCCGCTGCCGGTCGAAGTGATCCCGATGGCCCGCAGCCACGTGGCACGCCAGCTGGTCAAGCTGGGCGGCGACCCGGTGTACCGCGAAGGCGTGGTCACCGACAACGGCAACGTGATCCTCGACGTGTACAACCTGCAGATCACCAACCCGGTTGAGCTGGAAGCGCAGATCAACGCCATCGTTGGCGTGGTCACCAACGGCCTGTTCGCGGCGCGGCCGGCGGATCTGCTGCTGCTGGGTACTTCGGAAGGCGTGAAAACCCTGAAGGCCGAATAACCTTCTTCTGTATTGTGCTGCTTGTCAGGGCCTCTTCGCCGGCAAGCCAGCGCCCTCAAGGACCGCACAGGGTCTGAAATCTGTGGGGTACTTGGGGGGCTGGCTTGCCGGCGATAAGGCCCTCACAGGCAATCAATCTGCCGGCTGCTTGAACACATAGAACAGGTTCGGCTCACTGACCAGGTAGATAGTCCCCGCCTCGTCCATCGCAATCCCCTCCGCCTGCGGCACCGTCGCCTGTAAGCCCTGAAATCCCTTGCGCAACGCCATGGTGCTCAGCGGCCTGCCCTCCACATCCAGCTCCAGCACCAGCCGTGACTCGTCCGATAGCGCCAGCAGGTGCCCGCTGCGCTCATCGAACTGCAAGCTCGACAGGTCCCGCACAAACAGCCGTGAATCGCGTTTGCGGTCTTGTACCACGTGCACCGCATAGGGCAGCTCCGGGTTGTCATGCGGGAAGCCATGCACCTCGTAGATCAACATGGGGTCGCGCTCCTTGGCCACGAACAGGCGCTTGCCCGCCGAATCGTAAGCCAGCCCCTCAAAGCCTTTATTGCCGTTCAGGCCGATGCCCAAGGTCAGTTGCTCGGCATCGCCGGCGTCGAGGAACAGGGTGTCGTCCGCCAGGCGCACGCGAATCAGCCGCTGCTGACGCTCGTCGGTGATCACATAGCTGTTCGGCCCGACATACTCCACAGCTTCCGGGTCGCCGAAGCCGGTCAGCGGCACCCGACGCAGGATGCGCCCGTCCAGCGACAACTCAATCAGCTCCGAGCGGGCATTGGTGACGGTGAACAGGGTCTTGCGCTCGGGGTCGTAGGTCAGTGCCGACAGGTCGTCATCCAGCCCTTCGACCGGCTGCGCCTCCAGCACTACCTGGTAGCGGTGCAGGCCGATGCTTTGCTCGGCGGGCTGCCACCAGGCCTTGAGGTTGAACCAGCCACGCTCGAACAGGCGGAACTCCTGCCCGGCCCAACCGAGCAGGAGTAGGCCGCAAACGGCCAGGACAAACGACAGGCGAACAAAACGACGCATGAAAGCAGACTCGACATGGGGGTGGCGAATCTAACCATTAACGGCTGAAGCAAAGCTTAATGTCAGCGTCGGGCAAGTCTGAGAATGCTGTCAGTTCTTTTTGAAGCGATAGAACAGTGCCGGCTCGCTGACCATGTACAGGTTGCCCTTATCGTCCATGGCGACGCCTTCGGCCCGCGGGATGGTGTGTTCCAGGCCATTGAAGCCGCCGAGCAAGGTCATGAAGCTGACTTGTTGGCCTTGCTCGTCCAGCTCCAGCAGCATGTTGGAGTCGGCCGACAGCACCAGCAGGTGGCCGGTGCGCGGGTCTACGCCCAACGCCGAGAGATTGCGCAGGTCCAGTTCATCGCTGGGCAGCGGCTGCTTTTCGCCGGCAAGCGGGCTGCGGCCATCGGTATTCCAGGTATACAGCTTAGGCGGGCGTTCTTCCCCGATCACCATGCGCTGGTGCAGCGGGTCCCAGGCTACCGCTTCGAAGCCCTTGTTGCTCTTCACCGATTGGCCCAGGTCGTAACTTTTGAAGTCATCGTGGTTGAGTGAGGCCGTTTGGGCATCCACTTTGACCAAGGTCAGGTCGTGCAGGCGCTCGTCGGTAATTGCCAGGTAACCGTCTTCCAGTACGGCGACGCCTTCCGGGTTGTTCCAGCCGTTGAGCGGGATCTTGCGCAGCACATCGCCATCCAGGTTCAGCTCGACCAGGATCGGGTGCTTGCCCATGACCGCGAACAGGGTCCGCGTACGTGGGTTGAAGGCCACGTCGGAGGCTTCGTCATCTTCCATACCCGGCAGCGGCTTGGCGTCGATGTCGACCTGGTAGTCCGGCAGCCATACGCTCTCGCTGCGTTCGGCGGTGCTTTCGAAGCTTTCCTTGACCCACAGCGCGCCGCGGTCATCCCAGTGCATGGCCATGGCCAAGCCATAGCCGATCACCGCTGCAACGGCCAGGCCGAAGGGCCAGCGCAGATAGAAACGACGCTTGGAAGTTAGCGGGGCGCTGGAGGGTGATGGCATGCGGGGGTCCTGGAGATAGGGGCGTAGGTACGCGCATTATCCGCATTGGGTGTGAAAAAATCGGTAAACAGGGCCGGCCTCTTCGCGGGCACGCCCGCGAAGAAGGCAACCCGGTTGTGGCTCAGAGCACCCGGCTTTCGAAGCGGCTTACACCCGGCAATTCCAACACCAGCTCATCACCGACATTGAACGGCCCCACACCCGCTGGGGTGCCGGTAAGGATCACATCCCCCGCCTGCAGCGAAAAATGCGCGGCCATGTGCTGGATCATTGGCACGATCGGGTTGAGCATCATCGCGCTGTTGCCGTCCTGGCGCACTTCGCCGTTGACAGTCAGCCGCACCGGGATGTCGGTCACATCCTCGAAGCTGCCAGCCGACACGAACGGCGGCAGCACGCAGGCGCCATCAAAGCACTTGGCCAACTCCCACGGCAGGCCCTTCTCTTTCAGCTTGGCCTGCACGTCGCGAAGGGTCAGGTCCAGCGCCGGGGCATAACCGGAAATCGCGTCCAGCACCTCTTCCTCGGTTGGATGAGTCGACAGCGGTTTGCCCAGCAGCACCGCAATTTCGGCCTCATAGTGCACCGAACCGCGCTCGGTCGGGATCTTGAAGCCACCTTCAGCCGGTACCACGCAGCTGCCCGGTTTGATGAACAGCAGCGGCTCGCTGGGGATGGGGTTGTCCAGTTCCTTGGCATGCTCGGCATAGTTACGGCCAATGCACACTACCTTGCCCAACGGGAAGTGAATGCGCGTGCCGTCTACGTACTGGTGCTGGTAACTCATGGCCGACTCCTCTGGCTACTGCTTTTTAATCAGGTGCGAAGATCTTACCCGGATTCATGATGCCGTTAGGGTCGAAGACGGCCTTTATTGCCTTCATGCAGGCGATTTCTTGGGCTGAGCGGCTGTAGCCCAAGTAGTCGCGTTTGGTCATGCCCACACCATGCTCGGCGGAAATCGAGCCGTTGTAGCGCTCGACGATCTCGAACACCCACTTGTTGACCTTGGTGCACGAGGCAAAGAAGTCGTCCTTGCTCATGTGCTCGGGCTTGAGGATGTTCAGGTGCAGGTTGCCGTCGCCGATGTGGCCGTACCACACCACTTCGTAATGCGGGTAATGCTCGGCGACGATGGCATCGATATCGCGCAGGAACGCCGGCACTTTCGACACGGTGACGGAAATGTCGTTCTTGTACGGGGTCCAGTGCGAAATGGTTTCCGACAGGTACTCGCGTAGCTTCCATAGGTTTTTCAGCTGGGTTTCGCTCTGGCTCATCACGCCGTCCAGCACCCAGCCCTGCTCCACGCAATGCTCGAAGGTGGCCAAGGCCTCGTTGGCCACCTCCTCGGTGCTGGCCTCGAACTCCAGCAGTGCGTAAAACGGGCAGGCGGTGTCGAACGGCGCCGGCACGTCGCCACGCGCCAGGATCTTGGCTAGACCCTTGTCGGAGAAAAACTCGAAGGCGGTCAGGTCCAGCTTGCCCTGGAAGGCATGCAGCACCGGCATGATCGAGTCGAAGTCCGCTGTGCCCAGCACCATGGCAGTGAGGTTGCGCGGTGCGCGGTCCAGGCGCATGGTGGCTTCGACCACGAAGCCCAGGGTGCCTTCGGCGCCGATGAACAGCTGGCGCAGGTCGTAGCCGGTGGCGTTCTTGATCAGGCCCTTGTTCAGTTCAAGCAACTCGCCCTTGCCAGTGACCACTTTCAGCCCAGCCACCCAGTTACGGGTCATGCCATAGCGAATCACTTTGATGCCACCGGCATTGGTACCGATGTTGCCACCAATCTGGCTGGAGCCACTGGAAGCGAAGTCCACGGGGTAATACAGGCCCTGTTCTTCGGCGTAAGCTTGCAGCTGCCGGGTGATTACCCCAGGCTGGCAGACCACGGTGTGGTCGAAGGCATTGAAGTCGAGAATTTGGTTCATGGCGTCGAAGGCGACCACCACCTCACCATTGGCCGCCACCGCGCCGGCGGAAAGCCCAGTACGCCCGCCAGACGGCACCAGCGCCACCTTGTGCGTATTGGCCCAGCGGACAATCGCCTGTACCTGCTCTACCGTCTTGGGCAAAACGATGGCACTGGGCGCCGGCGGGTAATGCTTGGTCCAGTCCTTACCATAGGCTTCGAGGGAAGCCGCGTCGGTCAGGACCTTGCCAGGGTCGACGAGGGTCATCAGTTCTTCAATAACAGCGGGGTGGGTCATCGCTGGAACTCTCGACTTATTCATAGTCACCCTGAGCACTCTTCACCTGTCGGGATAAGCTCAGATTGTGTCGCGTATGCTAGCATAGCCCTCCCGCTGTTCATGCTAAGGCTGCCCTGGCGCCTGGCATCACCCCTCGCCATTTTTTCTCCGGGATACAGGTTTACGCAGATGAGCAAGACTTCTCTCGACAAGAGCAAGATCCGGTTCCTTCTTCTTGAAGGTGTGCACCAGAACGCGGTCGATACCCTCAAGGCCGCCGGCTACACCAACATCGAATACCTCACTGGTTCGCTGCCGGAAGCCGAGCTGAAGGAAAAGATCGCTGATGCCCACTTCATCGGCATCCGTTCGCGCACCCAGCTGACCGAAGAGATCTTCGACTGCGCCAAGAAACTGGTCGCCGTTGGCTGCTTCTGCATCGGCACCAACCAGGTTGACCTGGAAGCTGCCCGCGAGCGCGGCATCGCCGTATTCAACGCACCTTACTCCAACACCCGTTCGGTGGCCGAGCTGGTACTGGCCGAGGCCATTTTGCTGCTGCGCGGCATCCCCGAGAAAAACGCTTCCTGCCACCGTGGTGGCTGGATCAAGAGCGCGGCCAACTCCTTCGAAATCCGCGGCAAGAAGCTGGGTATCGTCGGTTACGGCTCGATCGGCACCCAGCTGTCGGTCCTGGCCGAAAACCTGGGCATGCAGGTGTACTTCTTCGACCCGCTGACCAAGCTGCCACTGGGCAACGCCGTGCAGGTCACCAGCCTGAACGAACTGCTGGGCCTGGCCGACATCGTCTCGCTGCACGTGCCTGAACTGCCGTCCACCCAGTGGATGATCGGCGAGAAAGAAATCCGTGCGATGAAGAAGGGCTCGATCCTGATCAACGCCGCCCGTGGCACCGTGGTCGAACTGGACCACCTGGCCGCCGCGATCAAGGATAAGCACCTGATCGGCGCCGCCATCGACGTGTTCCCGGTCGAGCCGCGCTCCAACGACGAAGAGTTCGAAAGCCCGCTGCGTGGCCTGGACAACGTGATCCTGACCCCGCACATCGGTGGTTCCACCGCCGAAGCCCAAGCCAACATCGGCCTGGAAGTGGCCGAGAAGCTGGTCAAGTACAGCGACAACGGTACTTCCGTGTCCTCGGTCAACTTCCCGGAAGTGGCCCTGCCGGCGCACCCAGGCAAGCACCGTTTGCTGCACATCCACGAAAACATCCCTGGCGTGCTCAGCGAGATCAACAAGGTCTTCGCCGAAAACGGCATCAACATCTCCGGTCAGTTCCTGCAGACCAACGAGAAAGTCGGTTACGTGGTGATCGACGTTGACGCCCAGTACTCGGACCTGGCGCAAGAGAAGCTGCAACAGGTCAAGGGCACTATCCGTTCCCGCGTTCTGTTCTAAGTTCGCTGGCACCATGAAAAAGGGAGGCCCTGGTGGCCTCCCTTTTTTTATTTCACTTCAACCGTGATTTTCTGCGACACGACGCTCGGCTTGAACGGCACGTGGAACTGGTCACCCAGTATCAACTGCAAGGTGTGCTTGCCCGGGGTGAGGGTGATGCTGGTTTCAGTCTGCGCCTTGCCGAAGTGCAGCACTTGCGGCCCATCCGGCAGTGCAGTACCGGCCTGAGGCATCAAACTGGACGGCAACGGCATGTCAGCCACTGGCTCTTTGTCCACATCCACCAACAGATGGTGGTGCCCGGTGTGCGGGGTGTGATCACCCGCAGGCTTGAGCGCCATGCCCTCGATGCCGAACTTGACGGTGAAGGTCTTGTCGACCGTGGCGCCATCGGCGGGGGAAACGATGAAGACCTTGGCCTCCTTGGGCGGCTCCTGGCTCTTCAGGGCATCTGCGGCACTGGCAAGCACCGACGTCCCCATCAGCAGACCAGCAACGGCAGCACGCAAAAATAGGCTGTTCATTCACTTCTCCTGTGATTCACTTATTAACCGCCGCCGCTACTCCAGCAGCGGCGGTGTTTCACCTTAGTTGAAATATTCGCGAAGGTGTTCACATTGCCTGACAGAAATATTTCCGTCAGGGTTAAACAATGCCGAGGCTTCAAGGTCATAGGCTGCGCTCGATCACGGCGAGGAAGAAAGCCGTGGCGAAAGTTATTCATCTGCTAGAAGAAAAGGGGCATTCATGCGTTCGACCATAGGTGTGCTGCTGGCAGTACTGATCAGTCCATTGGCTCAGGCGGAGCTGATAGACGAAATTGCCGACCGGGGCGAACTGCGCATTGCTGTGCAGCCTGACAATTCACCGTTCGCCTTCAAGCAAGATGACCATCTGACCGGTTTCGACATCGAGTTCGGCCAGGACCTGGCCAGGGAGCTGGACTTGCGCGCCGAGTTCATCGAAGCCACCGCGGCAGAGGTATTGCCCGGCGTCGAGAGTGGCAAGTACGACATCGCACTGACCCCGTCGAATGAATCACCCAAGGGTGACGGCCCGCTCGATGTGAGCCTGCCGTTTGGCAAGAAGCAGCTGGTGATACCGTTCCAGAAGGACAACCCGGCGTTCGAGAGTGCCGTGAACAATGCGCTGCAGCGGCTCAAGGACAGCGGGCGGACTGCCGAGCTTGAACAAAAGTGGTTCAAGGGTGTGCCCGAGACTGCGACCGGGCAGTAGTGATCGGGTTGTCTGTACCGGCCTCTTCGCGGGCAAGCCCGCTCCTACAAGAGCAGAGCAACTGTCCGGATGTGTGCGGTTGCTGTAGGAGCGGGCTTGCCCGCGAAAGGGCCAGCACAGGCTTAAGCTGAAAGCCCAGCCAGCGCCCGCTGCGCGGCGTCCAGCTCCAGCTCGCTGAACACCTGCACGCCCGCCCGCCGCAGCAACGCCGTGGTCACCCCTTCCCCCGCCACCTTCACGCCACTGAACGTGCCGTCATAGGTCAACCGGTTGCCACATGAAGGGCTGCCCGACTTCAGCACCGCCACGCCAATACCATGCTGGCGCACCAGCTCCATCGCCCGCTGCGCACCGGCCAGAAACTCGGCACTGACATCTTCGCCCGTCAGGGTAATCACCTGCGCACCGCCATCAAGCACCTCACCGCCCTGCCCGCCGGGGATCTCCGCTGGCGGGCGCGGGGTCGGTAAACCGCCGGCTACCTCCGGGCACAACGGCACCACGCGCCCTTCGGCCTGCCACTGCTGCAACAGGTCGGGGTGGCCACTGGCGCGGCCGTCATAGCGCACCGGCTGCCCCAGTAGGCAGGCGCTGACCAGCACCTTGGGCAGGTCAGAACGGGTCATTGCCACGGCGCCGGAACCAGCCGGTCAACGACAGCCGCTCCCGCCCAGCCGGCAGCACTTCATGGGGTACCTCGCCGGACAGGAATACCACCAAGCAGCCCGCCACCGGCTGCACGTCATGCACCTCTTCATCGGCGAGGAACATACGTAATTGCCCGCCATCTTCTGGCTGCCAGCCTTCGTTGAGGTACAGCACTGCCGAGACCATGCGTCGATCGTCATCGCGGAAACGGTCAAGGTGCCGCCGGTAGAACGCGCCGGGCGGGTACAGGGCAAAATGGCACTCGAAGTCTTCCAGGCCAAGGAACAGGCCCTGGTTGATGGCCTGACGCAAGTGGTCCATGGCCGTCAGGTACTGGTCGCACGCCTCGGCTTGGCCAGGGTCGATCCACTGGATCTGGTCGCCGCGGATGGCCTCGCGCACCTCCTGGGCATCACCGCGCCCAACACCGGCGGGGTTGAGTTCGCCTTCGGCATCGCGGCGCCGGCATTCGGCCGCCAGCGCGCGCACCAAGTCGGCAGGCAGAAAGAGCGCCTGCTGGGACCAGCCATGGGTGGCCAGATCGTCGACGACGGCCGCAAGCATCGGGTGTTCAGGGGAGATGTGCATGGCGCGCATCATATCCATTAGCCAGGCACTCGCACAGCGCCACTTGGCCGAGAAATACGCGGGTGTCTCGACAAAATGGCGCCGGGCCAAGGACAATAGCCACCTGCCGACAGGAGTCCTGAATGCGCCGTCTGTTTTCCCTGATTCTGCTGATGATCTGCACTATGCCTGTCTGGGCAGACAACCTGGATCAACTGTACAAGGCCGCCGGCTGGCCCGACCAGCGCGCCCATTTCAACGATGCCCTGAGCGCCGCCCAGGAACGCTACCGCAACAGTTTGCCACCCGCCGTGTACCAGGCGCTAGTCAACAACAGCAACCAGCGCTTCCAGGCCCAGGCGGTGGATCGGCGTGCCCAGGCGAAACTGCGCGCGGCGCTGGCCAACCCGGCACCGGCACTGGCGTTCTTCCAGTCGCCGCTGGGGCGCAAAGTGGTGGCCGCCGAACTCAAAGCCACGCGCAAAGATGAGCTGGCCAAGAATGCCAAGGGCCTGCCGAAAATCCAGGCCAGCGACGACCGCCTGCTGGTCATCGGCCACTTGGCCCAGGCCCTGCCGGCGCGTGAGGCGGGTGCCGAAGTCAGCCTGGCCATCGCTGGCGTGGCTGCCGACAGCCTCAGCTCGATGATCCCCGGCCTGTTTGGCGGCGGCCAGGCCCAAGGCCTGCTCGACGGCCAGCGCCAGCGCCTGATGAGCCAGATCGGCGAAGACCTCAACAACACCTTGCTGTACGTCTACCGCGACCTGAGCGATGCCGAGCTGGAACAGTTCGCCACCTTTGCCGAGTCAGCCGACGGCAAGGCGTACTACCAGGCCGCCCTGGCCGCCGTTCGCGCAGGCCTGGCGGTTGGCCAGAGCAGCAACGACCTGAAGTGATCAGCCCAGGCGCTGGTCGATGAAGTCGAAGTAGCGCTGGCGAATGCCCGGCAGCTCGTTGGCCAAGTGGTGGCGAGCTTCGGGCAGCAGCAAAATCTGCGGCTCGGCGAACTTGGCCTTGAGCACTTCGAGGTTGTAGGGCCAGTCCACTGTGCCATCGGCCTCCCCCTGTACGATCAATGGCCGCCGCGTACTGGTCGGTGCGGCCTCGATGCGTTTGACCCAGGCGATCAAGGCGCCCACCCAGGCGGTGGGCAGGCGGCGCGGCTGCAACGGGTCAGCTTCCAGGAACGGCAGGAAGGCCGGGTCGTTGGTGTTCTCGCTGAAACGCCGTTCAATGCCGTTGACGAAGTGGCGCAACACCCGATAGCTCAACTTCGACCAGCGCCAGGAACAAGGCCGCACCAGCGGCGCCAACAGGATGACCTGGCCGTCGATGGGGCTGCGGGCGCCCTGGTGCAGCAGGTGGTCCACGGCGATGGCGCCGCCCGTGCTTTGCCCGCACAGGTGCCACGGGCGCGGCAGCTGCAGCGTGCGCGCCTGCTCGAACAAGGCCTCCAACACCTGCTGGTACACCGCGAAATCACTGATGCTGGCCCGCTCGCCGCTGGACAGGCCGTGGCCGGGCAGGTCGCAGCTGATCACCGCAAAACCCTGCTTGAGCGCCCATTCGATCACATGCCGGTACAGGCCCATGTGGTCGTAGTAGCCGTGCAGCAAGAACAGCGTCGCGCTGGGCTGCTCAGGTAGCCAGGCTTGCCCGACCAGCTCGAACCCCGCCGCCTGAAAACGGCCTAACCAGCTGTGTGCGGGTAGGTTCAGGCCATAAAAGCGCTGGTAGTCCTGCGCTTGCGCCGACAGCGGCTGGCGTGCGGTGAATGGCGCCAGGCTGGCGCGCAAGCGTTCGGGGTGAAAGGCAAGGGGCATCGGGTACATCCACATTGACGCAAGTATTGATCTGGAATCTTCAGCTCTGGCCAGCCCCATGGCAAGCTTGCTCACCTTCTAGCCACCAGCACCGCACCTACAGGGGACCGCGGAAACTTCATGAAGAACCGGATTATCAAACCGTTGCTCACGGCAATCGCCCTGCTGCTCTGCGCCACTCTGCTTTGGCAGGCCTACACCACCTTCCAGGCCCGCTACCTGCGCCCGTTCGACAACCAAACCACGCTGTTCGACGGTAGCCAGCTGCAACTGCCTCCTGAACTGGCCGGCCCCGGCCCGATCCGCGTGGTGCACTTCTGGGACCCGGCCTGCCCGTGCAACGTCGGCAACCAGCAGCACCTGGGCGACCTGGTCAGCCAGTTCGCCAGCCAGGGCGTGAGCTTCCACGTGCTGCAAAGGCCCGGCAGCCACGGCCAGTTGCCGGCCAACCTCAGCACCCTCGAGCCACTCGCCAGCCTACCCGGCAGCGAACACCTGCCCGCCTCCCCGGCCGTGGCCATCTGGGACCGCCAAGGCCACCTGGCCTACTTCGGCCCGTACAGCGAAGGGGCGGTGTGCAATGCCAGCAACAGCTTCATCGAGCCCATCATCAAGGCCTTGCTGGAAGGCCGGCCCGTACAGGCCACCAATACCTTGGCCATAGGGTGTTACTGCCCCTGGTAGATAGCAGGTACACAATAGATATCTACAGCTTCAGCACGAGGGAGGTTTTTTACCGTAGCGGCATACAGATCAATGGAGAAACTGTATGTCACAAGGTCCCACCGAGCTTCCCAATAGCTATGTAGACAGCACCCGCCTTCCCGTCGGCCCCCATCTTTGGGGCACCCATCCCGGCGCATCGTTTCAACTGGTATCCGTTTTCGAGCCTGGGCGCCTGGATATCGACCTGATCGTACAGACCGAAAACGACAAGGCAGGCGTGCACAAGGCGCATGAACAACGCCTGGCCACGCTACAACAAGACCTCGATCAGGCCATACGTGATCAAGCGGGCTCGCTGGATGGCCTTGGCGAAGTCCAGGCGAACGAGCGCACCATCGCTGCCGTCAACGAGCTTCAGGCATTGTTCGCTGCACGCCTGCAAGCAACCCGTGACCAGGCTTACAGCTTCTTCGGCGGTGACCCGGTAAATCGCAACCTTCATGAATTCCTGGCCGTAGCCCGAAAACCGAACGCCCCGGCAGACCCTCAGCAAGCTTGGCTCGATGCCTACCGGGCGGCGTTCGACGTGAAGTACCTGGAGCAGGTGACCGGCGAGTTGGCCCAGCGCCAACAACAACTGCAGAGCACCTTGTCTGCACTCAGGGCAAGGGAAGGTCATGATCAGGACATTGACCGGACGCTTCAACAGTACCATCAGGCACTTGCTCAACTGGGCACAGCCAGCCAAGCGTTCCTGCAAGCCAGCAGCACGCTGCAAGCAATGCTGACGGCCTTCGGGCGCCACCCGCAAGAAAGCATTGCCCCGCCAGCAGCACTCGAACATAGCCGCGAGCTGGAGCGGGAAACTTCGGACCTGCTCAAGGCGCGCGGGCAATTGGCAGTGTCCTACGCCGGCGTGCAACGGGGTCGAGACCACTTGGCGGCGCAAGCTGTCTGGATCGATACCGCCATCCAGTACAGCGCGCCAGGTGCCTCCGAAGGCCTCAGGGCAACATTGTTCGATGTGCAGGCTCAGCTACAAGCCCAGGTCGCCGCTTACACCCAATCATCAACCACTGATGCTGCAGCGCTGATGCAGCTGCTGGCACAAGCCGATCATACCGCCGCCAGCGCTTTCGATGAGCAGACGTCGCTGGCCGCCTTATCAGGCCAAACCCCTGGCAACACACCCGTAACGTTCAACGCCTGGGTAGCCAGCATCCACCACCCGCTCATTCTGGCGACCTCACGCGGTGGCATGGCCCATTTCGAACCGGTCTGGGTCGACTTTGCCGAGGCACTCGGCAAAGCCGCCCAACGCCTGCTCACCGGGGGGGTCCTGGCTGTCGCTAGGTATGTTCCTCTGATGCTGTATTCAGCTCGTCTGGGCGATGGCGAACGCATGGGGGTGACTGTCCCGCTCGCCCTGATGAGTCCCGGCGCGGACCTTACCCTCGAAGCAAACCGCAAAGCTGGCCAGACGCTTGAGCTGCCGTTGCGGATGGATGCTGTCCCTCAGGGTACGCAGACCGAAGTGTACCTGGCGGCCACAGATGGCAGCGGCATTCTGCGCGACGTGCGTGTACGCCAGGCGCAGTGGGACGCCGCCCAAGGCGCGTACAGGTTTACCGCCGAAGGCCTGGGTAGCGCGACGCTGCTGTGGCACCCGGCGACGCCGCCCTCGACGCTGTCCGTCACCGGCGAGAACGGCACCGTCATCCCCGGTTCCCCTATCGTCGAGGACCTGCAGAAGCACCTGCCGGGCCCTATCATCGTCCCGCCGGAACCGGATATCCGTACGTTCCCCGAACTGCCCGACCTGCAGATCGACGACTACGTCATCATCTTCCCGGCGGACTCGGGGCTGGCGCCGATCTATGTGATGTTGCGCAGCCCGCGGAATTTGCCGGGGGTTGCGAGTGGCAATGGCGTTGTTACACCTGACAGGGTTCTGGATGCAGCCACCACTGCTGCGGGTGCGCCGATTCCTGCAAGAATCGCGGAACGCCTGAAAGGGCGGCGTTATACACGGTTCGATAGGCTTCGAGAGGCGATCTGGAAGGAAATTGTTGCAGATGAAGTCTTCAGGCAGCACCTGACTCGTGTGGACATTCAGAATATGGAGAATGGGATTGCGCCCTACTCGCGGAAAGAAGATCGGGTAGGTAAACGGATAAAACTAGAGATACATCATAAGCATGAGATAGCTGAAGGCGGGGCCGTGTATGACTTGGATAATCTGGTCCTCATGACTCCCAAGGTCCACATCAACGAACACAAAGGGAGCAATCCATGATTTTCAAGGACAAACTGGAGGATTACACAGAGGATGAGTTTCTTGTGCTGGTTTCGGTACTTTTTGAAAATCGCACAGGACTTCATGGCGTCGAACTGGAACAGCTTAGAGACAAGGTTGTTTTTCATTTCGAGAAGATCACAGAACACCCCGATGGTCTGGATGTTATCTGCTATCCGCCACCTGGATCGGAAGACAGCCCCAACGGCGTCCTAGAACGCATCAGAGCATGGCGCGCCGCCAACGGCAAACCCGGCTTCAAACCCGCCTGACCCAAAGCCCTGCAGCCAACACCGCAGGGCTTTTAATATCAACCACGCACCCGCGCAGGGTTGCCCACCACCACCGCCCCTGCCGGCACGTCACGGGTGACCACACTACCAGCCCCCACCACGGCGTTGTCGCCAATGGTCACCCCTGGCAGGATGACCGCCGCGCCACCAATCCAAACGTTGTTGCCAATGATCACCGGCCGTCCGCTCTCCAGCCCACTGCGCCGCACCTCGGCGTCGAGCGGATGGTCAGCGGCGTAGATCTGCACGTTGGGGCCGATCTGGCAGTCGTCGCCGATATGCACCGGCGCCACATCCAGAATCACGCAGTTGAAGTTCATGAAGGTATTGCGACCGACACTGATGTTGTAGCCATAGTCGCAATAGAACGGTGGGCGAATCACGGCGCCTTCGCCAACCAGGCCAAAGTGCTCTGCCAACAGCCCATGTCGAGCGTCGTTGAGCAATTCGACGCTGCTGTTGTAACGGTGCATCCAGTGCTTGTTGGCAATCTGCTCGGCCTGCAACTCGGGGCAGCCAGCGTGGTAGAGCTGGCCTGTAAGCATTTTCTGTTTTTCGCTGAGGGACATGGAAACTCCTCCTTGGGGGCTATGCTCTGTTCGCGAATCCGCCCATGATCGGACCACATTTTTCGCTTGAACGCTCAAGGAGCCTGCATGAAGCGCAGCCTCACCCTGTTGGCCCTAGTCGTTGCCGTAGCCGCCGGCGCAGGTTACTGGTACGTGCAAGGCAAGCTGCCGCAACGCGAGGGCGAGGTGGCCATGGCCGGGCTGCAAGCGCCAGTCAGCGTGCGCTACGACGCCCGTGGCGTGCCGCATTTGCAGGCGCAAAACGAGCCGGACCTGTACCGCGCCCTGGGCTACGTACATGCCCAGGACCGGCTGTTCCAGATGGAGATCATGCGCCGCCTGGCCCGCGGTGAGCTGGCCGAGGTACTGGGCGACAAGCTGCTGCCCACCGATACCCTGTTCCGCAGCCTGCGCATTCGCGAGCAGGCCGCCCTGATGGCCAAGCGTCAGGACCCGCAATCACCTGCATCGCAGGCCCTGCAAGCGTACCTCGATGGGGTCAACAGCTGGCAGGCCAGCCATCCCAAGCCCATGGAGTTCGACCTGCTCGGTATCACCCCGCGGCCATTCACCACTGAAGATACCCTGAGCATCGCCGGTTACTTGGCCTACAGTTTTGCCGCCGCGTTCCGCACCGAGCCGGCGCTTACCTACATCCGCGACCAACTGGGCCCTGACTACCTGAATATCTTCGACCTTGGCTGGCAGCCCGCGGGGGCACTGAGCACGCCGCTGGCCGCTGCCGATTGGCGCAGCCTGGAGGCTCTCGCCCGGCTCAGCCACGCAGCGCTGGCCGAAGCCGGCATCCCGCAGTTCGAAGGTAGCAATGCCTGGGCGGTCGCGGGTAGCCGCACCCGCAGTGGCAAACCGTTGCTGGCCGGCGACCCGCACATCAGCTTCGCGGTGCCGGCGGTGTGGTACGAGGCTGAGCTAGCGGCGCCAGGCTTCAACCTGTACGGCTACTTCCAGGCGCTCAACCCGTTCGCCCTGCTCGGTCACAACCGTGACTTCGGCTGGAGCCTGACCATGTTTCAAAACGACGATGTCGACCTGATCGCCGAGCGCAGCAACCCCGCCGATGCCAACCAGGTCATGGTCGATGGCAAATGGCAGGCGCTGGAAAAGACCGAGCAGCAGATCGCCATCAAAGGCGAAGCGCCGGTCACCCTCACCTTGCGCCGCTCACCACACGGCCCGATCGTCAACGACGTGCTGGGCGCCACCGCCGGGCCCACGCCAATCGCCATGTGGTGGGCATTCCTGGAAACCGAAAACCCGATCCTCGACGGTTTCTACCAGCTAAACCGCGCCGAAACCTTGGGCAAGATGCGTGAGGCCGCAGCCAAGGTCCATGCGCCGGGGCTGAACTTCGTCTGGGCCAATGCCCGTGGCGATATCGGCTGGTGGGCGGCGGCGCAATTGCCAATCCGCCCCGACGGCGTCGACCCGGCGTTCATCCTCGACGGTGCCAGCGCGCAGGCCGACAAGCTCGGTTTCTACCCGTTCAGCGTCAACCCACAGCAGGAGAACCCGGCGCGGGGCTATATCGTCTCGGCCAACTACCAGCCGCCGGCAGGGGTGCCGGTACCGGGCTACTACAACCTGCCCGACCGTGGCCGCCAGCTCGACCGCCAGCTGGCCAACCCCGAGGTGAAATGGAATACCCAGAATAGCCAGGCGCTGCAGCTGGACACTGCCAGCGATTACGGCCCGCGCACACTGGCACCGCTGCTGGCAACGCTGCGCACAGTGGCGGAAGGAGACGAAGAGAAAGAGCTGGTCGAGCAACTGGCGGCCTGGGGCGGCGACTACCCGCTGGACTCGACCAGCGCCACGCTGTTCAACCAGTTCCTCTACGAGCTGGGGTTCGCAGCGCTGCACGACGAACTGGGCGACACCTGGTTCCCGGTGCTGATCAACACCCGCGTCATCGACGCCGCCTTGCCGCGACTGGCCGCGGACGCCGATTCGCCCTGGTGGACCACACGGGGCGCCAACCAGCGCACCGACCGTACCGCCATCGTACGCATGGCCTGGCAGAACAGCTTGAAGCACCTGCGCAACACCCTGGGCAGTGACCCGGCCAGCTGGCAATGGGGCAAGGCCCATACCCTGACCCACAACCATCCGCTTGGGGTGAAAAAGCCGCTGAACCTGCTGTTCAACGTTGGGCCGTTCGCTGCGCCCGGTACTCATGAAGTGCCGAACAACCTTTCGGCGAAGATCGGCCCGGCGCCATGGCCGGTGACCTATGGGCCGTCGACGCGGCGGCTGGTCGACTTTGCCGATGCCGGGCAGGCGCTGACCATCAACCCGGTCGGGCAGAGTGGCGTGCCGTTCGACAGGCATTATGCCGACCAGGCCGAGGGATATGTGGAGGGGCAGTACCAGAAGGTGCCGATGGGGGTGATTCCGGCGCAGAGTACCTTGCGATTAGTGCCAAGGCCGTAAGGGGCTGCTTCGCAGCCCATTCGCAGCACAAGGCTGCTCCTACCTGAGTTCACTCTTCTGCAGGAACAGCCTGGTGCTGCGAATGGGCCGCAAAGCGGCCTCCTGCATTTTCAAATACCCTGCAGCCCTCTCAACCGAGACCCCATTCAATGCAAAGACACTTCATCGAAATCGACGGCGCGCGCATGAGCTACATAGACCAGGGCCAAGGCTTCCCGGTCCTGCTCGGCCATAGCTACCTATGGTCCGCCGAGATGTGGCAGCCGCAGATCGACGCCCTGTCGCAACACTTCCGCGTCATCGTGCCCGAGCTGTGGGGCCACGGCGGCTCCGATGCTCCGCCAGCCATGACCATCGACATGCACAGCCTAGTCCGCCAGCACCTGGCGTTGCTGGACGCCCTGGACATTACCAAGTGCCACCTGGTCGGGCTGTCGGTAGGCGGTATGTGGGGGGCACCGCTGGCTGCTGCCCACCCTGATCGAATTGACCGCCTGGTGCTTATGGACACTTACCTGGGCGCCGAGCCGGAGGAGACCCGGCTCAAATACTTCGCCTTGCTGGATGCCGCCAGCGCAGCCGGCGAATTCAGCGATCCGCTGCTCGACATCATCGTGCCTATTTTTTTCCACGCAGGCGGCCAGACCGTGCCGGAAATCCGCGAGCGGTTTCGTGCCCAACTAACGGCAAGCAGTGCGCAAACCATTCGCGAGAGCCTCGATCCCATGGGGCGGATAATCTTCGGACGACGCGACCTGCTGGAGCAACTCAAGCAGCTGCCAAGCGAGAGAACCATCCTGATGTGCGGCGACCAGGACATTCCGCGGCCGCCGGAAGAGTCCAATGAAATGGCGCGGATCATTGGTTGCCTGGCGGCGCAGATTCCATTTGCCGGGCATATCTCCAGCCTGGAGAACCCGCGGGTGGTGAATGATTTTCTGCTGAACTGGTTGCCGCGTAACTCTTGAGACTGCCGGGGCTGCCTTGCAGACCATCGGCGGCAAGCCAGCGCCCATATTGATCGGCGTATGCAAAACCCTGTGGGAGCGTGCGTGCCCGCGACGCAGGCGACGCGGTGGATGGCACCGGCTACGTCGGTGTTTGCGGGCCTGCCCGCAGGTAACTGTGGGCAGAAACAAAGACGCCGACACCTATGCGTCGGCGTTTTTCCATCACTACAAGCGGATCAGAACGCCGGCAGTACAGCACCCTGGTACTTCTTGGCGATGAACTCTTTAACTTCCGGGCTGGTCAGCGCCTTAGCCAGTTTCTGGATGGCTTCACTGTCCTTGTTGTCCGGGCGGGCAACCAGGAAGTTCACGTACGGCGAGTCGGCGCCTTCGATCACCAGCGCATCCTTGGCCGGGTTCAAGCCGGCTTCCAGGGCGTAGTTGGTGTTGATCATATCCAGGTCGACTTGGTCCAGCACGCGCGGCAGCATGGCCGACTCAAGCTCGCGGAACTTCAGCTTTTTCGGGTTCTCGGCGATGTCCTTGGGCGTGGCCAGGGCGTTTTTCGGGTCCTTCAGAGTGATCAGGCCTGCCTTCTGCAGCAACAGCAGGGCGCGGCCGCTGTTGCTGCCCTCGTTAGGGATGGCAACGGTGGCGCCTTCTTTCAGCTCGCTCAGGGCCTTGACCTTCTTCGAGTAACCGCCGAAGGGTTCGACGTGCACGCCGACCACGGTTTCCAGGTGGGTACCCTTGCCTTCGTTGAAGTTCTGCAGGTAAGGCAGGGTCTGGAAGTAGTTGGCGTCCAGGCGCTTCTGGTCAACCTGAACGTTTGGCTGAACGTAGTCGGTGAAGACCTTGATCTGCAGGTCTACGCCTTCCTTGGCCAGGGTTGGCTTGATCAGTTCGAGAATTTCAGCGTGCGGTACCGGCGTGGCAGCAACCACCAGTTTCTCGGCAGCGGCAGCCAAGCCGGAGAACGACAGGGCAGCGGCCAGGGCAGTGGTCAGCAGGGTCTTCTTCATGGTGGTCCTTGTTCTGAATCTGGGCCATCGACGATGGCGAATCGGCTGCCCAACCGGTTCATCAGTGGGCGTGAAACGGACGATACCGAGTTTTTTTATTCCGGAACAATATCTTTTACTTAGCTGCTTATGCCAAAAATAAATTGCCATCAGCCACTTTGCTTATGAGCGCTGGCTAACGCGCGGGGTTGAGCAGGTCGAGGTCAGCCGGCAGGATTTCGTCGCCGTCATTGACCAGCAAGGCGAAGTGGATGACGTTTTCCAGTTCACGGGTGTTGCCGGGCCAGGCGTGTGCCTCCAGCACCTGCTGCGCCGCCTCGCTCACCAGCGGCACAGCCCGCTGTAGGCGCACGCTGTAGATGCCCACGAAGTACTCGGCCAACGGCAGGATATCGCCCGGCCGCTCACGCAATGGCGGCAGCGCCAGCGCGCCTTCGCGCAAGTACTGGTACAAGCGCTCGTTGAAGCGCCCCGCACGTACCACCCGTGCCAGGTCGATACTGGTGGCGGCTACCAGGCGCACATCCACGGGCTGCGGCTGCTGTGCGCCCACCCGGGTGACCTCACGGTTTTCCAGGGCCGCCAGCAGTTTGCCTTGGATGGCCAAAGGCAGGTCGGCGATCTCGTCCAGGTACAGCGTGCCGCCGTTGGCCGAACCGAACCAGCCGGCGCGGCTGCTGGCCGTGCCGCCATGGCTACCGGCGCTGTAGCCAAACAGCTCAGCATCGGCATAAGTGGGGCTGATGGCCGCGCAATTGACCGACACGAACAACCCGCCGCGGTCACTGGCGCGGTGGATCTGCCGTGCCAGCAGTTCCTTGCCGGTGCCGGTTTCGCCACGGATCAGCACCGGCAAAGGTTGCGGCGCCAGGCGTTCGAGGTCTTCACGCAGCTGCTGCGAACGCGGGTCGATGAACACCAGGGCCTTGGCACGGATGCTTAGCGGGCTCTTGTCCAGTTCGGGAAAAGTCAGCAGCGGCTGGCCAAACGGGTTATGAACAGTCATTACGTGCTCCCGCCCTAGGCCTTCATGGGCCGGGCGTCAGGCAAAAGGTAAACAGTAGGGGCGATCAGGCGCGGCGCAGTGCGCGCTGTTCGACCCGGCTCTGCAAGCGATACAGGTAGGCGAAGCCTTGCTCCCAGCGCTCATGCCCAGACTTGACATTAATGTGCCCGGCGTTGCTTAGCAGCCCTGCCTCGGCACCCCAGGCCTGGGCCAGGTACAGCGCCCGTGGCACGCTCACGGCCGGGTCGTTGTCCGAGCTGACCACCTGGCTGGGGAACGGCAGTGGCTGAGTCGGGATCGGTGCGAAATTGCGCAGGGCTGGCGCGCAATTGGGCCGCTCGACATCCGCCGGCGCCACCAGCAGCGCGCCACGCACTTGCTGCAATAAGGCCGGGCTGGCCTGCGCGGCCCAATGGGCGACGGTGATGCAGCCCAGGCTGTGGGCAATCAGAATCACTGGTGAGCGCTCGGCGGCAACCGCCTGTTCCAGCGCCTGCACCCAATCCTGGCGTTGCGGGGTCAGCCAGTCGTGCTGCTCGACGCGCGCGCTGTTGGGCAGGGTGCGCTGCCAGTGACTTTGCCAATGGTTGTCTGGCGATCCTTGCCAGCCCGGCACAATCAGGTAACGAATCGACTCATTGCGCATGGGGACGCCTCCACTAAGTTTGCGTGCTTGGAGACCAGTATAGGGAGGGAGTTATATTGGTAAAGGAATAAGAAGCTATTTATTAATAACATTACGCAATAAGCTGCAAACTAGCAGCTCCAAAAAAAAGGGCCATTCCCTGCCAAGAGATATGGCCCCTACGCACTTGCGAGAGTCACTTGCCTGAAGAGGATGGACCGTATGTCAGCGTGCGGTAATCACCGCCAGTTTGCTGATCCCCGCCCGTTCGATGGCCGCCATGGCCCGCGCCACTTCGCCGTAATTCACCCCGTCGTCGGCCTGCAACTGCACGCGCACATTCGCGTCCTTGTCCTTTGCGGCCTTGAGGTTGGTTTCCAACAACTCGGGCTGAATCGGGTCCTTGTTGATGAACAGCTTGCCATCACCATCGATGCTGACCACCAGCGGGTCCTTCTGCTCCACCGGCGCCACGGCCTCGGTCTTGGGCAAGTTGATGGGGATGGCATTGGTCAGCAGCGGTGCGGTGACGATGAACACCACCAGCAGCACCAACATGACGTCCACCAACGGCGTGACGTTGATTTCACTGAGGACTTCGTCGCTATCCTGGGTCGAAAAGGCCATGTCAGGACGCCTCTTTCACAGGTTGGGTGAAACCGGCCTGGGCCTTGTGCACGGCCGGGTGCAGCAGTACGCGGAAGGCACTCTTCTGCGCCAGGCTGTAGAAGTCGTGGGCAAAGTCATCAAGGTCGGCGGCGGTGAGCTTGAGACGACGCAGGAAGTAGTTGTAAACCAGCACTGCCGGTACCGCGACGGCGATACCCACACCGGTGGCTACCAGCGCCGCGCCGATCGGCCCGGCTACCGTTTCCAGGCTGGCGGAGCCGGCCGCACTGATGCCCTTGAGCGCTTCCATGATGCCCCACACGGTGCCGAACAGGCCGATGAAGGGCGAGGTGCTGCCGATACTGGCAACCACTGCCAGGCCGGTTTCCAATGAGCGTCGCTCCCGCACGATCTGCTGGCGCAGGGCGCGCTCCAGGCGGTCCTGGTGGTTGATGGCATGGCTCAGGTCATTGGCCTGGGTATCGCCGACCGCGATGGCTGCGTAGCCGGCCTGGGCAACCCGGGCGGCCGGGCCCGGCAGCTCATGGCTAAGCTCTGCAGCTGAGTCCAGGCTGGAGGCCGCCCAGAACTGCTGGTGGAACCGCTTGTCCTGGTTTTTCAGCCGCACGAACTGCACCACCTTGACCAGGGCCAGGCCCCAGGTGACGACAGAGAAACCAACCAGCAGCCAGATGACTGCGCTTTCAACGGATTCTAGGGGGGATGCCAGCAGGCTCATGAGGGTGTCTTCCTGTGTTCTGTGAAAAGTTAGCGAAGCTTGAAATCGATCGGCACGCTGACCCAGCCGGTCTGGGCCACGTCGCCCTGCTTGGCAGGCACGAAGCTCCAGCGCTTGACCGCGGCCAGCGCGGCGGCATCGAGGGCATCGCGGCCACTGCTCTTCTGCACCTGGATCTGCCCAGGCTTGCCGCTGGGCAGTACCTCGACGCGCAACAGCACGGTGCCCTCCCAGCCACGGCGTTGGGCCATCTGTGGGTAGTCCGGTGCCGGGTTCTTCAGGTACGCAGCGTTGGCCGATGCCGGGGTTATCGGGGCCGGCGCGGGTGGCGCGGGCGCAGGCGGTGCCGGGGCGGCCACAGGGGCTGGCGGCGGTGCTTCGACCGGCTTGGGCTGGGGTTTTGGCGCTTGCTTGACCACCGGCTTGGGTACGAGTTTGGGCTTAGGTTTGGGCTTGGCGGCCAGCTCGTCGACAACCGGTGGTGGTGGCGGCTGGACCACGGGCGGCGCTGGGGCGGGTGGCGGCGGCTCGACCACTGGCGGTGCAGGCGCGGCGAACTCGATGGTCATGGGCGGCACTTGTGGTGGCACCACCGGCAGTTCGGGCGTTGGCGCCTGGCTGAGCCAGTACGCGGCGGCGCCATGCAGGGCCAGCACCAGCAGGCCCAGCACCAGCTTGTCGCGGCGCTTGAGGCCGCTGACCGGCGTGCGTTGGAGGCGCAGTTGGCCCAGTGGCAGGCGAAGCGTGCGTCCAAGCTCGACCAGGTCGCCCGGGGCCGAGCGCCATGGCTGGTCGTAGGCCCTGACGGCCGACTGGACATTACCCATTGATCAAACTCCTGGGGGTTCTTGATTCAGGTGTGTGGCTGAATCATCGGGCCCAGGGGCTTATCCCTTAAAGTAATGTTTAAAATTATGACTAGAACTTAATTGAATATAAATTTTATTGAATTGTGGCAAGGCCGCGGATTTCGCGGGCTGTAACGGGCCGTTATTAAACCGATGCCTTGCGGGCATGCAAAATATTCGCGCAAGGCATGAGATTGCCGGGGCTGCAATGCAGCCCCGGCAATCTCTCAGGCATAAAAAAGCCCGGGACCAACCCCGGGCTCTTCATCAGCAAAGGCGGCTCAGATATCCGCCACCTTCTGCCAAACCTTCGGCCGGAAGAACAGCGTCTCCCCCCGCGCCAGCCCGGTCAGGCTGTCATGGTCCTTGACCACCTCGGCCTCGATCAGCTCACTCTGCCCTTCCACCTTCAACGTCACCCGCGTGGTCGCGCCCAATGGCCGGATATCGCGCACCTCGGCTGCATGGTGGCCTTCGGTCTCATGCCGTGACAGCGATACTTCGTGCGGGCGGAACAGCACGTGGTGCCCTTCGCTCAGGGCCAGGCGGTTGGAGTCGCCCAGGAAGTGGTAGACGAAATCGTTGGCCGGCTGCTCGTACACCTCACCAGGCGAGCCGATCTGCTCGATCACACCTTTGTTCATCACCACGATTCGGTCTGCCACTTCCATGGCTTCTTCCTGGTCGTGGGTAACGAACACCGAGGTCAGGTTGATGTCCTCGTGCAGCCGCGCCAGCCAGCGGCGCAGCTCCTTGCGCACCTTGGCATCCAGCGCACCGAACGGCTCGTCCAGCAGCAGCACCTTAGGCTCCACCGCC
Source organism: Pseudomonas sp. Leaf58 (assembly GCF_003627215.1). NCBI lineage: Bacteria > Pseudomonadati > Pseudomonadota > Gammaproteobacteria > Pseudomonadales > Pseudomonadaceae > Pseudomonas > Pseudomonas sp. Leaf58. The sequence continues at coordinate 5,178,358 of NZ_CP032677.1, forward strand.
AAGGCACGGGCCAGGGCGATACGTTGGCGCTGGCCGCCAGACAATTGTTCTGGGTAACGGTCGGACAGCCAATCCAGCTGCACCATGTTCAGCAGCTCATGCACCTTCTCGGCGATTTTACTCTCGCTCGGGCGCTCGCCCTTGGGCTTCATGCGCAGGCCGAAGGCGACGTTATCGAACACACTCATGTGGCGGAACAGTGCGTAGTGCTGGAACACGAAACCGACGTTGCGGTCACGCACGTCATGGCCAGAAACGTCCTCGCCATGGAACACAATATTGCCTTGGTCCGGGGTTTCCAGGCCGGCGATGATGCGCAGCAAGGTGGTCTTGCCGCAGCCGGACGGGCCGAGCAAGGCCACCAGCTCGCCGCTGTTGATGTCTAGGTTGATGTTGTCCAGGGCCTGGAAGCTGTTGAAGCGCTTGCTGACGTTACGAACTTCGATCGACATGAGTCATTCCTCCGCGGCGCTGTGGCGCAGGCGGTTAATACGGTTCTCGCTCCACTGCTTGAGCAGCAGGATGAAGAGCGCCAGGATCAGCAGCAGGCTGGCCACGCTGAAGGCCGCGACGTGGTTGTACTCGTTGTAGAGGATCTCCACATGCAGCGGCAAGGTATTGGTCACGCCACGAATGTGGCCCGACACCACCGACACCGCGCCAAACTCGCCCATGGCCCGCGCGGTGCACAGCACCACGCCATAGATCAGGCCCCATTTAATGTTCGGCAGGGTTACGTGCCAGAACATCTGCCACCCATTGGCGCCAAGCAGGCGCGCGGCCTCCTCTTCCTGCGTGCCCTGCTCTTGCATCAGCGGGATCAGTTCACGGGCCACGAACGGTACGGTGACGAAGATGGTCGCCAGGACGATGCCCGGCAGGGCGAACACGATCTGGATGTCGTGGTCCTGCAGCCACGGCCCAAACAGGCCTTGCGCACCGAACATCAGCACATAGACCAGGCCGGCAATCACCGGCGACACCGAGAACGGCAGGTCGATCAGGGTGACCAGGATACTTTTGCCACGGAAGGTGTACTTGCTCACGCACCAGGCCGCGCTGACACCAAACACCAGGTTCAGCGGCACCGAGATAACCACGGCAAGCAGGGTCAGCTTCAGTGCCGACAGTGCGTCGGGCTCGAAGATAGCCTCGAAGAACGTGCCAAAGCCGTTCTTCAGCGCCTGCGACACCACGATCACCAGCGGCAGCAGCAGGAACAGTGCAAACACCAGCCAGCCAAGGCCAATCAGGATACGCCGCGCAGTGCTGCTGCCACGGCGGGCGGCGTTGGCGGCGGCGGTTGCATTCAGGGATGAACTGGACATGCCGGCCTCCTTCAAGGGGTTTCGATACGGCGCTGCAACAGGTTGATCAGCAGCAGCAGGATGAAGGAAACCACCAGCATCAGCACGCCGATAGCGGTCGCGCCGGTGTAGTCGTACTGGTCGAGCTTGACCATGATCAACAGCGGCAGGATCTCGGTCTTCATCGGCATGTTGCCGGCAATGAAGATGACCGAGCCATACTCACCCACCCCGCGGGCGAAGGCCAGGGCGAAACCGGTGAGCCAGGCCGGCAGCAGCGCTGGTGCCAGCACATGGCGGAACACCTGCAACGGCTTGGCGCCCAGGCAGGCAGCGGCTTCCTCCACTTCGCGGGGGATATCGGCCAGTACCGGTTGCACCGTGCGCACCACGAACGGCAGGGTGACGAAGGTCAAGGCCAAGGTGATGCCCAGCGGGGTGTAAGCAATCTTGAAACCCAAGCCACTGGCGAACTGGCCAACCCAGCCGGCAGGCGCGTACAGGGCAGTCAAGGCAATACCGGCAACGGCGGTGGGCAGGGCAAACGGCAGGTCGATCATCGCATCGATGATCTTGCGCCCGGGGAAGGTGTAGCGCACCAGTACCCAGGCCAACAGGGTACCGATCACACCGTTGATGATGGCGGCGAACAGGGCGGTGCCGAAACTCAGCTTGAGCGCGGCGAGTACCCGCGGCGCACTGATGATGTTCCAGAACTGCTCGAAGGTCAGCTGCGAGGCATGGATGAACATAGCCGCCAGCGGTATCAGCACAATCAGGCTGAGGTACACCAAGGTGTAGCCCAGCGTCAGCCCGAAGCCGGGTATGACGGGGGAGATGCGACGTGACATATATATCCCTGGTTCAATGCACTTGGCCCGGAAAAAACCCAGGCTGGTGCAAGCTTCTGAATCCTGGGGCTGCTTTGCAGCCCATCGCAGGCAAGCCAGCGCCTACAGAGACCGCGCAGCCGTGGGGGCTGTGGTAATCCTGCGGGAGCTGGCTTGCCTGCGATGGGCCGCATAGCGGCCCCGCTTTTCCTTGGCCCTTACTGTGCCTGATAGATCTGGTCGAACACACCGCCATCGTTGAAGAATTTCGGTTGCGCAGTCTTCCAGCCACCAAAGTCCTTGTCGATGGTCACCAGGTCAAGTTTGGGGAACTGCTTGCCGAACTCCGCAGCAACTTTCTCGTCACGCGGGCGGTAGAAGTTCTCGGCGGCAATCTTCTGCCCGGCCGGGCTGTACAGGTGCTTGAGGTATTCAGTGGCAATCTCGGTATTGCCCTTCTTCTCGGCGTTTTTGTCCACCACCGCCACTGGCGGTTCGGCCAGGATCGACAGCGACGGCACGACGATGTCGAACTTGTCAGCGCCACCGTCTTCCTTCAGCGCCAGGAAGGCTTCGTTTTCCCAGGCCAGCAGCACGTCGCCCTGGCCGTTGTTGACGAAGGTGATAGTCGAGCCACGGGCGCCGGTATCCAGCACCGGCACGTGCTTGAACAGCTCCTGCACGTAGGCTTTGGCCTTGTCTTCACTACCACCGGCTTTCAGGCCATAGGCCCAAGCGGCCAGGAAGTTCCAGCGGGCACCGCCTGAGGTTTTTGGGTTGGGAGTGATGACCGACACGTCCTTCTTGATCAGGTCACCCCAGTCCTTGATGCCTTTCGGGTTGCCCTTGCGCACCAGGAACACGATGGTCGAGGTGTACGGCGTGCTGGCGTCCGGCAGGCGGGTCTGCCAGTTGTCCGGCAGGGTCTTGCCGAGCTTGGCGACTTCGTCGATATCACCTGCCAGGGCCAGGGTCACCACGTCGGCGCGCAGGCCATCGATCACCGCCCGGGCTTGTTTGCCCGAGCCGCCGTGGGATTGCTGGATCTTCACCTTGTCGCCCGGGTGGGCCTGCTGCCAGTGCTTGATGAACTCGGCGTTGTACTGCTGGTACAGCTCACGGGTCGGGTCGTAGGACACGTTCAGCAGTTCGTAGTCCTTGGCGATGGCAGAACCGGCAAAAACAGCACTGGCCAGAGCGGCGAGCGCATAACGGCGGATGGACATGGTGAAGCTCCCGATTGGCATTTTTCTAATTTTGAATGGGTGGCGCGATCAGCCGGCCTTGTTGCCTGGCTGTTGCAGGCGGAACTTCTCCTTGCGCTCGATCTGGACGACCTGAGCGTTGTGCACAGTGATCTCCACCGCACCGAAACGCAGGTCGCGCAAGGCGCTCTGGATTTCACGCAAAATGGTGGCTTCGTCCTGACCGTCGATGCTACGCAGCGATGCACTCATGCTCGTTCTCCTTGGAGTGAGATGCCGGGCAGGGGTTTGAAGGGGATTTATTGCCTGGCTTGAGGGCAATAGTAGTGAGGCGGGGTTATTCTTAAAAATACTGTTTAAGAATGTTTATATAACCAATTTTATAACTGGCCACGCGACCGTTTGTAGGAGCGGGTTTACCCGCGAATGCATTAGTGGATTCACCACCGCATTCGCGGGTAAACCCGCTCCTACAACGGGCCGTGTTGGCCTTCAGGGTTGTTTCTGTGGCTCGCGGATCTTGTACCAAGCCACATACAAGGCGGGCAGGAACAGCAAGGTCAGCAGGGTCGCGACGATGATCCCGCCAATCATGGCGTAGGCCATCGGCCCCCAGAACACCTCGCGGGCAATCGGCACCATGCCCAGGCTCGCTGCCGCCGCCGTTAGCAAAATTGGCCGGCGCCGGTGGTTGGTTGCTTCTACCACCGCATCCCACTGCGAAAAACCTTGCGCGACGAATTCGTCGATCTGGGTTACCAGGATTACCGAGTTACGAATGATGATGCCCGCCAGCGCAAGGATGCCGAGAATCGCCACGAAGCCCATCGGCGTACCCGTGGGCACCAGCGCCAGCACCACACCGATCAAGCCCAGCGGCGCCACGCTGACCACCAGGAACAGCTTCTGCACGCTGTGCAGCTGGATCATCAGGAAAGTTGCCATGAGGAACAGCATCAGCGGCAGCACTTTGCGTATCGGCCCCTGGGCCTTGGCGCTCTCCTCCACCGTACCGCCGGTGGCCACTTCAAAGCCCACTGGCAGCTTGCTGGCGAACTCGTCGATCTTCGGTTTCAGCTGCGCCACCAGGTCGGTGGGCTGGATGTCGCCGTTGACCGAGGCCTTGATGGTGATGGTCGGCTTGCGGTCACGGCGCCACACCAGCGGTTGCTCCAGCTCGTATCGCACGGTGGCGAACGACAGCAGCGGGATCGAGGTGCCATTGGGGGTCAGAATCTGCAGGTTCTGCAGGGTGTCAGGCGAGCCGCGTTCGCTGTCATCGGCGCGCGCAACCACGTTAACCAGGTAGATATTGTCGTTAACCTGGGTAATCTGCACGCCGCTGACGATGCTGTTCATCACATTGGCTACGTCTTCGGATGACAACCCCAACTGGCGGGCCTTGTCCTGGGCGATTTCGACACGCAGAACCTTACCAGGCTCGTTCCAGTCGTAAATCATCTCGCCGATGTGCTCGTTCTGGTCGAGCAAGGTGGCCAACTCGATGGCATGCTGGCGCACCTGGTCGATATTGGCGCCGCTGACCCGATACTGGATCGGCCGCCCTACCGGCGGGCCCATCTCCAGCGACTGGACGTTGGTACCGATGCCGACAAACTCTTCACGCAGCAGCTTCTGCAGCCGGTCCATCATGCCCTGGCGCTCTTCGAAGCCTTTACTGACGATTACCAACTGGGCGTAGTAAGGGTTTTGCAACTGCTGGTCCAAAGGCAGGTAGAAGCGAATTGCGCCCTGGCCGATGTAGCTGCTCCAGTGCACCAGGTCTGGGTCGTCCTTGATCCTTGCCTCCAACCGGTCGACAACCTTGCGCGTTTCTTCGATCGAAGCGTTTTGTGGCAGGTTGAGGTCAACGAGAATTTCCGGGCGGTCCGAAGACGGGAAGAACTGGTTCTGTACGAAGCGCTCGCAGAAAATCGCCAAGGCAAACAGCAGCACCGTGCCGATAATGGTCAACCAGCGGTTGCGCATGCACCACAACAGGCCGTGTTCGAACGCTCGCCCTACCCGGCCGGTTTCTGCTTCATGGGCTTTGACCTTGCTGTTCAGAATGTGTACGCCCAGCACAGGCGCGAAGAACACTGCCACCACCCACGACACGATCAGCGCCACAGCGATGACGGCGAACAAGGTGTAGGTATACTCACCCGCCGAACTGGCATTGAGCCCGATGGGCACGAAACCGGCCACGGTCACCAAGGTGCCGGTGAGCATGGGGAATGCTGTTGAGGTGTAGGCGAACGTCGCTGCCTGCTCCTTGCTTTCGCCCATTTCCAAACGTGTGACCATGACCTCCACGGTGATCATCGCATCATCCACCAGCAGGCCGAGGGCGATGATCAATGCGCCCAACGAAATGCGCTGCATGGTGATACCGCTGTACTCCATGAACACGAAGACCATCGCCAGCACCAATGGGATCGAGCAGGCCACCACCAACCCAGCGCGCACGCCAAGGCTGACGAAGCTCACCGCCAGCACGATCACCACCGCTTCGAACAACGCGCCGGTAAAGCCGCCGACCGCCTGCTTGACGACCACTGCCTGGTCGGAAACGGTGTGCACGCCCACCCCGACCGGCAAGTCGGTGATCACGCTGTCCATTTTCTTTTTCAGTGCCGCACCGAATACCTGCATGTTGCCGCCGGCCTTCATGCCAATAGCCAGGCCGATGGCCGTCTGGCCGTTGAAGCGGAACATCGGCGCTGGCGGGTCGACGTAGCCACGCTCGATGTTGGCAATATCAGCCAGGCGGAAGAAGCGGTCGTTGATTTTCAGGTTGACGGTTTGCAGGTCCTTCTCCGAGGCGAACTGGCCGGTGGTGCGCACCGAGATGCGCTCGGGGCCTGCCTCGATGACCCCGGCCGGGGTCACCGCGTTCTGCGATTGCAGGGCCTGCATTACCTGACGCTGGTCGATGCCCAAGGCTGCCAGCTTGCGCGTGGAGAAGTTGAGGTAAAGCACTTCGTCCTGAGTACCGACCAGCTCGATCTTGCCGATGTTGGGCACATCGCGCACTTCGGCGCGGGCTTGTTCAACGTAGTCGCGTAGCTGGCGCAGGGTCAGCCCGTCGGAGGTAAAGGCGTAGATCGAGCCGAATACGTCGCCAAACTCGTCGTTGAAGGCTGGCCCCTGAATGCCCTGGGGGAACTGGCCGCGGATATCCTGGATCTTCTTGCGCACCTGGTACCAGATTTCCGGGATGTCCTTGGCCTTCGTGGTATCGCGCAGGTACACATAAACCGTGGACTCACCGGGGCGGGTGTAGCTTTTGGTGTAGTCGAGCGAGTCGAGCTCTTCGAGCTTTTTCTCGATGCGGTCGGTGACCTGGTACAGGGTTTCGTCCTGGGTCGCGCCGGGCCAACGGGTCTGGATCACCATGGTTTTGATGGTGAACGAGGGGTCTTCCTCACGGCCCAGGTTGAAGTAGGAGAAGATCCCCATTAGCAAACCAACGAACATCAGGTACCAGACGAACGATTGATGCTTGAGTGCCCACTCGGACAGGTTGAAGCTTCCTTTCATTGCGCATCCTCGTCGAAGGTGACCTTCTGGCCAGGCTTGAGGCTGTTCACGCCCGCGGTCACTACCCGCTCGCCGGGCTGTACGCCCGAAGTCAGGACGATGCTCTCGTCGGTGCGAGCGATCAGGGCCACGTCACGGGTGGCCACGGTTTTCTGTTGTGGGTCGATCACCCACACCTGGGTCTTGCCATCGCGCTCAAGCAATGCGCTCAGGGGCAGTTCGCTACGGGGCGTCACTGCCGAGCTCAAGGTCACGCTGATGGCAGTGCCCAGGTGGAAAGCTGCGGGCGTGCTGGCCAGGGTCAGGCGGGCGCGACGGGTGCGGGTGGTGGCGTCGGCCTGGGGCTCCAGTTCGCGCAGGCTAGCGGTGGTGTTGATGGTGGGGTCGAGTTGCGAAGCAACGGTGAAGGTCAGGCCTTTGCTCAGCTGCTCGGCCAGGCCGATCGGTAGGTCGATCACCGCTTCCTTCACATCAGGCCGGGCCAGGGTCACCACGGCCTGGCCAGCGGTAACGGTTTGCCCGGCTTCGGCTTTCCAGTCGGTAATCACTGCGGCGTGGTCGCTGCGCAGAGTGCTGTAGTCAAGCTGGTCGCGGGCCTGGCTAAGCGCAGAACGCGCCTGCTCCAAGGCCGCACTGGTGGTTTTCAGGTTGGTTTGGGCAATATCCAGCTGGGCCTGGGCACCTACGCCACGGTCGTACAACTGTTGCTGGCGGCGGGCATCCGCCTGGGCGTTGATCCACTGCGCCTGCACCTTGGCCAGGTCGCCTTCGGCGGCGCGCAACTGGTTTTGCTGGTCGGTCGGGTCGAGGGTGGCCAGGGTGTCACCCGGCTTCACCTGAGCGCCCACATCCAGCCAGCGCCGGGCGATACGCCCAGAAACGCGAAAGCCCAGGGTGCTCTCGAAGCGCGCCTGGATACTGCCAGCAAAGCGCCCGAGTTGCGCTTGCACCTGCGGTTCCACCGTTACCGACAGGACCGGGCGAACTGGCTCGGGAGCTTTCTCTTCGCTGCTACAGGCGCTCAGCAGCATACCGGTGGAGATCAACAGCAGCAGAGGCTTCATAGCTTACTCCCTGGGGCCTTGCCGTCGATTTTCTCTACCTGCATTCCAGGGTGCAGCAACTGCCCCCCGTTGACGACCACAGTTTCGCCGCCCTTCAGGCCACTGGCGATGACGATCTTGCCGGTGAGGTAACGGGTGACCTCGACCTTGCGCAGCTCCACCTTGTCGCCCTCGCCTACTACCCACACGGCAGGTTCATGCAGAGCCTTGGTCAGCGCCGACCACGGTAGTTCGATGCTCGGGCGGCCCTGGGCATTGGTGGTGGCGGTCACCGGGGCGCCCAATTGCATCCCAGGCGGCACGTCTTTGAGCCCTACCTTGACCTGCACCGTGCCGCTTTGTGCCGACACGGTTGGGGTGATCTCGCGTACGAAGCCCCGGGCCTGGATTTTGGGGTCATCCAGCAGGCTGACGATCACCCCGGCATCGCTGGGTGGGGCCACCAGCAGCGATTCGTAGACGTTGAACACGGCATCACGGTCGCCGTCTGTGGCCAGGCTGAAAATTGGCATGGTCGCCTGCACTACTTGGCCGACCTCGGCCTGGCGCTCGGTGATGACCCCATCCGCCTCGGAGACCAGTGCGGTGTAGCTCAGTTGCTCGTTGGCATTGGCCAGTTGTGCCTGGGCAGCCTTGAGCGCGCTCTGGTTGCTGCGCAGTGCAGCTTCGGCAGAATCGTATTCGCTTTGGCTGGTGTAGCCCTTGGGCAGCAGCTTTTGCTGGCGCACGAAGGCAGCGCTGGTCTGGGTGACCCGCGCCTGCGCAGCAAACACCTCTGCCTTGGCCGAGTCGACGTTGTTCTGCAAGTCTTTCGGGTCCAGGCGCGCGAGCACCTGGTTGGCCTTGACGTGGTCGCCGACATCGACGCTGCGCGAAATGATCTTGCCGCCCACCCGGAACGACAGGTCGGTCTGCACCCGCGCCTGCACATCGCCGGTCAGGGTGACCCTGGCAGCGAAATCGGTCGGAGATACCTGTTGCACGCCAACCCGAGGCAGCTGCTCGGTCTGTTCTTCCTTGCTACAGCCTGACAGCAGCGACACCAGCCCCAGGCAAACAACCAACAGCGGACCCATCAACGTCATGCAGGCTCCTTGCTTGCGCGCAAATGATTCGTGGGATGCGACTGTCAGCGTAGTTCAGGGTTGGATAAACGGCACTGACGGGAATCAAGCTGGCATTTTCGGCGCCTGTGCAGCCCTTTCACGGGTGAACCCGCTCCCACAGGGTCATGTGCAGACTTCAGGGGTTGCGCAATACCTGTGGGAGCGGGTTCACCCGCGAAAGGGCCGGCACAGTCACACACTAGCCTCTGCCATATCCAGAAACCATCCACTGCACGATGCCTGCATCACAACCACTACCTTGGAGAGGTCATCTTTTTCAAGGAAGAATCAATGCCTAAGGCCCAATCCCATCTACTCCGCCGTGGTCGCTATTCAGAGCTTGGCAGGCTCTATCTGCTCACCACAGTCACCCACCAGCGCAAGCCACTGTTCCATGACTTCCACCATGCCCGACTGGTCATACACCAACTGCGCCAGTCGGATGAGGAACATGCCTGCCGGTCACTGGCTTGGGTACTGATGCCGGACCATCTGCATTGGCTGATCGAGTTGAAAGGCACGACGCTGGGCACCTTGACGCGCAGGTTCAAGTCCAGGTCCAGTCTGGTTTTGCATCAGGCGGGGGTTGAGCATGATCCGGTATGGCAGTCTGGGTATCAGGACCGGGCTTTAAGGCGGGAGGAAAGCATGGTGCATGTCGCCAGGTACATCGTTGCCAACCCCTTGCGGGCTGGACTGGTCAACCGTGTAAGGGACTATCCACACTGGGATGCAGTCTGGCTTTAAATCAGAGTTGAGGCATTCGCGGGTAAACCCGCTCCCACAGGGATCAACACAGGCCCGAGGCAGTGATATTCCTGTGGGAGCGGGTTCACCCGCGAAAGGGCCGGGTCAGGCCGACGCAGCCACCTGCGTCGGGCGCTTGACCTGTGGCTGCGAGGCATTCGCCGCCGCCCCCTCTTCGATGGCCTGCTGAATCGCCTTGCGACGATGCTCTTCAGCGCGGCGGCTGAAGTACCAGACAAAGAAGGTCACCAGCGACACCGACAGCAGAATCAAACTGGCGACAGCGTTGATCTCAGGCTTCACACCCAACCGTACCGCCGAGAACACTTCCATCGGCAAGGTGGTCGAACCCGGGCCGGAGACGAAGCTGGCCAGTACCAGGTCGTCCAGCGACAGCGCGAACGACATCATGCCGCCCGCCGCCAGCGACGGCGCGATCATCGGGATGGTGATCAGGAAGAACACCTTCCACGGCTTGGCACCCAGGTCCATCGCCGCTTCCTCGATAGACAGGTCCAGCTCACGCAGGCGAGCCGACACCACTACTGCCACATATGCTGCACAGAACGTGGTGTGGGCGATCCAGATGGTGACAATGCCACGCTCCTGCGGCCAGCCGATCATCTGCGCCATGGCTACGAACAGCAGCAACAGCGACAGGCCGGTAATCACCTCGGGCATCACCAGCGGCGCGGTGACCAGGCCACCGAACAGCGTGCGGCCCTTGAAACGGGTAACCCGGGTCAGCACGAAAGCCGCCAGCGTACCCAGCGCCACCGCCGCTACCGCTGTGTAGCAGGCGATTTCCAGCGAGCGCATTACCGAACCCATCAGCTGGGTGTTGTCGAGCAAGCCGACGTACCACTTGATCGACCAACCACCCCATACCGTTACCAGCTTGGAGGCGTTGAACGAGTAGATCACCAAGATCAGCATCGGCAGGTAGATGAACAGCAAGCCGAGCACCAGCATCAGCTTGGAGAAACTGAAGCGTTTCATGCGCGGCCCTCCATCTCTTTAGCCTGGCTACGGTTGAACAGCAGGATCGGCACAATCAGGATCGCCAGCATCACCACCGCCAAGGCGGATGCCACCGGCCAGTCACGGTTGTTGAAGAACTCTTGCCACAGCACTTTACCGATCATCAGGGTTTCCGGGCCGCCAAGCAGCTCAGGAATCACGAACTCGCCCACCACCGGGATGAACACCAGCATGCAGCCGGCGATGATGCCGTTTTTCGACAGCGGTACGGTGATCTTCCAAAAGCTGTTGAAGGTGCTCGACCCCAGGTCCGAAGCCGCTTCAAGCAGGCTCGGGTCGTGCTTCACCAAGTTGGCGAACAACGGCAGGATCATGAACGGCAGGTACGAATAAACCACGCCGATGTACACCGCCAGGTTGGTGTTGAGGATTTGCAGCGGCTGGTCGATCAACCCAGTCCACAGCAAGAAGCCATTAAGCAGGCCGTTGTTACTCAGAATACCCATCCAGGCGTAGACCCGAATCAGGATCGCGGTCCAGGTCGGCATCATGATCAGCAACAGCAAGACCGTTTGGGTCTCCTTCTTGGCGTTGGCGATGGCGTAGGCCATCGGGAAGCCGATCAGCAGGCACAGCAAGGTGCTGAAGAAGGCCATCTTCAATGAACCCAAGTAGGCCGAGAGGTACAGCTCGTCCTCGGTCAACAGGCCGTAGTTGGCCAGGTTCAGCACCAGCTGAATCTTGTCTTCGACGTAGCTGTAGATCTCGGTGTACGGCGGGATCGCCACATCAGCTTCGGCAAAGCTGATTTTCAGCACGATGAAGAACGGCAGCATGAAGAACAGGAACAGCCAGATGAACGGCACGCCGATCACCACATGCCGCCCTTGCGGGGTCAGGCGCTGGAAGGCTCGCTTGAGCTTGCGCAGTTTCATGACCGCAGTACCACGCCGCTGTCGTCTTCCCACCACACGTACACTTCATCGCCCCAGGTAGGCCGTGTGCCCTGACGCTCGGCGTTGGCGACGAACGACTGCACGACCTTGCCGCTCGGCAGCTCGACGTAGAACACCGAGTGGCCACCCAGGTAGGCGATGTCGTGCACCTTGCCGCGCGACCAGTTGTGCTCGCAGGTTGGTTGCTGGGTGGTGACCAGCATTTTTTCCGGGCGCAGTGCGTAGGTGATGTGCTTGTCTTCTACCGACGTAGTGATGCCGTGGCCGACGTAGATTTTGCGCTCCAGCTCCGGGCTGGCAATGATCGCGTGGCCTTCGGCATCGTCGACCACTTCACCTTCGAACAGGTTGACGTTGCCGATGAACTCGCACACCAGGCGGCTGGTGGGGGTCTCGTAGATATCCACAGGCGAGCCAATCTGGGCGATCCAACCCAGGTGCATGATGGCGATGCGCTGGGCCATGGTCATGGCCTCTTCCTGGTCGTGGGTCACCATCACGCAGGTCACACCCACGCGCTCGATGATCTCCACCAGCTCAAGCTGCATCTGCGAACGCAGTTTCTTGTCCAGTGCGCCCATCGGCTCGTCGAGCAGCAGCAGCTTGGGGCGCTTGGCCAGGGAGCGGGCCAGGGCCACGCGCTGGCGTTGGCCACCAGACAACTGGTGTGGCTTGCGCTTGGCGTACTGAGTCATGTGCACCAGTTTGAGCATCTCGGCCACGCGGGCGTCGATGTCTGCCTTGGGCAGCTTGTCCTGCTGCAGGCCAAAGGCGATGTTCTGCGCCACGGTCATGTGCGGGAACAGCGCGTAGGACTGGAACATCATATTGATCGGCCGCTCGTAGGGCGGCATGTCGGTGATGTCGACGCCATCGAGCAAAATCCGCCCTTCTGTGGGGCGTTCGAAGCCGGCCAGCATACGCAGCAAGGTGGACTTGCCAGAACCGGAGCCACCCAGCAGGGCGAAGATCTCGCCCTTGCGGATTTCCAGGGACACATCGTCCACGGCTACCGTTTCGTCGAACTTTTTCGTAACCCGGTCGATCTTGACCAGCACCTGCTTGGGTTGCTGGCCACCCTCGAGGGCTTTTTTATAGGCACCGGAGGCAACTGCCATGAGTGAAACTCCCAACAAGATTTTTGTGCCCGCGTGGCCTGCCCTGCAGGTGCCGCAGCGGGTCTGGATTTTTACTTGCCCGACTTGACCTTGGTCCAGCTACGGGTCATCAGCCGTTGCACTTTGGGTGGCAACTCTGAATTCACGAACATCTTGTCCAGCACTTCCTGCGGTGGGTAAACCGCGGCGTCAGTCCTCACGGCCTGGTCCATCAGGTCGCCAGCCTTGGGGTTCGGGTTGGCGTAACCGACGTAATCACTGACCTGGGCGATAGCCTCAGGCTTCAGCAAATAGTTGATGAAGGCATGCGCCTCTTTGACATTCTTGGCGTCCGCGGGGATCGCCAGCACGTCGAACCAGAGGTTGCCGCCTTCCTTGGGAATGGCGTAGGCCAGGTTCACGCCCTTCTTCGCCTCGATAGCGCGGGCCTTGGCCTGGAACACATCACCCGAAAAACCTGCCGCGACGCAGATGTCGCCGTTGGCCAGGTCGGTGATGTATTTGGACGAGTGGAAGTAAGTCACGTACGGGCGTACCGCCAGCAACTTCTGCTCGGCCTTGGCGTAATCCTTGGGGTCGGTGCTGTTGGGGTTGAGGCCCATGTAGTTGAGCACTGCCGGGAGCATTTCGTCCGCCGAGTCGAGGAAGGCCACACCGCACTTGGAGAGCTTCTTCATATTCTCGGGTTCGAACAGCACGGCCCAGGAATCGATGGTGTCGACGCCCAGCGCGGCCTTCACCTTGTCGACGTTGTAACCGATGCCGTTGGTGCCCCATAGGTAAGGCACGGCGTACTGGTTGCCTGGGTCGTTCTTTTCCAGGCGCTTCATCAGCGCCGGGTCGAGGTTGGCATAGTTGGGCAGCAGGTGCTTGTCGAGCTTCTGGAATGCGCCCGCTTTGATCTGCTTGCCGAGGAAATGGTTGGACGGCACTACCACGTCATAGCCGGTGTTACCGGCCAGCAGCTTGCCTTCCAGGGTTTCATTGGAGTCGAACACGTCCTGCACGGGCTTGATGCCCGTGGTTTTCTCGAAGTCCGCGAGTGTGGTCGGGCCGATGTAGTCGGACCAGTTGTAGAAGTGCACCGTAGGCGCCGCTTGGACGCTGCATGCCAGCGTCAGGCCCGCGCCAGCCATCAAGGCCTTGCGGAATACAGAAATAGACAAGTGGGTGCTCCTCACAATCAGTGCCTGGGTAGCGACAATGCCGCCGCACACGCAAAACCGGCGCGCAACTTACCTTCGCAGCTTCGATGCCGCAATCATCAATTGCCTTTCACTGGCTCTGGGCCGGGAAACACCGGCCCAGAGCTGCTGCATCGGGCTTACTTGCCCGATTTGATCTTGGTCCAGCTACGGGTGATCACACGCTGCACAGAAGCGTCAGGCGCAGCGATTGCGTACAGCTGCTTCTTCACTTCGGCTGGCGGGTAGATGCTCGGGTCGCTGGTGATGTCTTTGTCAACGAACGCAGTGGCCGCCTGGTTGCCGTTCGGGAAGCGCACGGCATTGGTGATTTCAGCCATGATTTCTGGCTGCATCAGGAAGTCCATGAACTGGTAGGCAGCGTCTTTGTGCTCGGCATCCTTAGGGATGGCGACCATGTCGTAGAAGGTACCGGCACCTTCCTTCGGAATGACGTAGTCCACTTTGACCTTGTCGCCAGCTTCGTGGGCGCGGGCCTTGGACTGCTCCAGGTCACCCGAATAACCGACGGCCACGCAGATGTTGCCGTTGGCCATGTCACCGATGTACTTGGACGAGTGGAAGTAGGTGATCGAAGGACGAATCTTGAGGAACAGGTCCTCGGCGGCCTTCAAGTCTTCTTTCTTGGTGCTGTTGCTCGGCAGGCCCAGGTAGTGCAGCGCGGCCGGCAGCATTTCGGTCGGGGCATCCAGGAAGCTCACACCGCAGCTCTTGAGTTTGGCAATGTTCTCGGGTTTGAACACCGCATCCCACGAGTCGATCTTGTCCACGCCCAGCGCGGCCTTGACCTTCTCAGGGTTATAGCCGATGCCGATCGAGCCCCACATGTACGGGAAAGCGTGCTTGTTGTCCTTGTCGCTGGCATCGCCAACGGCTTTGAGCAGGTCCGGGTCGAGGTTTTTCCAGTTCGGCAGCTTGGAACGGTCCAGTTCTTCGTACACGCCAGCCTTGATCTGCTTGGCCAGGAAGTTGTTGGACGGCACCACGATGTCGTAGCCCGACTTGCCCGCCAGCAGCTTGGCTTCAAGGGTTTCGTTGCTGTCGAAGACGTCGTACTTGACCTTGATACCGGTCTGCTTCTCGAACTTGGCGATGGTGTCCGGAGCGATGTAGTCCGACCAGTTGTAGACGTTCAACACTTTGTCTTCAGCCTGAACAGCGGAGGCCATGGCACCCATCAGGGCGGCGGCCAGCAACGTCTTGCCCATTTTATTCATGCGTAATGCTCCAGAATTTTTATTTAGCAACTGTCCAGCAGCCAGGACCTACGGTGCAGAGCGCGCGGCGACTGAAACAGTCGCTAGTCTGGCAAGTTACAAGGCCCTGTTTCAAGGAAAGCAGACCCTTGTAACCACTTAATGTCACATCGCTAGCCTAGCAAACTGTCAACGAATCGCTTCGAGCGTCAAATCGAGGCATTTGCGCGCCTTTTCCACCAACTCGTCGATCTCTGCATGGCTGATGACCAGCGGCGGCGCGATGATCATGGTGTCACCTACCGCACGCATGATCAGGCCATTTTCGAAGCAGAAGGTGCGGCAGATCATGCCCACGCCCTTGCCTTCGTAACGGCTGCGGGTGGCCTTGTCCTTGACCAGCTCGATCGCGCCGAGCAGGCCCAGGCCGCGTACCTCGCCCACCAGCGGGTGGTCCTGCAGCTCACGCAAACGCTTCTGCAAATACGGTGCCGCTTCAGTGCGCGCCTTCTCGACGATTTTTTCGTCGCGCAGAAGGCGCAGGTTTTCCAGGCCTACCGCAGCCGCCACCGGGTGGCCGGAGTAGGTGAAGCCATGGTTGAAGTCGCCGCCTTCACTGAGTACCTGGGCCACGGTGTCACGCACGATTACACCGCCCATGGGGATGTAACCGGAGGTCAGGCCCTTGGCGATGGTCATCAGGTCGGGCTTGAGGTCGTAGTAGTCGGAGCCGAACCACTCGCCGGTGCGGCCGAAACCGCAGATCACTTCGTCGGCGACGAACAGGATGTCGTACTTGGCGAGGATCTCTTTCACCTTCGGCCAGTAGGTGTCCGGCGGGATGATCACGCCGCCAGCGCCCTGGATCGGCTCGGCGATAAAGGCGGCAACGTTGTCTTCGCCGACTTCGAGAATTTTCTGCTCCAGTTGCTCAGCCGCCCACACACCGAAGTCATCCGGGGTCATGTCGCCGCCTTCGCCAAACCAGTACGGCTGCGGAATATGCACGATGCCCGGAATCGGCAGGCCGCCCTGCTCGTGCATGCCGCTCATGCCGCCCAGGCTGGCACCGGCCACGGTGGAGCCGTGGTAACCGTTGATGCGGCCAATAATGGTCTGCTTCTGTGGCTTGCCTTTCAGCGCCCAGTAATGGCGCACCATGCGCAGCACGGTGTCGTTACCTTCGGAGCCGGAGCCAGTGAAGAACACATGGGTCATGCCTTGCGGCGCCACGTCGGCGATTGCCTTGGCCAGCTCCAGCGCAGGCGGGTGGGCGGTCTGGAAGAACAGGTTGTAGTACGGCAGTTCACGCATTTGCTTCTCTGCCGCCTGCACCAGTTCTTCACGGCCATACCCCACCGCCACGCACCACAGGCCGGCCATGCCGTCGAGGATCTTGTGCCCCTCGCTGTCCCACAAATGCACACCCTGGGCCTTGGTGATGATGCGCGGCCCCTTCTCCTTCAGTTGCTTGTAGTCACTGAAAGGCGCGAGATGATGCTCCCCGCTCAGGGTTTGCCATTCACGGGTTTGCGGCTTTTTGACGCTCATGTGCTTCTCCGTTATTCGACAGCCGCGCTCCTGCGGCACCAGGGTTGATCAGACAGCGAACAGCAGGAACTCACGCTCCCAGGAACTGATGACGCGTTTGAAATTTTCGTGCTCGGCGCGCTTGGTGGCGACGTAGCCGGTAATGAATTTCTTGCCCAGGTACTGCACCAACGAATGGCTGTTTTCCATACGTTCCAGGGCATCTTCGATGGTCAGAGGCAGGCGCAGGTTGCGGCGTTCGTAGCCACGGCCCTGAACTGGCGCACTGGCTTCGATGCCTTCGACCATGCCGATGTAGCCACACAGCAGGCTGGCGGCAATGGCCAGGTAAGGGTTGGCGTCGGCGCCCGGCAGGCGGTTCTCGACCCGGCGGCTTTGCGGGCCAGCGTCCGGCACGCGCAGGCCGACGGTGCGGTTTTCTTCACCCCACTCCACGTTCACCGGCGCTGAAGTGTCAGGCAGGAAGCGGCGGAACGAGTTGACGTTGGGGGCGAACAGCGGCAGCGCCTCGGGGATGAACTTCTGCAGGCCACCGATGTGGTGCAGGAACAGCTCGCTCATGCTGCCGTCGTCGTTGCTGAAGATGTTTTTGCCAGTGGCCACATCGACCACGCTCTGGTGCAGGTGCATGGCACTGCCCGGCTCGCCGGTCATGGGCTTGGCCATGAAGGTGGCGGCCACGTTGTGCTTGAGCGCGGCCTCGCGCATGGTGCGCTTGAACACCAGGATCTGGTCGGCCAAGTGCAGGGCGTTACCGTGACGGAAGTTGATCTCCATCTGCGCCGTGCCGTCTTCGTGGATCAGCGTGTCGAGGTCCAGTTGCTGCAGTTCGCACCAGTCGTAAACATCTTCGAACAGCGGGTCGAATTCGTTGGCGGCCTCGATCGAGAACGACTGGCGGCCGGTTTCTGGGCGGCCCGAGCGGCCTACCGGCGGCTGCAGTGGGAAGTCCGGGTCTTCGCTACGCTTGGTCAGGTAGAACTCCATCTCGGGCGCGACGATCGGCTGCCAGCCCTTGTCGGCGTAGAGCTGGAGTACTTTTTTCAGCACGTTGCGCGGCGACAGTTCGACCGGGTTGCCCTTCTTGTCGTAGGTGTCGTGGATCACCTGGGCGGTTGGCTCGATGGCCCACGGTACCAGGAACACGGCGTTTTCGTCGGGGCGGCAGATCATGTCGATGTCCGCCGGGTCGAGCAGTTCGTAATAGATGTCGTCGTCGACGTAGTCGCCGGTCACGGTCTGCAGCAGCACGCTTTCAGGCAGGCGCATGCCTTTTTCGGCGATAAACTTGTTGGTAGGCGAAATCTTGCCGCGCGTGATGCCGGTCAGGTCACTGATCATGCATTCGACTTCGGTGATCTTGTGCTCTTTCAACCAATCGGTGAGCTGGTCGAGGTTGTTACTCATAAATACCTCAGGAGGTAAGGTGGTCCGCGCACTGATTCTGGATGGAGTACATTGCTAAAGCAAAAACCCCCGCGCAGAGCCACAGTGGATACACTGAAATCAGCTGTGTCCGTAATGAGTTCGAAAGGCAGGAAGACGAAACGAAGGGCGGTAAACCGCTACGAGGGCGGGTCCGGAAACGCCAAACGTCAATTATTGCGGCCAGGGTGGCCACGCCATTGACGAAGCTTGCAAAAACGGCGGAGGTACCCGATGGCACTGTACAGACAGTGCTTTCAGGTCGCGGCAAGCGGACCATGTGACCCTCGTATTATTGTGTTCTGGGTTGAGACCGAGCTTAGCCTTGTTCATTTTTTTACACAACTCCTGCGTAAAAAATAAAACACGGCATGCTTCAGATCACCCTTTCCAGCGTAAATAGCGGATAATGGCACGCCCCGATATGCAGCAAATCTGCCGTAGATGTGCCATTTCAGGGCATCATGGAGTTGGCTTGACATCAGTATGGCTTTTCGGTTGACTGGTCCTGCAAGCCCCCCTTGATTGATATTTTTAACAACAAAGGTGTTGCATCATGTCGGTACCCCCGCGTGCCGTTCAGCTTAACGAAGCGAACGCGTTCCTTAAGGAACATCCTGAGGTTCTCTACGTTGACCTTCTGATTGCAGATATGAATGGTGTGGTGCGTGGCAAGCGCATTGAGCGCACCAGCCTCCACAAGGTTTACGAGAAAGGCATCAATCTGCCGGCCTCCCTCTTCGCCCTGGATATCAACGGTTCCACTGTCGAAAGCACCGGCCTTGGCCTGGACATCGGCGATGCTGACCGTATCTGCTATCCAATCCCCGACACACTCTGTAACGAACCGTGGCAAAAGCGCCCCACTGCCCAGCTACTGATGACCATGCACGAGATCGAAGGCGAACCATTCTTCGCCGACCCTCGTGAAGTACTGCGTCAGGTGGTGAGCAAGTTCGACGAAATGGGCCTGACCATCTGCGCCGCGTTCGAGCTGGAGTTCTACCTGATCGACCAGGAGAACGTGAACGGCCGCCCACAGCCGCCGCGCTCGCCAATCTCGGGCAAGCGCCCGCAGTCGACCCAGGTGTACCTGATCGACGACCTCGACGAATATGCCGACTGCCTGCAGGACATCCTGGAAGGCGCCAAGGAACAAGGCATCCCGGCCGACGCCATCGTCAAGGAAAGCGCCCCGGCGCAGTTCGAAGTCAACCTGCACCACGTGCCAGACCCGCTCAAGGCCTGCGACTACGCGGTACTGCTCAAGCGGTTGATCAAGAACATCGCCTACGACCATGAAATGGACACCACCTTCATGGCCAAGCCCTACCCGGGCCAGGCAGGTAACGGCCTGCATGTACACATTTCCGTGCTGGACAAAGATGGCAACAACATCTTCACCAGCGAGGATCCCGAGCAGAACGCCGCATTACGTCACGCTGTCGGCGGTGTGCTCGAGACCCTGCCTGCGTCCATGGCGTTCCTGTGCCCGAACGTCAACTCGTACCGCCGTTTTGGCGCACAGTTCTACGTACCGAACGCGCCAAGCTGGGGCCTGGACAACCGCACCGTAGCCCTGCGCGTACCGACCGGCTCGCCGGACGCCGTGCGCCTCGAACACCGCGTGGCAGGTGCCGACGCCAACCCGTACCTGATGATGGCCGCTGTGCTGGCCGGCGTGCACCATGGCCTGACCAACAAGGTCGAGCCAGGTGAGCCGATTGAAGGCAACTCGTACGAGCAGCTGGAGCAGAGCCTGCCGAACAACCTGCGCGATGCACTGCGCGAGCTGGACGACAGCGAAATCCTGAACAAGTACATCGATCCGAAGTACATCGATATCTTTGTCGCGTGCAAGGAGAGCGAGCTGGAGGAGTTCGAACACTCGATCTCCGACCTCGAGTACAACTGGTATCTGCATACCGTGTAAGCAAAAACGCCGCCCACTAGGGCGGCGTTTTTCATTCTGCACCGCGTCGCCTGCTTCGCGGGTAAACCCGCTCCTACAGGTCCTTCGGAAGGCTCAGGCCCGGTGAGAATCCTGTAGGAGCGGGTTTACCCGCGAAGAGGCCGGTACAGGCTTACAGGGATTTCTCGAAAATCTTCGAATTGCGCTGGTAGTTGTACAGCGAAGCCCGCGCCGCTGGCAGCCGCTCCACTCCACTCGGCGCAAACCCGCGTTCACGGAACCAATGCGCCGTACGCGTGGTAAGCACGAACAGGGTATTCAAGCCCATCTGCCGCGCCCGGCTTTCGATACGCTCCAGCAACTCGTCCCCGCGCCCGCCATGGCGGTACTCCGGGTTCACCGCCAGACACGCTAGCTCCCCGGCTTCGGAGTCGGCAATCGGGTACAGCGCCGCACAGGCGATGATCATGCCTTCGCGCTCCACCACGCTGAACTGCTCGATCTCCCGCTCCAGGACTTCGCGCGAACGACGCACCAGAATGCCCTGCTCTTCCAGCGGGCTGATCAGCTCCAGCAGGCCACCCACATCCTCGATGGTTGCCTCGCGCACCACTTCGAACTGCTCCTGCGACACCAGCGTGCCGCCACCGCCACGGGTGAACAGCTCGGTCAGCAAGGCGCCGTCCTCGGCATAGCTGACGATATGGCTGCGCGCCACTCCGCCCTTGCAGGCCTCGGCCGCGGCGTCCAGCAGCTCGCCCTGGTAATCACTGCCCAGGCGCTGCAAATGCGGGGCAACCTGCTGTGGGCGCAGCTCACGCACCAGCTTGCCGCTTTCGTCCAGCAGGCCTGGCTCGGCACCGAACAGCAGCAGCTTGTCGGCGCCCAACTCGATGGCGGCACGGGTGGCCACGTCTTCACAGGCCAGGTTAAAAATTTCACCCGTGGGCGAGTAGCCCAGCGGCGACAACAGCACGATGGAACGCTCGTCGAGCAGGCGGCTGATGCCCTTGCGGTCGACCCGGCGCACCTCGCCGGTGTGATGGTAGTCCACCCCTTCCAGCACGCCGATCGGCCGCGCCGTGACCAAGTTGCCGGACGCTACGCGCAGGCGCGAGCCCTGCATCGGCGAAGCGGCAATGTCCATCGACAGGCGCGCCTCGATGGCCAGGCGCAAGGCGCCGACGGCATCGATCACGCAGTCCAGGGTGGCGGCATCGGTGATGCGCAGGCCATGGTGGTAGTGCGGGGTCAGGCCGCGGTCAGCCAAGCGGCTTTCGATCTGCGGGCGCGAACCATGCACCAGCACCAGGCGCACGCCGAGGCTGTGCAGCAGCACCAGGTCGTGGACGATGTTGCCGAAATTAGGGTGTTCAACCCCATCGCCTGGGAGCATGACCACGAAGGTGCAGTCGCGATGGGCATTGATGTACGGGGATGCATGACGCAACCAGTTGACGTAATCGGGCATGACAGGGCCTGTGGATAAGTGGACGGAGAACGGCGATACAGGGGGCGTTCAGGATCATCGTCGGAACAGGCTTGCGGTCACGCGCGGTCTCCTCTAGGCAGGAACGAATCAGTTCGATTGACGTTTAGTGCAGGCAATAGTGCCGGATCAGGTCACGCAATAGACGCACGGTAGGCTCGATTCGTGACATTTCAAGGTATTCGCCGGGCTGGTGGGCACAGGCGATGTCGCCAGGGCCCAGCACGATGGTCTGACAGCCCAGTTGCTGAAGATAAGGCGCTTCGGTGCCGAACGCCACCGCTTCGGCGCGATGACCGCTCAGGCGCTCTGCCACTTGCACCAGTTCGGCGTCGGCAGCTTGCTCGAATGGCGGCACCTCTGGGAACAGCGGCGCATAATCGATGCGCACCTCGAAGCGCTCTGCCACGGGCACCAGCTTGTCGCGGATAGCCGCGCGCAGCTGCTCCACATCCATACCTGGCAGCGGGCGCAGGTCGAATTCCAGGGCACATTGGCCGCAGATGCGGTTGGGGTTGTCACCGCCGTGGATGCAGCCAAAGTTCATGGTCGGGGTCGGCACGCTGAATTGCGGGTTGCGGTAGCGTTGCTGCCATTGCTGGCGCAGGCCCATCAGTTCGCCCATCACCGCGTGCATCGCCTCCATGGCGCTACGGCCCAGGCTTGGGTCTGAGGAATGGCCACTGCGCCCGAGGATATCAATGCGGTCCATGAGGATGCCCTTGTGCATACGAATCGGCCGCAGCCCGGTGGGCTCGCCAATCACCGCGGCCCTGCCAAGCGGTTGGCCGGCCTCGGCCAAGGCACGGGCGCCGGACATGGAGCTTTCTTCGTCGCAGGTGGCAAGAATCAGCAATGGCTGCTTGAAGTCGTGCTCCAGCAGCGGGATGACCGCTTCGATGACCAGCGCGAAGAAGCCCTTCATGTCGCAGCTCCCCAAGCCGACCCAGCGGCCATCGGCCTCGGTCAGCTTCAGCGGGTCGCTGGCCCACAACTGTTCGTCATAGGGCACGGTGTCGCTGTGCCCGGCAAGCACCAGGCCGCCTGGGCCCGTGCCGCGGCTGGCCAGCAAGTTGAATTTGCCGGGGCTGACCTGCTGGATGTCGCACTTGAAGCCAAGGTCGCCCAGCCAGCCGGCCAACAGGTCGATGACCTGGCGGTTGGATTGGTCCAGCGCAGGCTGGGTGCAACTGACCGAAGGCGCGGCGATCAAAGCGGCGAACTGGTCTTTCAGCGTCGGCAACGGCATGCGCGTACTCCTTGGAAGCGTTGCCCATCATAGCAATGCCATTCGTTCGCAGGGCAACCGTGGTGGCTTCTTCGTGGGCTTGCCCCGCGAAGAAGCCACCACGATCCAACAGTCGACAGCCGACTCCTGTAAACTCCTTGGCAACCACGCCCCCTCCTTCGAGCCTGTGATGCACAAAGAAACCGAACTCAAGCTCCGCGCCAGCCGCGAGACCCTTGCCGCCCTGCGCGAGCACCCTCTGCTGAAAAAGCGCAACAAGT
The DNA here is from genome assembly GCF_003627215.1 of Pseudomonas sp. Leaf58. Taxonomy (NCBI): domain Bacteria; kingdom Pseudomonadati; phylum Pseudomonadota; class Gammaproteobacteria; order Pseudomonadales; family Pseudomonadaceae; genus Pseudomonas; species Pseudomonas sp. Leaf58. The sequence continues at coordinate 5,201,502 of NZ_CP032677.1, forward strand.
CCGGCTGGCAGACCCGCGAACTGACCAACCAGTACTTCGACACCCCCGAGCGCGAGCTGTCTGCCGCCCGCGTCGCGCTGCGCCTGCGCCGCGACGGCGAGGCCATCATCCAGACCCTCAAGTGCCGCGGCACCAGCGTGGCCGGGCTTTCCGAGCGTAACGAGCACGAATGGCAGCTGGACAAGGTCAAGCTCGACCTGAAAAAGCTCGACGCCACCTGCTGGCCCGAGCAACTGGCCGACCTGGACAAAAAGACCATCAAGCCGCTGTTCACCACCGACTTCACCCGTGAATTCGCTGAAATCGCCTGGGGCCGTGGCAAGAGCAAGGTGGTGATCGAGGCGGCGCTAGACCAAGGCTTCGTGATCGCCGGCAAGCGCAAGGAAGAAATCTGCGAGCTGGAACTGGAACTGCGCGAAGGTGAGCCGCAGGCACTGCTGGAACTGGCCGCCGAACTGGCCGCCAGCTTGCCGCTGATGCCTTGCGACATCAGCAAAGCCGAGCGTGGCTACCGCCTGCTGGAGCCGGACAGCTACGAGTTGGGCCTGCCGCACACCGAGCTGGAAGCCGAAATGGCCGTGGATGACGCCTACGCCGCACTGGCCTGGCAACTGTTGGGCAGCAGCCAGCGCCTGGCTGAGCAGTACCGCCACAACGGCCATTGGCGCCTGCTGCAAGATTGGGTCGAGTGCCTGAGCGAGCTGCGCGCCCTCACCGCCAGCCTGGGCCAGGCCGCGCCACGCGCCGCCACTCGCGACCTGCGCAGCAGCCTCGATGCCTTGCTCGAAGACTGGCGCCCGCTGGTGCAGGCCGGTAACGATGACGAAGACATCCGCCGCGCCGCCCCCGAGCAATTCGCCGAAGAGCTGGAAGACGTGCGTTGGGGCCAGTTCTCGCTGGAAACCTCACGCTGGCTGCTGGCCCGTGCCTGGACCGCAGAGCGCAAGGGCCGTGGCGAGCGTCAGGGCAAGGCGCAACTGGCCAGCTGGCTGGCGCACCTGCTGGGCGAAGAAGGCCTGGCACTGAAACTGCCGCTGTACACCCAGCGCCCGGAAGACCTGGCCGAGCAACTGCCGCGTATCGAACAGCTGCTGGCCTGGTTGCACCATGCCCGCCAAGTGCTCGAAGCGCCACAGATGGACCGCCTGTACGGCGACCTGAAGAAGCTGCATGAGCTGGCCGAACAGCCCATCAGCGATGAAGTGCTGGAAGCGCGTATCGAGCAGGCTCGGGCAGTGGATCAGAGCCGCGGCTGGAAGCACCTGCTCAGGGCTTGATAGCGCGTCGCATGCTCCCACCGGTACACCACAGGGCTTGAGGTCGGTGGTAATCCTGTGGGAGCGGGCGAACCCGCGAACAGCCTCACCGCGACAGCGGCAGGCTAGTGGTGGACTTGATTTCCGAGAGCGCCACAATCGAATTCACTTCCTGGATACCCGGCACGTTCGACAGTTTTTCGAAGAAGAACCGCTCATAAGCCTCGATGTCCGACGTGACGATACGCAGTAAAAAATCCACCGATCCCATCAGCACGTAGCACTCCAGTACCTCTGGGAACCCGCGGATCGCCTCGGTGAACTCGGTGAAGTTGGAGCGGCCATGGGCGTTCAGCTTCACCTCGGCAAAAATCTGCGTGTTCAAGCCAACCTTCTTGCGGTCCAGCAAGGTTACCTGCCCGCGAATGACCCCTTCCTCCTTCAAGCGCTGGATACGCCGCCAGCACGGCGACTGCGACAGCCCCACGCGCTCGGCAATCTGTGCGCTGGACAGCGAAGCGTCTTCTTGCAGCAATTCGAGAATACGACGGTCGTAGGCGTCCAGCTCGCTTTGCATTTTTGTTTCTCCAAAGCAGCATTATTTGAATAGGCTAATTCGCCAGTAGCGCGAAACCCTCAAATAATAGCGAAAAAATGCCCTCACCAACGTGCAAAAATTTCTCCCATATTTTGCGGAGACCAGCATGAACGCACAGCCCCGTACCGACGCCTGGGCCGCCAACAACGCCCACAGCACCGTGCACTATCGCCTGCAAGCCGAGGCCGAGCCTGACAGCCTGTGCCGGGTGCTCAACCTTTTCGCCTTGCAGTTTCTGACCCCACACAGCGTGCAGGTCAGCCAGCAACATGACTGGCTGGATATCGAGGTAGGCATCGGCGGCCTGAGCTGGCACCGGGCCGAAGTTATTGCGCAAAAACTGCGCAACTTGGTGTGTGTCGGCGAGGTAAGCCTGACCAACCTGCAGCGGGTAGAGCTGGCGGTGGTGTAACCATTTATCGGCCCCATCGCCCGCACAGGCACGGCAAAATCCCGAAACCGTTCACCGCCTATACCCTTTCCCAGCCCGGCTAGGCTTGATCAGCACTCCCCTATCAGGCACGGACGCCAACCATGCACACCCCAGACAACCCGGCACTCGACCTCAAGCGCGTGCTGCAAAACCTGCTCGCCGACAACCACCTGCACGCCAACGACACCCTGCGAATACTTGAGCACGCCGCTACCCAGCCCGGCGCCCACCCGCTTGAACAAATAGCTGCCTGCGGCCTTGAAGACCGCCAACACCCCGGCCAGCCCCTCGACCTGGACCACCTGTGCCCATGGCTGGCCAACAAAGTCGGCCAACCCTACCTGCGTATCGACCCGATGCAACTGGATCTGCCACAAACCAGCGGCCTGATGTCTGCGGCCTTCGCCCAACGCCATGGCATCCTCATCGTGGCGGCCGACGCTTCCAGCGTCACCGTCGCCAGCGCCCAGCCCTATCAGGATGACTGGCAAGCGGACCTGGCCCGCAGCTTGGGCCGGCCGATCCGCCGTGTGCTGGCCAGCCCCTTGCAAATCCGCCAGTCAGGCCAGTCGTTATACCGCCTTGCCCAGTCGGTAAAGGGCGCGCAATACCAGCAGTCGGCCAACCTGGGCGAAATCGAACACTTGCTGGCGTTGAGCAAACACCAGCCTGAGGCCAGTGCGGACGACGCGCACATCGTGCATATCGTCGATTGGCTGCTGCAGTACGCTATCGATCAGCGCGCCAGTGATATCCACTTGGAGCCCCGCCGCGAGCAGGGCCAACTGCGCTACCGTATCGACGGCCTGCTACACACCGTCTATAGCTTCCCTGCTGGGGTCACCTTGGCGCTGATCAGCCGCTTGAAGCACCTGAGCCGCATGGATGTCGCGGAAAAACGCCGGCCGCAGGATGGCCGCCTGCAAAGCCGCCTGCCAGGTGGAAGCGAAGTGGAATTGCGGCTATCGACCCTGCCAACGCCATTTGGCGAGAAACTGGTGCTGCGCCTGTTTGACCCGCAACAGTTGCAAAACGGCTTCGACCGGCTCGGCCTGGAGGGGCCACAATTGGCTCAATGGCAAGGCCTGCTGCGCCTGCGCCAGGGCATCATCCTGGTCACCGGCCCCACCGGTTCCGGCAAAACCAGCACGCTTTACGCCAGCCTCAAGTTGCTGGCAACGCCGCAGGTCAACCTATGCACCATCGAGGACCCGATCGAACGCCTGGAGCCGGCCTTCAACCAGCTGCAGGTACAACCCGCCCTGGACCTGGGTTTCGCCAATGGTGTACGGGCCATGCTGCGCCAGGACCCGGATATCATCATGATCGGTGAAATTCGTGACCGTGAAACCGCCTTGGTGGCGGTACAGGCTGCGCTGACCGGGCACTTGGTGCTGTCGACCTTGCACACCAACGACGCCTGCGCGGCGATTACCCGCCTGCAGGAACTGGGTGTGGCCGATTACTTGATCAAGGCGACGTTGGTTGGGGTCATGGCCCAGCGCCTGGTTCGCACCCTCTGCCCGGACTGCCAGGCAAATACATCAGCCATTTGCCGAACGTGTCGCGGCACTGGGTTTCATGGGCGCACCGGGTTGTTCGAACTGCTCACGCCCAGCGAAAGCTTGCGTGCATCGATAGGGCCGAACGCCGACCTGAACGATTTACGGCGCCAGGCACTGGCCGATGGCCTGGTAGACCTGCGCCGTTGCGGCGAAGCCAAAGTGGCCTGCGGGCAGACCCGTGCCGAGGAAGTGCTGCGCGTCTGTAGCTGACGAAAAGTCCTTTGTATTCAAGGAACTTGCCCTACTAGAAAAGATCCAACCGCGCATCTTCAACCCTCACCCTTCGAGGTGTTTCAACATGCGTCTCAAAACTGCCATCGCCGCCGCTGCCTTGCTGTCGTTGCCTATTGGCTCGGCCATGGCCGATACCTTCTGGCGTAACGTGATGACTACCGGTGCTACCACGGCATCGAGCTACCTGACCTCAGGGGATCACAAGCTGGTAATGGCGGCGCAGGATGACGCCGGCAGCTTCGTGGCCAGCGAAGGTGCGATCCGCGGGCCGTTCCTGGAAGCGGCGATTCGCCAGGCGCGCGCGGAGAACCCGGGGATGCAGGCTTCCGACATGGAGCTGGCCAATGCCATCCTGGCCAAGAATGCAGTAGCCGAGTAACCGCGTCGCCTGCTTCGCGGGCATGCCCGCGAAGAGTCCAGCACTGATCTCAGCGATACGCCTCCAGCGGCACACACGCACAGAACAGGTTCCTGTCCCCATACACGTTGTCGACCCGGTTCACCGCTGGCCAGTACTTGTGCTGACGCACATGAGCACTGGGCGCTACCGCCTGCTCCAGGCTGTAGGGCCTGTCCCACACCGCCAGCACATCGGCCAGGGTATGTGGCGCATGTTTGAGCGGGTTGTTCTCCGCAGGCCAATTGCCCTCCTGCACTTCGCCAATTTCCGCCCGAATGGCCAGCATCGCCTCGACAAACCGGTCCAACTCGGCCTTCGACTCACTCTCGGTCGGCTCGACCATCAGCGTGCCCGGCACCGGGAACGACATGGTCGGCGCATGGAAGCCATAGTCCATCAGGCGCTTGGCCACGTCCTCTTCGCTAATGCCCGTCAGTGCTTTCAGCGGCCGTAGGTCAAGGATGCACTCATGCGCCACGCGCTGATTGCGCCCGCGGTAGAGCACTGGGAACGCGACGCCCAGCTGGCTGGCCAGGTAATTGGCCGAAAGGATCGCCACTTCACTGGCATCGGCCAGCTGCGGGCCCATCATGGCGATGTACATCCAGCTGATCGGCAAAATGCTTGCACTGCCCCAGGGCGCAGCACTCACGGCACTGTTGTTAGGGTCCAGGCCGGGTACCGGCACCACCGGGTGGCTGGCGACGAACGGTTTGAGGTGAGCGCGAATGCCAATCGGGCCCATGCCCGGGCCGCCACCGCCGTGGGGGATACAGAAGGTTTTGTGCAGATTCATGTGAGAAACATCGGCGCCAATATCCGCCGGGCGCGCCAAGCCCACCTGGGCATTGAGGTTGGCGCCATCCATGTACACTTGGCCACCGTGCAGGTGGACCACTTCGCAGATTTCGCGAATTCCCTCCTCGTACACGCCGTGGGTCGAGGGGTAAGTGATCATCAGGCACGACAAACGCTCCCCGGCTGCGTGAGCCTTGACCTTGAGGTCGGCCAGGTCAACGTTGCCATCGTCATCGCAGTCGACGATTACCACTTCCATGCCGGCCATTTGCGCCGACGCTGGGTTGGTGCCGTGGGCCGACGATGGGATCAGGCACAGCGTACGCTGCGGCTGGTGGCGGCTGCGGTGGTAGCGGGTAATAGCCATCAGGCCGGCGTACTCACCCTGGGCACCGGAGTTGGGCTGCATGCAAATGGCATCGAAGCCGGTAATCGCGCACAGCCAGTGTTCCAACTCGTCAATCATTGCCTTGTACCCCGTGGCCTGGGCCGCCGGGGCAAACGGGTGCAACTGGGCAAAGCCGGGCCAGGTAATGGGGATCATCTCACTGGTAGCGTTGAGCTTCATGGTGCACGAGCCCAGCGGGATCATCGACTGGTTCAGCGCCAGGTCTTTGTTCTCCAGCTGTTTTAGGTAGCGCAGCATCTCGGTTTCGCTGTGGTGCAGGTTGAACACCGGGTGGGCGAGGAATGGCGTGCGCCGCACCAGGCTGGCGGGGATGCCTTCGGGCAGGGCCAACTGGTCGAGTGTGGCGATATCCAAGCCGTGGTCCACCCCCAGGAAAATATCCAACAGGCGCAGCACCGTGTGCTCCGAACAGGTCTCGTCCAGGCTAACGCCTAGGTGCCCGCGGCCGAGGATGCGCAAGTTGATCTGCGCGGCTTCGGCGCTTTCGATAATGGCCGCCTGGGCACCACCGACATCCACGGTAAGTGTGTCGAAAAAATGCTGGTTGAGGCGCGGGATGCCCTTGGCTTCAAGGGCGGCGGCCAGAATGAAGGTCAACCGATGCACGCGCTGGGCAATGCGTTGCAGGCCTTCGGGACCGTGGTACACCGCGTAAAAGCCGGCAATGTTGGCCAGCAGCACCTGGGCCGTGCAGATGTTGGAGTTGGCCTTCTCTCGGCGGATATGTTGCTCGCGCGTTTGCAGGGCCATGCGCAGGGCAGTGTTGCCGCGGGCATCGCGTGACACGCCAATGATGCGCCCCGGCATGGCCCGCTTGTAGTCATCGCGGCAGGCGAAATAGGCCGCGTGAGGGCCACCATAGCCCATTGGCACGCCAAAACGCTGGGTCGACCCCAGTACCACATCGGCGCCCAGCTCCCCGGGCGGCGTCAGCACCACCAGGCTGAGCAGGTCGGCGGCCACACAGGCCAAGGCCTGCTGGCTGTGCAAATGGTCGATCAGCGGGCGCAGGTCGCGCACCTCGCCGTGGGTATCGGGGTACTGCAGCAAGGCACCGAACACGCTGTGTTTGGCCAGGTTATCCACAGAATCGACGATCAGTTCGAAGCCAAAACCCTCGGCGCGGGTCTTCAGCACCGACAGGGTCTGCGGGTGGCAGTGCTCGTCGGCGAAGAAAGCATTGCTCTTGTTGCGCGCTACCCGCTTGGCCAAGGCCATGGCCTCGGCAGCGGCGGTGGCTTCGTCAAGTAGCGAGGCATTGGCCAGGGCCAGCCCGGTGAGGTCGATGACCATTTGCTGAAAATTCAGCAGCGCCTCCAGCCGGCCTTGGGCAATTTCGGGCTGATAAGGCGTATAGGCGGTGTACCAGCCGGGGTTTTCCAGCACGTTGCGCAGGATGACCGTGGGGGTAATGGTGCCGTGGTAGCCCATGCCGATCAGGCTGGTCCAAACCTGGTTCTGCTGGGCGTAGCCGGCCAGTTTGGCCAAGGCGGCCTGTTCGTCCAGCGCCGCTGGCAGGTCGAGGGGGCGATTGAGGCGGATGTCTGGCGGTACGGTTTGCTCGATCAGCGCACTGCGGCTGGCGACGCCCAGCGCATTGAGCATGGCCTGCTGCTCTGCGGCATCGGGGCCGAGGTGGCGGCGCAGGAATGGGTTGAGCTCTTGCAGTTGATGCAGGGATGGCGACTGGGACATGACGACGCTCTCTTCCTCGACCAGCTCTCATGGAGACTTACAAGTCTAGGAAGGGATTGCCGATTCTGCGGGGAAAGTTGCTTGCAGGTCCGGCCTCTTCGCGGCTAAAGCCGCTCCTACAGGTACTGCACCCGCTTCGAATTCAGTGCAGTACCTGTAGGAGCGGCTTTAGCCGCAAAGCAGGCGACGCGGTCTTACTCGCCGATCGCGGCGGCGTAACCAGCAGCATCCAGCAGCTTGTCCAGCTCGGCCGGGTTGCTTGGCTTCAGCTTGAAGATCCACGACTCGTAAGGTTGTTCGTTGAGCAACTCCGGGCTGTCAGCCAGCTCTTCGTTGACCGCAATCACTTCGCCAGCAACCGGGGCGTAGATGTCCGAAGCGGCCTTGACCGACTCGACCACGCCAGCAGCTTCGCCAGCTTCGAATACCTTGCCGACTTCGGCCAACTCGACGAACACCACGTCACCCAGGGCTTGCTGGGCGTGGTCGCTGATACCCACGGTCACGGTGCCGTCGGCTTCCAGGCGGGCCCATTCATGGCTTTCGGCAAAACGCAGGTCGGCGGGGATATTGCTCATGTCTTGAATTCCTCGATTGGCTCAGCGGTACGCCCGCCGGTTAATAATTGTTCAGATCAGGATCTTGCCGTGGCGCACGAAGGTCGGTTTGACCACCCGCACCGGGTACCACTTGCCGCGGATTTCCACCTCGGCCCGGTCGGCGGTGGCCATGGGCACGCGTGCAAGGGCAATGGACTTGCTCAGCGTAGGCGAGAAACTACCACTGGTGATCTCCCCTTCGCCAATCCCGGCAACACGGACCACCTGATGGGCGCGCAGCACACCGCGCTCTTCCAGCACCAGGCCGACCAGTTTTTCCTGCACACCTTGCTCGATTTCCGCCAACAGGCTGGCGCGGCCGATGAAGTCGCGCTCGGCCGGCTCCCAAGCAATGCTCCAGCCCAGGTTGGAGGTGAGCGGGGTGTGGGTTTCGTCGATGTCCTGGCCGTATAGGTTCATGCCGGCTTCCAGGCGCAGGGTGTCGCGGGCGCCGAGGCCGCTGGGGGCGATGCCGGCGCCGACCAGGTCGTTGAAGAAGGCCACGGCCTGATCGCCGGGGATGATGATCTCCAGGCCGTCTTCACCGGTATAACCGGTGCGGGCAATGAACCAATCGCCTTCGGCAATGCCTTCGAACGGGCGCAGTTCACGGACCAGCGCGGCGCGCGAGGGGCTGAGCAAGGCGGCGACTTTTTCGCGGGCGTGTGGCCCTTGGATGGCAAGGATGGCCAGGTCATTGCGGTGCTGGAAGCCCACGGCAAAACCGCCACGCTGCACTTGCAGCCAGTCGAGCACCTTGGCCCGGGTGGCGGCGTTGGTGACCAGGCGGTAACCGGTTTCCGTGCGGTACACGATCAGGTCGTCGATCACCCCGCCCTGTTCGTGCAGCAAAGGGCTGTACAGCGCCTTGCCGGCATCGTCGAGGCGGGCCACGTCGTTAGCCAGCAAGCGCTGTAGCCAAACGGTGGCATCTGTGCCGTCAACATCGATCACGGTCATGTGGGAAACATCGAAAACGCCGCAGTCGCTGCGTACCTGATGGTGCTCCTCGACCTGCGAGCCATAGTGCAGGGGCATGTCCCAGCCACCAAAATCGACCGTCTTGGCGCCTAGCGCCAAGTGCAGGTCATACAAAAGCGTGCGCTGTCCCATGGGTTTCTCCTTCCGGGCGTGGCGAAGCGGCGGCGGTCGATGACGTTGGGTCGTCAGCTTTTCTTGTTACTAACACCCGCCGCGCGAATGCCGCGCATTGTAGCCGCAAGGTCGCAAGCTGGCATCCTCAGTAACTGTGACCGGGTCGACGAGCCGAACGGCGGATCAAGCCGATGACTGGCAGCAAACCGACCAATACCAGGCTTAGTGCCGGCAGCGAGGCACGCGCCCACTCACCTTCGCTGGTCATCTCGAACACCCGCACTGCCAAGGTGTCCCAGCCAAACGGGCGCATCAGCAAGGTGGCCGGCATTTCCTTGAGCACGTCGACAAACACCAACAAGGCGGCGCTGAGGGCGCCAGGCACCAGCAGCGGCAGATATACCTTGAAAAACAAACCTACGCCGCTGACGCCCAGGCTACGGGATGCCTCGGGCAGCGACGGGCGAACGCGCTCCAGGCTGCTCTCCAGTGGCCCGTAAGCCACCGCGATAAAACGCACCAGGTAGGCCAGCAGCAAGGCGGCAAGGCTGCCCAGCAGCAGCGGCTTGCCTGCACCGCCCAGCCAGCTGGACAGCGGGATGACCAGCTGGTTATCGAGGTAGCTGAAGGCCAGCATGATCGACACGGCCAGCACCGAACCGGGCAAGGCATAGCCCAGGTTGGCCAGGCCCACCCCGGTGCGGATACCGCCCGTGGGCGCCTGGCGCCGGGCAAAGGCCAGCAGCAGCGCCACGCAGACCGTGACCAGCGCTGCCATGCCGCCCAAGTACAGGGTGTGCAGCACCAGGCCGATATAACGTTCGTCCAGGTCATGCCTGCCACGCTGCCAAAACCACGCCAGCAATTGCAGCAGCGGGATGACGAAAGCGCAGGCGAACACCAACAAGCACCAGCCACTGGCCAGCCATGCCTTGGCCCCGCGCAGGTGGTACAGCGCCTGCCCTCGTGGCCGCTCGTGGCCACTGCGGCTGGCCCCGCGGGCACGGCGCTCGCCGTACAGCACCAGCATCACCGCCAATAACAGCAGGCTGGCCAACTGGGCCGCGCTGGACAGGCTGAAGAAGCCGTACCAGGTCTTGTAGATGGCAGTGGTGAAGGTATCGAAGTTGAACACCGCCACGGCGCCAAAATCGGCCAGGGTTTCCATCAGGGCCAGGGCGATGCCGGCACCAATGGCGGGCCGCGCCATCGGCAGGGCCACGCGCCAGAACGCCTGCAGGGGTGACAGCCCCAACACCCGCGCCGCTTCCATCAGGCCCTTGCCCTGGGCCAGGAAGGCCGTGCGCGCCAACAGGTAGACATAGGGGTAGAACACCAGCACCAGCACGGTGATCACCCCACCGGTGGAGCGCACGCGAGGCAGGCGCATGGGCCCAAACACCTCGCGCAGCACGCTTTGCACCGGGCCGGCGAAGTCCAGCAGGCCGACGAAGACGAACGCCAGCACGTAGGCGGGGATGGCGAACGGCAGCATCAGCGCCCAGTCTAGCCAGCGCCGGCCAGGGAACTCGCAGAGGCTGGTGAGCCAGGCCAGGCTGACGCCGAGCACGGTGACGCCAATGCCCACACCCACCACCAAGGCCAAGGTATTACCCAGCAGGCGGCTCATCTGGGTGTCGAGCAGGTGCGACCAGATCTGCAAGTCGATCGATTGCCAAGACAACAGCAGGACGCTCAGGGGCAGCAGCACCAGGGCGGCGATCAGGGAGACCGGGAGGTACCAGCGGCGTTGGGGGGTGTGGGGCAAGTTTGAAATCTCAAGTGCGATGGCGACCGCTGCGCGGTCGTTTGCGGGTAAACCCGCTCCCATAGGGACCGCACAATGCTGAACCCTGTGCAATTCCTGTAGAAGCAGGTTCATCGGAACGCCGAACCGCCGCGAAAGGGCCCTTGCAGGCCCCGAAAGGATAAAGCTTGGCGCTTAGTTCCAGCCAGCCCGATCCATCAAGCGAATGGCTTCAGCCTGGCGCTTGCCGGCGATTTCCACCGCAATGCTGTCAGCCTTGAAGCTGCCCCACGCCGCCACTTCGTCCGATGGCTTGACCTTGGGGTTGGCCGGGAACTCCTGGTTGATGTCGGCGAACAGCTTCTGCGCCTCTTCGCCGGTCATCCACTCCACCAGCTTTATCGCCGCCTCCGGGTGTGGCGCGTGTTTGGTCAGGCCGATACCCGACAGGTTCACATGCACGCCGCGGTCAGCCTGGTTGGGCCAGAAAATCTTCACCGGCATTTTCGGGTTCTGGTTATGCAGGCGCCCGTAATAGTAGGTGTTGACCACGCCCACGTCGCACTGGCCGGCCTCGATGGCCTGGATGACGGCGTTGTCGTCGGAGAACACGTCAGTGGACAGGTTGTTGACCCAACCTTTGACGATTTGCTCGGTTTTCGCTTCGCCGTGGGTCTCGATCAGGGTGGCGGTCAGCGACTGGTTGTACACCTTCTTCGCGGTACGCAGGCACAGGCGGCCTTCCCACTGTTTGTCAGCCAGAGCTTCGTAGGTGCTCAGTTCCGCCGGTTTGACCCGCTCGGTGGAGTAGATGATGGTGCGGGCGCGCAGGCTCAGGCCGGTCCAGTCATGGGACGAAGCGCGGTACTGCGGCGGGATGTTCTGGTCGATGACGTCGGACTTGATCGGCTGCAGGATGCCCATTTGCTCGGCCTGCCACAGGTTGCCGGCATCGACAGTCAGCAGCAGGTCAGCCACACCGTTGTCGCCCTCGGCCTTGATGCGCTGCATCAGCGGGGCTTCCTTGTCGGTGATGAACTTGATCTTGACCCCAGTCTTGGCGGTATAGGCATCGAACACGGGCTTGATCAGCTCGTCGATGCGCGAGGAGTACACCACCACTTCATCCGCCGCCTGGGCGGTGCCGCCGAACAGGGTCAGGGCCAGGGCGGCCAGTAGGGGCTTGCGTGGCAACATGGAAAGCACTCCTCGGATCATATGAGAGGTGCGAATGGTAGTGAATCCCATTTTCCGACTCATCTACCTAGCCGTTACTGGATGTTGCAAAGGGGGCTGTGCAGCAGCCCCAGCAATCTCAAGTTCTGGCCAATTCGGGCAGGTCACCACTCAAACCCAGTGCCTGCCGCACAAACAGTGCCTTGGCCTCCGGCATTTGCTCCACCAGCTTCAATCCGCTGTTACGCAACCAGCGCAACGGCAACGGGTTGGCCTGGAACAACCGCTCGAACCCTTCCATCGCGGCCATCAGTGCCAAGTTGTGCGGCATGCGCCGCCGCTCGTAACGGCTCAGCACCTTCACATCCGCCAGCCGCTCGCCACGCTCGCAGGCATTGACCAACACTTCGGCCAGTACTGCGGCATCGAGAAAGCCCAAGTTCACGCCCTGCCCAGCCAACGGGTGAATGGTGTGCGCGGCATCGCCAATCAACGCCAGGCCTTCATCCACATAGCGCTTGGCATGGCGCTGACGCAGCGGCACGCACATCCGCGGGTCGGCCTGCAGCACCTCCCCCAGGCGGCCCTCGAACGCCCGCTGCAGGGCTTTCAGGAAGGTCGTTTCATCCAGCGCCATCAACTGCTCGGCATGTTCCGGCGTGGTCGACCAAACGATCGAGCACCAATCCTGCTGGCCATCGCGGCTCAACGGCAGGAACGCCAACGGCCCTTCATCGGTAAACCGCTGCCAGGCCGTAGCCTGGTGCCCGGCGCTGCAGCGCACGCTGGTGACGATGGCATGGTGCAGGTAGTCCCACTCACGGGTTGCGCAACCGGCCAGGCGCCGCACCGCCGAGTTGGCGCCATCGGCCGCGATCACCAGTGGCGCACGCAGTTGGCGGCCATCGGCCAGGGTCAGCAGCCATTCGTCACCCGAGCGGCGCAGCTGTTCCAGCCGCGCGTTGGGCAGCAGGCCAATATCGCTGTCATGCAGGCGCTCCAGCAGGCCGTCCTGCACCACTCGGTTCTCGACGATGTGGCCGAGCACCTGAGCATGCACGCTGGCAGCCGAAAAGTGGATCTGGCCGGTGCCGCTGCCATCCCACACGTGCATGTGCGAGTACGGTGTGGCACGCCGCTGGGCAATACCGTCCCAAGCGCCAAGGCGCTCAAGGATACGCTGGCTGGCCGCCGACAACGCGCTGACGCGCGGCTCGAACGGGGCCTGAGCATCGAACGGTTTGACCGACAGCGGGCCACCGTCGAGCAAGAGGATTTGCAGGCCGCTGTGGCGTAACGCCAGGGCCAGGGCGCTACCGACCATACCGGCACCGACAATCAACAGATCTGCGCGCATTTCCATGCTTTACGCCAGCCTCGCTTGCGGCTTAAGCCGCACATATAGAGTTTTATCGACCCGCGCCACCAGTTCGCCAGCCCCGTCGCGGATATCGACCTGCAACCGCGGCAGGCACTTCTTGCCGGTGGCGGTCTGCTGGCGAATGTCGTCCAGCAGCGCGTCATCGACGTGGAGTTCGGCATACACCGGGCCTTTGCCCGGCGAAATGAAATCGATGTTGGCGGCCTTGTCCCAGACGATGTAGTCACGCCCCAGCTGCTCGATCAGCAGCAGCATGTAGAACGGGTCGACCATCGCATACAGGCTACCGCCGCACTGGGTGCCAACGTAGTTACGGTTCCAGCGGGTCAGCTTCATCGCCACCTTGACGCTGCGCAGGTCTGGGCTGATGTGCTGCACGCGGATACCGGCACCGAAGTACGGCGGGAACAGGTTCAGCCGCCAGCGCAACAGGCGCGCCCGGCGCGCTAGCCGGCGCGAGTCATCACTCATGCGCGCCCCCGCGGATCGGGGCGAGTGCCCAGGCCCATGGCCTGCCGGGCAAACCAGCTTTTGGCCGGTGGCAGCAGATCAAGGCCGAGCAGGCCCAGGTTACGCCCAGCGGCCAGCAACGGCTGGCTGCTGCCAAACAGGCGGGTGACCTGATCGGAAAAACCGATGGTCAGGGCCTGGTCCAGGCGCTGGCGTTGGTGGTAGGCCTGCAGCGTGGTCAGGTCGCCAGGCTGCTGCGGGCCGGCCAGCAGCGCCTCGGCCAGCGCCTGCACGTCACGCAGCGACAGGTTGAAGCCCTGGCCGGCGATAGGGTGCAGGCTGTGCGCGGCGTTGCCCAGCACCACCAGGTGCGGCCGTACCTGCTCTTGGGCCTCGATCAATGACAACGGGTAGAGGTGGCGCGCGCCGACCTGGCGCAAGGCGCCCAGGCGGTAGCCGAACACGCCCTGCAACTCGCGGAGGAAATTGCGCTCGTCGATATCGGCCAGGCGCCGCGCGTCCATGCCCTGGCGAGTCCAAACCAGTGCACAGCGGTTTTCCGGCAGCGGTAGCAAGGCCATGGGGCCTTCTTCGGTGAAACGCTCGAAGGCCTGACCACCGTGAGCCTCACCCGGGGTGATATTGGCGATCAATGCGCTCTGTTGGTAAGGCGTGTGGCGCACATGGATGCCCAGCTGTTCGCGCAGGCCAGAGCGGCCACCGTCAGCCAATACCGCCAGGTCACATTCCAATGCGGTGTCGTCGTTCAGCAGCAGGCGGTAGCCGCCTTCGATCGCCTGCATCGAGGCCACTTCTGCCGGGCAGCGCCAGCTCACCACCTCGCTGTCCAGCCCTTGCCACAGGCATTGGCCCAGCCAGGCGTTTTCCACCACGTAGCCCAGCGCTGGCACGCCTTCTTCCATTGCATCCAGGCGGGTGCTGCCGAAGCGGCCGCGGTCGGACACGTGAATTTGCCGGATCGGCTCGGCGCGGCGGCCAATGGCCTGCCACAGGCCCAATTGCTGATAGATTTGCTGGGTACCGAACGACAACGCCGACGAGCGCGCATCGTAGCTGGGCTGGAAGCTGTCGCCGGGGGCGAACGGCTCGATCAGCAGGATCTTCCAGCCACGTGCCTTGGCCCCGGCCTGCAGGGCCAAGGCCAAGCTGGCACCCACCAGGCCGCCGCCGATGATCGCCAGGTTCACCCGATTCATGCCGCGTCCTTGCGGGCGGCCTGCATCAGCGCCTCGATCTCGGCGACCGTGCGCGGCACGCCCGAAGTGAGGATTTCACAACCTTGCCTGGTCACTACCACGTCGTCCTCGATCCTTACACCAATGCCGCGCCACTTTTTGGCTACGGCCTGATTGTCGGCACCGATGTAGATGCCCGGTTCGACGGTCAGCGCCATGCCGGGCTCAAGCACCCGCCACTCGCCGCCCACCTTGTAATCGCCCACATCATGCACATCCATGCCCAGCCAATGCCCGGCACGGTGCATGTAGAAAGCACGGTAGGCCTCGCTGTCGATCAACGCCTGCACCTCACCGGTCAGCAAGCCCAGCTCCACCAGGCCCTCGGTGATAACCTTTACGGTCGCCTCGTGGGCATGGTTCCAGTGCTTGCCGGGGGCGATTTCGGCAAACGCCGCCGCCTGCGCCTTGAGCACCAGCTCGTAGATGGCCTTCTGTTCGGGCGAAAACCGCCCGCTGACCGGGAAGGTACGGGTGATGTCGCTGGCGTAGCAGTCGATCTCGCAGCCGGCGTCGATCAGTACCAGGTCACCATCCTTGAGCGGGGCGTCATTCTGCTGGTAGTGCAAGATGCAGCCATTACGCCCAGCCGCGACGATCGAGCCGTAGGCTGGCATCTTCGCCCCACCCTTGCGGAACTCGTAGTCCAGCTCGGCTTCCAGGCTGTATTCGTGCAGCCCGGCCCGGCAGGCCTGCATGGCCCGCACGTGGGCCCGCGCCGAAATGCTTGCGGCGGCGCGCATCACCTTCACTTCCGCAGCCGATTTATACAGGCGCATGTCGTGCAGCAGATGATCCAGCGCAACGAACTCGTTCGGCGGCTGAGCCCCCAGGCGCGCCTTGGAGCGGATCACGTTGATCCAGTCCATCAGCCGGCGGTCGAACTCGGGGTTGCTACCCATGGCACTGTAGACCCGCTCGCGGCCCTCGATCAGGCCGGGCAGAATCTCGTCGATGTCGGTGATGGGGAAGGCATCGTCGGCGCCGAAATCGCGCACCGCACCTTCCTGGCCGGCCCGCAGGCCGTCCCACAGTTCGCGCTCGGGGTTGCGTTCACGGCAGAACAGCACGTATTCGCCATGCTCACGCCCCGGGATCAGCGCAATCACCGCCTCCGGCTCAGGGAAGCCACTGAGGTACTGGAAGTCGCTGTCCTGGCGGTACACGTGCTCGACGTCGCGGTTGCGGATGGCAACCGCAGCGGCGGGCAGGATGGCGATGCTGTTGGGGACCATCTGCGCCATCAGCGCCTTGCGCCGACGGGCATACTCGGCCTTGGGAATGTGGCTCATGGGCAGGCTACCCCCGGTTGATCAGTGCAGCGATGGCTTGGGCGCGGGGGCGGCCGGCTTGGCCAGCTCGGAGAACAGCAGCAGGGGCGCCACACGCAGGTATTCCGTGACTTCCATGTAGTCGCTCTCACCATCCTCGGACTCTTCGAGGGCTTCCTGAACCTGGGAAATGGCCACCAGGTCCTGCAACACTTCCTTGGCCTCGTCAGACAGGTCCTTGCCACCGGCGTTCAGGCCGAAACCGGTAATGAAGCCCTGACACCACTGGCCCAGCGCGGTGGCGCGATCGGTCAAAGCGGCGTCGTCGGAAGGCAGCAGCAGGACGATAGCCATGTCGTCGCTGGTCAGCTCGCCCTTGACCATTTCCTGCAGGCCGACCAGGGCGTTGCGTACGGTGTCACCGGGTTCGGTTTCCAGCAGCTGAGCGGCGTCAGCCAGCCAGCCTTCGGCATCGAAACCAGCGCCGGCGCAGCTGCGGCCGATCAATAGGCCGTGCAGTTCGGCGGGGGTAACAGGGTGGCCATTGCTGGAAAGCAGCATGGCGAAAGCGATGTAGGGCGATTGGGTATTGGGCATGGGCTGCTAGGCGCCAGACGGCGCAATGACTAGAATGGAGACCTTGTATCCTAGCACCGCCAGGCGCGCCAAGACCATCGGCACTGGCCGTCGCGGCCTTGGGCGAGGCATCATCGCAAGGTGAGTCAACGATGGAGCGAATCGAGTGCAACCCACGCAAGAGAACGACCTGCAGGCACTGATGAGCCGATTCGAGTTGCTGATCGAACGCATCGAGCAACTAAAACGGCAAAATGCACTCCTAGTAGCTCAGGAACGATCCTGGCGCGAAGAGCGCGCCCACCTCATCGAAAAGAACGAGATCGCCAAGCGCAAGGTCGAGTCGATGATCTTACGCCTCAAGGCTCTGGAGCAAGACTCATGAGTTCAAGCAATAGCGTCACCGTGCAGATCCTCGACAAAGAATACTCGATCATCTGCCCGCCGGAAGAGCGCAACAACCTGGTCAGCGCCGCGCGTTACCTGGACAGCAAGATGCGCGAGATCCGTAGCAGCGGCAAGGTGATTGGCGCCGACCGCATCGCGGTCATGGCGGCATTGAACATTACCCACGAGATGCTGCACCGCCAGGAAGATCGCGCCCAAGCCCCGGTCAGCGGCACCAACCGCGAACAGGTGCGCGACCTGCTGGATCGTGTGGATAAAGCTTTGTCCGACGACACGGATACCAAAATCAGTTGAGATTGGTATACTGGCGCCACTCCCTGGGGGATGCGCCAGTCGGTTATGTCCCTGAGCCGATACGCACAACCACGGGGGTTGCACGCTGGGGCCGGTGTGCATGTCCGCCCGACGGAAAGCCTTAACGCCCCCTGCAATCTCCACCTTGAACTTTCGGGTTCAAGGGCTACACCGATAGCGGTCTTATCGGGGAGCCTGAATTCTTGCCCGCCCTCCCCGGCGGGCATTTCGTTTTGGCCTACGCTGTTTGCCAGCACACCTGGGATCGCCCGTGCCATGACCGACACCGTGCCGCTCACCCGCCCCCAGCTTCGTCGCCAGCTCCGCAATGCCCGCCGCGCCCTTACCCCTGCCCAGCAACGCCAGGCTACCCTTGGCCTGTACCGCCAGCTGGCGCAGCACCCATTGTTCCGCCGCGCCCGACACATTGCTTTGTACCTGCCCAACGATGGCGAAATCGACCCTTGCCTGCTGCTGCGTGAAGCCCAGCGCCGTGGCAAACACACCTACCTGCCGGTGCTGCATGCCTGGCCGCGCACGCGCATGGTGTTCCAGCGCTTCGAGCAGGGCGAGAAGCTCAAACCCAACCGCTTTCGCATTCCCGAGCCGGTCACCGAGCGCAAGCGCCAGCGCCCGATCTGGTCGCTGGACCTGATCCTGTTACCGCTGGTCGGTTTCGACGAAGTGGGCGGGCGCCTGGGAATGGGCGGTGGTTTCTATGATCGCAGCCTGGCCTACCAGGGACGTCGTAAGACCTGGAAAAAACCGTTGCTGCTGGGGCTGGCACATGAATGCCAGAAGGTCGAGCGGCTGGCTCAGGCCAGTTGGGATGTACCGCTGCAAGGGACGGTCTCGGACCGTGGCTGGTACCTGGCGCCGCGTTGAACGGCGCCAGTGGGGGCATCAACGTTGTGGCTGGCTGGCGTCGACCGGCAGCTGGTAGGCGTTATCCTGCTTGCGCTCCAGGAACCCTTGCGCATAACCGGTAGTAACCACACCCAAGCCAAAAATAAACACCAGGATCCACAGCAGATCCGGCTTTTTACGTTGATTCATCGAAGATTGCCCCCCAGGCAAACTGTTCAAGCTCGGCGATTTTGTGAGCACCGCCGGAGCATCGCATTTTAAACGGGGCGCATTTTCCGACAACCTGCGTCTGCAAGCAAACCTTGACGCCAACCGGCTGTCGGTTTCGTGCAACAGGTTATTTCAAACCTTTTCAGGAGCAGCATCCATGGCCTACTGGCTGATGAAATCCGAGCCTGACGAGCTCTCCATCGAAGCCCTCGGCCGGCTCGGCGAAGCGCGCTGGGACGGCGTGCGCAACTACCAGGCTCGCAATTTTCTGCGGGCCATGAGCGTTGGCGATGAGTTCTTCTTCTATCACTCCAGCTGCCCGCAACCGGGCATCGCCGGCATTGCCCGCATCACCCGCGCGGCGTACCCGGACCCAACCGCGCTGGACCCGCAAAGCCATTACTACGACGCCAAGGCCACGGTCGACAAGAACCCATGGAGCGCGGTGGATGTGGCCCATGTACAGACCCTGCCACGGGTGCTGGAACTGGGCCAGTTGAAACAGCAGGCCGGCCTGGCTGAACTGCCGTTGGTGCAAAAGGGCAGCCGCCTGTCGGTGATGCCGGTGACGCCAGAGCAATGGGCAGTGATTGTCGCGTTGCGTTGAAACTGCGGCTAAGGTCATAAACCAATGGGGCCGCCCTGCGGCCGGCAGCCATGTGCTGTCCCTGGGGGAGCTGGCTTGCCGGCGATGGGCTGCAAAGCAGACCCAGTCATCGATTTGACCGATATCAACACGCCACACATGGCCGCAGGCCATGATGCAGTGTGCACGACCGCAAGGATGCAGAACGATGAACCGATACGCCCCCAGAATCTTCGCCACCGCGCTGATCGCCCTGCTAGCGGCCGCCGGTGGGCTAGGGTACTGGAAGTCGCTGCACGATCAGTTGCCCGAAGGCCTGAGCATGGGCAACGGCCGCCTCGAAGCCACCGAAGTGCAAATCGCCAGCAAAATCCCCGGGCGCCTGGCTGAAGTGCTGGTCGATGAGGGTGACAAGGTCACCCGCGGCCAATTGCTGGCACGTATCGACACCCGCACCATGGAAGCCCAGCGCAGCCAGGCCGAAGCCGAGGTACTGCGCGCCCGCGAAAACTACGCTGCCGCGCAGGCCAGCGTACAATTGCGCCAGAGCGAACTGCTACTTGCCAGCCAGGAACTCAAGCGCGTACGCGAGATTTTCCAACGCAAATACGCCAGCCAGCAGTTGCTCGATCAGCAGCAGGCGCGCTTTGACACAGCCAACGCCGCCGTGGTCGCCGCCCGTGCTCAGCTAGCGGCAATCAAGGCCGCCATCGGTGCCGCCGAGGCCCAGGTGGCCCAGCTTACCAGCGAGATCGACGACAGCAGCTTGCGCGCGCCGATAAACGGCATCATCCAGCTGCGCCTGGCCGAACCCGGTGAAGTGCTGGGAGCCGGGGGCCGGGTATTGATGCTGATCGACCCCAGCGACCAATACATGAACCTCTACCTGCCAGCCTCCACCAGCGGCCAGCTAACGGTGGGCGACCAAGCGCGCATCGTGCTCGACGCCCTGCCCGAGCGGGCGCTGCCGGCAAAGGTAGCGTTTGTCGCGGCCAAGGCCCAGTTCACGCCCAAGCAGGTAGAAACCCGTGACGAGCGGCAAAAGCTGGTGTTCCGGGTCAAGCTGCGCCTGACCGACCCGAGCGCCGTACCGCAGGCCAAACCGGGCATGCCAGGTGCCGGCTACGTACGCACGGCTGAGGTGGACTGGCCGGCTAACCTGCAATGAACGCCCCGGCACTGCTGGCCGAGGGCATCAGCCACCGCTATGGCGACCTGGTGGCCTTGCATCCCCTCGGCTTCAGCCTACCGGCGGGCACCCGCTGCGCGCTGATCGGCCCTGACGGGGCAGGTAAATCGACTCTGCTGGGGCTTATCGCCGGCGTCAAGCGCCTGCAACAGGGTGAACTGCAAGTGTTGGGTGGCTCCATCCGCCAGCGACGCCATCGCGCGGCGCTGTACCCGAAAGTGGCATTCATGCCGCAGGGGCTGGGCAACAACCTGTACCCGGAGCTGTCGATCAGCGAGAACATCCGCTTTTTCGCCACCCTGTTCGGCCTGGGCCGCCGCGAGTGCGAGCAGCGCATGGCCAACCTGCTGCAGGCCACCGACCTGCAGCGCTTTGCCGAACGCCCAGCGGGCAAGCTGTCGGGCGGCATGAAGCAGAAGCTGGGGCTGTGCTGTGCACTGATCCACGAGCCAGACCTGCTAATCCTCGACGAACCGACCACTGGCGTCGACCCGCTATCACGGCGACGCTTCTGGGAGCTGGTCGAGCAGGTTCGCGCGCAACGCCCGCAACTGACCCTGCTGGTGGCCACTGCCTACATGGAAGAAGCCGAACAGTTCGAGCATTGCCTGATGCTCGATGGCGGTCGCCTTTTGGCCGCTGGCCCCAGCCGCGAGTTGGCTGCGGTCACCCCCAGCGGCAAGCTGGACGATGCCTTCACCCATTACCAGGGCGCAGGCAAGGCTGAACACCAGCCGCTAAGTATTCCGCCGCGCCCGGCCACTGACGGCCCGGTCGCCATCGAGGCCCACGACCTGACCCTGCGCTTTGGCGACTTCACAGCGGTAAACAAGGTCAGTTTCGCCATTGGCCGCGGCGAGATCTTCGGCTTCCTCGGCTCCAACGGCTGCGGCAAGACCACCACCATGAAAGTGCTCACCGGCCTGATGCCGGCCAGCGAGGGCAACGCCAGCTTGCTCGGCCGCCCGGTGGATGCCAGCGACCTGGCCACGCGCAAGCGGGTCGGCTTCATGTCGCAGAGTTTTTCGCTGTATGGCGAACTCAGCACCCGGCAGAACCTGGCCCTGCACGGCCGGCTGTTCGACCTGCCCCAGGCCGAGAGCGCCCAGCGCATCGATGAGCTGATCCAACGCTTCGACCTGGGCGCAATCGCCGATCAACCGTCCGGCGCCCTGCCCCTCGGCCTGCGCCAGCGCCTCTCGCTGGCGGTGGCGGTGTTGCACCGCCCTGAAGTGCTGATCCTCGACGAACCCACCTCCGGCGTCGACCCGGCCGCCCGCGACGACTTCTGGCGGCTGCTGGTGGAGCTGTCACGCGAGCAGGGCGTGACGATTTTCCTCTCCACCCACTTCATGAACGAAGCCCAGCGCTGCGACCGCATCTCGCTGATGCACGCCGGCCGGGTACTGGCCTGCGACACACCCAGTGCACTGCAGCGCCAGTACCAGTGCGACACCCTGGAAGACGCGTTCGTGCGCTGCCTGGAACAAGCCCAGGAGCTGGCACCACAAGCCACGGCCAACACCGTGCTGGAGCAAGCCACCACGCCTGCACCGGCGCTGCGCCAGGGTTTCAGCCTGCGTCGTCTGCTGGCGGTAGCCAGCCGCGAGGGCAAGGAGCTACTGCGCGACAAGGTGCGCCTGGCCTTCGCCCTGCTGGGCGCGATGTTCATGATGGTGATCTTCGGCTACGGCATTTCGCTGGATGTAGAAAACCTCGCCTTCGCCGTGCACGACCAGGACCAGAGCCCGCAAAGCCGGGCCTACCTCGAAGCCTTCCGCGGCTCGCGCTATTTCGCCGAACAAGCGCCCATCCGCGATACCCGTGAAATGCACCAGCGCCTGCAACGCTCGGAAATCAAACTGGCGTTGGAGATTCCGCCCGGCTTTGGCCGCGATCTTTACGCCGGGCGCCAGCCGGTGGTGGCCGCCTGGCTCGACGGCGGCATGCCGTTCCGGGCGGAAACCAGCCGCAACTATGTGGAAGCGGTACACCAGGCCAACCTCGAGCACCTGGCAGCGCTCAGCCAACAGCCGCAGCCACGCCAGGACCTGGTGCGCCTGGAAACCCGTTTCCGCTACAACCAGGACGTAGTCAGCGTGAACGCCATCGGCCCGGGGGTGATGGCGCTGATCCTGGCCTTCATACCGGCCATGCTCACCGCGCTGGGCATCGTCCGCGAGAAAGAGCTCGGCTCCATCACCAACTTCTACGCCACGCCCCTCACCCGCCTGGAGTTCCTGCTCGGTAAGCAGATGCCCTACCTGGCCGTGAGCCTAGTCAACCTGGCGCTGCTGTTGGCGATGAACCGCTGGCTGTTCGCCGTGCCG
This sequence comes from Pseudomonas sp. Leaf58, assembly GCF_003627215.1. Lineage (NCBI taxonomy): Bacteria > Pseudomonadati > Pseudomonadota > Gammaproteobacteria > Pseudomonadales > Pseudomonadaceae > Pseudomonas > Pseudomonas sp. Leaf58. Next base: position 5,224,325 of record NZ_CP032677.1, read on the forward strand.
CTCAAGGGCAGCGTGCTGGCCCTGGCCTGTGGTGGCGTCGCGTACCTACTGGCGACCACCAGCCTGGGCCTGCTGATTTCGGCCTTCACCCGTACCCAGATCGCGGCGATCCTGGGCACCATGATCATCACCAGCCTGCCGACCATCCAGTTTTCCGGGCTGATCGTGCCACGCTCGTCGCTGGACGGCGCGGCAGCAGTAATGGGCCAGCTGTTCCCGGCAGGCTACTTCCTCGACATCGCGGTCGGCACGTTTACCAAGGCGCTGGGCCTGCGCGAACTGTGGCCGCAATGCCTGATCCTGCTGAGCTTCTTTGTGGTATTCACCGGCCTCAGCCTGGCCATGCTGAAGAAGCAGGAGGCCTGACATGTCGCGCCTGAACCACACCCTGCGCCTGGGCCTTAAAGAGCTGACCAGCCTGCGCCACGACAGCGTGCTGCTGTTGTTCCTGCTGTATGCCTTCAGCGTGGCGATCTACATGCCGGCAGCGGGCTCGGTGATTGGCGTGCACAACGCCAGCGTCGCGGTGGTGGACGAAGACCACAGCCTGCTTTCACGCAAGCTAAGCGAAGCTTTGCAACCGCCCGAGTTCCAGCCCGCCGTGCCACTGGCCTCAGAGCGCCTGGACCAGGCCATGGACAGCGGCCAGTACACCTTCGTGATCAATGTGCCGGTGAACTTCCAAAGCGACTTGCTGGGCGGGCGCTCGCCCGAGCTGCAAATAAACGTCGACGCCACAGCCATGAGCCAAGCGTTCATGGGCGCCGGCTACATCGGCCGCATCTTCGAGCGCGAGCTACTCGATTACAGCCAGCGGACGAACACCCAAAGCCCTGTAGCGATCAATGCCAAGGCCTTGTTCAATCCCAACCTGGAAGGTGGCTGGTTCCTGGCGGTGATCCAGATCGTCAACAACATCACCATCCTGGCGATCATCCTCACCGGCACCGCGCTACTGCGCGAACGCGAGCATGGCACCCTTGACCACCTGCTGGTACTGCCACTGACCGCCCTGGAAATCATGCTGGCGAAAATCGCCAGCAACGCGCTGGTGGTAGTGATCTGCACCTGGATTTCGCTGGTGGTGGTGGTCAAGGGCGCGCTGGGTGTGCCGCTGTCTGGTTCTATGGGGCTGTTCCTGGCGGTGACTGCGCTGTACCTGTTCGCCAGCACCGCACTGGGCATCTTCCTTGCCACCCTGGCGCGCTCGACGCCGCAGTTCGGCCTGCTGGCGATCCCGGTGATTATCCCGATGCTGTTGCTGTCCGGCGGCAGCACACCGCTGGACAGCATGCCGCAGTGGCTGCAGTGGGTAATGCAGGGGTCGCCGTCGACGCACTTCGTCAGCCTTGGCGCAGCGATCCTGTTCCGTGATGCCGGGTGGACGGTGGTGTGGCCGGATATCCTGGCGCTGGCCGTGATCGGCCTGGTGTTCTTCAGCGTGGCCCTGGCCCGGTTTCGCCGTAGCCTGGCGTCCTGAACAAGGCTCTAGTCCCACAGGGATCGTGCCGCAGTCCGGATTGGCCGCACCTGCGAGAGCCGGCTTGCCGGTCACTGCACGATCAGGTTGTTGAACAGCAGGTCTTCAACGATCGGCTTGCCCTCTTCTGCTTCCATTACCTGCTGCACCTGCTTGAGCGCCTCTTGGCGAAGATGTTCCTTGGCCTCGACATTGCTCATGCTGTCTACCGTTTGCTGGGTGAACAACGCCACCAGCTGGTTACGGATCAACGGTTCGTGGTGCTGCACCGCTTTGGCGGCTTCATCGCCGGTCACGCGCAGCGCCACGTCGGCCTTGTACACGCGCAGCCGCGGGCCGCCGTCGAGGGCATAGTTGCCGACAAAGGGCGGGCTCAGGCTGATGTAGGCAACCTTGGGCGCCCCTTCCTTGGCTTCCTCGGCCATGGCCGCAGCCGGCAGCAACAGCGCCAGTACCATCAAGATCCACGCTTTCACGAATTCGCTCCTCAATACAATTGGCGCCAGCTTAACCAGCACACCGCTCAAACCCAAGCCCGGGCTTATGCCGGCCCATCAGGGTGGGCCATGCTCGTTGACCGGACAGGCGGCCCTCCTACACTTATCGGCCACTACCCGCAAAGGAATAGCCCGATGAAAGCTGTGTTGTGCAAAACCCTGGGCCCGGCGCACGACCTAGTGCTGGAAGAGGTAGCCAGCCCGGTACCAAAGACCAATGAGATCCTGCTGGATGTGCGAGCTGCCGGTGTCAACTTCCCCGACACCCTGATCATCGAAGGCAAGTACCAGTTCCAGCCACCCTTACCGTTCTCCCCCGGCGGCGAGGCGGCAGGGGTGGTGGCCGCGGTCGGTGAAAAGGCCGGTGCCTTCAAGGTGGGCGACCGGGTCATGGCGCTGACGGGCTGGGGGGCGTTCGCTGAGCAGGTAGCAGTGCCGTTCTACAACGTGCTGCCAATCCCCGCGAGCATGGACTTCACCACGGCGGCAGCCTTCGGCATGGCCTATGGCACCTCAATGCATGCCCTGCGCCAACGCGGCCAGCTGCAGGCAGGCGAGACCCTGCTGGTACTGGGTGCGTCCGGTGGGGTCGGCCTGGCGGCGGTGGAAATTGGCAAGGCCATGGGCGCGCGGGTGATCGCGGCCGCCAGCAGTGCCGAAAAACTGGCCGTAGCCAAGGCCGCCGGCGCGGATGAACTGATCGACTACAGCCAGGCCAGCCTGCGCGATGAGATCAAGCGCCTGAGCGGCGGCCAGGGCGTGGACGTGATCTACGACCCGGTGGGTGGTGGGCTGTTTGAACAGGCAGTTCGCGGGTTGGCTTGGAATGGCCGGTTGCTGGTGGTCGGCTTTGCCAGCGGGACTATCCCGCAACTGGCCGCCAACCTGGTGTTGCTCAAGGGCGCGGCGGTGCTGGGGGTGTTCTGGGGGGCGTTTGCGCAGCGTCAGCCCCAGGACAATGCGGCCAACTTCAGTCAGCTGTTTGCCTGGCATGCCGAGGGGAAGTTGAAACCGCTGGTGTCGCAGACTTATCCACTGGCTGAGGCGGGGGCGGCCATTGAGAGGCTGGGGCAACGGCAGGCTGTGGGGAAGTTGGTGGTGCTGGCCAGGTAAGACAGTTCCGGCCTCTTCGCGGGCGTGCCCGCGAAGGGGCCGTTGCAGGCTGATCAGACTTCTCGCAGGTTATGGCAACGGCGAAATCGCGCCTCCAGGTTGCGGTCTGGCATCTGATGGCTGCGCAAGGCATTCAAGGTCTGTTCGACATAGTCGCGCGTGGTGCCATAGCGGCCCTTGGCACTGGCCAATATCTGGCTAAGCAAGGTATCTGGCAGGTTCCCGGCATAGCACGGCAGATGCCGCTCCAGCACAAAGCCCAGGGCCTGCACCTTGCTGCCATCGCCTAGCCGGCAACTAAGCCAGTGCGGCCGGTACGCCGGGTACGGCATCTCGCGTTGCCACAGGGCCATCAGCGAGTCGTCCAGGTTGCTGTCATCCAGCCGGTAGGCAAAGCCGCTGCAGGAGCCACCGCGGTCCAGGCCGAACACCAGGCCGGGCGTTTCCGGAGTGCCGCGGTGTTCATGCGACCACAAGTACAAACCACGGTGGTAACCATGTACGCGCGCACGTTGACGCTCCACGGAGTTGCACTCCGGCCGCCAAATCAAAGAACCATAGGCGAACAGCCACACCGGCCCGCCTAGATGGCGCGACATGGTCGTCTTCATGGAATTGAATAACTGGTCCCGCGTATGTTGCTGACCGAAGTCGAGTGTCGGAGGATATGAAACTTCCCAGGACATACTTTCAAGTGCCGACATAAGCTGCCGCCATTATCCCTGTGAACTACGGATGTAGCGAGATTCGATTACGAAAAGGCCCAAGGCCTGTGTACCAGGGGCGCTTGCAGTAACCATAGGACAGAAATGCAGGAATACTCAAGCCCTGGCGACAGAGTTTCATGCGCGGCTCCGACGACTGGGAAATACTGTTTCAACCACGGTGAAAGTTATTAGCCAAGGCGGTAACAATTACCGCCTTATACCCACAATTTCAAACTTCGGTTATTAACCGCGTGGCGCGTAGGCAAACACATCCGCACGCATGCGATGCGCATCCATGCCAGCTTCGACCAAGGCATCGAGGGTGGCATAGATCATGTTCGGCGAGCCACTGGCATACACATGCACGCTGTTGAGGTTGGCGATGTCCTCGCAAACCGCCTCGTGCAGCATGCCGCAACGGCCTTCCCAGCCGCACAAGTCGCTGACCACCTGGTGCAGGAACAGGTTGGGCAGGCGCTGCCATTCGTCCCAGTGTTCGATTTGGTAGAAGTCCTCGGGACGGCGTACGCCCCAGTACAGGTGTACCGGGTGCTTGAAGCCCTGCGCCCGGCAATGCTCAACCAGGCTGTGCATCTGGCCCATGCCAGTGCCGGCAGCGATCAACACCAACGGGCCGTCGGGCAGCTCGGCCAGGTGAGTATCGCCGAACGGCATTTCTATGCGCGCCAGGCGGTCGCGCTGCAGCTGGTCAATCAATTGCAACGCGCTAGGCTCACGCGCTAGCACATGCAGCTCCAACTCGCGCCCGCCATGCGGTGCGGAAGCCAGCGAGAAGGCCGCTTGCTTACCGCCCTGGCGTTCGATCATCAGGTATTGGCCGGCGTGGTAGCGCAACGGCTTGCCGGCCGGCGCGCGCAAACGCACGCGCCAGACGTCACCACCCACCTCGACGCACTCACTGACACTGCAGGCCAGCTTGCGTACCGGCAGTTCGCCCAGTGCCAGCACACCATCCCAGAGCAACACACAGTCCTCCAGTGGTTCGGCAATGCAGGTGAACAGCTCGCCGTGGTCGCGGACTTGGCCGTCCTGGCGTACCCGGCCTTCGACCAACAACGCGGCACAGACATGGCAATTGCCATTGCGGCAGCTGTTCGGGCAGTCATAGCCCAGCCGACGCGCTCCATCCAGGATCCGTTCCCCGGGTTCGAGCGCCAGCACTGCCCCGGACGGCTGCAACGTTACCTGCATCAATCTATTCCCAACTGATCCCACAGCTCATCGATACGCCGGGTGACGGCTTCGTCCTTGACGATGACCCGCCCCCATTCGCGTGTAGTCTCGCCCGGCCACTTGTGCGTGGCATCCAGGCCCATCTTCGACCCCAGCCCCGATACCGGCGACGCGAAGTCCAGGTAATCGATCGGGGTGTTGTCGATCATCACCGTATCACGCTTGGGGTCCATGCGCGTGGTAATGGCCCAGATCACGTCGTTCCAGTCGCGGGCGTTGATATCGTCGTCGGTAACAATAACGAACTTGGTGTACATGAACTGTCGCAGGAACGACCACACCCCCAACATCACGCGCTTGGCGTGGCCTGGGTACTGCTTCTTCATGGTCACCACCGCCATGCGGTACGAGCAACCTTCCGGCGGCAGGTAGAAGTCGGTAATTTCCGGGAACTGCTTTTGCAGGATCGGCACGAACACTTCGTTCAGCGCCACGCCGAGAATCGCCGGCTCATCTGGCGGCCGGCCAGTGTAGGTGCTGTGGTAGATCGGCTTTTGCCGGTGAGTGATGCGCTCTACGGTGAACACCGGGAAGCTGTCGACTTCGTTGTAGTAGCCAGTGTGGTCGCCGTAAGGGCCTTCCGGGGCCATTTCACCCGGGTGGATCACACCTTCGAGAATGATCTCGGCGGTGGCCGGTACTTGCAGGTTGCTGCCACGGCACTTGACCAGCTCGGTGCGGTTGCCCCGCAGCAGGCCGGCAAAGGCGTACTCGGAAAGGGTGTCCGGCACGGGGGTCACGGCACCGAGGATGGTCGCCGGGTCGGCGCCCAAGGCCACGGCGACCGGGAACGGCTGGCCGGGGTTCTTCTCGCACCACTCGCGGTAGTCCAGGGCGCCGCCACGGTGGCTGAGCCAGCGCATGATGACCTTGTTGCGGCCGATCACCTGCTGGCGGTAGATGCCCAGGTTCTGGCGGTCCTTGTTCGGGCCGCGGGTGACGGTGAGGCCCCAGGTGATCAGCGGCGCCACGTCGCCTGGCCAGCAATGCTGGATCGGCAGCGTCCCGAGGTCGACATCGTCACCCTCGACTACCACTTCCTGGCACACCGCGTCCTTGACCACTTTCGGCGCCATCGACACGACTTTCTTGAAGATCGGCAGCTTTGACCAGGCATCTTTCAGGCCTTTCGGCGGCTCGGGCTCCTTGAGGAAGGCCAGCAACTTGCCGATTTCGCGCAGTTCATCGACCGACTCGGCGCCCATGCCCATGGCCACACGCTCCGGAGTGCCGAACAGGTTGCCCAGCACTGGGATGTCGAAGCCGGTGGGTTTTTCGAACAGCAATGCAGGGCCCTTGGCACGCAGGGTGCGGTCGCAGACCTCGGTCATTTCCAGGACGGGGGAGATCGGAACCTGGATGCGCTTGAGCTCGCCGCGCTGTTCCAGGCCACGGATGAAGTCGCGCAAGTCGCGATACTGCATGCAGGAGCCTCGTGTTGGCCGTATCGGTCGGGGGTGCAGAGTGTAGCGCCGTTCGGGCTTTGTTTGGGGGTGAAAATGCATTGGGGCCGCTTCGCGCCCCTTCGCGGGCAAGCCCGCTCCTACGTAGGAGCGGGCTTGCCCGCGAAGGGGCGCGAAGCAGCCCCAATCAATCCCAGCCTGAAACGCTTACTTGCGCTTCATCGACAGGAAGAACTCGTCGTTGGTCTTGGTCTGTTTAAGCTTGTCGACCAGGAATTCGATGGCAGCAATTTCGTCCATCGGGTGCAGCAGCTTGCGCAGGATCCACATGCGCTGCAGTTCGTCGTCGGCGGTCAGCAGCTCTTCGCGGCGGGTACCGGAACGGTTGATGTTGATGGCCGGGAACACACGCTTCTCGGCGATACGGCGGTCCAGCGGCAGCTCCATGTTACCGGTGCCCTTGAACTCTTCGTAGATCACTTCGTCCATCTTCGAGCCGGTTTCGACCAGCGCGGTGGCGATGATGGTCAGCGAACCGCCTTCTTCGATGTTACGCGCGGCACCGAAGAAGCGCTTTGGCTTCTCCAGAGCGTGGGCGTCGACACCACCGGTCAGCACTTTGCCGGAACTAGGGATCACGGTGTTGTAGGCACGCGCCAGACGGGTGATGGAGTCCAGCAGGATGACCACGTCCTTCTTGTGCTCGACCAGGCGCTTGGCCTTCTCGATCACCATCTCGGCAACCTGCACGTGGCGGGTTGGTGGCTCGTCGAAGGTGGAAGCAACCACTTCGCCGCGCACGGTGCGCTGCATTTCGGTCACTTCTTCCGGGCGCTCGTCGATCAGCAGGACGATCAGGTGGCACTCGGGGTTGTTACGGGTAATGTTGGCCGCGATGTTCTGCAGCATGATCGTTTTACCCGCTTTCGGCGGGGCGACGATCAGGCCACGCTGGCCTTTGCCGATCGGGGCGCACAGGTCGATGACGCGGCCGGTCAGGTCTTCGGTGGAGCCGTTACCGGCTTCCATCTTCAGGCGCTTGTTGGGGAACAGCGGCGTCAGGTTTTCGAACAGGATCTTGTTCTTCGCGTTTTCTGGGCGGTCGAAGTTGATGGTATCGACCTTCAGCAGGGCGAAGTAACGCTCCCCTTCCTTCGGTGGGCGGATCTTGCCGACGATGGTGTCGCCGGTACGCAGGTTGAAACGGCGGATTTGGCTGGGCGAGACGTAGATATCGTCAGGGCCGGCCAGGTAGGACGCATCAGCCGAACGCAGGAAACCGAAACCATCCTGGAGAATCTCCAGCACGCCGTCACCCGAGATCTCTTCGCCGCTTTTCGCGTGCTTCTTCAGCAGGGCGAAAATAACGTCCTGTTTGCGCGAACGGGCCATGTTTTCGATGCCCATCTGTTCGGCCATTTCCAAAAGATCGGTAATCGGCTTTTGCTTGAGTTCAGTCAGGTTCATAAGGGGAGTGACGTAATCATGTAAGAAGGGAGAATTAAGCTCTGGCTTAATGAGGCCGCGCCGCTAGATGGCGACAAGATCGCGTACTGATTCGAATTAGGGATGCTTCGGCGACGGCATGTAGAGGGCACTGGAGAAGCAGTGCGAGGCCGAATGTAACACTTGCTTTTTTCTGCGTCTAGTGGTTTTGACGGGGTAAATTGTGCCTTGTGAGCACCGGTTTACCCGCAAAGGCGGCCGTGGGTTTACCATCGAATCGGCAACCAAACCCGGCCCGACAGCACCTTGGGGCCAAAAAAAACCCCGCATCAGCGGGGCTTTTCGTATCACAGGTGAGCGTCGAGGAACGCGGCCAGCTGCGATTTGGACAGGGCGCCGACCTTGGTGGCTTCGACGTTGCCGTTCTTGAACAGCATCAGCGTCGGGATACCACGCACGCCGTGCTTGGCCGGGGTTTCCTGGTTCTCGTCGATGTTCAGCTTGGCGACGGTCAGTTTGCCCTCGTAGGTAGCAGCGATGTCGTCCAGAACCGGAGCGATCATCTTGCATGGGCCGCACCATTCAGCCCAGTAGTCAACCAGTACCGGGCCTTGAGCCTGCAGTACTTCGGCTTCGAAGCTGGCGTCGGTGACGTGTTTGATTTTGTCGCTCATGGAAATCTCCAAGGTCGTAAGCAATAAAAAACGTTGCCCATCATAGCCGCACCGGTCTCCTACAGGAAGCCGCGGACGATTGAGTGTAACTATAGTTGTGCAAGACGCCGCGAATCGAAACTGTCACACAAGTGTCATAGCATCGAGTGGCACATTGCCTTGCATCAAAGCCCGGCGTGACGCTCGTTGGCGACAGCCAAGTATCGTGGCACGATTGCCGGGTTAACGACCGAGAACACACAGAATGCCGCATACCATCGCGAAGAACCTGTCTCTGATCGCCGCCATCGACCTTGGCTCCAACAGTTTCCACATGGTCGTGGCCAAGGCCCACCATACCGAAATCCGCATCCTCGAGCGGCTCGGCGAGAAGGTTCAGCTGGCCGCCGGCATCGACGAAGAGCGCATGCTCAGCGAAGAAGCCATGGAACGAGGCTTGGACTGCCTCAAGCGCTTTTCCCAGCTGATCAACGGCATGCCTGCTGGCGCCGTGCGCATCGTCGGCACCAACGCCCTGCGTGAGGCGCGCAACCGCAACGAATTCATCCAGCGCGCCGAAGCCATCCTTGGCCACCCGGTGGAGGTGATCTCCGGCCGTGAAGAAGCCCGCCTGATCTACCTGGGCGTGTCGCACACCCTGGCCGACACCGCCGGCAAGCGCCTGGTCGCCGACATCGGCGGCGGCAGTACCGAGTTCATTATTGGCCAACGCTTCGAGCCGCTGTTGCGCGAAAGCTTGCAGATGGGCTGCGTCAGCTTCACCCAGCGCTACTTCCGCGATGGCAAGATCACCCCAGCCCGCTACGCCCAGGCCTACACCGCTGCGCGCCTGGAGCTGATGAGCATCGAAAATGCCCTGCACCGCCTGACCTGGGATGAAGCCATCGGCTCGTCCGGCACCATCCGCGCCATTGGCGCGGCCATCAAGGCCGGCGGCCTGGGTAATGGCGAGGTCAACGCCGAAGGCCTGGCGTGGGTCAAGCGCAAACTGTTCAAACTGGGCGAGGTCGACAAGATCGACTTCGACGGCATCAAACCCGACCGCCGTACCATCTTCCCGGCGGGCCTGGCAATTCTCGAAGCAATCTTCGATGCCCTGGAACTGCAGCGCATGGACCACTGCGACGGCGCCCTGCGCGAAGGTGTGCTGTTCGACCTGCTGGGCCGCCACCACCACGAGGACGTGCGCGAACGCACCCTGAATTCGCTGATGGAGCGCTACCACGTGGACCACGGCCAGGCCGCACGGGTCGAGCGCAAGGCACTGCACGCCTTTGACCAAGTGGCCGACGCATGGGACCTGAAAGACGGTAACTGGCGCGATCTGCTGGGCTGGGCGGCGAAGGTGCACGAAATCGGCCTGGATATCGCCCACTACCACTACCACAAGCACGGCGCCTACCTGATCGAGCACTCCGACCTGTCGGGCTTCTCCCGCGAGGACCAGCAGATGATGGCCTTGCTGGTGCGCGGCCACCGCCGCAACATCCCCAAGGACAAGTACGCCGAACTGGGTGAGGAAGGGGTCAAGCTGATGCGCCTGTGCGTACTGCTGCGCTTTGCCATCCTGTTCCACCACATCCGTGGCAACCAGCAAATGCCGAAGGTAGAACTGAAGGCTGCCGATCACAGCCTCGATGTGGCGTTTCCTGAGGGCTGGCTGGAGCAGAACCAGCTGACCCAGGCCGACTTCGCCAACGAGGCGGAGTGGCTGGCCCGGGTCGGCTTCGTCCTCAGCGTACGTTGAGGACCGGGTTGCTCAGGCGCTCCAGCAGGGTCGCCTGGGCACTGCGCGGGTTCTGGTTGCCGGTCGGCGTGCTACGCACATACCGCCCGTCTGGCTGCAGGGTCCAGGCGTGGGTGTTGTCGGTCAGGTAGCTTTCCAGCTCTTTCTTTACCCGCAGCAACAGTTTTTTGCCTTCTACCGGGAAGCAGGTCTCGACGCGCTTGTCGAGGTTGCGTTCCATCCAGTCGGCACTGGACAGGTAGATCTGCTCTTCGCCGCCATTGAGGAAGTAGAACACCCGCGTGTGTTCAAGGAAGCGGCCGATGATCGAACGCACCTGGATGTTGTGTGAAACCCCCGGAATACCTGGGCGCAGGCAGCACATGCCACGCACTACCAGGTCGATTTTCACGCCCGACTGGCTGGCCTTGTACAGCGCCTTGATAACCTTGGCGTCGGTCAGCGAGTTGAACTTGGCGATGATGTGCGCCGGCTTGCCTTCGAGGGCGAACTGGGTTTCCCGCGCGATCATGTCGAGCATGCCCTTCTTCAGGGTGAACGGCGCGTGCAGTAACTTTTTCATGCGCAGGGTCTTGCCCATGCCGATCAGCTGGCTGAACAGCTTGCCGACATCCTCGGTGAGGGCGTCGTCGGAGGTCAGCAGGCTGTAGTCGGTGTACAGGCGAGCGTTACCCGCGTGGTAGTTACCCGTGCCTAGGTGCGCATAGCGCACGATCTCGCCCTGCTCGCGGCGCAGGATCAGCATCATCTTGGCGTGGGTCTTGAAGCCGACCACGCCGTAGATCACTACCGCACCAGCGGCTTGCAGGCGGCTGGCCATCTGCAGGTTGGACTCTTCGTCAAAGCGTGCACGCAGCTCGATCACCGCAGTGACCTCCTTGCCGTTACGCGCCGCGTCCACCAGGGCATCGACGATTTCCGAGTTGGCCCCGGAGCGGTACAAGGTCTGGCGCACGGCAAGTACATGCGGGTCTTTGGCGGCCTGGCGCAGCAGGTCGACCACTGGCGTGAAAGACTCGAACGGGTGCATCAGCAGGATGTCCTGCTTGCTGATCACACTGAAGATGTTGTCGGCGTTCACCAGCAGCTTGGGGATGGCCGGGGTGAACGGCGTGTATTGCAGCTCGGGGTGGCTGTCCAGGCCGGTGATGCTGAACAGGCGGGTGAGGTTGACCGGGCCATTGACCTGGTACAACTCGCTTTCGCTGAGGCTGAACTGCTTGAGCAGGTAGTCCGACAGGTGTTTCGGGCAGGTGTCGGCCACTTCCAGGCGCACGGCGTCGCCGTAGCGGCGTGAGAACAACTCACCGCGCAGAGCCCGGGCCAGGTCGTCGACCTCTTCGGAGTCCAGCGCCAGGTCAGCGTTACGGGTAAGGCGGAACTGGTAACAGCCCTTTACCTTCATGCCCTGGAACAGGTCGTCGGCGTGTGCGTGGATCATCGACGACAGGAACACGTAGTTAGCACCCGGGCCACCCACTTCTTCCGGTACGCGGATAACGCGCGGCAGTAGGCGCGGGGCCGGGATGATCGCCAGGCCAGAGTCACGGCCAAAGGCGTCGACACCCTCGAGCTCGACGATGAAGTTGAGGCTCTTGTTCACCAGCAGCGGGAACGGGTGGGTCGGGTCGAGGCCGATCGGGGTGATGATCGGGGCGATTTCGTCGCGGAAGTAGCGGCGCACCCAGGTCTTGAGCTTGGGCGTCCAGTGACGGCGGCGGATAAAGCGGATGCGGTGCTTTTCCAGCTCTGGCAGCAGCACGTCGTTGAGGATCGCGTACTGGCGCTCCACTTCGGTGTGCACCAGTTCGCTGATGCGCGCCAGCGCCTGGTGCGGCTGCAGGCCGTCGGCACCGGCCTGTTCACGGGCGAAATTGATCTGCTTCTTCAGGCCGGCTACGCGGATCTCGAAGAACTCGTCGAGGTTGCTGGAGAAGATCAACAGGAACTTGAGACGTTCAAGCAGCGGGTAGCTCTCGTCCAGTGCCTGTTCCAGCACACGGATGTTGAACTGCAGCTGCGAGAGTTCGCGATGAATGTACAGGCTGCTGTCGTCCAGGCCGGGGACGGCGATAGCCGGGGCCGGCGCAGGCGCCGGAGCCACAGGCTCGACCACCGGCTCCGCGGCAGGCAGGGGTGCCGGCGGCAAGTCTGGCGGGGTCTGTACCATCTCCTCGGGGAGTTCCTGAGCATCCTTGATCGCGACAGGTGTTAGCACTTCATTATTCATCTGGCGTTCCTGAGGACGTTAACGCCCTATCATCTATTGAGCGGCAAGATAAGCGCCCATTATGACGCCTGTGTTACACGCAGGGGCAAGCTATGGCGCGTGCCTTCCGGCATTGTCCGCGTAGGAATTGTTCACGTCGAGACACATTTGGACACTTTCCCGAATGCGCGCGAAGGGGTAGGCTGCGCGTTCATTTCGCCAGCACCTCAGAAAATGCTTCAACAATTCCTGCAGGATTTCGGCTACTTTGCCCTTTTTCTAGGCACCTTCTTTGAAGGCGAGACCATCCTGGTGCTTGCGGGTTTCCTTGCGTTTCGCGGTTACATGGACATCAAGCTGGTATGCCTGGTGGCATTTCTAGGCAGCTACGCTGGCGACCAGCTGTGGTACTTCATGGGGCGCCGCCATGGGCGCAAGATCCTCGCACGCAGGCCACGCTGGCAAGCGATGGGTGACCGGGCGCTGGACCACATCCGTCGCCACCCTGATATCTGGGTGCTGAGTTTCCGTTTCGTCTATGGCCTGCGCACGGTCATGCCAGTCGCCATCGGCCTGTCGGGCTATCCGCCACGCCGCTACTTGTTGCTGAACGGTATCGGCGCAGCCGTCTGGGCTGTCGCCCTGGGCGCGGCCGCGTACCACTTCGGCGCCATTCTCGAAGGCCTGCTGGGCAACGTGAAGCGTTACGAGCTATGGGTGCTCGGCGGCCTGTTGGCGCTGGGCGGCCTGCTGTGGCTGCGGCGGCGCTTCCGTACCCTGCGCGCGGAGCGCAAGGCGGCGGACCAGGCTCAGGCCCAAGAGGCTGAGCAGGCTGTAAGCCACGAGCAGGAACCAGGCCAGCGCCGCGACCGTCACTAAGCCCAGTGCGCCGGCCAGGTACAGTGCCGGTGCATTCAACAGCAGCCGCGCCAGCTCCAAGCGCGCGGCCCAGGGCCGATTCTCCAGCAACGCCCCCAGTACCAACAAACCAAATGCCATCAGCGACCAACCGAGCACCAACGCAGCTGTTGGCACACGCTCGGCCACGTCCATCAAATAGCTGCCCAGTGCCACGTAAACCACGAATTGCGCCGCCACGTAAACCTGCTGCGCGCGGCCCAGGGCAACCTCGAACTTGCGAAACAGCGCCAGGTCCTGCTTGGCCTGCGGGTAGCGTGCTGCCACATCGGCTGGGCGCCAGCCCGTGGGCATGAACCAAATGCGCAGCTTGTCCCACAGGCTGGTGGCACGCCGGGCATCGTGCCAGAGCTGGGCATAAAACTGCAGGTTGGCCCACAGCGGGTTCCAACTGGCTAACGGTGTGGTCACGCCGAACACCACCGGCTCGGCTGGGTCTTCTTCTTTAAAAGTGCCGAACAGGCAGTCCCAGAGAATGAACACGCCGCCGTAGTTGCGATCCAAGTAGGCAGGATTTTGCGCATGGTGGACGCGATGGTTGGATGGCGTGATCAACACCCACTCGAGCCAGCCCAGCTTGGGGATGTGCCGGGTATGCACCCAGAATTGGTAAAGCAGGTTGAGCGATGCCACTGTGATGAATACCAGTGGCGGCACGCCCAGCAGTGCCAGCGGCAAGTAAAACAGCCACGAGAAAATGAACCCGCTGCTGGTCTGGCGCAGCGCGGTGGTGAGGTTGTACTCCTCGCTCTGGTGATGCACCGAGTGCGCGGCCCACAACACGTTGCGCTCGTGGCCAAGGCGGTGCAGCCAGTAATAGCAGAAGTCGTACAGCACAAAGGCCAGCGCCCACACCCACCACGCCTGCGGCGGCAGGCGCAACAGCGCCAGGTGCTCGAACGCCAAGGTATAGGTTACCAGCCCAACCCCTTTGGTCAGCAGCCCGGTGCTGGTCGACAGCGCGCCGGTGCTCAGGCTGTTGATCGAGTCGGCCAAGGTGAAGTTGCGCTGGCCACGCACACGGTCGGCCAGCAGCTCCACGCCAATCAGCACAAAGAAGAACGGTACGGCCAGCAGTATCAGGTCCATGGGCATGACCTCAGGCAATATCCACCAAGATTAGGCCGCACCCGCGGCAATCCCTATGGCGACATCTGCCAAACTAGAGGACATTTAACGCCTCGAAACTGGAGCAACTAGCATGACAAAAAAAGTAGCGGTGATTCTTTCCGGCTGTGGCGTGTATGACGGCGCCGAAATCCACGAAAGCGTGATCACCCTGCTGCGCCTCGACCAGCGTGGTGCGCAGGTACAGTGCTTCGCGCCAAACATTGCGCAGATGCATGTGATCAACCACCTGACCGGCGAGGAAATGCCCGAGTCGCGCAATGTCCTGGTGGAATCGGCGCGCATTGCGCGCGGCGAGGTCAAGGATATCCGTGAAGCCAAGGCCGAAGACTTCGATGCGCTGATCGTGCCGGGCGGTTTCGGGGCGGCGAAGAACCTGTCCAACTTTGCCGTGGAAGGTGCCAACTGCAGCGTCAACCCGGACGTGCTGGCCCTGGCCGAAGCCTTTGCCGACGCCTGCAAGCCGGTGGGCCTGATCTGCATCTCGCCAGCACTGGCGGCGAAAATCTACGGGCCAGGCGTGGTGTGCACCATTGGTACTGACGCCGGCACCGCGGCAGCCGTGGAGAAAATGGGTGGCACCCATGAAGAGTGCGATGTGCACGATATTGTCGAAGACCCTCAGCGCAAGCTGGTGACTACCCCGGCGTACATGGAGGCCAAGTCGATCAGTGAAGCGGCTGGCGGCATCTATAAACTGGTCGACCGGGTGCTGGAGCTGACGCACGAATAAGCCTCAGCCCTACATCACCGCCAAAATCTGGTGGGGTCGATGTGGGAGCGTCTGCTGCTGAGGCAGTTCAAGGTTTGGACAGGCGCGAAATGATCCGGTCCAGCGCATTGGCAAACGCCTGTTTATCGCGCTCACCATACGGCGCCTGCCCTCCCCCCACTTGGCCCTGCTCGCGCAGCTCGGTAAACAGGTTGCGCGCCGCCAGCCGGTCCCCCATGTTGCGCGCGTCGAACTCGCGCCCGCGCGGGTCCAGCGCCGCCACACCCTTTTTCACCAGGCGATCGGCCAACGGCACATCACTGCAGATCACCAGCTCGCCGGGCACAGCGTGCTCCACCAGGTAATCGTCGGCCGCGTCCATGCCGCTGGGCACCACAATCAGGCGCACGATCGCGAACGCCGGTTTGGCCACCGCCTGGCCCGCCACCATCACCACCTCGAACTTGCGCTTGAGGGCGAACTTGACGATCAGATCCTTGGCCGCCTTGGGGCAGGCGTCGGCATCGATCCACACACGCATCGGAAACCTCGTCATCCATTCAATGCGCCCATCATGCCTCAAGTGCCGCCAAAGCTGGAGCAGCCGCCAAGGCGCGTTGGGAAAATGGCGCCAATCTCGCAATTACCGCTTATCCGACCGCAACACTCAGGCTAAACTCGCCACAGCTCCACTGGCCCACCCGAGTGCGCAATGAACCACCCCCACGAAATCCGCCCTGACCTGGACGAAGGCATCGACCGCAAGGTCCTGGCGACATTGCGTGCGCGTTTCCTGCGGCTTAACCAGGGCCGGTTGCAACGGGCGCTGGAGGGCCTGTCGACGCGCCAACAACAGGTGCTGACGTTGCTACCGCTGCTGTTTCATGTAAACCACCCGCTATTGCCGGGCTACGTTTCTGGCAGTACCCCTGCCGGTGTATCGGGTTTCGAGCCGAGCAGCGAACGGGTGGTGGAGGCCCAGCGCCTGGCCCGTTCGTTCACCTATAAGGCCCGCCACGGCAACCCACCTAGGCCGATCCACGGCCTGTTTCTGATGGGTAGCTTGGGCTCGCTGGCCCAGGCTGAGCACAGCGACATGGACCTTTGGGTGTGCCATGCACCCGGCTTGCCCGAGCAACTGCTCGACGAACTGCGCCGCAAGTGCCAGCTGTTGGAGGTTTGGGCGGCCAGCCTGGGGGCCGAGGCGCATTTTTTTCTGATCGACACGCAAGGCTTCGCCCAAGGCCAACGCGCAGGCCAACTCGGCTCTGACGATTGCGGCACCACCCAGCATTACCTACTGCTGGACGAGTTCTACCGCACCACTATCTGGCTGGCAGGGCGCACACCCCTGTGGTGGCTGGTGCCGGTCTACCAGGAACACCAGTACCACGCGTACACCCAGACCCTGCTGGCCAAGCGTTTCATCCGTAGCCAGGACGCCCTCGACCTTGGCAACCTGGCGCACATTCCACCCGGCGAGTTCGTCGGCGCCGGTTTGTGGCAACTGTTCAAAGGCATCGATTCGCCCTACAAGTCGCTGCTCAAGCTGCTGCTGACCGAGGCCTACGCCAGTGAACACCCCGCCGTGCGCTGCCTGAGCCTGGACTACAAACAAGCAGTATTCGCAGGCCAACTCGACCTCGACGAGCTGGACCCCTATGTCATGGTGTACCGGCGCATCGAACGCTACCTGCTGCAGCGGGGCGAACCCGCGCGCCTGGAGCTGGTACGGCGCAGCCTGTACCTGAAGGTGAACAAGAAACTCAGCGACCCAAGCCGGGCCAATGGCTGGCAACGCCGGCTGCTGCAGCGCCTGGCCGACGAATGGGGCTGGGACGAGCACCAGTTGGCGCTGCTGGACAGCCGCAGCCAATGGAAAGTGCAGCAAGTTGCCGTCGAGCGCCGCGAACTGGTGGCCGAGTTGAACCACAGTTATCGCTTCCTCAGCCAGTTCGCCCGCACCCAAAACGCCAGCAGCCGCGCCGACCAGCGCGACCTCAATGTGCTGGGCCGGCGCCTGTACGCGGCCTTCGAGCGCCGCGCCGGCAAGGTCGAGGTAATCAACCCCGGCATCGCCCCAGACTTGGCCGAAGGCACCCTGACCCTGGCCCAGGCGTTCAATCGCAAGGAACCCGGCAGCTACCAGTGGGAGCTGTACACCGGCAACCTGGGCCCCCATGAAGTGGAGCACTTCAGCCCACTGAAACGCTGCCGCGAGCTACTCGAACTGCTGACCTGGGCCCACCGCAATGGGGTTATCGACAACAGCACGCGGCTGGCACTGCACCCCGGCGTCAGTGACCTCAGTGAGTTCGAACTGTTCAACCTGCTGGGCTGCCTGCAACAGAGCATCCCCCTGCCCTTGCCGACCGTCAGCGAAGTGCGCCTGCTACAACCGAGTGTTGCCGACGAAGTGCTGCTGCTGGTCAACGTCGCCATCGACCCGTTGCGCCACCACCGTGACCTGAACATCCTGATGACGACCGAGCGCACCGACTCGTTGAGCTATGCGGGCGTACGCGAGAACCTGGTGCTGACCCTGGACCAGGTCAACCTCAACAGCTGGAACGAGGTGCTGGTCCAGCGCTATGACGGCGAGCACGCGCTGGTGCGCTGCCTGCGCGACTTCCTTAACAGCCCCGTGCTGCGCGGCCACCGGCCGAGGGTACGGGTGCGTTGCTTCTGCCAGAGCCGCGCCCAGGCCATCGGCCAGCGCGTGGAGGAAATTTTCGACACCGTGCAGTTGCTGCTGGACCAGGGCCTGAACCATCGCTACCTGCTGCAGGTGGCCCAGCACACCCATGTGCTGGAGCTTCTGCCCGGGCATGTCGGCCTGACAAGCTTGGCCGAGCACGAGGCGCTAGTGGCTTACCTGGGCGAAGAACGCAGCGCCTATAGCCCGTTGTACCTGGATGCCAACGCCCTGCTGGACCACGACCTGCGCCTGGTGCTGGAACAAGGCCGGCCGGCGTGCATCCAGGTGTTCTATCGCCTGCAAGGCAGTTGGGCCGAGCTGTATGTACTGGATGAATACAACGCCCTGTGGCAACAGCGCCTGCCGCTGCACGACGAAGCCCACCTGCTGATGCCGCTACAGCGCTTTCTGCATTCGGTGGTGATGCGCCGCGATGCCCGGCTGCCGCTGGACACCCTGCAGCCAGCTTCGCTGGACATCCACTACACACAACTGCTGCCTTCCGGCCCAGGCAAGGCGCGCAGCACCGAGCCGCGTCCGGCCCCGTTCGAAGGCAGCGACCAGGCTTACTACGAGGTGCAGGCCATTATCCAGGCCGGGGTGGCGGGTGCTGCGCATGTGACGCTGTACTGCGACCACCAGGAGTTTTCCGAGCTGGAGCATGGCGATCAGCTGTATGCGGTGGTGGCTCGGCAGATCATTGGGCAGCGGCGCGGTGACAGGCACTACCGGTGCTACATCACTGACCTGGATTTGTCCGAGATGCTGGATGACCAGTCGGGGTCGACGCAGGTGTACCTGCGCTACAAGCGGGAGCTTGAGCAGGCGCTGAATGAGGGGTTGGAGCAGGTTCTGAGCGAATGACCGGGGCCGCTCCGAAGGATTAACCAGGGCCAGAGGCCAGCGCGGTACCTGTGGGAGCGGGTTCACCCGCGAACACCGGCGGAGCCGGTGCCATACACCGCGTTGCCTTCTTCGCGGGTGAACCCGCTCCCACAAGGGCCGCCAAGCCGCCCCCGGGTTACAGGTCGAAATCGCCCGCCGCTTCCGGTTGGTACTCGACTTCCAGCAGCTTCAACTTGAGGGTCTTGCCCCCCGGTGCCGGCCAGTCGATCTGTTCGCCCACCGACAGCCCAAGCAACGCACAACCAATCGGCGCCAGGATCGAGACGTTGCCTTCCGGCCCGGCATCCTTCGGGTACACCAGGGTCAGGTGATAATCCTTGCCGCTGGCTTCCTCACGGCAATGCACGCGCGAGTTCATGGTCACCACACCCGCCGGCACTTCCTCGTGACCGACCACCTGCTCGGCGCGGTCCAGCTCGTCCTGCAGGGCGAGCACACCCGGCGTACTCTCGTCGAGGCTGTCGATCAGACGCTCCAGACGCTGTACGTCCAATCGGGTGAGGATGAGGGAAGGCTTGGTGCTCATGGTCCAGTCAGGCTCCTTTGAAATGGTAATTTTCAATGTACAAATAAAGCAAAACCCCGCCCAAGGGCGGGGTTTGAGAAGGCTATGGCGTCACCGACGCAGAACCCGACACTACCACAGCCGGGCAAATACTCAAGCCCCTGCGCTCAGTGTGCCTTAGCGCTGCTCGCGCAGGGCCTGGGCTTCGCGGCAAATCTGCCGGCGCCGCTCGTCATCGGCTGCACGCCATTCGCGAATGTGCTCTACATGCCTGTGGCAGCCGGTGCAGACGCGCTGGTCGTCCAGCCGGCAAACGCTAATGCATGGCGATGGCACGGCGGGGCTGACGTTGCTGTAAAGCGGTTTGGGTGGCCGGGCCTGGGCGCTGCTCATGTCAGATCTCGTCGAAGTCCAGCTTCTCGCCGGCTCGCTCCCACACGATACGTTCGAGCATTTCGCCCAGCAGCTCGTCGCTCTTCTCGCACACCCACTTGCCGCTTTCTTCGTCGTAGTCGAAGTGGAAGCCACCGGAACGGTCGGCCAGCCACAGCTGGCGCAGCGGCTCCTGGCGACTGAAGATCAGCTGAGCGCCGCCTTCGAACTTGACAGTGAGGACGCCAGCGGAGTTCTCCATGTCCAGGTCCATGCCGCTCTCGTCGAACAGGTCTTCCAGGGCCTGTTGGGTCGCGTCGACCAGATCATGGAAACGCGCTTCACTCAAACTCATTACAGGAACCTCAAAATTGGCTGCGTTACAGGCAAGCCGGGCAAGATACGGGCGCAAAGCGCCAGCTGCAAGCTGCAAGCCCCAAGCTGCAAGCAACTAGAAAAAGCTCAGCGTACACCCGACAGCTTTTTCTTGCCGCTTGAACCTTGAAGCTTGCGGCTTTCGCCCCCCGCCCGGCGGACCGGCCCTTGCATAGGCAAGCCGCCGGTCGCTCGGTATACTCGGGCGCAATACTGCATATTTCAAAGGATTTCACCCATGAAGCGCCTGATTTCCTCGCTCGCGGCGCTGGTCGCTGTTGCCTGCCTCGTATCGGCCTGCGGTCAGAAAGGCCCTCTGTACCTTCCGGAAGACGGCAAGGATGGCAAAGGCAGCCACAAATCGCATCAGCACCAGCACGCTCCGGCCGTACAGCCGCAAGAAGAGCAGCCTATCCAGCCCGAGCAGACGCCAGAGCAGTAAGGAATTCAGATGAACGCTTTCGACTACCGCGGCGGCGAGCTGTTCGCGGAAGGCGTAGCCCTGTCGGCCATTGCCGAGCGCTACGGCACCCCCACCTACGTGTATTCGCGCGCCCATATCGAGGCCCAGTACCGCAGCTACACCGACGCCCTGCAAGGCGCCGAGCACTTGGTGTGCTTCGCGGTCAAGGCCAACTCCAACTTGGCCGTCCTGAACGTGCTGGCGCGCCTGGGCGCAGGTTTCGATATTGTCTCCGGCGGTGAGCTGGAACGCGTGCTGGCCGCAGGTGGCCGTGCCGACCGCGTGGTGTTCTCCGGCGTCGGCAAAACCCGCGACGACATGCGCCGCGCCCTGGAAGTCGGCGTGCACTGCTTCAATGTCGAATCCACCGACGAGCTGGAGCGCCTGCAAGTGGTGGCCGCCGAGATGGGCAAGGTTGCCCCGGTGTCGCTGCGGGTCAACCCGGACGTCGACGCCGGCACCCATCCGTACATCTCCACAGGCCTTAAAGAAAACAAGTTCGGCATCGCCATCGCCGACGCCGAGGCCATCTACGTGCGCGCCGCGCAGCTGCCAAACCTGGAAGTGGTCGGTGTCGACTGCCACATCGGTTCGCAACTGACCACCGTCGAGCCGTTCCTCGACGCCCTCGACCGCCTGCTAGTGCTGGTCGACCGCCTGGCCGAATGCGGTATCTACCTACGCCACCTCGACCTGGGTGGCGGTGTCGGCGTGCGTTATCGCGATGAGGAGCCGCCGCTGGTGGCCGACTACATCAAGGCCATCCGCGAGCGCGTCGGCGACCGTGAGCTGGCCCTGGTGTTCGAGCCAGGCCGCTACATCGTGGCTAACGCTGGCGTGTTGCTAACCCGCGTGGAATACCTCAAACACACCGAACACAAAGACTTCGCCATCATCGATGCGGCGATGAACGACCTGATCCGCCCGGCCCTGTACCAGGCCTGGATGGGCGTCAGCGCGGTCACCCCGCGTGAAGGTGAAGGCCGTGCCTACGACCTGGTCGGCCCTATCTGCGAGACCGGCGACTTCCTCGCCAAGGACCGCGTGCTGAACCTGGCCGAAGGTGACCTGCTGGCCGTCCAGTCCGCAGGCGCCTATGGTTTTGTCATGAGTTCCAACTACAACACCCGTGGTCGTTGCGCTGAAATCCTGGTCGACGGCGACCAGGCCTTCGAAGTACGCCGCCGCGAGACCATCGCCGAACTGTACGCTGGCGAAAGCCTGCTGCCGGAGTAAGCCCATGCTACTGCGTTTTACCAAGATGCATGGGCTGGGCAACGACTTCATGGTCCTCGACCTGGTCAGCCAGCACGCGCACATCCAGCCCAAGCACGCCAAGCAATGGGGTGACCGCCACACTGGCATTGGCTTCGACCAGTTGCTGATCGTCGAGGCGCCGAACAACCCAGAAGTGGACTTCCGCTATCGCATCTTCAATGCCGACGGTTCCGAGGTCGAGCAATGCGGCAACGGTGCGCGCTGCTTCGCCCGCTTCGTACTGGACAAGCGCCTGACCGCGAAAAAGCGCATCCGCGTGGAAACCAAGAGCGGTATCATCGAGCTGGACGTGCAGAACGACGGCCAGATCAGTGTCGACATGGGCCCACCGCGCTTCATCCCTGCCGATATCCCCTTCGTCGCCGCCGAGCAGGCGCTGAGCTACCCCCTGGAAGTCGACGGCCAAGTGCATTCGATTGCCGCCTTGTCCATGGGTAACCCGCATGCCGTGCTGCGTGTCGACGACGTGCGTAGCGCCCCCGTGCATGAGCTGGGCCCGAAAATCGAAAACCACCCACGCTTCCCGCAGCGGGTGAATGCCGGCTTCCTGCAGGTCATCGACCGCCACCGCGCCAACCTGCGCGTGTGGGAACGCGGCGCCGGCGAAACCCAGGCCTGTGGCACCGGCGCCTGCGCCGCCGCCGTGGCAGCGATCAGCCAAGGCTGGATGGACTCCCCGGTGTCCCTCGACCTGCCCGGTGGCCGCCTGCACATCGAATGGGCCGGCCCCGGCAAGCCCGTGCTGATGACCGGCCCGGCCGTACGCGTCTACGAAGGACAGGTTCGTCTCTAAACGAGTAACCGCCATGACCGATCAGCCCAACGTTGTACCCCAGCAGTCCGCTGACCTCGATGCCGAGGCGGTAGTCGCCTACCTGCGCGCCCACCCCACCTTCTTTGCCGAGCACGACGAACTGCTGGTCGAACAGCACATCCCACACCAGCGTGGCGACAGCGTGTCGTTGGTGGAGCGCCAGCTCAAGCTGCTACGCGACCGCAACATCGAGATGCGCCATCGCCTGTCGCAATTGATGGACGTAGCGCGTGACAACGACCGGCTGTTCGACAAGACCCGCCGGCTGATCCTCGACCTGCTCGATGCCGGCAGCCTGGAAGAAGTGGTGATGGCGGTCGAAGACAGCCTGCGCCAGGAATTCCAGGTGCCCTTCGTCAGCCTGATTCTGTTCGGCGACAACGTCGCACCGGTTGGGCGCTGGGTCAGCAACGCCGAAGCCCAGCAAGCCATCGGCGCCCTGCTGGGCGGCGGCAAAACGGTCAGTGGCAACCTGCGCGAACACGAATTGGCCTTCCTGTTCGGCGAAGAACAACGCCGGGAAGTGGGCTCCAGCGCCGTGGCTACCTTGGAATACCAGGGCCTGCATGGGGTGCTGGCGATCGGTAGCCGTGACCCGCAACACTACAAAAGCAGCGTCGGCACCCTGTTCCTCGGCTACATCGCCGAAGTACTCGGCCGTGTTGTGCCACGCGTTACCCAGACCCTACGCTCGGTACGCTGATGGAACGCCAGCTGGAGGCTTATTGCGCCCACCTGCGCAACGAGCGCCAGGTGTCCGAGCACACCCTGCTGGGCTACCGTCGCGACCTCGCCAAGGTCGTCGCCTACTGCAACGAACATGGCATCGCCGGCTGGCAGGCGCTGCAAATCCAGCAGTTGCGCCAGCTGATCGCCCGCCAGCATCACCATGGCCAGTCGGCGCGCAGCCTGGCGCGGTTACTGTCGGCGGTGCGCGGCCTGTACCGCTACCTCAACCGTGAAGGCCTGTGTCAGCACGACCCGGCCAGCGGCCTGAGCCCACCCAAAGGCGAACGCCGGCTGCCCAAGGTACTGGACACCGACCGCGCCCTGCAGCTGCTCGATGGCGGCGTCGACGACGAGTTCATCGCACGCCGTGACCAGGCCATCCTCGAACTGTTCTATTCGTCCGGCTTGCGCCTTTCCGAACTGACCAACCTCGACCTCGATCACCTCGACCTCGCCGCCGGCCTGGTGCAGGTGCTGGGCAAGGGCGGCAAGGCGCGCGTGCTGCCGGTTGGCCGCAAGGCGCGCGAGGCGCTGCAGGCCTGGTACCGCCTGCG
This sequence comes from Pseudomonas sp. Leaf58, assembly GCF_003627215.1. Lineage (NCBI taxonomy): Bacteria > Pseudomonadati > Pseudomonadota > Gammaproteobacteria > Pseudomonadales > Pseudomonadaceae > Pseudomonas > Pseudomonas sp. Leaf58. Next base: position 5,248,307 of record NZ_CP032677.1, read on the forward strand.
CGGCACGGGCAACCCGCGCGATCGCGCGGTGTTCATCACCCGCCAAGGCAACCGCATCAGCCCAAGGGCCGTTCAGCAACGGGTTAAGGCGGCCGGCGAGCGCGAACTGGGCCAGCACCTGCACCCACACATGCTTCGCCATTCCTTCGCCAGCCATGTGCTGGAATCGTCCCAGGACCTGCGTGCGGTGCAAGAGATGCTCGGCCATGCCGACATCAGCACCACGCAAATCTACACCCACCTGGACTTCCAGCACCTGGCCGCGGTGTACGACAGCGCCCACCCTCGGGCCAAACGCAGCAAAGGCACAGACTCATGAGCATCAAGCTGATCACCTTCGACCTCGACGACACCCTGTGGGACACCGCGCCGGTGATTGCCAGCGCGGAAGTCGTATTGCGCGACTGGCTCGAAGCCAACGCCCCGATCCTTGGTGGCGTGCCAGTGGAGCACCTGTTCGCCATCCGGGAGCGCCTGGTGCAGGCCGAGCCCGGCCTCAAGCACCGTATCAGCGCCCTGCGCCGGCGGGTGCTGTTCCATGCCCTTGAAGAAGTCGGTTACAGCGAGAAACAGGCGCAAGAACTCGCCAACGAAGGTTTTGAAGTGTTCCTGCACGCCCGCCACCAGGTGGAGATTTTCCCCGAGGTGCAGCCGGTGCTGGAGATCCTGCGCCATCGCTACACCCTGGGTGTAGTCACCAATGGCAATGCCGATGTAAGCCGCCTTGGGCTGGCGGACTACTTCCGCTTTGCCCTGTGTGCTGAGGACCTCGGTATCGGCAAGCCAGACCCGGCGCCGTTCCTGGAAGCCCTGCGCCGTGGCGATGTGGACGCCAGCGCGGCGGTGCACATCGGTGATCACCCAGGCGATGACATTGCCGGCGCCCAGCGCGCCGGGCTGCGCGCGGTGTGGTTCAACCCGCAGGGCAAGGCGTGGCTAGGCGAACAGGCGCCTGATGCCGAGATCCAGCGCCTGTCGCAGTTGCCCGACATCCTCGCGCGCTGGCGCTGACAGGGGCCGCTTTGCGGCCCATTCGCGGGCATGCCCGCTCCCACAGACTCACCGCTGCTCTCAGGCCCTGCGCGGTCCCTGTGGGAGCGGGTTTACCCGCGAATAGGCCGGTACAGGCCACACAAAACGCTTCAGGGATGGTGGGCAGCCTTGCTCAACTTCCAGCAAACCTTCGATGCATGCTTTGGCGACGCGGGGACCATATCAACGTGCCCCCTTTGATGAACTCTGAAATCACAATCAAACCGAACATCAACCACGGGTTGTAGTGCTCGCTCCAAATGCCCAGCATGTTCTGCAAGTCCGTAACCACCGGGAAATGTCCACGCCGATACTACCTACGATGTAGAGCAATAGATAAAGGACATCCAGCCCTCCCCAAAACCGCAATACCCAACCCTCTGCTTTTCGTCCCGAGGACATCATTTCTTTTCTCGGTGTTCATAGGTTTCAAAAGGAAGGACGGGTTGCCAGTGCCAAGACTTTCCACTGATCTGCCACTTGTCCTCCCCCTCGAAGTACCGTTGCGCGATAGCCCGTAACTCGCCATAGCGATGAATGACAGATCGCGATGCCAAATGATCATCATGGCTATCAAGGGGAACCCAGGCGGTTCTGCAAAATGGAAGCGTGATGCTTGCCTGGCGGCGCAAATAAGATCCATCAGATGCGCCCTCCTTTCTTGTGGGAAATATCTCTTATTTCCTGACGCCCACAAAAAAGCCCGCAGCGACGGCGGGCTTTTTGCGATCAGCCACTCAGATAGGGCGGCTGCCGTACTTGTTGTCCGGCTTCTTGGGCGGGTCAGCGACCACGTTGGCCTCGACTTCCTGCACCTTGCCACCGCGAGAAAGGAATTCTTCCATCGCCTTGGCCAGGGCATCACGCTCTTTCTGCTTGGCTTCCATGCTCGGCATCTCGTCTACCGAGACAGCCGCCTTGGATTTGCCCTTGGCAGTGGGTGCCGGGCTGCTGTCGTCATCGCCAGCGTCTTCGGCGCCGTCGTCAGCCGCGGCTTCGAGGCCCTCATCAGCCTCATCTTCGTCGCCTACTTCGAGGTCGTCGTTTTCCAGATCGTCGTCGCTCATGTTCTACCTCATGACTTGCGAAAAGCAGGTTGGTTATAGACCAGTGCAGCCGTAGACCGGCAGCCACCAGTGAAAATTCAACTGGCCGTGGGTTAGGCCACTGCCCTAGGGGCGGCGCTCCTGATGGGAGGTGGCACCCAGCAGGCCCTGCTCCTGGCAGGACCTGAAAAATCCATTAGCCCCTGCTGGCCACACGCTATTGGCAAGCCTAGCAAAGGCTGGCGAAGTGTGTGCACTGCGCGTCAAACACCCTTCGGCGCGCATTCTAGCGCGCCCGTGGAAAAAGCAAAGCACCATAAACGCCTTACGACTTGTAAGTTTTCTACCTACGTCGCGAACGTGTCGGATAAACCGTTTGCAGTGCAGGAAATGCTAAAAAACTGGCAAAAAAAATGCCCGGCAAGCCGGGCAAGTTTTTACCGCGTCGCAGTTACAGGTTGTAGCCGCGCTCGTTGTGCTGAGCCAGGTCGAGGCCGACCGACTCTTCTTCGTCGTTGACCCGCAGGCCCATAACCACATCCAGCACCTTGAGGATCACGTAGGTGACGATGGCGGTATAGACCACGGTAAAGATTACCCCTTTGGCTTGGATCCAAACCTGCATGCCGATGTCGGTGACAGTACCGAAGCCGCCCAGCGCCGGGGCTGCGAACACACCGGTGAGGATGGCGCCGACGATACCGCCGATGCCGTGTACACCGAAGGCGTCCAGCGAGTCGTCATAGCCCAGCTTGCGCTTGAGGCTGGTGGCGCAGAAGTAGCAGATCACGCCCGAGGACAGACCAATCACCAGCGCGCCCATCGGGCCCACAGTGCCTGCAGCCGGGGTGATGGCGACCAGGCCGGCTACCACACCCGAGGCAATGCCCAGCGCACTCGGCTTACCGTGGCCGATCCACTCGGCGAACATCCAGCCCAAGGCAGCGGCGGCGGTAGCGATCTGGGTCACCAGCATGGCCATGCCAGCAGTGCCGTTGGCGGCGGCGGCAGAGCCTGCGTTGAAGCCAAACCAGCCGATCCACAGCATGGCTGCGCCCATCAGGGTGTAGCCCAGGTTGTGCGGGGCCATCGGGGTGGTCGGGTAACCCTTGCGCTTGCCCAGCACCAGGCAGCACACCAGGCCTGCAATACCGGCGTTGATGTGCACCACGGTGCCGCCAGCGAAGTCCAGCACGCCCCAGTCCCACATCAACGCGCCGTCACCGCTCCACACCATGTGGGCGATCGGCGCATACACCAGGGTGAACCAGATGCCCATGAACACCAGCATCGCGGAGAACTTCATGCGCTCGGCGAAGGCACCAACGATCAGCGCCGGGGTGATGATGGCGAAGGTCATCTGGAAGGTGATGAATACCGCTTCAGGGAACAGTGCGGTGGCCGAGGTCAGGTTCCCCGGCGTGACGCCGCTGAGGAATGCCTTGGAAAAACCACCGACGAACGAATTGAGGTTGAGCACGCCTTTTTCCATACCCGTGGTATCGAAGGCCATGCTGTAGCCGTAGACGACCCACAGAATGCTCATCAGGCCGGTGATAGCAAAGCACTGCATCATCACCGACAGCACGTTCTTGGAACGCACCATGCCGCCATAGAACAGGGCCAGGCCCGGGATGGTCATGAACAGCACCAGCGCCGTTGCGGTCAGCATCCAGGCGGTGTCGCCGGAGTTCAGCGCTGGGGCAGCTGCTTCCTCAGCCAGGGCGAGCCCGGGCATTACGAGGGACAATAGGGCTCCTAGCCCTGCGATCTTACGCAGAGTCATGTTGTTTTCTCCTGGGGCGTTGGGTTTGGTGAGGCTTTTTTACTGCTTAGATCGCGTCAGTATCGGTTTCGCCGGTACGGATACGGATCGCCTGCTCCAGATTCACCACGAAGATCTTGCCGTCACCGATCTTGCCGGTGTTGGCTGCCTTGGTGATGGCTTCGATTACCCGATCAAGGTCCTTGTCGTCGATGGCGACATCGATCTTCACCTTGGGCAGGAAATCGACCACGTATTCAGCACCGCGATACAGCTCGGTGTGGCCCTTCTGCCGACCGAATCCTTTGACTTCGGTGACGGTGATGCCCTGCACGCCGATTTCCGACAGCGACTCGCGCACGTCGTCCAGCTTGAACGGCTTGATGATGGCTGTGACTAGCTTCATGAAACTCTCTCCCGATTTGGTGGACTTGCCCCAGGAAAACAAACCCGTCTCAAGTCTAAGCGCAGCGCTTGGCTTTGTAACGCGTCGTCGGCATCCGGCTCCGCGTGCGCACTGCCTGGTCACAAGGAACTGCATCAGTGCATGGCTCGTACTGGTCTTTGCAGAAACCTTGCCAGTTCCGGTTAAGCTCCGAAAAACAGCGAGTTATGTGAATTAGTCGGGATTGGCCAGTCGCCAGCATGGAAAACATGCACAATTTCGGTGCGCACCGCGCTGGCGCGCTGCTCGAAAAATGTGCAGAGGTAGGCGCCAGCGCTCGGCTCGAATGCACCTATGTGCGTGCTACACTGCCGGCCATTCTTAGCCTCAGTGGACAGCCCAATGCTCGCGCCCAAAGCCCTTCTCGACGCCCTGAGCGACCAGGCCTCGCGCCTATTTAGCGGCGATACTGCCCAGCCTCGCGCCGAACTGGAAAGCCAGTTCAAGGTGCTGATGCAGGGTGCCTTCAGCAAACTGGACCTGGTCAGCCGCGAAGAATTCGACAGCCAAATGGTCGTGCTGGCACGTACCCGTGCGCGCCTCGAAGCCCTGGAAAAACAGGTAGCCGAGCTAGAAGCACGGTTCAATCCAGACCCGCAGGATAAGTGACCGCAGCCCCCCAGCGCAGACCCTGCGCTGCTGCTCTTCTAGCGCGCCTTGCAGGCGCCGAACCCCTACTCTGAAAAACCACGACGCACACTTCTCGCCCTAGCCCGGGCCGCCCTCGCTATGCTTGCACAGCCGCAGGAAGCGGCCCTCTTCAGCGACAACGGAGCGTCCATGTCCCTAGCCCTCGTCCACAGCCGCGCCCAGGTGGGCGTGCAGGCACCGCCGGTCAGCGTCGAAACCCACCTGGCCAATGGCCTGCCTCATCTCACCCTGGTCGGCCTGCCGGAAACCACGGTCAAGGAAAGCAAGGACCGGGTGCGCAGCGCCATCGTCAACTCCGGGCTGAACTACCCGCAGCGGCGCATTACCCAGAACCTCGCCCCCGCCGACCTGCCCAAGGACGGTGGGCGCTATGACCTGGCCATTGCCCTGGGCATCCTTGCTGCCGACGGCCAAGTACCCAGCGCCACCCTCACCGAGTTCGAATGCCTGGGCGAACTGGCGCTGTCTGGCAAGTTGCGCCCGGTGCAGGGTGTGTTGCCCGCGGCACTGGCGGCACGCGAAGCAGGCCGGGCGCTGGTGGTGCCCCGGGAGAATGCCGAGGAAGCCAGCCTGGCCGGCGGCTTGGTGGTGTATGCCGTCGGGCACTTGCTGGAGCTGGTCGCCCACCTGAACGGCCAGGTGCCACTCGCCCCCTATGCCGCCAACGGCCTGATCCTGCACCAACAGCCCTACCCGGACCTTAGCGAGGTGCAAGGGCAACTGGCCGCCAAACGTGCACTGCTGCTGGCTGCAGCCGGGGCGCACAACCTGCTGTTTACGGGGCCTCCGGGCACCGGCAAGACCTTGCTCGCCAGCCGCCTGCCCGGGCTGCTGCCGCCGCTGGACGAGCACGAGGCGCTGGAGGTAGCGGCTATCCAATCGGTCAGCGGGCATGCCCCGCTGAGCAGTTGGCCGCAGCGCCCATTTCGCCACCCCCACCACTCCGCGTCCGGCCCGGCGCTGGTGGGGGGTAGCTGTAGGTTTTCGAAATAAATGCGAATTTTTCGAAATTGATGCGACTGACTCACTCGCTCTGAACGCCTCATAGCTAGGGGTTCGGAATATCAGGTCGCTCATTCGAAGCTTCAAACCCGCGCTTCAAAGCGTCTGCTTTCGGGCCGGTAATGTTCTAGCCCAGGCCTCATCGTGAGCTTGAAAAGGTTTTTTAACCTAGGCAATCTTCAAGGTGCCCTTACCGAAAAACCAACATGGAAGCATTCCTCTCCAGTTACGCCAACACAATCACCATCACGAGCATCCTCATCACCCTTCTCTGCACCTACGTCGCCCTCATTCAGCCGCCTCGCTAACGGTAAATCCGGATGAGAGGCTGCCGTCTCTCGCCAGGTTAGACAGACACCCTAGGGATCCATGGGGCAACCGCGTTTCAGATTTCGGGTTGCCCCATGCGTCGTAAAAACCGGTGCTGAGCTTATGTTTTCGCTAACCCTATTCAATCGTCTACATGGCACTTTGATAGCCACTATGCGGCTTGAGTGAAAGCCGCTCAGCTCGGAATCTTGCCAAGCAGGAATTCATTCTCATGGAGCTGAGGAAGCTTGGCTTTTTGGGGCGCGCCAGAGGATGTCTTGACGGCGCGGGGGGGAGACATCTTGCCTCCGTCGCTGCGCAACCTCTGCGGTCGAGGTTCCAGCCTTACTATTTCCCTGACAATGTAGGATTCTGGCTCAAAGTGAGGAATTTGGTCGGCCACATCTAACCAGAAATGTTCCTTTGGTTCGCGCTTAGGCAAAGCGGCTTTCACCACAGGAGAGACCGAAATCCACTCCTCAAGTGATGTACGCATCAGGCGGCGGAGCGAACCAACCACAAAACGTCGCTGAGAATCACTCGCTCATGGCCCTATCAACCCTGGGCTCCTCGCTCGTCTGCAAGCATCTCGTCGAGCAGCCGCGAGAGACTGAGTCTGGTGGGGGCGTCATGCCGCAGCAGGTCACTGTCCATCCCGCTCATGGGCAACGATCAGCTGCGCTTCCATTGCACACACGCAAGCGTGTGGTCTGGGCTCAGCCCCCGGCCGATGGTCACCCGAGCCGAACGATAGGCGCGGTACTTGGCCGGCCGCCGGACGAGGCACTGGGTGGTCAAGCTGGCAAGCATGTGTGCTCGGGTAGGCCAGCACTCGCTCGCTTGGGGCTGGCGTCGCCTCTCCTACAGTGGTTGGCGCAGCACAGCCACCGAGCATGGTGGCAATCGCGGTGGAGGCAAACAGTGAACTCCATCCTTGTGGTTGAAGCGGCGCAAAGCTATCACTGCACTCACCGCCCGCCAGGTGCTTGTTCTCCCGCAGGAGCCGCTCCAACCCACACGGTACCCGGCTGACTACCACAGTGCTGGCCGATTGATAGTATTGCCGCTATCTTTCAACTCTCAACCGGAACGGCACCACTTCCATGATCAAATCCGTTTTAACCACCATCTGGCCAAGCCTTGAGAGCGTTCTGAACACGCACGAAGAAAACATGGCCAACGCTTTGCCACATCTCCAAAAGCTATGCTTGTCGTGCAAATGCGGCGCGCTTGCGATCCCGATCCCAGGGACAGCGGATCGCTACCGTTGCCGCAAAGAGACGTGCGGCCGCCAGTTCATCAGCGCCACGCACAACATCGAGACAGAGCTGAGCGACCGTTATGGGGCTGCGGTGGTCAAGGACTACGAAGAGCTCGTCAAAGGCCTCCGCTAGAGCCACACGGCCTGGTGCAGGCAGCCTGTACCCATCCCTGACGGGGTGAGCTGACGTTCCATATGACCCTGGGCGGGCCTGCGAAGGCCACCCCCGCAGGGTAGCTGGGCCAAGGGAGGCTCCATGCCTGAGCAGCGATTGTAGAGTCGGGAGGCATCGGATAGCTTGAATGTCATTGACGATAGCTCCCTGAGAGACACCGACATGTCCCTTACCGCTCTTGAGCGTAGTGCTCTTTCAGCGTTACTCGCACGCAGAGCTGACAATGCTGCTGTTTACGCAGCTCTTACAGCAGCTAAGGGTGTGCGAGAGATCAATGAGATCGCAGGCCTTGAGGCTGACCCTCGGTACCGCTTGATTCGTGTTGACCATCGCCTGGGGACGGCGGAGAGGAATGAGTTCGAAATCGCCCTAGTCGACGATGTTGAGTTATCAGTAGCTTATTACGACCAGGTCACGCTCGTACGTGCCCCAAAAGTCAGTACCCGATACCTTGCGAGTAACCTGGCCTGGCGATCGGCGAGTAGCCGTCATTCGCTAGCACTCCGAGATATCTCCCAGAAAGTACTTTTCAGCTACCTCGTGAATCACTACGACATACTCCTAGCTGCGAACAAGATGGCAGATGAAGGAATTTTTTATTGGCCCCGACAGGTTTCTCGGGCGCTTAAAAAAGGCTTGCACGTCTACACCTACAACCCGACGACCCAAGCGATTCAGTCAATTCCAACGCAGCGCGCGCTCGATGACTTACAGGATCAGGTTTGGTCGGGCATCAGTCAGGACGACTTACAAGCTATTATCTCAATTTCTGCTCTAGTCCTTCGCTAACTGGGGTAGCGGACTCTAGAAGATGAGATCTTTGAACACATTTGACAAGTAAGTACTTCTTAATCAGTAAGCAAGGATGAGGTAATGCCATGAGTGACCAGGAGTTTTTTGGCCTGGAAGACATGTACTCCTCGATGGTTGAAATTGAGGGCTGTATAGCGAAGGTATGCTACAAATTTATAAGCGAGGAAGATTTCTCCAAGATAGATAACATAGCAGAGCTTCAGCTCGTGTATTGGAGCGAGATGATACAGAGGCTTCACATCAGTGGCGCAACTACAATACTAAGATTGAAAAAATGGTACGAATCTTTAGAGTGCGCCTATAAAGCCAAAAACTATTATGGATTTTGTGCTTCATTAAGGGGGCTGCTGGAGGCATGCTCGGACTCCTTTCATTCAATCGGCAAGGTTCTGCTACCGGTATCGGAAAACTTTTCTCACATAAAAACATCTATAAGCGGTGATGCCGATAAGACTGTATTGTCGAGCCCATTGGAGGATGAGCTGATTCATTACATGTTCGGCAGAAAGCTGTCTGCGGCAGAGAAAGACAAGTTTGAGGATAGCCATAAGGCCAAGCAGGTCCGGCAATATCTGAACTCAATTCAGAGCGGCTCATTGAATGATCTCTATTCGGAGCTGTGCCAGGTTTCCCATCCCTCGTTGCTGTCATTTATTCCGTTCATGATGGATCATCCCGAACACGGCCTTATGCTTCACAACGGGTCCGTGGATGAAGTGCTCAATGAAAATATCATGGATCGCTACAAATCCACTATTTACGAGACAATGGAGTTTGCCCTGTGGCCTGCCCTTTGTAGTTTAAAGCTCGTCAATATGCTTGGCGGGTCACTGCTAGAGGCGCTCTACACAAAGGATAAAGCCTTCGAAGGCTTAGAGAAACACGATTTGTGGATTAGGCTCGAAAACCTCATTCAGGCATCCTAATGATGCAAAATTCAGTGATGCCTATCTCTTCATTGATCACCTGTGTACTTTGCACCCACAGTGACTGCCCGCTGGGGCATGTTGAGCCATCACCACAAAAATACGCTCCAGCTTTGATACAGGAAATTTGCTATGGATGGAAAAAGAATTCAGGATTATTGGTCTAGCGAGGTTGATGCCCTCGTCAGAACATATCAACAGTTCGAAACGCTTATACCTTCCCCTAATGGTGCAGGGGCCGAGCACAAGGGTGAGGATGGTAGATTTGTTGAAGATCTTCTTCGCGAATATCTGAGCCGCCACCTTCCACAAGGGCTCGAAGTGCTCACTGGATTCATTCTTCGACCAGCTGTAAAAACCGGGGATTACGGGAGAGAGCGGTCGAAAGAATCGGATGCGCACTCAACGCAACTCGACATTATTGTATTTGATACAGCGAATTACCCTGTGTTTCAGCGTTTTGGTAACAGCGTCATCGTGCCACCCGAAGGTGTTGTCGGCATCATTTCCGTAAAAAAGCATTTGAATGACGGGGACATTAAAAAGGAATGCTCAGCACTTTTTGAAGCGGCGACCCTATGCCAGACGCTTGGATCTAACAACCCAAATGACAAAGTCCGAGGGCCATATCTGGCACTGGTTTCAGTGAAGTCAAAAATTGAAAAGTCGAGAACTGATGCCTTGAGCTGGATCTTCAACCAGGTTGGTGATGCTTACAACGGCAAGTCTGACGTCACTTTCGATAAACTTGTTGGCTTTATCGGAGCACTCGATGAGTGGAGCATATTCAAGCGACGCCCGGACAGTAACTTAACCAGTGCAGAGTATGTTGGCTTCAGACACCAAAATGGTGAGTCTCATCTAGGATTACAATTTCTCCTGACTGGAGTACTCAGCGTTTTCTACGACGAGACACGCAGGAATTTAAGACGACCTGGCTATACGGCGTTTCCTTCCCACCGCCCGCACGACACACACCTCGGCGGAGTACCTTGTACTAGCCTGCGTTAATTGGTTGACAACGGACTTCTGATTAAATCAAATCCGCCTGATCCAGAAAGATTTTTCTGTTGCAGCCTAAGTTTTCGGCAAACACAAAGAAATCTTTCTGTTATTAGCAAACGGCAGCCGTATGCACGGCCGTACCTACCACAGCGCTGAAGGAATACTGCCGTGACCGAGCCCCTGCATGCTCACGGCTGAGCGCACCAGGTGCAGGATGGCCAAGGCGCTATGACTCGATACTCTGATCCAGCTGCTGAATGCGCCTGCAGGTCTCGTAGAGCGAAATCAGGTCACCCTGAGCCATTACATCCAATGGGGATCGACCCGCAAAAAACGCATTCTCATTGGCGAGGCGAGCAAAGTCGCGAACGTTTTCCTGATTCGTGAAAATGTTGCGCAGTGCAGCATGCATGTTCAGCACCAAGCTGACTCTCTGCCGCTGATCGGCATCAAGCCTTCGTCCAGATCCAGGCGCCTTCGTCACACGACGATAGGTGGTAGCCGATATCCTGAGAATGGAACATGCCTGGGATGACGTCGCCCGCCATCCCTGAAGTATCCGCACAGCCACCTTCAGGGCCACGGCAGCCTGGTCACGTGATAGCACTAACGGTTGTGGCGTATTCATGGGGATCCCCTGCCAAGAGCTCAACCGATAATACACCTAAAGGAATGCACTGCTTGCGCCTGCAACCTGTACAGCTTGTCGCAGAGGCCCGTCACCAGCTATCGAACGGCCACTCAATGGTGATCGCTTCGAGCAGATTGGGCACAGATGCAATTATCGACAAGCACTTGGTCCAAGTAGCCGCCGCAGAGCTGCTGGAGCTGGATGGACCACCAATCAGGCAGGCTTTTGAGGTACGAACTCTGTCTTCCGCGTCAGCTGTAGCTGAGCGAAGTTGCGAACCGGCTGATCTCGCTTAGGCAGATTTTCGAGCAATCCAAAATATTTGGAGCCGACGATGTCTGCATGGGCCACCATCGCTTCCGGCCCAGCCGTATCGTAGACGCGAAATGCCGGCGTATTGCATTTCTGAAACAGGATGGACCGCACGTCCTGGGCAAACATCGTCATGGCTCCAACGGACTCAATCGCTGGCTGCTTCGGCTTTTTCCGCACATCAATCAGATTGCAGAAACTGAGCACACCGCTGATTCCAGCCTTCGCATACTCCAGCCGTGTTACCGACAGTCCTTGGGTGAATGCCCTGTCGAATACCTTGTGAGTCACCGTACCGTCCTGGGCCGTGTGGTGAGGATGGCTCGCGCAGGCTGCGACCTGCTCCGTTTGCTGGACCGGTTTCGGAGAGTGACGGCTTACCGATGTTGTCGGGCAGGAGCAATTGTGTTCACACACCAAGAGCACACTAACTCGCTCGGCAAATTTTTCGGCACTGCCTTTACTGTTGATTGCCTGCTGGCAGGCGCTACAGATTCTGGTACTGGTCATCCGTGAAGTACTTACTCAGATACAATGTCAGGGAGTCGTCCAACCGCTCGGAAGGGCTGACGCCGTCGCAAATATAGTCATCACCTCGTGATACGAAGTATGAGTATCCATCGCTACCATCAAAATCAGCAGAGATATAAAAATCGTTACCGGTCCAAACAACAGCTACAGACCCGTCTCCTCCCATTGTCACACTGGGCACACGAACGAATTTCCGCTGTACCACATGCAAGAATATCTCAACTTCCTTTACCGCTTCCGGAGAAGCAGGAAGCCCACCATAGCCATCCCAATTTTCGTCTTCTTCGGCGAACACCTTAAGCCGTTTGGAGGCATAGGTATAATCGGGATACTTATACGTCTCAGGCTGAGGTGCAATTAGCTTGGTATAACCATGAGCATTGAATGCGGCCGTTAAGGAGCGCGACTCAAATCGCTCAGGCGTGAGATGCTTGACGTACAAATTGAAATGATACGCTTGCCGTAGAAATTCAGCCGTGTTGTCGCACGTCTGCAGCATCCGACAAACCGCCTCTTGGAAGAGCAAATATTCTGAGCGGGTAATGCGCGATCGCTCAAGCTCCGTAAAAGCAGCCATGCTGGCGACTGCAACTGCCGAAAGGTAGTTAGGAAGCTCTACCCGCTGCTTTGACGTGTGCGAGGGCATTTCCCTGATGCAAGGAAACAACTCTATCCCAGGTTTCATTACCGTAGACACATTCGCACTCATGCGATTGCCTCCTGGTCAGGAAATAGCTCAAGGGAGTGCACAATATTGTCAGCAAGCACAGAAGACAACAGGAGCTTATTTATGCGATGCAGCTCATCAAACTTATCAAAAAGCTCTTCGAGACTCAAAGCGCTGGATGAATCCTCATGGAATTCTAATTGATGCATAGTATGAATATAAAGGTTAGTATCTTCATCTTCTAACGCTTTAGACACATGCAAATTAACCAGCAACTGCTTTACACCTGGAGAGACATGATCTTCGAAATAACCTTCATCGAGGTGCCATAGACCTTCGGAAGCAAATACACGCCTCGGCAAGGAAGTGCACTCGACATCTAACAAGTTACCTAGAGGACCTACAAAGTTTTTAAGGCCAAAAACGTTTGAGACCCTAAAATTCATTGAGGAAATCGAAACCTGAGAGGAGATTGCCTCATAAAAAACCTTGTACACATCAAGCGCCAAGTTTCGAGTCACTTCCCATCCCGAGTAACGGAAATTAACAACAAACCTAATGCCGGTCCTGTTAATTACCATCTCGATTAGCTTGTCGTCGAAAGCACCTTCGTGGTCATCATTATCATCAAATAGCAATGCAAAAAGCTCCGAACTGCCTTCTTCAGCGGAGTCTTTTGTAATACCTGAGATAGTGGAACGTACGCCTGATGTACTTATTTCGATTTTTCGCGGAAGGAGCTTCGAGACTCTATCGCCCAAAGACGACAGGTGGGCCATGGCAGCGGCACCGAGTTCTGTATCCCAATCCAATCCGAGACTCAAACGCTCCACTGCATGGATCAACCCATGCGGGAGACTGCGAACTTCGGCGTTTGGCTTATTTTGGAACATTAGAATGTTTGATCCATGGTTAGTGAGTCCATTCACATAGCCCCTACGGTCAGAAAGGGGAGCACATGACCGACTCGGTTGCGGTTCCCCTAAGACGGCACGCACCCGGCGTTAGTTCGCCTGATCCGATTCGCCCCCTCCAAGCGCAAAACCAGCCTGGGTTTGGGCTTCCGCAGTTACGTGCACCAAAAGTGTGCTCGTAGTGGCAATTGGCCATACGCACAATCAAATTGCCGGTAGCTTACGATTTGCGGTGGCCTACTGTCCAGATGGCCATCACCACTACCTCGATGCATGAGTTATAGCAGTGAAGGCTTGCGCACGCTCAGTGGTGGGATTTGCTCGCCGTGCCATTGGCCAATGCAGCCTCCAAGGCATTAACGAAATTCCGGATCAGCTCTTCACTCCCAGGCCAGGTCTGGATGAGGCTCTGAACCCTTTGCGGCAGATCCTCTGCGCTCAATGCAGCGGCGCTGGCAGGCACAATGTCGACCTGCAGCATTTCGCACACTTTTCGCATATTTTTACTGATAAGCACACCCGCTCCGCGCTCCATTCGCGAGATCTGCGTGTAGTGCACGCCTGCCATTTCGCCCAACGATTCAAGGGATAGACCCTGTCTTTTACGCGCCGACTTCATCTCGGCACCGAGCAGCTTAATGTCCATTCTGGCCTGGCTTATTTGCTAATAATATGCTAAATTTTTGCATAATTTTGCGAACCATGCGAGAACGAAATGACTGTCTATGTGGATGCAGAAGGGATTCGCTGGCGGGGCCGGGAGTGGTGCCACTTGGTGGCAGACTCCCTGGATGAATTGCACAGCTTCGCCGATCGCCTCGGCTTGAAGCGGAGCTGGTTCCAGTCCAAGACGCTCTACCCGCATTACGACGTTACGAAGTCAGTCAGGAGCCGTGCTCTGGCAATGGGCGCTAAAGGCGCTGATCGTGAACAAATCGTCAGTTGCGCTAAGCGAATGCGATCCGAGATGATTCAGCTCTACAGGGCTGCGGCGCAAAGCGCATAGGTCCGCTCATTGAAAAGGATTTCAAATGCCCAAGCCTGTGCCGCAGCCCATGCCCCTATCGATCCCCGAATACCGCCTCAAGGCCTGCCAGACAAATCAGTTTCCGCAGACCCCCGAGGGATTCCAGCAGCTGAAGTTTGGCTATTTCGGTGAGGTCGGAGGTTTGCTCTCTGCAGTCAAGAAATCTGGACGCGACAACCTGGCTGCAACGGTGACGGAGCTCGCCGCTGAAGAGCTCGGAGACGCACTCTGGTATTTGATAAACGTCGCAGCCCTTGTCGATGTCGACCACAACCAGATCGGCGATCACTGCCTGATAGCCTTGCGCAGGCAGTATGGTGAAGCAGAGCAGGAGTTGGTTGAACCGGTTACCTTCCGTCACATTGATAGCTTGATGGAGGTCCGTAGAAAACCAGACTCGATTGACCGATCTACACAACTGGGCAAGCTCGCCAGCCACGCAGGAACAATGGCAGCGACGACCTTCCAGGCATACAAGGCCTTGGCGCCTCATAAACGCGCCGAGAACCTCGGCATGCACCTAGCAGAGCTCGCAGTCGCCTGTGCAAGCTTCGATCTGAGGCTAGAGGACGTTGCCAGGGCCAACCTGGAAAAGATTCACAGCCGCTGGCCTGGCGACGAGAAAAAGTACCCGGAGCCGTTCGACAAGGGGTTTCCCGAGCATGAGCAGTTCCCACCGCTCATCGCCATGGAATTTATCGAGCGCGGAACAGGGCAAAATGCGCACGTCGTCCAGAGCTTGCACGGTGTGTTCATTGGCGATCGTCTAACGGACAATAGCAATGAACCTGATGACTACCGCTTTCACGACGTATTCCACCTCGCCTACGTGGCCTACCTTGGCTGGTCTCCAGTCCTCCGTGGCCTACTCAAACGCAAGCGCAAGTCGGATCCCAAGAAGGATGAAAACGAGGATGGCGCACGCGCCATGATCATCGAGGAGGGTATTGCGACGTGGATTTTCAACCACGCCAAAGTGCACCGCTTCGACAGCAAGGAGAAACAGGGGGGCCTCGACTATAACGTGCTCAAGCAGATCAGAAGCATGGTGGATGGCTACGAAGTGGATGTATGCCAGCTCTGGCAATGGGAAACAGCGATCCTCAAAGGCTTCGAGGTGTTCCGCCAGTTGCAGGAACACCGGCGCGGTATCGTGACCGTCGACGTACTCAACCACACAATGCGTTTTGATCCACTAACGAAGAATCAGCAGCCATGAATCCAACAGCCTTCGTGAAGGCACTGTCCGAATTGAAACTGGACAACGTCTTCAACCCGTATGCCGATACCTGCCCGGTCCACGATCGAGCTGATGCTGTGGCGGCACGTCGCCGCAACCTGCGCGGCTATCTGAAGGCTGCGTCCGAAATCGGCGTAGACACCATCTGGATGGGCCGTGATTTAGGGTATCGCGGTGGCCGGCGCACAGGCTTGGCACTCACGGACGAATATCACCTTCCCGAGATGACTCAGCGGTACCCTGGTTCAGACTTCAAGCAGGCCACGCTTGGTCCAGCCTTAGCTGAGCGTACGGCCTCGGAGATCTGGTCAGTGCTACGGTCGGTGGACCTCCCGCCGCTGCTCTGGAACGTTTTCCCTTTTCACCCTCACGAACCTGGCAACCCATTTACCAATCGCAAATTCACCGCACGTGAGCTCAAGCAGGTCGACCTACTCAACGAAACGCTGATTAGCTGGCTCAAGGTGCGACGCGTCGTTGCAATTGGACAGGATGCGTATAACTACGCCAGTCGGTTCGGCGTTGAGGTTGTGGCGATCAGGCACCCCAGCTATGGCGGGATCAAAGACTTCCGGAACGGAATGAGCGAGCTCTATGGCATCCCGGTGGAAAATCTTGATCCCAAGCGACAGACGCTGCAGTCGTCGCTGTTCTGAGCCATTAGCCGAAGCTGTTTAGTAGCGCCTTGGTGGCCTTGGCACCACCAAAGCTCTTCACATCCAGGAGTGCGTGGGTAGACAACACTGTCAGTACCCCACGCTCAAACCCGGACTCGGTGGCCACATAGTGATGAAGGTTGTTGAGGCCTACCAGGTTGCCCAAGACACGTTGGCAGTACCAATGCGATCGGTACATGGCTGTTATGTCCAGCTTGCCACCCGTGACCTTGAAGCTGAGATGACTCAGGCACGGCATGTTTCTGGGTTTCTTTTGATCAGCAGCGGGGTCGTAAAGCGGCAGCTCAAAGCCGAAGCCATCGTCCTGCAGGTCGTACTCGACATCAATGACCCCGAGTTCATACACAGCCTGGTAACACCGACCTTCCTTCGATGCCTGCAGCTTACGCACCAAGGTTTCAAGCGGGTTGTAGGTGGTTTTTCCGTTACGGGCCACACGCCGAATCATCCGCAGTGCGTAGGTGCCCCAACCACCTTTTTTTTGGCCTTTCGCCATGGCGTTGACGTACGACTCATAGAACGCCGGACGCTTATCAAGCTTGTAGAGACTGCTTGGGAAGATTGTACTCGCGACCGTCTGCACGCTTAGCCCAGGGCAATTCGCTTGAAGCGCTGTATCAACCGCCCCAATGACGTCGCGGTCCTGTTCGTTCAGTACGCCTGGAGTCGCAATTTCCAGCACGAGGTTTCTTTCAGTATTTGCCTTGCAGCCCGCGAGATGGCGGGCAGCTTCCAGCCAGGCCGGAACGATACGATCACCGTGAATCAGAACTGCCATGTTCTACTCCAAAAGCGCACGCTGCGTGCGATGCGATGTAAGAGGCGGAAATCCAAGCATGACCATCCCGCCCCCATCCTTCGCCCCAGGTGTTCCTGAGCAAGAACCAGGGCTCCCCATGAGCGTCGTAGCCCAGCCCTACCGCGACGACCGCGTGCATCATTGCGCCGGGTAGCACGGTAGGACTGAAAGGAACTATCCCATCGACCGGTCGATAGAATTCAACGGTAAGCCGCAGCGCCAAGCCAACAGGGATAAGCGCCTGCATGCTGCCGATCAGCTCACCAATGTCGGCAGCAAAAAACTCGATTGGACGACCATGCATCGCGAGATCTTCGGGAAGATCTTCAAGCGGAATCTCGGGCTCGTCATCGCGATAGGGAAATTCGCGCTCAGTGGGATGCCCCAGCGCGGAGGCTTCGATTGCTGCAGGAATCTGCAACCCATCCCCTGGCTGCCATCCGGGGATCCTAGATAATGTGGCGCGATAGAAGTACTCCGGCCCCAAGTCCTCATCCGCTGATGACCTGTTTAGGTCGGTTACCGCAAAAGCCAAGCAAGTTGGACGGTTTCCCTGATTCTTCGCTTTGACTGACGCCTTATCGACAAGGCACTCCACCGTGATCACGAATTTCGGACCTCTTCAATGAGTGCCATTTTGGATTCGCGGGTCAGACCTTCAGCGATCGGCTCGAAATGAGCTCTGGAGACGTAGGAAGCGTCACCAGGCTGCTTGCCTTCCCATGGTCGGATTTCCGAGAGCGCAACCACCTGTGGGTCAGCGAAGCTATCCGGCTCTCCTGTCAGGAAATAATCCATGGATGTCTCTGCACCGAACGTCAACGTCCTGGGATCAACGGGCGCGCTGGGCGCCGGCTGCAGGGTAAATCCTTCAGCTTTCACTTGCTCAGGCGAATCAGCGAGCCACAGGTAGCCAGCGCTGGCATGGCTCTTCAGCCGGATTATCAGATGATCTTCCGGGCGAGGCTCTAGCACCGAGGTCTGGTCGTGTTCATCAAACACCCAAACTTCTCTTGTCGCGTCAGGAAGAGCCCCGTTGAACAGCGACTGCTTGATTGAAGCCGGTGTGATCTTGAGCAGTCGCTGGACAGCGTCATAGTCAACATACTCATGCCGCAACAACGACCAGGCTGTCGCGGCGTAACTCACACCCAGCCGGAGGGCGAGCTGATAGAGGATGAAGGGATCCCTGATCGACCGGTTGTTCCAACGCTTGCGTCGACAAACAACTGACAACAGTGCTCGCGGCACGAGTAGGTGATGGCCGAATGCATCGGCTTCCTGCTCCATTTCAACCGCCTTGGAGCCATACTCGATGGTCTCATCGACGGTGGTCTCATGCCCCATGAAGAAATGCCCCAGCTCATGGGCACAGGTCATATGTATCAGGCCAGCCGATCGGGCGGAGTTCAACAAAATGCCCGACTGCTCATCACGGATGAACGCGCCAAGCAATTTGTCCATCGGGCGCAAAGCGACCGACAAACCCGCTGAGTCTGCGACTCGGAACGGATCCACGCGGGTGTAACCGTCCTGCTCGATACGCTCCATAGCGCCGGAGCTTTCGATAACTTCGGCAGCCATCTTCGCTGTCGTTAGCGCTATGTTGCGGCGAGCCATGCGTTACTCCCTTTCCCTGCGCGGCGATTGCTTCAGAAATTCAGCAAAGCGTGCGACTTCTTCCACGTCTTGATCCGACAGCCCTTTCACCGCCCTCGCCAAGAAGGCCAGCTGTTGCGGCCCCTGCGGCTCAGGCTCCACCCCGGTCAAGAGGTAATCCAGGGTACGACGATACAACTTCGCAAGTTTGCTGAGTTCAAGCGCTTCAACCTTGCGAGCGCCCAACTCGATGTTTGTGATCGACGGCCTGGGCAATCCCAGTACCGACGCCACCTCGTCCTGGGAGAGCCCTACATATTCGCGCGCCCTGCGTAAGCGGTCGCCTACCTGGTTACGCTCGTCTTGCCGATCATCAGCCACCGGAGCCCCCTTCAAGGTGATTGATCACCCCGTTGGTAATTTCGGTCACAAACTGGGTCTTGGATTGATAGCCTCCGTGGCGAACGATCAGCTCTACCGGAATTTTCTGACCAACCAGCTTGTCGATTCCAACGAATGCATCACATGCGGCCAGCGAGTCCATGGGCGCGCCCATGTCTTCAACGGCGAGGGGATCGTCTTGAATCTCCAGAAAACGCTTATCCCAGAAATCGCCGAGCAGCTTTTCTATCGCACCCTTGACCTTGACATCCACAGGCGTATCTCCGTAAGAAAATCGTACAGGTAAAGTATAGAAAACCTACATCAGCAACTGCGGGGTTGCAAGTCGCCATCATACGAGACTGAGCGAAGCATACTCACCTGCGCGCGATATTAATATGGCATTACGGCGAAGCGACCTTGTTGCGCCGGTCGTCCGGCTGGCAACGGCTGATAGGCGTAAAGCTTCATGGATCGCCCGATCAGACATGTTGCTGCGCCGATAAATAGGCGCCATTTTTGCGTCGCGCATCGCTTCTCGGCTGGGTACACTCCAAGCTGGCACATTACCACTATGGGAGCGGTGTTTTGGTCAAGCCGGTTGAGCGAATCGATTTTTCGTACCCTAGATCTGATCTGCGCAACCCTGATAGCGCGATGGAAGCGCTACAAGGTGATCACGTTGTATGGTGGCACAACCATATCCGGCACAACCCTCGTGCGAAGTCGATGCCGCTGGTCGAGCTTCACCTCAAACGGCTCTACGACAATGTCCCTGGACCTGATACACGCGCCCTGGTCCCCCTCAGCAATCTGCCCCATTACGGTATTGGCACGATTTGGCGCGAAGGCCGCTGCATCTCGGGCACTAAGCAAACGCAGATTGAACGCTTCGTTGATTTCTCTCCAGGTGGATGGTCCATCACTTCCCGAGATCAGCTTGTCCGTGACGACCTGGAGCACGTCTTCTCTGATAACGAATACCCACTGAGGTACAGGTACGACCGGAGCCTTCTACTCAACTTCAAGCTCGAAGACGACGGGGAAAACGAAAAAAATCTGCTGGTCCCCTGTATCGATTTCTTCGTCCGAGCCTATGCCCGCAACATGGACATCTGCCGCGCCATTGCAACGCTGCTCTACCCCAACATTTTTTCCGCGTTCTTTGACCCTCCCCAACGGGACGAACACGCCTGGATCGTTAGACCCACGGCCAAGGCTCGAAAGTACGATTCGGTCTTTCTGGGCCACCTGCTCTACGACGACTACACCCAGGCCCAGGTTCGCCAGCTGAACAACCAATTCACAACGTCCAGACCTGGAAGCCCGGTCTTTCCGCGTGTGACACCCTGGTTTTCCGGGCCCGCTAAACTGCGCTGCCATGGCAAGTGGATAAACAACGGCAAAACCTTTCTGTCACTGAATCTGGGTGGTGCTAGCGACCCCAATGGTAAGCCGGTGGAGTGGATCACAGATCAGTTCGACAACACCGATGGCAAGGAGGGAGGACGCATTGTCATGCCTGTGACAGTCCGCACCGCTGAAGTGGAGGAATTCCTTGCCGAAGAATCCTACGTCGAGCCTGACGGTCATACCGATATCACCATTGTCAAAACCCCACCGTTTGTTCGTTTGGGCCCTGCCCGTGAAGTCAAAACGATCAAAAGAATAACGCCGACGGATCGAGGGCGACTGGGACCGCGCCCTCCTAAATCAGACACACACGCTAGTGGTACAGGTTTCGGTCGAGGAAAAGGCGTGGGCAAATCAGAGCATGTGGCTGATAACACCCCTGACGCTGAAGTAGAGACGTTTGGCTTCTTGAACGACGTCTGGCATGCCTTTCTGTCGATCAAAAAAGACAATCCCGGTCGTGTAACCGACGTTAGCTGGTACACACCGCCGAAATTCTGTTCGGACACTACACCGAGAATCATCCTGTTCAATGCCGAAGGGCTGACACCTGACCAAGGTAAAGCCCTACGGTGGATTTACCTCGATGCCGAATTCACGGAGCGTCGAGGGATGATGGTGCTACGCATCACCGTGGAAGGCCAGGCATACCTCTGTTTTGAGATCCAGCGGGCTGAACCGGACGAGAAGAACCCAAAACCTATCGGTTACTCTGGAGTGTTGATGCCCTGCGATATCACTGATCCAGCCGAGCTGGAGCAATTCGTTACCAAGGTATGCAATGCAACGCGCCGAGCCTTGGGCAATTTCTGGGAGGTCCTCGGGCTATTTCCCAAACAAACGCTCATTTTCCGCCACCGCCCCTACGGGAAGGCACTCGTTCATCGTCGCAGATTCATCAATGCCTTCGGGCAGATGAAGATCAAACTTGTCTAGGGTTTCCGCAGCACTTGCGAGTTGCGGAAACTGGCGGCTGAAGGCACCCACAGCAGGGTGGATCCGTGCTGAACACTAAAGCCATCAGTGTTTTCGAATCGTTCGGCCGTGTACGCCAGCGTCTTTCGATTAACGCGAGGTAGCTCGTGGAAGTAGGCTAGCGCCTTGGCAATCCAGCGAGCCTCGAAATCCCCCTGATCCTGATCACGCAACAGGGCCACCAGCTCCCGCTCAGCCTTTTCCTTCTTCACTTTCTGCAACCAGCGCTTGTCCGGTTTGGCTCCTAGCTGCAGACCGTAGGTTTTGTTGAGGTAGCCAACAAATCCGGTAACGGCCGCTACTTGACCTGGAGAACTCCGCCAGAAGGCTTCCAGCGCTTTCATTCCAGGCTTAGCCTCATGAGCCAGTCGCGCAGTCTTGAGGAAGTTCGCAGCAGCCCTCAATGCAAGCCGCACAGAACGAAGATCCGCCTCCTGCCGACTGACGCGTGACGACAACATCGCGTAGTAACCAGACAACAGCTGACGCGACCAGCCATCCTCCAACTCCGCCAGAACACCCTCGATTCGAAGTTGTTCCGTATGGCTCTCGCGGCGCTCAGCGTTGACGCGCACATGACCGGACTCCGAAAGCCAACGCATTGGATTCTCGGCTCGACGCAGCTTGGCTGCCCCGAAATGTTCGAGAAGTTGCTCGTAGGAAGGCACATTCCCCCAGGCCACTTCCAGCTCCCTGAAGAAGAGGTAGTGGTCGTTGATGTTCAGAGCCGCCTTATGGGGACCGCTCCGTTCAAGCAACCATATCGAGAATGCCTTGAAGGCTTCACCCAGTGCCGTATTCAGCCCATTCAAGTTGATCGCAACACGCTTGGACAGGAGCGCAGTCCAATAGCATGGCTCGCATTCGCCGATGCGTCCGGCTGGCATCTGCTTTCCACACGATGGGCACGATCTCTCTCCTTCCTCATGACAAAGCTTGCATCGCATTCCGCCGTGAGAATCTTCGATTAGTACTCGGTGCCGACGGCAACTCGGGCATGTGGCCTTAACGGGCCCTCGGCATTTCTGGCAGCTGCGAAGCCCTGTGACTGAACTGACCGCAAGACGCTGGGAAAGCTGTCCACAGCCCTCACACCGTTCCGGATGCCTGAAATACGGAACGCAGACCTTGCATACCGGCCCGTACACTGAGCGCAGGCCGATCTCGAAGTCCGTCTTGCCACAGCGAAAGCAGGGGCCCGCCCGCTCACAAGCACTGCAGAGAGCATCCAGGGCTGGATTCAGGCTTTTGATGGGAAGTCGAGCATGGTTACCACAACCGAGGCACATCCGTCGCTTGAATAGCCGCGAGTAGCAGGTACCGCAATAGCGCTGTCCCTTATAGATTTTCTTGGCTGTTCGCATGTCGCGACCACAGCTATGGCATCCCGCTTCGTGGGTCGTTTCAGGGGATACCATCTCTACGAATCCTTCTTTGCAAACGCTCCCAAGACCGCAACACGGTACCCGCATCAAGCAGGCTTGGTTTATCTACGTGATGGGGCCACTGATGAGAGCTGTGCCTGGTTAGCGCTGTGGACAACACCGTCAAAATCAAAGGTTTCGACCTTCTTGGTAACGGCAGGGACGAAAGCGGAAGGGATGCTTCGGCTGCAGCGAGAACAAAACGCTCTGGCCCCGCTTGCATTATCCCCCAAACCACCCCGAGCAGCCCAGAGCGCTCGACGCAACTCAAGTACTCGAACGGCAGCCCCAGGGTCGAGCGCTGTAGTTTATCGACACCCTCCAGGCCCATCAGAAAGCAAAAGCGCTTCGTGCTGGCAGAAGGATGACGTATGAAAAACTGGATCATGGAGACCATAACGCGCGCAATGAACATCCAGTCGCAGAAGGCCAGTTCAACCTCTCCAAAAAAGGCAGTTCGACCGAAAGCCCGATCAGCGTATGCCTGGAACGCCAGTGCATTTGGGTCCACTTCCTCCAGAGGTGCCCTGTCCAACACCACTAGACAGCGGTGGCAGTGTGACAGGTTGGTGGTGGGCTGTAGCAGAACGGGTTGAAGCGCCGCATGACAGTTCGGGCAACGGTCGATCAACTGGGCGTGGTGAACAACGCAGCACGTGTGCCAGGCCAAACGATGTTGGATCTGATAGTGCGATGGGCACGTGGTCATACATACAGGGCAGGACTGCAGATCGCCCGCGTGGGCTGATTTGCGACAGCCAGCTACCAGTAACCAAGGCCAGACACTGCTTCGATTCAACCAGGCCACTGGATGCAAGCTCTGGGCTATGGGAAAGAGGGTGCTCGCTGATAATGCTTGAGACGGTATACCCGCAAGACTGGAGAGGGCCGCAAGCTGCAGCGCATTGATGCCCCGGTCAAAATCATGATGCCAGACTTTGGGTCCAACACCGATCGCACATGTCAAAACATCCAGCTTGCAGCGATGGGCATGCGCAGTTCTCACCAACCAGGACGAGAAAAGCTCGTCAGGTAACAGAGCTGGGGTGAGTGGCCACTTCGAGCTTAAACAACACGCTCCCGGATGCCACGTGAAGGACGCTTCCACGACTTACTCTCGATGAGTTGCCGATCAATGCATTCCCTACCGGACGTAATGGCTTCCTTGGCGCATTCCAGCAACAAGCCATGCAGGTCGCCGGTATTTCCCCCCGAGATGGAGTGAATGAGTTGAGCCAATTCAGGCTTGAACAAAGAGGATGGCTTCTTGAGCGGCAGCACCGCTTCAAACGCCTTCAAGAGACGCTGGAAATCTGCGTTGAGCTTCCAGGTATCCAGCTTGATGACATCGAACCGACTTGCGTGCTGGGCATCGAGATGAAGAATCTGCACGGCGTCAGTTGTTCCGACACCAACGATCGGGATCACCAGTGTGTTGCACAACAGCTTGATCGCATTCATCACCTCGCGTTGCTTCGTCGCAGGCCCTATCAGCATCGAGTGGATCTCGTCGATGATCAGCATCCGAACACTGAGCTGCCGCAAGGCGTGAATGACCTGATACCGAAGGGTGACCTTGGAGTCCGTGGTTCTGTACGGCATCCAGAGCTGATCCAAGATCGCAACGTAGAGATCTTTTTCCTCAGCCGAGGGTGGAGCCTCGGCCAAGATGAGCGGCCTAACCGGCTCACCGTTATCGTTTGTATAACCCTGCCCATGAATCTTGTCGAATTGCTGAATAATCGTCGTCTTGCCGTTATTTGACTCTCCCACGATCAGCAAATTGGGCATCCGAGCACGCTTGGGCGCATCCAGCAGGCATTCCAAGCTGTCTAGAATGTGATGCGCAGCCGGGTAGCCAATCCAGCGAGGCTCACCCATGAAGCGGATGCGATCGCGGTCAGACATTTGCATCACAGGCCTGAAATCTGCGTGCAGGTGGGCGTAATCAGTCATTGGATATCACCGAGCAGGTCTACGTCGTCAAGCAAGAGCCCTTCGACATCAGAAGTAGTGGGCTTCAACACTTCAGGCGCTTTGGCTGGCAGTGCTGGCGTGACATTCTTGCTGTGCACTTTATGCTTCTGCGCATCACGGCGCGCCTTCTTGGTGTTAGCTGCAGCAGCATCGACCAGCTGGCGACGCTCCTGAATCAATCTGGCTATCAGGGCCTCATCGACGTGCTGACGCCCTTCATCGACCGCCTGCTTCTTAGCGGCTCGAAACTCCCAAAGGGTCGCTGACGGAAAGGCTTGGTTTGCCACCGGTACGCGGAAGTATTGCTTGAGTACAGGGTCGTAGAACCAGATCACGCTGATATCGCGAGGGTCTCGCCTGAATACGAATTTCCGAGGCCTGCCAGTTTCAGGGTCTGTGGTCCCGATCCAGTGACGTAGGGCTTCCGAGTAGTAGAAAACGTCTAGCTGAACCCCATAATGCTGGACGGTTCGCCGGTACGATGGCATGAAGTCCAACTGAACAGTAAGCTGATCCGCTGGACGCGGTGGAATGCTCACCAACGCGTCTGCATCGCGACTGCCAAAGAAACCGAGGTGCCATTTACGCGCTGGTGACATGTAGATCGCTGAGTGGGGCTGGCTGTGATAAAGGATGATCGTCTTGACCAACCATTCCTCAAACTCGCTCATTGTCAGCGCGGCATGTTTATCGGAGTCATACCCCTTCCTATCGGGAACGTTGCTGTGGGTCGTGCCGGGCAGTTCATGCAGTTGCGCCATGAATGTCCCCAGAAGACGCTCGATATGGCCCCCATATTTCGGTCGTTTTACCGGCCTGAACTGGTTTTCAATATTGTAATTCGCACACGAGCGACGGAAGTTTTCGGCTTGGAAGTCTGGCCCGTTGTCAGTGTGGACCACGCGAGGGAAGCCCCAAACCGGCCATTCACCCCTAACGTTATGAAGGTTTAACCAGGCTTCCTTCGGCATTATCGAGTGCGCCAAGCACATGCCAACGGAAATCTCGGAGGGGTCTTCGAGAGCCAGGTAGTAGCCAGTGATCATGCGAGAATGGACATCGATCGCCAAGGTCAACCACAGACGACCAATCGGCTTACGGTACCGGTCATCCACGATGATAAGGTCAATTGGCGTGTGGTCCATTTGGATGACCGCCAGTGGATAATCCGCGCCTGGAAATTTCCCTACAGAAGGCGTGTGACGATTACGAGCCTGATCAGCGTAGCCACGCCTGCGTAACACGATTTTCTCTGGGATGCGTTTGATACGGGCCCGGATTGCCGATGCACCAGGCGGAGCGATGCCCATGGCTTTAGCCCGCGATTCAATCTCGTTGATTGTCGACTGGACCGTCACCCGCTGAAGGGTCAGGTAGTGCTGATCGATCACCTCTTCGATGAGCTGTTCTGCTTGAGCGCTCAAGCGACTATTACCTGATTGCCACCCTCGTTTGCGAGGCACCAACGCCAGCACCTCCTGCCAACTCTGGTATCGATCCAGCCAACGGTAAAGCGTTGCCGGGTCTACACCGACTTCCTTTGCCCGACTCTCAACGCTGCTTCTCGGAACTATCGAATCATGTAGCAAAGGCTTGATAGCGGAAAATCGCTGCTGGGCGACAGTCCACTCATCCGAGCTAATCGTCGAAATATCATAATTGACATACAGACCTTCAACGCGCTCTTGCTCGACTGGCTTCAGCTCAGAAATTCGAAGGGATGCGCTTCGGCCGGTCTCAACCTCGATGCCTACAACATTCTGAAAGTCGAGCAACTGGACCAGGCGATAGATGTGCTTATCGCAGCGGACCATTTCGCCGACTTCGACCCGTACACGCTCCCGTGACGGCTCAAAGGGAACGAGGTGTTCGTCGGTGTCGATCTCATAGAGATTCATGGCGTGGCCACCCAAAGCTCAAGGTATTCGTTTAAAGGCTCAGTGATGTCACATTCCACCCGGCCTGTAGCGATCAGGTGCCACAGCAGCGCTACGCCCCGATCTCGGTAGATGCCTTTGAAATGGCGCGCCAGCAGGTAGTGCACCGGAGCAAAATCCATCTCCTGGAGCGTTTTGAGGACCATATCGATGTCTTCGCGATCGAAGTCCAAGCGCTCGAACCGCTCAAGAAACGTGATGTTTTCTAGGGGTAGTCCACGTATGCGCGATTCATCGTAGATGCTGAAGGTCCACCCTTCCTGGCGAGCGTAGCGTCGCGCAGCCTTCCATTTGCCGAGCCAGGCACGCCAGTTTTTGCGCCATTCATAGGCTGGCTTAACCTCAACCAGCATCGGCTTCGTGTAGTACATGTAGTCGACGTCTGACGGTTGGCGGTAGTGCACCAAAAAATCGGGAGTGTACGTCTGGTCTCGACCCAGGGAATCCACAAAGTCCACCCGTACAGGCTGGGCAATCACCGACTCAACCCGATGAGAAAACCTCATCCGCTTGAGGAAGTCGCGTTCGAGCAATGACTCGAACGGAACGCCACCCGCACCGCGAAATGGCAAAAAACCTGAGACGCTACGACGTGTCGGCTTGATAGGACGAACCTGCTTGATTTGGTCGCAGCTATTTCGAGTCATTTTCAATCCTGTCGCATCCAATTCGAAAATTTTCGCATCTATTTCAGCAGCGGGAAACGGTGCATTGCGGCCTCTAGCCTAATGCTTTCGCAGCTAATTCGAAAGCCTACAGTAGCAGCCGGCCGCAACCGGGCGAAATCACCTTGGCCCACCATGGTGTTCTATTTCTGGATGAACTGCCGGAATTCGAACGGCGTGTTCTCGAGGTGCTGCGCGAGCCGTTGGAATCGGGTGAAATCGTGATTGCCCGGGCCCGCGACAAGGTGCGGTTTCCCGCGCGCTTCCAGCTGGTAGCGGCAATGAACCCTTGCCCTTGTGGCTACCTGGGCGACCCCACTGGCCGCTGCCGCTGCAGCACCGAGCAGATCGCGCGCTATCGCAACAAATTGTCCGGGCCGCTATTGGACCGAATCGACTTGCACCTGACCGTGGCACGCGAGAGCACCACGCTGAACAACCAGCCGTGCGGCGAGAGCAGCGCCGATGTCGCGGCCAAGGTGGCCACTGCGCGTGAGGTGCAGCATAGGCGGCAAGGGTGTGCGAATGCGTTTCTCGACCTTAACGGGTTGCGCCGCCATTGTGGCTTGGCGGCGGCGGACCAGGCCTGGCTGGAGGCGGCCTGTGAGCGCCTGACCTTGTCGTTGCGCGCGGCGCACCGGTTGCTGAAGGTGGCGCGAACGCTGGCGGACCTGGGGGGTTGCGAGGTGATTGGCCGGGCACATCTAGCTGAGGCCCTGCAGTATCGCCCGGGGAGCAGTTAGAGTGTTTGGGCTGCTTCGCAGCACATCACTGCCTGCCAGCCAAGGCCTTTTCAACCGCCTTCAGCAGCACCTCCTCAGAAAATGGCTTGCCCAGGCAAGCCAGCGCCCCACGGCCCATCACTGCTTGCACCGCGCCATCATCCCAATGCGCCGACATGCAAATCACCGGCAAGCGCCACCCCAACCGCGCCAGCTCACGCTGCACCTCCTGCCCGCTCATCCCCGGCATCCTCAGGTCGAGCAACACACAGCCTGCCTCGCGCGCCAACTGCGAGGCCAGGAACACCTCCCCCGTAGAGAACGCCAAGGTCTCGAACCCTGCCGAACGCAGCAGGTTGGCCAGGCTTTTGCGCACCGACGCATCGTCATCGACGATGCACACCCCTCTGTTCATGCGCCGCCCAAGCCCTCAGGCCGTGCGTCGATGACGTTGTGCATCGCCACCAGCTCCAGCAGCGAGCGGGACTGCATTTTGCTCATGATGTTCTTCTTGTGCACCTTGGTCGTCACCTCGCTGGTGCCGATTTCCTTGGCGATCTGCTTGTGCGACAGGCCGCCGACCACCAGCGAGAACACCTGGCGCTCACGCTGGGTCAGGCGCTGGTACTTTTCCTCGACCTGCCGCGCATGGCGCCATTTGCGCCCTTCGGCCACGGCTCGCACGCGCACCACCTGCAGCAGCGCCAGCAACTGGTCTTCGTCGAACGGCTTGGTCAGGAACTCCACAGCCCCGGCGCGCATGGCCTGGACAGTCATTGGGATGGTGCCGAAGCCGGTCATGAACACGATCGGCCATGGCAGCGCCAGCCGACGCAGCGCGTCTTGTACCTCCAGGCCGCTGGTGTCGGGCAAGTGCATGTCCAGCAGCAGGCAGGCATAGGGGGTTTCCAGGCGGGCCTCGAACAGGGCCTCGGCACTGGCAAACAAATAGTGCGGGATGCCCTGCGAACGTAGCAGACGGCCCAACGCCGTGCGCACCGACAGGTCGTCGTCTACCACCAGTACCGGCACGCTCAAGTGCCCGTCGAGCGGCTCGGCAGTATCGGCCACCGCGCCCAGGATTGACTTGCCCAGCGCCTTGCCAGGGACTTCGAGGCTGATTTCGGCAGCCAGGCGGTAGCCCCGGCGTGGCACGGTCTGAATCAGGCCGCGGTCGCCAAAGGCCTTGCGCAGCAAGGACACCTGCACTTGTAGGTTGTTGTCCTCGACCACCGTGCCAGCCCACACCTGGCTGAACAGCTCATCCTTGCCCACCACCCGGCCCTTGGCCTTGATCAGCGTGGCCAGCACCTCGAACGCACGCCCGCCTAACGGTATCGGCTTGCCCTCTACAAAGGCTTCACGCCGCTCCAGCGACACCTGGGCATTGCCTATTCGGATCATGGCTTCCTCGCACGGGCACGGGCGTTTTTGCAGACCCGGGCAGCCTAGGCCAGCGTACGCGTTCAAACAATTATCCCGAGGGATAGGTTGGACCTAGGACTATACAAAAGCCCGCCTGCCCACTGGGTACGATAACGGACAACAGCGTGCTCGTTCCTGCCAAGCGGGCTGCAGCCCGCATCCGTACTGGGCCGGCTGCGTATACTCGCACGTCCGGATACCGCCAGCAGGGGTGCTTTATGCTCGATGAACGCCTTGCCCACAGGCCTATCGCTTACGACCAGTCGGTCGATGAAGGCTGGCTGAACCGGTGCGACATCAGCGTACTGGGCCAGGAAGGCGAGCTCAGCTACTTTCGCCTGCGCGACCCTGCCACCCACCAGGCCTGGGTCGCCGTGCGCGCCCCCGT
The DNA here is from genome assembly GCF_003627215.1 of Pseudomonas sp. Leaf58. Classification (NCBI taxonomy): domain Bacteria; kingdom Pseudomonadati; phylum Pseudomonadota; class Gammaproteobacteria; order Pseudomonadales; family Pseudomonadaceae; genus Pseudomonas; species Pseudomonas sp. Leaf58. Next base: position 5,278,441 of record NZ_CP032677.1, read on the forward strand.
CGAGGCCCCCGCCGCCTGTCAGCGCCTGGAGCGTGATTACCGCCTGCAACTGGACCCGCAATGGGCGGTGCTGCCCTCGGCGTTCGTGCGCTCAGCCGAAGGCCCGCTGCTGGTATACCCAGCCGGCCGTTCCATTGCCGACCTGATCGCTGAAGGCCCGGTAACCCTGGCCTCGTTTCTGGACATCGCGGTGAACGCGGCCAATGCCCTGGCGCAGGCCCACGAAGGCAATGTTCTGCACGGCGCGCTACGGCCAGAGCATGTGTGCCTGCACGCTAACCAGCGGGTGCGGTTAGGTTGCTTTCGCGCCGACCCCACCGAGCTGATCCGCCAACAGGGCACGCCGCGCGGCAACTGGGCATACCTGGCGCCGGAGCAGGTATGCCCGCACGGCAGCAACAGCGACCGACGCAGTGACATCTATGCCCTGGGCGCGATCCTCTACCAGTTATTGCTGGGCGAACTGCCACTGGCCGGGCGCGATACCCAGCACTGGCGCCAGCTGCATGCTGGCGTGCAGCCGCGGGCAGCCTGCGAGGTGAACAACGACGTGCCGCAACCGCTTAGCCGGATTTTGGCCAAGGCCTTGGCCAAAGAGCCGGACGCCCGCTACCAGAGTGCCCGCGCCCTGGCGGTGGACCTGGGCCACTGCCAGCGGCAGTGGGCCGCCAGCAAGACCATGGCCGACTTCGCGCCAGGCTGCGCTGACCCGGTCGCGCCCAGCCACGCGCGCCTATATGGCCGCTGTGCCGAACTGAGGGCTATCGCCCTGCTGCTCAAGGCCGTATCCCGCGACAGCCAACCACAAGCCCTGCTCATCAACGGTGCCGCCGGCATGGGCAAGTCGAGCCTGGTTGCAGCAGCGCTCAAAGCCAACGCCAATGGTTACTGGGCCGTCGGCACGTGCACCCGCGGGGTCCAAGGCGTGCCTTACGCGCCCTGGGTCAAAATCCTCGGAACGTTGACCACCCAGTTGTTGGCCAAGAACAGCCAGGACCTCGACATCCTGCGCCACGAGATCCTGCGCCGTATCAAGGGCAACGGCCACCTGCTGGGCACGCTGGCGCCGGACCTGCAACTGATCCTCGGCCCCCTGCCCGAGCCGCCGGCCAAGCCCACACGCCTGGCGACGCAGAAGGAACTCCAGGCCATCGTCGAGTTTTTGCAGGTGTTCAGCCAGCCTGGCCACCCACTGGTACTGTTTCTCGATGACCTGCAGTGGGCGGATGACGCCACCCAGCAGCTGCTGGCGCACCTGCTCGCTCAAGCGCCCGACAATTTGTTGCTGGTGCTTGCGCGGTGTAGTGAGGCGCAAGCCACCAATGCACCGCTCGCCATACCCGCAACGCTACGCAGCACCACGCTGAACCTGCGGCCCCTGGCCGTGGACGCAGTGACCGAGCTGATCAGCGAGCGTTACCATGTCAGCACCGCAGACGCACAGCCAGTGGCCGAGCTGGTGCATGATAAGACGGCGGGCAACCCGTTCTTCATCAACCAGATCCTCCGGGCCATGGTCGAGGACCAGCTATTCACTTTCGACATCCAGGCCATGCGCTGGACCTGGTGCCTGCAGGCCGTGGCCCGGCACCGCTATTCCGACAATGTCGCCGACTTGATGATCCACCGCCTGGCGCGCCTGCCAGCGCCCCAGCGCAACCTACTGCGGGTTGCCAGCGCGGCGGGTAGCCACTGCGATGAGCGCCTGCTGCGCCAGCTACTTGCCCAAGCGCCGAGCGAACCATTGCAAGCCCTGCTGGGCGCGGGCTTCCTGCAACAGGGCCAGAATGGCCTGGGCTTCGCTCACGAGCGAGTAATGGAGGCTGCTTATGCACTCACGCCCGTGGGCGAGCGCGGCGCGCTGCATGCACGCATCGCCCTGGCCATGCTGCGGGCCTGGCCGGGCCACGTGCACGAAGTGTTGTTCGAGCTCGCCAACCAATTGCAACGCGCCAGCCCATGCGGGTTTGCCGCGGATGACTGCGAACGGCTGCTACAGCTGCTACGCGAGGCAGCATTGCGCGCGCGCGATAGCGGCGCCTTCGAGCAGACCGCTGGCTACCTGCACACGGCCGAGCAGCTGCTAAACCAGCACTGCACGCGTGAAAGCCACGCCGCGCATGGTTTTGCCATCGCCTGCATGGCCGTGGAGTGCGACATGCAGCTGTCGCGAATGATCGCGGCCGAGGCCCGCCTCACTGAATGCCGTCAGCGCGCACGCTCAGCGTTGGACCAGGCGCGGGTATGCCGGCTGCAGGCGCGGCTGTATACCCTGCGCGGCGACTATCAGGCGGCCGTCGACAGTGCTATATCCGGCCTGGACTTGTTAGGTTCAAGCCCGGTGCGGGGCCTCGATTGGCAGCAAGTCGAGGCCAGCCATGCCCAGGTACAGGCTTTGGTCGAGCAGCAAGGCCGGCACTGCCTAGCGTCGCTGCCGCGCACCGATTCGGAGGAGGTGACGGTTGCCATCAGCCTGCTGGCCACCCTGTCGTCATCGTTCTTCGTAAAGGACGACATCTGCTTCCTGCACCTGGCAAAGCTCATGGAGCTGTCGTTGCTGCACGGCGTTGCACCGGGCAGCACCTACGGCATGGCCTGGTACGGGGTGATGATCGCCGAGCGCTTCGGCGCCTACCATGACGGCCATGCCTGTTGCCTGGCCGCGATCAAGCTGAGCGAGCGGCACGGTTTCGAGGCTGATCTGACCAGTGCGCTGCTGGCCCTGGACCAGGTCAGCGCCTGGACCTCGCCCATGGAATTCGCCCGTCGCACCGCGCTGGATGCGCTCGACTCAGCGCGCCTGAGCGGCGACCTGGCGATGAACTGCTATGCCTGCAACCACTTGGTTTCCGACTCGCTGTTCATGGGCCGCTACCTGCCGGAGGTGGTCGAGGAAGTGGCGCAAGGCCTGGCTACCGTGCGGCGCTACGGCTACCGCGATGTCGAGCAGATCCTGCAGGCGCAGCAAGCCTTCGTCGCCAACTTGAGCGGCACGCCCTGCCCGGCCGCGGCTGCAGCCTCGAAATCGCCCACCACGCGGTTCTTCCACTACCTGTTCGCCGGCATGGGCGCCTTCTACCTGGGCAATATCCCGCAGGCCATGCGCAACCTGGCACTGGCCGGGGACAACACCTGGGCGGCACCGGCGCACATCAACCTGGCCGACTATCACCTGTTCCGCGGCCTGTCGCTGGGCAGCCCCGAAGCGCCGGGCGGCCTTACCGACAAGCTCAGCGAACTGCAAGCGCTGCGCGAACGCTTCGCCCGCTGGGCCGGCTTCAACCCGGCCACCTTCCGCAACAAGCTGTTGCTGATCGAGGGCGTGATCGCCAAGCTCGAAGGCGACGGCCTGGCCGCCATCCGCTGCTTCGACCAGGCGCAGATCGCCGCCACCGCCGCTGGCTTCATCCACGAGCAGGCCCTGGCCCACGAACAACTGGCCGAGGTGTGCATCCCCAACGGGCTGATCTCGGGCGCCAACCTGCACCTGCGGATTGCCCGCGATTGCTTTCATATCTGGGGTGCGACCGGCAAGGTGCACCAGTTGGAGGCGTTGCACCCATTCCTGCGCACCCAGCCGATCCAGGAGACCTACCGCGCCACCCAGGCCAAGCTGGACCTGGAAGCCGGCATTGAGGCGGCACGGGCGCTGTCCGAAGAAGTATTGCTCGAAGGCCTGATCGAAACCCTGATGGGCCACCTCACCCAGCACTCCGGCGCCGACCATGGCGCGCTGCTGATCGTCAGCGGTGCCGAGTTCCAGATGGCGGCCCTCGCCTACATCGACAACACCGGGCTTCACGTGAGCATGGACAATTGCCAGAAGTTCATGACCCAGGCGCCGCTGTCGATCATCAACGCCACCATGCGCACGCGCAAGCCACTGGTGCTCAACGATGCCCTTAGCGATTGCCCCGAGGCTTTCCGCCCCGAGCTGCAAGCGCGCAACGCCCGCTCGGTGCTATGCCTGCCGCTGGTGATCCAGGGCGTGCTGATTGGCCTGGTGTACCTGGAAAACCGCCTGGTGCCGAACCTGTTCGGCAGCCAGCGCCTGGCCATGCTGGAAATCCTTGCCGCGCAGGCGGCGGTGTCGCTGCAAACCGCCAAGTTCTACACACGCCTGGCCGAAGACAACCAAGCCCGCGCCCAGATGGAGGCCGAACTGCGCCGCTCTCGCGCCGACCTGGCGCGCAGTGCGCACTTGCAGGTGATGAATGAGCTGTCGGCGTCCATCGCCCACGAGATCAGCCAGCCGCTGCTGGGCATTGCCGCCAATGCCGCTGCCAGCCTGCGCTGGCTGAAGCGCGCCAAGCCTGACCTTGACGAGGCGATTGCCGGCCTGGAAGACATCCGCAACGACAGCGAACGGGCCGCCAACATCGTGCGCGCGCTGCGTTCACTGGCCAAGCAATCGCCACTGCAACACAAGGCGGTACCACTGGACCAACTGATCCGCGAGGTGGTGCGCCTGACCTCGGCCGATGCTGCCAAGGGCACGGTGGACGTGCAAACCCAGTTGCAGGCAGGGGTAAGCGTGATGGCCGATCCAGTGCAGTTGCAGCAGTTGGTGTTCAACCTGATTACCAATGGCTTGGAGGCGTTGGCGGGGTACCGTAGTGATGGTGTGCTGCGGATTGCCTCGGCGGTCGTCGGCGACGGCGTAGAAGTCTGCGTCGATGACAATGGGCCAGGAATCGCAGCAGATGAGCGCGAGCGTGTGTTCGATGCGTTTCATACCACCAAACCGGGCGGTATGGGGATGGGTTTGGCGATCTGTAATTCGGTGGTGCAGGCCCATGGCGGGCAGCTGCAGGCGCTGGTGTCGAAACTGGGTGGGTGCCGGGTTCGCTTTACTCTACCCGTGCAGCACTCGTAGCCTGTAGCGGCCAATTCGCGGGCAAGCCCGCTCCTACAGGCACTTTCCTGTTGGAGCAGGCTCACCCGCGAAGTGTTTATCTCAACGGGCGCTCAGGGCCGCATAACTGTTCATCAGGTTGCGGTAGTTGGGAATCCGCTGCGACAGCAGGTTACCCAGCCCTTCAATGTCATTGCGCCAGTCGCGATGCAGCTCACAGGCCACCGAGAACCAGTTCATCATCTGTGCGCCGGCCTGGGTCATACGCACCCACGCCGCCTGCTGCACGGTTTCGTTGAAGGTGCCCGACGCATCGGTCACCACGAACACTTCAAAACCTTCCGCCAGCGCCGACAGCGTCGGGAACGCCACGCACACATCGGTCACCACGCCAGCGATGATCAGTTGCTTGCGGCCCGTGGCCTTGATCGCCTTGACGAAGTCTTCGTTGTCCCAGGCGTTGATCTGACCCGGGCGGGCAATGTACGGCGCGTCCGGGAACATTTCTTTCAGCTCGGGCACCAGCGGGCCATTCGGGCCTTGCTCGAAGCTGGTGGTAAGAATGGTCGGCAGGCCGAAGAACTTGGCCAGGTCGCCCAAGGCCAGCACGTTGTTCTTGAACTCGTTGGGCGAGAAGTCCTGCACCAGCGAGATCAGGCCAGTCTGATGGTCGACCAACAGTACCACGGCGTCGTCTTTGTTCAGGCGCTTGTAATCGGGTTGGCTCATGGGGTGACTCCTTGGGTTGGGAAAATGGCCCGGCACTGTCCGCAGGGGTTATACCGGCGGATAGCTTGGGTTTAAGAAAGCACCTGCGCCTGGCGCCAGGCCTTGGGCGGCTGCCCGACCAGGCGGCTGAAAGCGCGGGTGAAATGGGCCTGGTCGCAAAAACCGCATTCCAGGCTCACGTGGGTGATCGGCACCTGGGTAGTAAGCAGGCGTTTGGCCTTTTCCATGCGCGCCTGCAGGCGCCAGGCCTGTGGGGAAAGGCCGGTGTTAACCTTGAACGCGCGGGAGAAATGGCTGCGGGTAAGGCTGCATAAGCCGGCGATCTCGATGATCGACAACGGGCTGTGCAACATCAATTCCTTGGCTCGGCGCAACCGTGCGGGTGTCAGTGCGCCGGGGGTTTGCAGTGGCTCTTGGGGCGTCCCGAGGTGCATGGCGACTCTCCTGTTCAATGCAGAAAGTCTCGCCCCCGGCCCATGACAAAGTCCTGAGCCAAACCTGAATTGTTGTTAAATCTGCACTGCTGGCCCTGGCTGTTTTGCCGATACCTTAAGATGCGTTTCGTATTCTTCTTCAGGCCGCTGCAGGCGGCCGGTATTCAAGGCGAAAGAGGTATGCAGGTAAAACCCGCCCACCGCACCGTGGCCATGGTGCTGTTCAACGATGTGTTGTTGCTGGATGTCACCGGCCCCATGGATGCATTCGCCATCGCTAACCGGTTTTTGCCTGCAGAACGGCAATACCGGCTGCTTACCCTGGCCGAGGGGCAAGCAGCGGTACGCGGCTCATGCGGGCTGAAAGTGGTGGCCGACCTGCGCCTCGAAGACTTGCCAGAGGCCGTCGACCTGTTGCTGGTACCCGGTGGCCCGGGGGCCTATGACATCGCCCTGCCCGGGATCGAGCGCTGGCTGCCCCAGGCCGTGCGTCGGGCCAAGCGCTTCGGTGCCATCTGCACCGGGGTGTTCCTGCTGGGCCGCGCCGGGCTGCTGGACGGCTACCGCTGCACCACCCACTGGAACTACGTGGAGCGCCTGGCACAGGTGTTCCCTGAAGCCAAAGTCGAGACCGAGCAGATCTACGTGATCGACCGCTGCCTGATCACCTCGGGCGGTATCACCGCTGGCATCGACCTGGCACTGGCGGTGGTGGCCGAGGACCACGGCAAGGCGCTGGCTCTGGAAGTGGCCAAGGTACTGCTGGTTGCCCGTCATCGCCCGGGCGGGCAAACACCCTACGGGCCGCTGCTGGCTGCGGTACCGCGGGATGATTCGCCGATTGCCCGGGTGCAGGCGTACATCGTTGACCATATCGAGCAGGCGTTCACCGTGCAGAAGATGGCCGACCTGGTGGCCATGAGCAGCCGCAACTTCGCCCGCACGTTTCAGCGCGAGGTGGGCATCACGCCGTTGCAGTACTTACAGAACGCGCGCATCGACCGGGCGCGCAAGCTGCTGGAAGGCAGCGACCTGCCGTTGAAGGTGGTGGCGGCGCAGTGCGGGTTTGGCAGTGACCGGCATTTGCGCAAGGTGTTCTGCGAACGGATCGGCATGACACCGGCGCAGTATCGGGCGCAGTTTGGTGGCAGTGAATAGTGCGACCTGCGCCGGCCGTTTCGCGAGCCTGCCCGCGAAGCGGCCGGCACAGACTGTCACCGTCATAGGGACAATGTGTCTTCCCGGCAGCAGATTGTCTGCCGCTGGCTTAACCCCCAGAATTGTCCGCCAAACTGATCTAACGCTGCCCCGGCAGCTCATGGAGTACGAGCCGATGCCACACGAAGGCAGCCTTCTGCAAACCGCGGTGATCTTCTTGCTTGCCGCTGTCCTCGCCGTCCCCCTGGCCAAGCGCCTGCAACTGGGGGCGGTGCTTGGTTACCTGCTCGCGGGCGTTGCCATTGGCCCACAGGCGCTAGGTTTGATCCGCGACACCGAAAGCGTGGCGCACATTTCCGAACTGGGTGTGGTGCTGCTGCTGTTCATCATCGGCCTGGAGCTGTCGCCCAAGCGCCTGTGGCTAATGCGCAAGTCGGTGTTCGGCGTCGGCACCGCCCAAGTGCTGTTGACCGGCGCGCTGATCGGCGCCATTGCCCTGTTTGGCTTCAACCAGACACTCCCAGCGGCCATCGTGCTCGGCCTGGGCCTGGCGCTGTCGTCCACTGCCCTTGGCCTGCAGAGCCTGGCCGAGAGCAAACAGCTCAACGCCCCGCACGGCCGCCTGGCATTTGCCATCCTGTTATTCCAGGACATCGCCGCCATCCCGCTGATCGCCCTGGTCCCGCTGCTGGCCGCCAGTGGCCCTGACACCAGCCATGGCGACAGCCTGGAGCATGGCCTGAAGGTGTTCGCCAGCATCGCCGTGGTCATCGTCGGGGGCCGCTATCTGTTGCGCCCGGTGTTCCGCACCGTGGCCCGCACCGGCCTGCCGGAGGTGTCCACCGCCACTGCGCTGCTGGTGGTGATCGGCACTGCCTGGCTGATGGAGGAAGCCGGCATTTCCATGGCCCTGGGCGCCTTCCTCGCCGGCCTGTTGCTGGCCGACTCGGAATACCGTCACGAGCTGGAATCGCAGATCGAACCGTTCAAAGGCCTGCTGCTGGGCTTGTTCTTCATCAGCGTCGGTATGGGCGCCAACCTACGCCTGCTCCTGGAAATGCCGCTGGTGGTGCTGGGCCTGACCCTGCTGCTGGTGGCGGTGAAGCTGGTGTTGCTGATCGGCGTCGGCCGCCTGGCTGGCGGCCTGAACAGCGCCAGCGCGTTGCGCCTGGGCATGGTGTTGGCCGCCGGTGGCGAGTTTGCCTTCGTGGTGTTCAAGTTGGGCAAGGACCAGGGCCTGTTCGATACCCAAACCTACGACCTGTTGCTGATGACCATTACCCTGTCGATGGCCATCACCCCCCTGCTGATGATTGGCTGTGCCCGCGCTCTCAAGCGCCCGCAACCAGCGCGTGAAGTGCCCGAGCAGTACAAGCAGATCCACACTGATGCACCCCGGGTGGTGATCGTCGGCATGGGCCGCATGGGCCAGATTGTCGCGCGCATCCTGCGCGCCCAGAAGATCCCGTTCATTGCCTTGGAAACGTCGGTGGATGCCATCGAGATGACGCGCATGTTCGAGCAGGTACCAGTGTTCTACGGCGACCCGCTGCGCCCCGAAGTGCTGCATGCAGCCAAGGTGGGTGAGGCGGAGTACTTCATCATCACCATCGATGACCCGGAAGCTGCCATTCATACGGCAGCGCGGGTTAAACGCCTGTACCCACACTTGAAAGTGCTGGCCCGCGCGCGTAACCGCCAGCATGTGCACAAGCTGGTGGATGTGGGTGCCGAGCCGATTCGCGAGACCTTCTACTCCAGCTTGGAGATGACCCGCCGGGCGCTGGTCGGGTTGGGCTTGAGTGATGAGCAGGCGGCGGACCGGATCAAGCGGTTTACCCAGCATGACGAAGAGGTGCTGGTGGCCCAAGGGCAGGTACGCGATGACCGGGCCAAGGTGATGCAGACGGCCAAGGAGGCGCGGGTGGAGTTGGAGCGGTTGTTTGATTCGGATGCGGATTGAGGGCTTCGAGTGCATGCCTGTAGAGTTGCAGCTCCCTTGATATCGGTAAACCCGCTCCTACAAGGACCTCATAGCCCTGTAGGAGCGGATTTACCCGCGAAGAGGCCAGCGCAGGCAACCCACCACTCGGAGACCGATAATTGGAAGACCTCAACTCCCTCTACTACTTCACCCAGGTAGTCGAGCACGGTGGCTTCGCCCCGGCTGGCCGGGCGCTGGACATGCCCAAGTCGAAGCTCAGCCGGCGCATCGCCGACCTTGAAGACCGCCTGGGCGTGCGCCTGCTGCACCGCACCAGCCGCCACTGCTCACTCACCGAAATTGGCCAGGCCTACTACAACCGCTGCCTGGCGATGCGCGTGGAGGCCGAGGGCGCGGCAGAGATCATCGAGCGCAACCGCAGCGAGCCACGTGGCCTGGTGCGTATCAGTTGCCCGACTACCCTGCTCAATTCCTGGGTCGGGCCGATGCTGACCCGCTACATGCTCAAGTACCCGCAGGTGGAACTGTTCATCGAGAGCACCAACCGCCGCGTCGACCTGCTACACGAGGGCTTCGACATCGCCCTGCGGGTGCGCTTTCCGCCGCTGGAGAACACCGACATGGTGATGAAGGTGCTGAGCAACAGCACCCAATGCCTGGTCGGCCAGCCGCAGTACCTGGCGCAACTGCCCGACGGCTTCACCCCCCAACTGCTCGGCACGTTGCCCAGCCTGCACTGGGGCAGCGCCCAGCGTGAGTACCAGTGGGAACTGTTCCAGGGCGAGGACACTAGCCGCAGCATCCTCATCCCGCACACGCCGCGCATGGTGACGGACGACCTGTTCGCCTTGCGCCATTTCGTGGTGGCTGGGGTGGGTATTGCCCACCTGCCGCGGGTGGCGGTGCGCGAAGACCTGGCAGCCGGGCGGCTGGTAGAACTGATGCCGGGCTGGCACCCGCGTTGTGGCATCGTGCATGCGATTTTCCCGTCGCGGCGGGGGCTGCTACCGTCGGTGCGAGCGCTGATCGATCATCTGGCCGAGGAGTTTGCGGACTGCGACATGGCTTGAATCTTGGGGCCAAAAAGCCCCCCAGCACACCCTTACAAGACCCCTGGCCTATCCTTCATCCACAGTCCCGGATCATCCCCCTCGGAGCCCCCATGATCCGCGCCACTCACGGACCAGGCCGCGCCCTGCTCGCCACCCTCGCCCTGTGCCCGGCCCTCAGCCAGGCCGAAGAACCCGGCTGGTCGCTGCTCAGCCGTAACTATTTCCTGCACAGCGACTTCCGCTCGCCCTCCGGCAGCGGCCAGAACTACCGCCAGGAATGGGCCCAGGGCTTCATCGGGGAAGTCCGCTCCGGCTTCACCGACGGCACCCTCGGCGTTGGCATCGATGCCCATGGCTTTCTCGGCCTCAAGCTCGACGGTGGCCGCGGCCATGCCGGCACCGGCCTGCTGCCGCGCGACAGCGATGACCGCGCCGCGTCCGACTACTCCAGCGCCGGTGCCGCGCTCAAGCTGCGCCTAGGCAACACCCAACTGCGCTACGGCGAAATGACCGTGGAAACGCCGGTGTTCGACACTGGCGACAAACGCCTGCACCCGGAATACGCCGCCGGCTGGTTGCTGGAGAACAGCGACCTGCCCGACTGGCACCTGCAGGCCGGGCGTTTCACTGCCTTCAACAATCAGGACAACAGCTCCAGCCACGACGACTTCAGCGGCTACGGCGCCACCACCAACCACCGTGCTATCAGCCTGGCCGGCGCCACGTTCACGCCCGCGGGCCCCTTCGGCGGCGCGCTGTACGCCGGGCAACTGGAGGACACCTGGCGCCAGGCTTACCTCAACCTCAACCTGGCCGAGGGCAACTGGCGCCTGGACGGCAATATCTACCAGACCAGCGACACCGGCAACGCCAGCGCCGGAGCAATCGACACCCTCGCCTACAGCCTGCTGGCCAAGTACCGCTTCGGCGCCCAGGCGCTGAGCGTGGCCTACCAGAAGGTCGAAGGTGACACGCCATTCGATTTCGTTGGCGGCGACTCCATCTACCTGGCCAACTCGATCAAGTACGCCGACTTCAACGGCCCCGGCGAGCGCTCGTGGCAGCTGCGTTACGACCTCGACTTCGCCACCCTCGGCGCCCCCGGCCTGAGCTTGATGGGCCGCTACGTCAGCGGCCGTGGCATAGACGGTAGCCACGCCCCGGCCGATGGCGCCTACGCAGGCCAGCAAGGCCAGGGTGGCAAGCACTGGGAGCGCGACATCGACCTGAGGTACGTGGTGCAGTCGGGCGCCGCCAAGGACCTGAGCCTGTCGTTTTCGCATGTCAGCCACCGGGCTAACCAGGCCCAAGCCGGCGATGACATCGACCGCATTTACCTGATCATCGAATACCCACTCAAAGGCAGCTTCTGAAGGCTGTGCAGCCCCTGTAGGCGCGGGTTTAGCCGCGAAAAGGCCGGCACTGAAGAAACAAAAAAGGGGCCAAAAAATGGCCCCTTCTTCGTATCAGCTCAGCTTAGAACGCAAAGCACGAGCACCCCAGCGCCCCCCAGAAGCCCTGGAAGTCATTGACCGGCACGCTCGACTTGCGTGCCTTGTCATGGCTGTGGGCATGCACCCCGCAAGGCCCCGAGCACTGGTGCACGGCTGCAGCCAGCGACGGGGTACCGACGCGCCAGTGCCCTGGCACCTTGGCAACCGGTGACCACTCCGGCAGCACCGGTACCTGCGGTGGGCCAAGCTTGTCGAATTCCGCCGCGCCATACACCACCTTGCCATCGACCACGGTCAGCACCGATTCGATGCCCTTGATCGCTTCCTCATCAACGCTGAAGAAGTCCAGCGACAATGCCGCCAGGTCAGCCAACTGGCCCACCTTGATTTGCCCTTTCTTGCCCTGCTCGCTGGAGAACCAGGCACTGCCCTGGGTAAACAGCTGCAGCGCGGTATCGCGGCTGAGGCCTTCCGGGTACAGCTCCATGCCACCGACGGTCTTGCCGCTGACCAGCCAGTACAACGAGGTCCACGGGTTGTAGCTGGACACGCGGGTGGCGTCGGTACCGGCCCCCACCGGCACGCCCATATCGAGCATGCGCTTGATTGGCGGGGTTTGCTCGGCAGCCTTGGCGCCGTAGCGGTCGACGAAGTACTCGCCCTGGAAGGCCATGCGGTCCTGGATGGCGATACCCCCGCCCAGCGCACGCACACGCTCGATGTTCTGCGGGGTGATGGTTTCGGCGTGGTCGAAGAACCACGGCAGGCCGTTGAATGGGATGTCGCGGTTAACTTTCTCGAATACGTCGAGCATGCGCGTGATCGATTCGTTGTAGGTGGCATGCAGGCGGAACGGCCAACGCTGCTCGACCAGGTGGCGCACCACCGGCTCCAGCTCTTGCTCCATGGTTTGCGGCAGGTCTGGGCGTGGCTCGAGGAAGTCCTCGAAGTCGGCGGCAGAGAACACCAGCATTTCGCCGGCGCCGTTATGGCGCAGGAAGTCGGTGCCGCTGTGCAGCTTGACGCTGGAGGTCCACTTGCGGAAGTCGTCGAGCTCTTCCTTAGGCTTCTGGGTGAACAGGTTGTAGGCGATGCGCACGGTCAGCTGGTTGTTGTCAGCCAGTTCCTGGATCACCGAGTAGTCGTCGGGGAAGTTCTGGTAGCCACCGCCAGCATCGATGGCGCTGGTCAACCCCAAGCGGTTGAGCTCGCGCATGAACTGGCGGGTGGAATTGACTTGATACTCCAGCGGCAGCTTCGGCCCCTTGGCCAGCGTGGCGTAGAGGATCATCGCGTTGGGGCGGGCGATCAGCATGCCAGTCGGGTTGCCGAACTTGTCACGCTGAATCTCGCCACCCGGCGGGTTCGGAGTGCTCTTGTCGTAACCGACGGCCTTGAGCGCGGCGCGGTTGAGCAGCGCGCGGTCGTACAGGTGCAGCAGGAACACCGGGGTCTCGGGTGCGGCCTGGTTGATCTCTTCCAGCGTCGGCATGCGTTTTTCGGCGAACTGGAATTCGTTCCAGCCACCAACCACGCGCACCCACTGTGGGGTCGGCGTGCGGGCGGCTTGGTCTTTGAGCATGCGCAGGGCATCGGCCACCGACGGCACGCCTTCCCAGCGCAGCTCCAGGTTGTAGTTCAGGCCACCACGGATCAGGTGCAGGTGCGAGTCGTTCAGGCCGGGGATGACGGTGCGTTGCTTAAGGTCGATGATCTGCGTGGTGGCGCCCTTGTGGGCCATGGCCTCGGCGTCGTTGCCCACGGCGATGAAGCGGCCATCCTTGATGGCGACGGCGGTCGCGGTGGGCTTTTCACGATCAACGGTGTGCAGTTTGCCGTTGAACAGAATCAGATCGGCGGTCATGGAGCCTCCTTGGGTGGATGCGTAAGCGGAACCGGTAAAGGGCAATGCGGACCAGAGCGCGCCGGCGGCACCGATCACGGTGCTGGTGGCGAGGAACTGGCGCCGGGTCTTATCGTTGCGGTCCTGGGACATGGTGTTCTCCGTCTGGGTGCGGCGGCGGCAGGCGCAACTGCGGAGCATGCCGGTTGGTGCAGGGCCAAGGCTTGGATGGATGTGCGGTGGGTTGTAGAAGGTTAGCCTTGTTCAGGCTTTGTGCTGCCTGGGCCGGCCTCTTCGCGGGCAAGCCCGCGTCTAAAGGGTCAACACAAGGTCTGACGCTTGTACCGTACCCTGTCGGAGCGGGTTTACCCGCGAATGCCCCAGCACAATTACTTCTGCAAGAACGCCAGCAGGTCTTCATTCAGTTGCTGCGCATGCGTCACCGCAAACCCGTGCGGCGCCCCGGCATACACCTTCAGTTGCGCCCCGCGAATCAGCTCCGCGGCCTGCTTGCCGGTGGTCTCGAATGGCACGATCTGGTCGTCGTCGCCATGGATCACCAGGGTCGGCACATCGACCTTGGCCATGTCCGGGCGGAAGTCGGTCTCGGCAAACGCCGTCACGCAATCCAGGGTGCCCTTGATCGACGCCATCAGCGCAATGTTCAAGGTCTGCGTCTGCACGCCCTGGGACACCTGCTGCCCATGGTTCAGGCCATAGAACGGCGTGGCGAAATCGGCGATGAACTGCGCCCGGTCGGCACGCAAGCCGGCCTTGATACCTTCGAACACCGACAGGTCGACGCCTTCAGGGTTATCTTCACGCTTACCGAACACCGGCGTTACCGCCCCCAGCAGCACCAGCCCGGCTACCCGCTCGCTGCCGTGACGGGTGATGTAACGGCTGACGTCGCCGCCGCCCATCGAGAAGCCCACCAAGGTCACTTCACGCAGGTCGAGATGCTCGATCAGCTGGGCGATGTCATCGGCGAAGGTGTCGTAGTCGTAGCCGCTCCACGGCTGGCTCGAACGGCCGAAGCCCCGCCGGTCGAAGGCGATAGCGCGGTAGCCGCGGCTGGCCAGGAACTCCATCTGCGAATCCCACATGTCAGCATCCAGCGGCCAGCCGTGGCTGAACAGTACGGGCTTGCCGGTGCCCCAGTCCTTGTAATAGATCGAAGTGCCATCGCGGGTAACGAACGTGCTCATGTCGGTATCTCCTTGAAAATGTCGAGGTAAAGGCCTGGCTCAGCCGCGCAGCCAGTTGGCGCAGCGGCGGGTTACCCAAGGCATGATGAAGAACACCACGGGCAGGATGACGAACAGGTTGCCGACCAGGTTGCCGATGATCGGGCCGCCCAATTGCGGGAAGCGTGCGAACAGCGGCGCCAGCAGCGGTGGAATGACCATGGTCATGGGGCAAATCACCAGGTAGGTCAGCAGCGCCTGCTTCCAGCGCGGCGGTTGCGCTGCGCGGGTGCTCGGCGGGGTGAACCAGAACTCCGGGTCGTCGTGCACCTGGGTCTGGTCACCGCCTTCGAGCAGCGGCAGTACTTCGTTGACCAGCGCCTGGCGCTCGGCCGAGTTGACCCAGGCCTGCAGCAGGCTGGCATCGGCGAAGCGCACCACGGTGGTGAAGTGCAGCCCGCCGTCGTCAGGGCGAATGACGTTGACGTCCAGGTGCCCCGGCTGGCGGCGCGCGGTGCTGACGGTGCGCTTGAGCCACGCTTCGTAAGCCGCCAGCGACGCAGCACGTACCTTGTGCTGAATGACCAGGGTCACCACGTTGCGGTTGTCTTGGAGTGCGGTGTTCATCGGCGTTCCTTGGGATGAGCTTGCCCGCATCCACTGTGCAACGGTGAACGGGCGCTGGATTGGACAGGTGTGCTGCTGTGCGGGGGCACCGACTGGCGGTGCCCGGGCAGTTGGCTTACTTGCTGGCGTTGAAGGCGTTGTAGCTGGTCATCAGGTTGCGGTAGTCCGGGATGTGGTTGGAGCACAGCGCGGCCAGGCCTTCAATGTCGTTGCGCCAGTCGCGGTGCAGCTCGCAGGCCACGCCAAACCAGGTCATCAGTTGCGCACCGGCACGGCTCATGCGGTCGTGGGCGGCGTCGCGGGTCATGGCGTTGAAGGTGCCGGAGGCATCGGTGACCACGAACACGTCAAACTCTTCTTCCAAGGCCGCAAGGGCCGGGAAGGCTACGCACACTTCGGTCACCACGCCGGCGATGATCAGTTGCTTCTTGCCGGTGGCCTTCACCGCTTTGACGAAGTCTTCGTTGTCCCAGGCGTTGATCTGGCCTGGGCGGGCGATGTAGGGGGCCTCTGGGAACAGGGCTTTGAGCTCTGGCACCAGTGGGCCGTTAGGGCCTTGCTCGAAGCTGGTGGTGAGGATGGTCGGCAGGTTGAAGAACTTGGCCAGGTCGGCCAGGGCCAGCACGTTGTTCTTGAACGCATCCGGCTCGATATCGCGAACCAGCGACAGCAGGCCAGCCTGGTGGTCAACCAGCAGTACGGCGGCGTCGTCTTTGTTCAGGCGGTTGTATTTGAAGTGGGTCATGGCGGTTGCTCCTAAGGGTTTTGATCTGCAGTAATTGGGGTGTTTCGCGTTGATGGGAGAAGATTAAAACCAACACCTTTGGAGCGGTAGATAGCGCTTTTTGGCTGTAGCGTTCTGTTTTATGAACGATGGTTTGGCGTTGTATTTGCTGGCCTCCTTGCGGGTGAACCCGCTCCAACCGGTAATGCACAGGCCCCATTGCTTGCCCGGCCAACCTGCTCTATTACTACCCACAGCCCTCCCCTCACCCCGAGACCACCATGCTGGCGTTTATCCAGTCGTCCCCGTTGTTGCTCGGTACCACCCTGATCCTGCTTGACCTCGTACTTTGGCAACTGATCCCCCTCCAGCAAAGGGCCTGGCGCATCGGCACGCGGCTGGTGATCTTCCTGCTGTTCAGCTCGGTGTTGGTGGCCGCCGGCATGAGCCCACTGCAACCGCCCCCCTGGCCCGACGAGGTGTCCCGCAACCTGATGGCCACGGTGCTGGCGATTGGCTGGTGGCTGTTCGGTGCACGCACGGTAACGGTGGTGTTCGGCCTGTTGTTGGTAGCGCGTGGCAGCCATGGCGGGCGCCTGCTGCAGGATGTGTTGGGGGCGCTGATCTTCTTGGCTGCCGTGGTCGCCGCCGCGGGCTATGTGATGCAACTGCCGGTCAAGGGCCTGCTGGCCACCTCCGGCGTGATGGCCATCGTCATCGGCCTGGCGCTGCAGAGCACGCTGGCCGACGTATTCAGCGGCATCGTGCTGAACACCACGCGGCCCTATCAGATTGGTGATTCGATCTCTATCGATGGCACCGAAGGCAAGGTGCTGGACATCGACTGGCGCGCCACCCGCTTGCTGACCGGCAGCGGTAGCCTGGCGGTGATTCCCAACTCGGTAGCCGCCAAGGCCAGGCTGCTCAACCACAGCCGCCCGGCCGATGTGCATGGCGTGTCGATCAGCGTGGTGGTGCCGGCCAAGGTGCGGCCCAAGCGGGTGTTCGATGCGCTGGAAAAGGCCTTGCAGGGCACCAGCGCAATCCTTGCCTCACCCAAGCCAAAGGTGTCGGTGAAGGTTTCGACGCTGGAGTCGGTAGAGTACGAAGCCAGTGGTTTCGTCGCCGACATGGGCGCCAAGACCGACGCGCGCAATCAGCTGTTCGACCTGGCCCATCGGCACCTGGAGGCCAGTGGCGTGATGTGGAACATCGACCTGGCCATGCCCCCGCGCAGCCGCCAGCGTGAGGTATTGGATGAGGTACGCGTGTTCCGTTCGCTGAGTGATGAAGAGCGCGATGCCCTGAGCCAGCGCATGACGGCGGTCGAATACCTGGCAGACCAGATAATTCTGGGCGTGGGTGACAACTCGGACCACTTGCTGGTGATTGCCAGTGGAGTGGTGTCGGCGTCGGTGCGCGATGGTGACAAACTGCTGGAGGCCGGGCGCATGGGGCCGGGCGAGGTGCTGGGGATCGAAGGGATCATCGATGAAGATGATTCGTTTGCCGAGTTCCGCACGTTGACCAGTTGCGTGCTGTACCGGATTGACAAGGAACAGGTGAAGAGCTGCCTGGTGCAGCGCGGCGAGGTGCAGACGGCATTGAGCAAGTTGCAGCGGTTTCGGCGGCAGAGCCGGGAGTCGTTGCTGCTGCAGAAGCCGGTTTCGATCAAGAAAGGCGGCTTCCTTAGCTGGTTACACAAGTAAGCCGGTACCGGCCTGTTCGCGGGCAAGCCCGCTCCTACATTGCCCTCACAGGCGGTGAAGAGCGGGTTTACCCGCGAAACGGCCAGTGACTACAACACCACCCTCAGGCATTGCCCCGCGTGGTACAGCGAGAAGCCGGACTCGTAGAATGCAGTGCGCAGCGATGGCGCACTCACGCCGCTCATTGGCGAGAATGGAATCGGCAAGCTATCCGCCTCGCCCTTGAGCAGAAACTCGGCAAATGCGCGGCCAATCACGGTACCGGTGGTATTACCGCGCCCGTTATACCCGGTCACCGCCACCAGCCCCGGCGCCGGCTCGAACAGGCGCATCAAGTGATCGGGGGTGAAGTCGATGCAGCCGGTCCAGTGCATTTCCCACTCGACCTTGCCCAGTTCAGGGTAGTAATGGCTCTGGATGCGGTCGGCCCAGCTGCGCACGAACCAGGATGGCTTGTTGTCTACCCGCCCCAGGCTGCCAAGCAGCAAGCGGCCCTGATCGTCACGGCGGATGCTGCTGAGCACTGTGCGGGTATCCCACGAACCCTGGCCATGTGGCAGCACCTTGTCGGCCGCAACGCCTTGCAGCGGCTTGGACGCCACTTGGTAGTAATACCCACGGAAGAACTGCTTCTGCAGGTTGCTCCAGTCGCCTTCGGTATAGGCGCCGGTGGAAATCACCACCTTGTCGGCGCGCACCGAGCCGCGTGCGGTCTTCACCCGCCAGGCATCGCCGTCACGCTCAAGGCCTTCGACCGCAGATTGCTGGAACAACTTGCCGCCCAGGCGCGCTGCAGCAGCGGCCAGGCCCTGGGTGTAACCCATGGGGTTGATGGTGCCGGCGCGGCGGTCGAGCAGCGCGGCGGAAATTTTGTTGGTTCCGCAGTATTCCTGGCACTTGGCGCCAGTCAGCAGCTCCACGTCGGCACCGCGGCGGCGCCATTGTTCGTGGCGTGCCTCGAGGTCGGCGATGCCAGTGGCGTTGTGCGCCATGTGCAACGTGCCTTTGTGCTGGGCCTGGCAGTCGATGCCATGGCGCTCGATCATCGCGAACACTTCGGCGGGGGCTTCGCCAAGAACCTTGTTCAGGCGGCTGCCCTGCTGCAGGCCGAGGGTGGCCTCGACGTCGTCGGGGCGAATCCAAGTGCCCGCGTTGACCAAGCCGACGTTGCGCCCGGAGCCACCGTGGCCGATCTTCCAGGCCTCCAGCAGGATCACCGACTTGCCCTGTTCGAGCAGGTGGATGGCCGCCGACAGGCCGGTAATGCCGCCGCCGATCACGCAGACATCGGCCTTGTGCTCACCGGCCAGGGCCTGGGTGGCGACGGTCGGTTTGCTGACGAATTCCCACAAGCATTGTTGACGCAGTTCGGACATGGCCCGGCTCCAGCGATTGTTCTTGTTGGGGCCGCCGAGGCGGCCCATTCGCGGGTAAAACCGCTCCCACAGGGACCACACAGGCCTCAAGGGCAGTGGAGAACCTGTGGGAGCGGGTTTACCCGCGAACCGGGGGCCAGGCCCCCGGCCATGCAGCATCAAGCTATCAGTCGAACACAATACCCTGCGCCAGCGGCAGCTCGCGCGAGTAGTTCACAGTGTTGGTCTGGCGGCGCATGTAGCCTTTCCAGGCATCCGAGCCGGACTCACGACCACCGCCGGTCTCTTTCTCGCCACCGAAGGCACCACCGATCTCGGCGCCGCTGGTGCCGATGTTGACGTTGGCGATGCCGCAGTCGCTGCCCGAAGCGCTCTGGAAGCGTTCGGCCTCACGGATGTCAGTGGTGAAGATGCACGACGACAGGCCTTGTGGCACTTCGTTGTTCAGGCGCAGGGCCTCTTCGAAGTCGTCGTAGGCCAGCACGTACAGGATTGGGGCGAAGGTTTCGTGGCGCACCACGTCGCTCTGCGCCGGCATTTCGGCAATGGCAGGCGACACGTAGTAGGCGTTCGGGTACTGGTCGGCCAGCTGACGCTCGCCGCCAAACACCTGGCCACCTTCGTCGCGAGCCTTGGCCAGCGCACCCTGCATGGCGTCGAACGACAGTTTGTCGATCAGCGGGCCAACCAGGTTGTCTTTGCGTGGGTCGCCGATGCGCACTTTGCCGTAGGCGGCTTTGACGCGAGCAACCACTTCGTCCTTGATCGAGCGGTGTACGATCAGGCGACGCAGGGTGGTGCAGCGCTGGCCGGCAGTACCGACGGCGGAGAACAAGATGCCGCGTACGGCCAGGTCGAGGTCTGCGCTCGGGGCGAGGATCATGGCGTTGTTGCCGCCCAGTTCCAGGATGCTGCGGCCGAAGCGAGCGGCCACACGTGGGCCCACTTCGCGGCCCATGCGGGTGCTGCCGGTGGCGCTGACCAGCGGTACACGCGGGTCGTCGACCATGGCTTCGCCAGCTTCACGGCCACCGATCACCAGTTGGGCCAGGCCAGCCGGGGCATCGCCGAAGGCTTTCAGGGCTTTTTCGAACAGCGCCTGGCAGGCCAGGGCGGTCAGCGGGGTCTTTTCAGATGGCTTCCACACCACCGAGTTACCGGCCACCAAGGCCAGAGCAGTGTTCCAGGCCCATACCGCGACCGGGAAGTTGAAGGCGCTGATCACGCCGACCACGCCCAGCGGGTGCCAGGTTTCACGCATGTGGTGGCCAGGGCGCTCGGAAGCGATGGTCAGGCCGTACAACTGGCGCGACAGGCCTACGGCGAAGTCACAGATATCGATCATTTCCTGCACTTCACCCAGGCCTTCCTGGGTGATCTTGCCGGCTTCGATCGAGACCAGCTCGCCGAGGTCGGCCTTGTGCTCACGCAGCACTTCACCGAACAGGCGTACCAATTCGCCACGGCGCGGGGCCGGTACGGTGCGCCAGGCGTCGAAGGCGCTGTGGGCCTGATCGATGCAGGCGATGGTCTCGGCCTTGCCGAGCAATTTCACCGAGGCGATCTGGCTGCCGTCGATCGGCGTGTGAACAGGGTAATCGCCCTGGGTGTAAGTCTCGGCAGCAACGCCAAGGCGCTCGAGCAGTCCAGCAACCATTTGTGCATCTCCTACATCGGTGATGGGGTGGAAAAATGATGTGGATCAGTATTAATCCGATCACACCAGTGCAACAAACGACCTTTATTCCGCATATCATTCCGTCAGGTAATGATTTGAGCCGCAGAGACCGCTATGTCCAAACGCCTGGTGCCCTCCATGACCGCCCTGCAGTGCTTTGAGGCTGCAGCCCGTCATTTAAGCTTTACCCGTGCCGCCGAAGAACTGCACCTGACCCAGAGTGCGGTCAGCAAGCAAGTCGCGCAGCTGGAAGACATGCTGCGCCACCACCTGTTCCTGCGCATCCGCCGCCGCCTGCAACTGACGCCGGCCGGCAGCCTGTACCTGGCCGAGGTCAACAAAATCCTGACCCAAGTCGACATGTCCAGCCGCTACGTGCTCACCTATGGCGAGCAGACCGAGATACTGAAGGTAGCCACTCAACCAAGTTTTGGCGTGCGCTGGCTGATCCCGCACCTCAAGGGCTTTGGCAAACGCCACAGCAACATCCACCTGGACATTCGCAACGAAATGGAGCCTTTCGCCCTGTTGCAGGGCTCGGCGGACGTGGTGTTCTTCTATGGCCAGGGCACCTGGCCGGGGGCTACCTGCGTGGAGTTGTTCCGCGAAGAGGTGGTGCCGGTGTGCGCGCCGGAGCTGCTGGCCGGGCGGGAGCTGGGCAGTGCCGCGGAACTGGCCGAGCTGGTGCTGCTGCAGAGCACGTCGCGGCCGGAGGCTTGGCATGAGTGGTTCCTGGAACAGGACCTGCAAAGCGTCAGCGCCTATCACGGGCCGCGCTTCGATACGTTTTATATGGCGTTGAGCGCAGCGCAGACTGGGTGTGGGGTGGCACTGGTGCCGCGTTATCTGGCTGCGAAGGAATTGGCCGAGGGTAGCCTGGTAATGCCTTGGAACCATGCGATGCGCAGTGCCGGGGCACATTACCTGGCGTATGCCGAACATGCGGCGGAGGTGCCCAAGGTGCGGGCGTTGGTGGAGTGGATTCACGAGCAGCTGCAGGCTTGAGATTGCCAGGGCCGCTTTGCGGCCCATCGCCGGCAAGCCAGCTCCCACAGGGTCCCCACAGGCGCGGAGAACTGTTGCTGGCAATGGGCCTTGAGGTCGATCAAAAAAGGAATGACACGCTCACTTTTTTTCGCTTGTGAGCCAAGTGCATTCCCAGCTTTCATGTAAGCATCCGAACCCAACCAGGAAGCTAGCGATGCCCGCCCACGATTTCGTCAGCCCCGACAGCATCCGCGCGCAGTTCTCTGCCGCCATGTCGCTCATGTACAAACAGGAAGTGCCTCTGTACGGCACGCTGCTGGAGCTGGTGAGCGAAATCAACCAGCAGGTGATGGCCCAGCAGCCCGAGGTTGCCCAAGCGCTGCGCTGGACCGGCGAAATCGAGCGCCTGGACCAGGAGCGCCACGGCGCTATCCGCGTCGGCACCGCCGAAGAGCTGGCCACCATCGCCCGGCTATTCGCGGTCATGGGCATGCAGCCGGTCGGCTACTACGACCTCAGCTCTGCCGGCGTGCCGGTGCACTCCACCGCCTTCCGCGCGGTACACGAGCAGTCGCTGCACGTCAGCCCGTTCCGCGTGTTCACCTCGCTGCTACGCCTGGAATTGATCGACAATCCGCAGCTGCGTGAACTGGCACAGGGCATCCTGGCCAAGCGCCAAATCTTCACCACCCGCGCCCTCGAACTGATCGCCCAAAGCGAGCGTGATGGTGGCCTGAACGCCGCAGATGCCCAGGCGTTCGTGCAAGAAGCGCTGCACACCTTCCGCTGGCACCATGACGCCACCGTCACTGCCGAGCAGTACCAACAACTACACGACCAGCACCGCCTGATTGCCGACGTGGTGGCCTTCAAAGGCCCGCACATCAACCACCTGACCCCACGTACCCTGGACATCGATGCCATCCAGCTCGGCATGCCGGCCAAGGGCATTCCGCCGAAGGCCGTGGTCGAAG
Source organism: Pseudomonas sp. Leaf58 (assembly GCF_003627215.1). Classification (NCBI taxonomy): domain Bacteria; kingdom Pseudomonadati; phylum Pseudomonadota; class Gammaproteobacteria; order Pseudomonadales; family Pseudomonadaceae; genus Pseudomonas; species Pseudomonas sp. Leaf58. The sequence continues at coordinate 5,301,173 of NZ_CP032677.1, forward strand.
GCCCGCCCACCCGTCGCCACCCGATCCTGCTGCGCCAGACCAGCTTCAAGGCCCTGCAGGAAAAGGTCGCATTCAGCGACCAGCAGGGCAGCGAAGGCAGCCACACCGCGCGCTTTGGCGAAATCGAGCAACGCGGTGCGGCACTGACCCCCAAAGGTCGCCAGCTGTACGACAAGCTGCTCGACGCCACCCGCGCCGCCTTGGGTGGCGCACCGGCCGAGGCCAACGCCGAACGCTACATGGCGTTGCTAAAGGCAACTTTTGCCGAGTTCCCGGATGACCTGGCGCAGATGCGTGAACAGGGCTTGGCGTACTTCCGCTACTTCGCCACCGAGAAAGGCCTGGCCGCTCGCGACCAGGATGGCCGCCCGACCACCCTGCAAGGGCTGATCGACGCTGGCCATGTGCATTTCGAGGCGCTGGTGTACGAGGACTTCCTGCCGGTGAGCGCGGCGGGGATCTTCCAGTCCAACCTGGGTGACGATGCGCAAGCTGAGTACGGCAGCAATGCCAACCGCGAAGCGTTCGAGGCAGCGCTGGGGCTGCAGGTGCAGGATGAGCTGGCGCTGTATGCGCAGAGTGAACGCCGCTCGCTGCAGGCGTGTGCCCAGGCTCTGAATCTGGGCTCGATGTAAATCCCTGGGTCGCCTGCACCGGCCTCTTCGCGGGCTTGCCCGCGAAGAGGCCGGTGCAGGCGTTCAGAGGGGCGGCAAGATTTGCACCTCCGGCAAATCCATCGCCGCCACTTCCTCTTCCAGAAACGCACTCAACCGCCGCAACCGCTCGCCGCCCAACCGGGTACGCGGCCACACTAAGTAGTAATCCATGCCGCTGGGCACCGCCGTCGGCCAGGGCAAGCTCAAGCGCCCCTGCGCGACGTCCTCGGCCACCATCAGCAAATCGCCCATGGAAATCCCGTAGCCGCGTGCCGCAGCTATCATGCCCAGTTCCAGGGTGTCGAACACCTGCCCACCCTTGAGCGAAACCTTGTCGCTCAGGCCCATGCGCTCCAGCCACGCGCGCCAGTCACGCTTGTCCACCGTGGGGTGCAACAGTTCGATGCAGGCCAACCGGCGTTCGTCCCATGGCCCTTTATCCAGCAGGTCTGGCGCACCGACCGGGATCAGCAACTCCGGAAATAGCCTGCGCACCTCCCACTCCGCCGGGAACACGCCGTCACTGAGCAATACCGCGCAATCGAACGGTTCCTGGTTGAAGTCCACATGGTCGACATCCATCCAGGCGCTGGTCAACTGCACCTCGTTGCCCGGCTGCAAGTGGCGAAAGTGGCTGAGGCGCGCCAACAACCAGCGCATGGTCAGGGTCGAAGGGGCCTTCATACGCAGGATGTCATCTTCACCGCGCAGGGTATCGCACGCCCGCTCCAGCGCCGCAAACCCTTCGCGCACCCCCGGCAGCAGCAGCCGCGCCGCTTCGGTCAGTTGCAGGCTGCGGCCACTGCGCACGAACAGGCGGCAGGCAAAGTGGTCCTCCAGTGTGCGGATATGCCGGCTGATCGCACTTTGGGTAATCGACAGCTCTTCACCGGCGCGGGTGAAGGAGCTTAGCCGCGCGGCGGCTTCAAATGCGCGCAAGGCATACAGCGGAGGTAGCTGACGAGACATGAGGCACCTGTCATACGGGGCTGAGCGAATCACCGGGAAGCATACATACATGAGTCAGACTCATGCCAACGATCGCTTTTATCCTTTTGTGCAATGTTGACCAAAGCCTCAGAATCGCGCCTTCGCTGTTCAACTCAGGAAAAGGACTGCCCGATGCACGTCGCGCCCACCACTGAACTCAAGGCTTTGCTGCGCCTGGCCGGGCCGCTGATTGCCTCGCAGTTGGCGCACATGCTGATGGTGCTGACCGACACCCTGATGATGGCCCGCATCAGCCCGCAAGCCCTGGCCGGTGGTGGCCTGGGTGCCGCAAGCTATTCGTTCGTGTCGATCTTTTGCCTGGGTGTTATCGCTGCGGTCGGAACGCTGGTGGCGATTCGCAAGGGCGCCAACGATATCGAGGGCGTTACCCGCCTGGCGCAAAACGGCCTGTGGCTGGCCTGGGGCCTGGCGCTGGTGGCGGCGCTGGCGCTGTGGAACCTGGAGCCGGTATTGCTGCTGTTTGGCCAAAAGCCCGAGAACGTGGCGTCGGCTGCGCAATTCCTCACCCTGCTGCCGCTGGCCCTGCCCAGCTACCTGACCTTCATGGCCTTGCGTGGTTTTACCAGCGCCCTGGGCCGCTCGACCCCGGTGATGGTGATTAGCGTAATCGGCACGGTGCTCAACTACCTGCTCAACGTTGCCTTGATCGAAGGCATGTTCGGCCTGCCCAAGCTCGGCCTGATGGGGATCGGCCTGGTCACCGCGGTGGTCTCGCTGGGCATGGCCATCGCCCTGGCGCTGTACATCCGCTGGCATTCGGCCTATGCCGCCTACCCGCTGCGCAAAGGCCTGTCACGCCCGTCGTTGCCCGCCCTGCGTGAACTGTGGCGGCTGGGCCTGCCGATTGGTGGCACCTACATGGTCGAAGTCGGCCTGTTCGCCTTCGCCGCACTGTGCATGGGCGTGCTGGGCAGCACCGAGCTGGCGGCGCACCAGATAGCCCTGCAGATTGTTTCCACCGCGTTCATGGTGCCCACGGGGTTGTCCTATGCGGTGACCATGCGTGTGGGGCTGTACTACGGCGGTGGCAACCTGCTGGCGGCGCGCAGCGCCGGGCGGGTGGGCATCAGCTTCGGCGGGATGATCATGTTTGCCTTCGCTGCGCTGTTCTGGCTGTTGCCCGAGGCGCTGGTGGGGCTGTTCATCGACCGTAATGACCCAGGCTTTGCAGCCATCTACCAACTGGCGGTGCAACTGGTGATGGTGGCGGCCTGGTTCGAGCTGTTCGACGGCATGCAGACCATCGCGATGGGTTCGATCCGTGGCCTGAAGGATGCCAAAACGACGTTCCTGATCGGGCTGTGCTGCTATTGGCTGGTCGGGGCGCCGAGCGCCTGGCTGTTCGCGTTCAACCTGGGGGGTGGCGCAGTCGGGATCTGGTGGGGGCTGGCGTTGGGGCTGGCGTGTGCGGCGGTGGCGCTGACCATTGGCTTTGAGTGGCGGATGAAGCGGTTGCTGGGCAAGGCTGGGGTTGGCGGGGCGGCAACGGCTTCTGCCTGACAGGAGGGCCCTTTCGCGGGTAAACCCGCTCCTACAAAGCCTGCGCCGTACCTGTGTAGGAGCGGGTTTACCCGCGAAAGGGCCCTAAAGGGCAGCGCCTAACTGGCAGGCGGGCGCTTGCAGTAAGTACGCCATCAACTCGTCCACCGGCAGCGGCTTGCTGACCAAAAAGCCCTGCACCTGGTCACAGCCAAACCCGCGCAACAACGCCAACTGCTCTTCACTCTCCACCCCCTCGGCCACCACCTCGAGGTTGAGGTTGTGCGCCAGGTTGATCATGGCGTGCACCAGCTTGCGGTTTTCCTCGCGCATTTCCATCTCTGCCACAAAGCTGCGGTCTACCTTGAGCAAGGTGATCGGTAGGCTGTTGAGGTGCACGAACGAAGAGAACCCAGTGCCAAAGTCATCGAGCGAAAAGCGCACGCCCAGGCGCCCCAAGGCGTCCATGGTCTGGCGCACCAGTTCGTTGCGGCGCATCACCGCCGTTTCGGTCAGTTCGAACTCCAGCCAGCGGGCATCCACACCATGCTCGAGAATCAGCCGGCTCAAGGTCGCCAGCAGTTGGCTGTCCTGAAACTGCCGGAAGCTCAGGTTGACCGCCATGTGCAGCGGCTCCAGCCCGTATTCGCACAACGCCTGCATGTCGCGCAGCGCACGGGAAATCACCCAGTAACCCAACGGCACGATCAAACCGCTCTGCTCGGCCAGCGGCACGAACTCGCTGGGCGGCAACAGGCCACGCTCGGCATGCCGCCAGCGCACCAGCGCCTCCAGGCCGACAATGCGCCCGTCAGCCAGGTTCAGCCGGGGCTGATAGTGCAGTTCCAGCTCGTCACGGCGTAGGGCGCGGCGCAGTTCGCTTTCCAGGTCGGCCAGGCTGCGGGCGTTGCGGTTGATGCGTTCGTTGAACACGTGAAAAGTGCAACCTTGGCTGCCCTTGGCCTGGCGCATGGCGATGTGCGCGTGCCACATCAGCGGGTCGGCACCCGCATGGGCGCGGGCATGCGCCAGGCCCAGGCTGCAGCCCAGTAGCAGGCTTTCGCCGTCGATCCAGTAGGGCTCACCCAGTGCCTCGACAATGCGCTCGGCAATCCATTCAGCACGGTTGGCATCGCGGCGGGTGTCGATCAGCAGGGCGAACTCGTCGCTGCCCAACCGCGCCAGCTGGTCGCCGGCCTCCAGTTGTTGCTTCAGGCGCGCCACCACCTGCAGGATCAGGCGGTCGCCGCTCTGATGGCCCAGGGCATCGTTGACATGGCGGAAGTTGTCCAGGTCCAAGTGGCCGAGGGCAACGCCGCGGCCTTCGTGCTCGGCCAGGCGTGCGGTGAGCAAGGCCTGGAAGCCCTGGCGGTTGGCGATACCGGTCAGCGGGTCCTGCTCGGCCAGGCGCTGCAAGGTAGCCACCAGCACGCCGCGCTCACGCACATGGCGCAGCGAGCGGCGCAGCGTGTCGGCATCGAGCCGATCATGCACCAACCAGTCACTGACGGCGCTGGGCGCTACCTGGGGCTCGTGGTCGAGCAGCAGGATGGTCGGCAACTCGCAGCGCCCAGGCGCCGGCTGCAAGGCCGGGGTCGCCAGCACCACGGCTTGGCGGTCCTGGTTGAACAAGCTGTCGACTGCCTCCCAGTTCGGTGCGGTCACCAGCACGGCGCTGCCATCCAGTGCGCGCACACAGTCGCGCAGCAACACGGTCCATTCCGGCTCATCAGCCAACAGCAGCAAACGCAAAGGTTCGACAGGCGTGGACAAGCGGGCTCCTTAAGGCTTCACGGTGCAACGGGAGAGGTCAGGTATGCTACTGCATTAATGAAAATGATTTTCACTTTATAAACGCAGCAAAGGGTGTAGCGCCCCGACGCATTTTGTCGTGCATCGTGCGCGAAAGCGGTCCCAGCAGCAAATACGATTTTTTCAGGACGTAGCATTAGCCTGACTAATGATTCATGTGCACAAAAGTCTGACTCAGACGTCAGACGGTCGCGCCACAACAGCCCCATGCCTGTTAGAATGCGCGGCTATTTTCTGGCGACCCCCGGTTTCTAGCATGTCCCGACTCAATCCCCGGCAACAGGAAGCCCGTGACTACGTCGGCGGCCCTCTTTTGGTGCTCGCCGGTGCAGGCTCGGGCAAGACCAGCGTGATCACGCGCAAGATTGCCCACCTCATCCAGAATTGCGGCATCCGTGCCCAGTACATCGTGGCGATGACCTTTACCAACAAGGCCGCACGCGAGATGAAGGAACGGGTCGCCACCCTGCTGCGCCCGGGGGAAGGCCGTGGCCTGACGGTGTGTACGTTCCACAACCTGGGCCTGAACATCATCCGCAAGGAGCACGAGCGCCTGGGCTACAAGCCAGGCTTCTCGATCTTCGATGAGTCCGACATCAAGGCGTTACTGTCGGACATCATGCAAAAGGAATACTCCGGCGACGACGGCATCGACGAGATCAAGAACATGATCGGTGCCTGGAAGAACGACCTGATCCTGCCCCCCGAGGCGCTGGAAAAGGCGCGCAACCCGCGCGAGCAGACCGCCGCGATCGTCTACACCCACTACCAGCGCACGCTCAAGGCGTTCAACGCAGTGGACTTCGACGACCTGATCCTGCAGCCGGTCAAGTTGTTCCAAGAACACCCTGAGGTGCTGGAGCGCTGGCAAAACCGTGTGCGCTACCTGCTGGTGGACGAATACCAAGACACCAACGCCAGCCAATACTTGCTGGTGAAGATGCTTATCGGCATGCGCAACCAGTTCACCGTGGTCGGCGACGACGACCAGTCGATCTACGCATGGCGGGGCGCCCGCCCCGAAAACCTGATGCTGCTCAAGGAGGACTACCCCTCCCTGAAAATCGTCATGCTCGAACAGAACTACCGCTCTACCAGCCGCATTCTGCGTTGCGCCAACGTGTTGATCGCCAACAACCCGCACGCGTTCGAGAAGCAGCTGTGGAGCGAAATGGGCGTGGGCGACGAGATCCGCGTTATCCGCTGCAAGAACGAGGAAGCCGAGGCCGAGCGCGTGGCCATGGAAATCCTCACCTTGCACCTGCGCACCAACCGCCCGTACAGCGATTTCGCCATCCTTTACCGCGGCAACTACCAGGCCAAGCTGATCGAACTGAAGCTGCAGCACCACCAGGTGCCGTATCGCCTTTCGGGCGGCAACAGCTTCTTCGGCCGCCAGGAGGTCAAGGACCTGATGGCCTACCTGCGCCTGCTGGTGAACCCGGACGATGACAACGCCTACCTGCGGGTAATCAACGTACCGCGCCGCGAGATCGGCTCCACCACCCTGGAAAAGCTCGGCAACTATTCCACCGAGCGCGGCATTTCGATGTACGCCGCCAGCGAGGAGCTGGGCCTGGGCGAGCACCTGGACGCCCGCTATACCGAGCGTTTGCAGCGCTTCAAGCACTGGCTGGATGGGGTGCGCCACAAGGTCGCCCTGGAAGACCCAATAGCCGCGCTGCACGAGATGATCCGCGATATCGACTACGAAAACTGGATCCGCCAGCAGACTGCCAGCGACAAGGCTGCGGAGTTTCGCATCAGCAACGTGTGGTTCCTGATCGAAGCGCTGAAGAACACCCTCGAGAAAGATGAAGAGGGTGACATGACCATCGAGGACGCCATCGGCAAGCTGGTGCTGCGCGACATGCTCGAGCGCCAGCAGGAAGAGGAAGAGAACGCCGAAGGTGTGCAGATGATGACCCTGCACGCCTCCAAAGGCCTGGAATTCCCCTACGTGTTCATCATGGGCATGGAAGAGGAAATCCTCCCGCACCGCTCCAGCATCGAGGCCGACACCATCGAAGAAGAACGCCGCCTGGCCTACGTGGGCATTACCCGCGCGCGCCAGACCCTGGCCTTCACCTTTGCCGCCAAGCGCAAGCAATACGGTGAAATCATCGACTGCACGCCCAGCCGGTTCCTCGACGAGCTGCCACCGGACGACCTGGCCTGGGAAGGCTTGGACGATGCGCCGGTTGAAGTAAAGGCCGCACGTGGCAACAACGCCCTGGCCGATATCCGGGCAATGCTCAAACGCTGATCAACCATTACTCTTAAACTCTGCCGCTTTTAGCGGCCACCGTTGTTACATCGAGGAATACCACAGTGGAAGCACTGCATCAGAAGATTCGCGAAGAAGGCATCGTGCTTTCCGATCAGGTTCTCAAAGTCGACGCGTTTCTCAACCACCAGATCGATCCGGCGCTGATGCAGTTGATCGGTGACGAGTTCGCCCGCCTGTTCGCCGACGCGGGCGTGACCAAGATCGTCACCATTGAAGCCTCGGGCATTGCCCCGGCGGTGATGACTGGCCTGAAGCTGGGTGTGCCGGTTATTTTTGCCCGCAAGCACCAGTCGCTGACCCTGACCGAGAACCTGCTGACGGCCTCGGTGTATTCCTTCACCAAGCAAACCGAGAACACCGTGGCCGTCTCGCCGCGCCACCTCAACAGCAGCGACCGTGTGTTGGTGATCGACGACTTCCTGGCCAACGGCAAGGCGTCGCAGGCGCTGATCTCGATCATCAAGCAGGCCGGTGCCACCGTGGCCGGCCTGGGCATCGTCATCGAGAAGTCGTTCCAGGGCGGCCGTGCCGAGCTGGACAGCCAAGGCTACCGCGTTGAGGCGCTGGCCCGGGTGAAGTCGCTGGAAGGTGGTGTGGTCAGCTTCATCGAGTAAGCCAGTACCGCACCCCGTGTAGGGGCGGGTTTACCCGCGAATGCGATGGCAGATTCAATATCGCATTCGCGGGTAAACCCGCGCCTACATCGGGCCAACGCACCCTGGGGTTTACTCGGTCGCCGCCAACCCCGCCAGCAACAACCGCTGGTACAGCTCTTCCTTCAGCCCCTGCGGCTGGTCCAGCTGCATCCGCGCCAGATGCCGCTCATACCCCTCCGGCCCGGGCGCATCCAGCGTTGCCTTGCCCAGTTCCAGCACCTCACTCAGCTTGAACTTACTCTTCAACCAGTTCAGCGCCCGCAGTAAGTCCTGTTCTTCAGCGGTAAAGTCCGTCCCCAACGGGTACTCCGGGAACAACTGCGCATGCTGCGCCCGGATCGCCTCCAAGCGCTGCGGCGTGTTGTCGGTAAAGCGTGCCTCCAGCTGAAAATCCCTGGCCAGCTTGCCCGCATCTTTCGCCTGCTTGATCAGCCCCTGCTGGAACCGCGAATCACACACCGCCAGCAACCGTACGATCACCTCGCTGTCAGTCTGCCCGCGCAGGTCGGCAATACCGTACTCGGTCACCACGATATCGCGCAGGTGCCGGGGAATGGTGCAGTGGCCATAGTTCCAGAGCAGGTTCGAGGTGACCTCCCCGCCTGCCTCGCGCCAGCTGCGCAACAGCAGGATCGAGCGCCCGCCTTCCAGCGCGTGCCCTTGGGCAACGAAGTTGTACTGCCCTCCCACGCCACTAAGTACTCGGCCATCCTCCAACTGGTCGGCCACCCCGGCACCGAGCAGGGTCATGGCAAACACCGTGTTGATGAAACGCGCATCGCGGCGCTGACGACGCTTGAGTGCCTCTTGCCCATACAGCTCGTTGATGAAGCTGATACGGGTCATGGCGAACCGTGCCCGCTGCGCCAACGGCATGTCGCGCAAACGCTGGTAGAACGCCTGGGGGCCGAGGAAGAAGCCGCCATGCAACACCGCATCCTGCTCATCCACAGGGCGTCGCAACAGCCCTGCTTCGGCCAGCGCCAATAGGCCGTTGACGAACATCTCGCTGCAGCCATACAAACCCTGGGTAAGGGCACCCAGCCCCCCTTCCCGTTCGATCAGCGCCTGCCAGGGGCCGATATCCAGCGCATCGAGTACGGCACGATAGCCGGCATTGTCGCCCTGGCGCGCCAGCAATGCGGCGGCTACCGCATCACCGATGGCACCAATGCCGACCTGCAGGGTGCCACCGTCACGCACCAGGCTGCTAGCGTGCAGGCCGATGCAGTGGTCCTGGGTATTGACCGGCATGTTTGGCGTGGAGAACAGCCGGCGTTGCTCGGCTTCATCGAGCAGCAAGTCGAAAGCATCAATGGGCAGTTCGGCATCGCCCGGCATGTACGGCAGCTGGCTATGCACCTGGCCGAGCAGGAGGATGGTTTCCCCAGCGGCGCGGCGCTTGGCGATCATCGGCAACAGGTCGAGGGTGATGTCGGGGTTGCAGGCCAGGCTCAGGTGCACGGGCTTCTCGGGCGTAGCCGCCACCAGCTGGGCGATCAGGTTCAGGCCCTTGGCGTTGATATCGCGCGCGGCGTGGCTGTAGTTGCTGCTGATGTAGTCCTGCTGGGCCGATGCGCTGTGCAGCAGGCTGCCCGGCTGCATGAAGAACTGCTCGACACGGATATTCGGCGGCAGGCTGTCGTTGCGCAGATCAGCGAGGTAAGTGAGCTCTTCGTAATCGGCGAAAACGCGTTCGACGAAGGGTTCAAGAAAGCGCCGCTGCAAACCATCGCCTAATGGCGGGCGGCCGAGGGACAAAGCGGTGTAGAGGGTCAGCTGCCGCTCAGGCAGCTCGCGTATGCGGGCATAGAGGGCGTTGACGAAGGCATTAGGTTTGCCAAGGCCCAGCGGCAGGCCCATGTGGATGTGGGCTGGCAGGCGCGCCAGGACTTGTTCGACAGCCTGGTCGATGGAGCAGAGGTGCATCGGGGCCTCCTGAGACATCCATGGGTTCAGGGGTTGGACACGGGCCTACAGTGATTGGTTGCCCGCTTCCCGGCCAAGCCCACAGGTGTTTTGTAGGGGCGGGCTTGCCCGCGAAAGGGCCGCCACAAGCAACACAAAAACAAAGCCCGCCAATAATGGCGGGCCTCATGCAATTCAGCTGTTGCTCACAGCCCGGACATTTTCTTGATCGCCCCTTTCAGGTCGTCATCCGAGCAGTCTGCGCAAGTACCCTTCGGCGGCATGGCGTTGATGCCGGTAATGGCCTTGGCCAGAATGCCATCCAGGCCGCCCTGGTGATCGGCGCGTTCCTTCCACGCCGCGGTATCGCCAATTTTCGGCGCGCCCAGCAAGCCGCTGCCATGGCAGGCATTGCAGTGCTTGGCGATGATGTCATCCGGCGTTTTGGTGCCTCCGCCACCCGCTGCAGCGGCCACTTCCATGCCTTTGCATTCCTGGCCCTGGACGCACACCTGGCCTACCGGCTCCAGGCGTTTGGCGATGTCGTCATTGGTCGCAGCGGTTGCGCTCATTGCCCAGAGGGCGAATACGGCTGCTGGTACGGCCAGCATCTTCTTGATTTGGTTCACGCGAACACCCTCATGGTGGCTAATCACGCTCGCGGCCACGGATCGGCGAGCGTTGAAAAGTATAGCGGGAACCCAGAGGCCGTGAAACGACCCCACACAGGAAAGGGGTATTGCTGAATCAATGCACTGCGCTGGATCAAAAGTTTGAAGGCGTCGCCGCACTGATCAGCCGCGCCGGGCGGTCGAACGGGTTGCGAAAGCGGTGCGGGCGGGTGCTTTCAAAATAGTAGCTGTCACCTTCTTCGAGGATGAAGATCTCGTTGCCAACCACCAGCTCCAAGCGGCCTTCCAGCAGGATGCCGGTTTCTTCACCGTCGTGAGTGAGCATTTCGGCACCGGTGTCGGCACCCGGTGGGTACACCTCGGTGAGGAAGGCGATGGCGCGGTTGGGGTGCGATTTGCCAACCAGCTTCATGGTCACCGCACCGTCAGAGATGTCGATCAGCTCGTGGGCCTTGTAGACGATCTGCGCGGGGCTTTGCGTTTCCAGCTCGACCGAAAAAAACTCGACCATGGACATGGGAATGCCACTCAGCACCTTGCGCAGCGAGCTGATAGAGGGGCTGACGCTGTTCTTCTCGATCATCGAGATGGTGCTGTTTGTCACCCCGGCACGCTTGGCGAGTTCGCGCTGGGACAGGCCCTTGAGCTTGCGGATGGCTTGCAGTCGTTCGCCGACGTCCAAAGCTGGAGCCTCCTGAAACGGTGAAAAAGGGGGTGGATGTGAACGATATCATGGCAATGCCGTTCAGTATTTACAACACACCGCCCCTCATCCTGTCCGCTTCAGCGTGTCATTCGCCGACGTAGTCCCGCGGTACCCGCTTCAGGTTGCAGAAGATCTGGTACGGAATGGTACCCGCATGGGCGGCTACTTCACTGGCCAGCACATGTTTGCCCCACAGTTCTACCGGGCTGCCGACGGTGGCTTGCGGTACGTCGGTGAGGTCGATACTGAGCATGTCCATCGACACCCGGCCGATCAGCTGGGTACGCTGGCCGGCGACCAGCACCGGGGTGCCGTTAGGCGCCTGGCGTGGGTAGCCATCGGCATAGCCCATGGCGACCACCCCGACGCGGGTGGGCCTTGGGCTGACGAACTTGGCGCCATAACCCACCGGCTCGCCGGCAGGCAGCTCGCGCACGCTGATCACCCGTGATTGCAGAGTCATGACGGGTTGCAGGCGTTCGGCCTCAGCCTGAGCCACTTCGAACGGCGTAGCGCCGTACAGCATCAGGCCTGGGCGTACCCAGTCGCTGGGCGCTTGCGGCCAACCCAGCACGCCGGGCGAGTTACGCAGGCTGCATTCGGCGGCCAGGCCCTGGCGGGCAGCCTCGAACACGGCGATCTGCTGGGCGGTGGCGTCGGCCTCCAGTTCGTCGGCACGGGCGAAGTGGCTCATCAGCACGATGCGCGCGACCTTGCCAGTGGCCAGCAGGCGCTGATAGGCGTCGTGGTAATCCTTGGGGTGCAGGCCAACGCGGTGCATGCCGCTATCGAGCTTGAGCCAAACGGTAAGCGGCTTGTGCAGCTGGGTTTTCTCGATGGCTTCCAACTGCCACAGCGAGTGCACCACACACCACAGGTCGTGTTCAGCGATCAGCGCCAGTTCACTGGCTTCAAAGAAGCCTTCCAGCAGCAGCAGCGGACCTTTGATACCGGCCGCGCGCAATTCCAGCGCCTCTTCGATGCAGGCCACGGCAAAGCCATCGGCTTCGGCCTCCAAGGCCAGGGCACAGCGCACGGCGCCATGGCCGTAGGCGTCGGCCTTGATCACCGCGAGGGCTTTGGCACCGGTCAGTTCACGGGCCAGACGGTAGTTGTGGCGCAGGGCCTGGAGGTCGATCAGGGCGCGGGCGGGACGCATGGCGGCTGCCTTATGGTGGTTCTTCAGGTTGAAAACGGTGTTGGATTCTTCGCGGGCTCGCCCGCTCCCACAGGTACGGCACAGTTTTCCAAACCTGCGTTGCCCTTGTAGGAGCGGGCTTGCCCGCGAAGAGGCCGGTACAGGCCCCTTACTGCTGGTGAGCCGGCGCAGCCTGCCCGTGCTTGGCCACTTCCGGGCTGTTGCCATAACGGGAAATGTCCAGGCCTTCGGCACTGATTTGCGGCTTCTTGCGCGCAATCAGGTCAGCCAGCAGGCGACCGGAGCCGCACGCCATGGTCCAGCCCAAGGTGCCGTGGCCGGTGTTCAGGAACAGGTTGCGGAACGCCGTGGCACCGACGATCGGCGTACCGTCCGGGGTTGCCGGGCGCAGGCCGGTCCAGAAGCTGGCCTGGCTCAGGTCACCGCCGCGAGGATAAAGGTCGTTGACGATCATCTCCAGCGTTTCGCGTCGACGCGGGTTCAGCGACAGGTCAAAACCGGCGATTTCAGCCATGCCACCGACGCGGATGCGGTTGTCGAAACGGGTGATCGCAACCTTGTAGGTTTCGTCGAGAATGGTCGAGGTCGGGGCCATGTCGCCATTGGTGATCGGCACGGTCAGCGAGTAGCCTTTCAACGGGTACACCGGGGCCTTGATGCCCAGCGGCTTGAGCATTTGCGGCGAGTAGCTGCCCAGTGCCAGCACGTAACGGTCGGCGGTTTCCAGCTTGCCGTCGATCCACACGCCATTGATGCGGTCGCCCGCGAAGTCCAGGCGCTGGATATCCTGGCCGAAGCGGAACTCAACACCGAGTTTCAGCGCCATGTCGGCAAGCTTGGTGGTGAACAGCTGGCAGTCGCCAGTCTGGTCGTTAGGCAGGCGCAGGGCGCCGGCCAGGATGTCTTTCACGCCAGCCAGGGCCGGTTCGACGCGGGCAATGCCGTCGCGGTCGAGCAGCTCGTAAGGCACGCCGGACTGTTCCAACACGGCAATGTCCTTGGCCGCGGCATCTAGCTGGGCTTGGGTACGGAACAGCTGGGTGGTACCCAGGCTACGGTTTTCGTAGGCAATGCCGGTTTCCGCGCGCAGCTCGTCGAGGCAGTCACGGCTGTACTCGGACAGGCGCACCATGCGTTCTTTGTTCACCGCATACCGGCTGGCGGTGCAGTTGCGCAGCATCTGAGCCATCCACAGGTACTGGTCAACGTCACCCGTGAGTTTGATTGCCAGCGGGGCGTGGCGCTCGAGCAGCCACTTGATGGCCTTCAGCGGCACACCCGGGGCGGCCCAAGGCGAGGCATAGCCGGGCGAGATCTGGCCGGCGTTGGCAAAGCTGGTTTCCATGGCCACCGCCGGCTGGCGGTCGACCACCGTCACTTCGTAACCTTGCCGGGCCAGGTAATAGGCACTGGCGGTTCCGATTACACCGCTACCAAGTACCAGAACTCGCATCGTTTTATCCCTCGCACGCGGCGCGCCGCAGACTTTTATTGAAATGGCATGAATGCGCGCAGTATAGGAATTTGAGACCAGTGCAATTCACTATATAAAAGCCTATTATTGGCGAGAATTCTCGGCAAAATCGCCTTTCACGGAGGGGCATCCCCTATGAGAACCCAGCACCAGAGCAAGCGTGAGCTGGACAAGATCGACCGTAACATTCTGCGCATCCTGCAGAATGACGGGCGTATTTCCTTCACCGAACTGGGCGAGAAAGTTGGGCTGTCCACTACCCCTTGCACCGAGCGGGTTCGCCGCCTGGAGCGCGAAGGCATCATCATGGGCTACAACGCCCGCCTGAACCCGCAGCACCTCAAGGGCAGCCTGCTGGTGTTCGTCGAAATCAGCCTGGACTACAAGTCGGGCGACACCTTCGAGGAGTTCCGCCGCGCAGTATTGAAGCTGCCGCACGTGCTGGAGTGCCACCTGGTGTCCGGTGACTTCGACTACCTGGTGAAAGCGCGTATTTCGGAGATGGCCTCGTACCGCAAGCTGCTCGGCGACATCCTGCTGAAGCTGCCGCACGTACGCGAGTCGAAGAGCTACATCGTGATGGAGGAGGTAAAGGAGAGCCTCTGCCTGCCGATCCCGGACTGAAGCTAGACCAGCACCTGGCGGGTGGTGGCAATGAACTGGTGGACCAACTGCTCGGCGGCGGGCTCGATCATGGGTTCAGGGCCACGGCCACGCGGGCAGGCCATGCGCGGGGTAGTGCCGAACAGGCGGCAGATCATTGGCCGCTCTTCGTACACGGTGCAGCCATCGGGGCCCAGGTGCACGCAGTCCAGGCGCTGCAGGGCGGCGTCCTGCTCGGCCTGGGACTTGCGTGGCAGGCGGGCCATCTCTTCCGCCGAAGTAGTGACCGGGCCGCAGCAGTCGTGGCAACCGGGTTCGCACTCGAATGAGGGGATGAGTTCGCGCAGGAAGTGAATCTTGTGGCGGTTGCAGGACATGGCGGGATACAAAGCTGAGAATTTGGCTGATTATAAGCCCAATCGCGGGCTTGCCCGCGAACGGGGGCGCAGCCCTGCCTTGTTGCCCACTACCCTACCCCGGCTTATCCTCCTCCCCTAGCCCACCAGCCTCAGGACCGAGCCCATGATCCACAGCGCGCAGCACGCCGCCTCCTACTACGCCGCCAGCAGCGCGCCACACCCCGACCACTCCTTTCTGCAAGGCGAAGACAGCGCCGATGTGTGCATCGTCGGTGGTGGCTATTCGGGCTTGAACACCGCCATCGAACTGGCCGAGCGGGGCTTTTCGGTCATCCTGCTGGAAGCCCGCAAGCTTGGCTGGGGCGCCAGCGGGCGCAATGGCGGGCAACTGATCCGCGGCGTCGGCCATGGCCTGGAGCAGTTCCTGCCGGTCATCGGCGAGGACGGCGTGCGCAGCATGAAGCTGATGGGCCTGGAGGCCGTGCAGATCGTCCGCGAGCGGGTCGAAAAGCACGGCATTGCCTGCGACCTGACCTGGGGCTACTGCGACCTAGCCAACAAGCCCGCCGAGCTGCTGGGCTTTGCCGAGGACGCCGAAGAGCTGCGCAGCCTCGGTTACAAGCACGCGCTGCGCCTGGTCGGCAAAGACGATATCCACAGCGTGGTCGGCGCCGACTGCTATGTGGGCGGGCTGGTCGACATGGGCTCTGGGCACCTGCACCCGCTCAACCTGGCCTTGGGTGAAGCCGCCGTCGCCGCCCGCCTGGGCGTGAAGCTGTTCGAGCAGTCCGAGGTCACCCGCATCGACTACGGCCCTGAAGTGCAGGTGCATACCGCTCAAGGGCGGGTGCGGGCCAAGACCCTGGTGCTGTGCTGCAATGCCTACCACAACAACCTCAACCGCGAACTGGGCGGCAAGGTACTACCCGCCGGGAGTTACATCATCGCCACCGAGCCGCTGGGCGAGGAGCGCGCCCATGAGTTGCTGCCGCAGAACATGGCCGTCTGCGACCAGCGTGTGGCACTGGATTATTACCGCCTGTCCGCCGACCATCGCCTGCTGTTCGGCGGTGCCTGCCATTACTCGGGGCGTGACCCCAAAGATATCGCCGCCTACATGCGGCCAAAGATGCTCAAGGTATTCCCGCAGTTGGCCGATGTGCGCATCGACTACCAGTGGGGCGGCATGATTGGCATCGGTGCCAACCGCCTGCCGCAGGTTGGCCGCCTGGCCAGCCAGCCGAATGTGTATTACGCGCAGGCTTATTCCGGCCATGGGCTCAACGCCACCCACCTAGCCGCGCGCCTGCTGGGCGAGGCCATCAGTGGCCAGCAGAGCGGGCGTTTCGACCTGTTCGCCAAGGTGCCGCACATCACCTTCCCCGGCGGCCAGCACCTGCGCTCGCCGCTGCTGGCATTAGGGATGCTGTGGCACAGATTGAAAGAGCTGGCCTAGTAAACCTGCAATCGCGTCAGTCCTTCCAGAAGGGTTTGCGCCCTTCCGTACGCGCCTGCTCCCAGCTCAGCCCGACATCGCGCAACTCGTCATCGGTCAACTGCAGCAACGCCCTGCGGGTACGCCAGCGATGCAGCATCAGCTCCCAACGCCCCAGACCCTCCGGCGCGCTGAGCACCTTGGCCTGCTGCCCGGCTTGCAGTTCCTTGGCCAACAGTTGCAAGCGCACATCGCTCATGCCACCCATCACCGCATCCTCCCGTTCAGTTGATACTGTGGGGAAAGCATGCGCGTCGGCAGCACCGGCAATACAGATCCAATACCGCCTTATTATTCCCATACAGAATTGGCCGTTGGCTGACTGAATGCTGTATTTTCAGCGCAACTGTACCGGTCGCTATGCCATTGCAGCGCAGGAGTATGCCGTGACCCTCTACTTGAACCTCGCCGAACTGCTCGGTGCCCGCATTGAGCAAGGCCTCTACCGCCCTGGCCAGCGCCTGCCCTCAGTGCGCGCCCTGAGCGTGGAGCACGGGGTCAGCCTGAGCACCGTGCAGCAGGCCTACCGCATACTGGAAGACAGCGGCATGGTCTCGCCCCGGCCCAAGTCGGGCTACTTCGTCAGCGACCATCGCCACCTGCCGGCCCTGCCCGCCGTCAGCCGCCCGGCCCAGCGCCCGGTGGACATTTCGCAGTGGGAGCAGGTGTTGGACCTGGTGCGCAGCACCCCACGCCAGGACGTGATCCAGCTCGGCCGTGGCATGCCCGACATCGACAGCCCCACCCTAAAACCCCTGCTGCGCAGCCTCGCCCAGCTGAGCCGGCGGCAGGACATGCCCGGCCTGTACTACGACAACATCCACGGCAACCTGGCACTGCGCGAGCAGGTAGCCCGGCTGATGCTCGACTCCGGCTGTCGCCTGAGCCCGGCCGACTTGGTAATCACCACTGGCTGCCATGAGGCGCTGTCGTGCAGCATTCGCGCGGTGTGCGAGCCTGGCGACATCGTCGCGGTCGACTCACCAAGCTTCCACGGCGCCATGCAGACGCTGAAGGGCCTGGGCATGAAAGCCCTGGAAATCCCCACCGACCCAATCACCGGTATCAGCCTGGAGGCGTTGGAGCTGGCCCTGGAGCAGTGGCCGATCAAGCTCATCCAGATCACCCCAAGCTGCAACAACCCGCTCGGCTACATCATGCCCGAGGCGCGCAAGAAGGCCCTGCTGGGCTTGGCCCAACGCTATGACGTGGCCATCCTGGAAGATGATGTGTATGGCGACCTGGCCTATACCTATCCGCGCCCCCGCACCCTCAAGTCGTTCGACGACGACGGTCGCGTGCTGCTCTGCAGCTCGTTTTCCAAAACCCTCGCCCCCGGCCTACGGATAGGTTGGGTGGCACCTGGGCGTTACCTGGAGCGGGTGCTGCACATGAAGTACATCAGCACCGGCAGCACCGCCAGCCAACCCCAATTGGCCATCGCCGACTTCATCGCTGGCGGGCATTACCAGCCCCATGTGCGGCGCATGCGCAGCCAGTACCAGCGTAGTCGCGACCTGATGAGTGACTGGGTGACCCGCTACTTCCCGGTAGGCACGCGGATCAGCCGCCCCCAAGGTGGCTTCATGCTGTGGGTGGAATTGCCAGAACATTTCGATACGCTGCGGCTGAACCGCGCTTTACTGGAGCAAGGCGTGCAAGTTGCCGTGGGTAGCATCTTCTCGGCGTCGGGTAAGTTCCGCCACTGCCTGCGTATGAACTTCGCCGCGCGGCCGACGCCGCAGATCGAAGCCGCCGTACGCAAGGTAGGTGAAACCGCCCTTCGTCTACTGGATGAAGAAAGCGCCAGCGCGTAACTTTGCGCCGCCCGCTACGGTCCAACCCTTTAAGCCTTCGCCGCACAGGACGATCCACCCTTGAGACTCCAGCGAGCCCTGCCTCTGCTGCTGGTGCTGTTGCTCGGCCTTGCCGGCTGTGCCAGCGTCGGCACGCCCCGCGAAACCAGCCAGGCGCTGCCCGCCAACGACTCGGCGTTCGGCCGCTCGGTACTGCGCCAGGCCGCGCCCTACGGCGGCCGCTCGGGCTTTCGCCTATTGCCCAACAGCAACGAGGCGTTCCGCGCCCGCGCCGAACTGATCCGCAACGCCCAGGCGAGCATCGACCTGCAGTACTACATCGTCCACGACGGCCTCAGCACCCGCGCCCTGGTGCATGAACTGCTGCGCGCCGCCGACCGTGGCGTGCGCGTGCGCATTCTGCTCGACGACACCACCAGCGACGGCCTGGACACCATTATGGGCACCCTCGATGCCCACCCGAACATTTACATCCGTGTGTTCAACCCGTTGCACCTGGGCCGTAGCACCGGCGTGACGCGCGCCGTGGGCCGCCTGTTCAATCTGTCGCGCCAGCACCGGCGCATGCACAACAAGTTGTTCCTGGTGGACAACAGCATGGCCATCGTTGGCGGGCGCAACCTAGGCGACGAGTATTTCGATGCCGAACCCAACCTCAACTTCACCGACATCGACCTGTTGGGGGTGGGGCCGGTGGCCGAGCAGTTGGGGCACAGCTTCGACCAGTACTGGAACAGCGCCCTTAGCCGGCCGATTACCGATTTTCTCTGGCGCGACCCAGATGCCAACGACCTGCGCGCCAGCCGCCACCGCCTGGAAGTATCGCTGGCCGAAGCCAGAACCCAGCGCAAAGCCCTATACGACCGTTTGATGGCCTACCAAACGCAACCGCGCCTGGATGTATGGCGCAACGAGCTGATTTGGGCCCATGCCCAGGCGCTGTGGGACGCGCCGAGCAAGGTATTGGCCGACGATGAACCAGACCCGCAACTACTGCTGAGCCAGCAACTGGCACCCGACCTGGCCAATGTGCGCCGCGAACTGATCCTGATGTCGGCCTATTTCGTGCCGCGCGAGCCGGGCCTGCTATACCTGACCGGCCGTGCCGATGCCGGGGTTTCGGTAAAGCTGCTGACCAACGCACTCGAAGCCACCGACGTGCCGGCGGTGCATGGCGGCTATGCGCCCTATCGCCGCGCCTTGCTCGAGCACGGCGTGCAGCTGTACGAGCTTCGCCGCCAGCCGGGCGACCCCAGTGCGGGGCGGTTGAATTACCGTGGCAGCTCAGATTCGAGCCTGCACACCAAGGCGATCGTGTTCGACCGGCGCAAGACCTTCATCGGCTCGTTCAACTTCGACCCGCGCTCGGTGCTGTGGAATACCGAAGTTGGGGTACTGGTGGACAGCCCGGAACTGGCGGAATACACCCGCGAGCTGGCCCAGCAAGGTATGGCGCCGGCGTTGAGCTATCAGGTGAAACTGGTGGGGGACAGGCTGGTGTGGACGACCGAGGACAATGGCCAGCGGCATATGCTGACCTCTGAGCCCGGCGGGGTGTGGCGGCGGTTCAATGCCTGGATCAGCAAGGCGGTTGGCCTGGAGAAGATGTTGTAGCTGATGAGCCGCAAAGCGGCCCCAACATCCATCAGGCAGATGCCGGTTCGAAAGCCCCGCGCCGCTGGGTCAACACCACCAACCCGGCAGCCCCAACCGCCATCAGCAACAGCAACGCATGCCCGCTGACCCACTGGCTCCCTGCCCCGGCCAACAACGGCCCAAGCAGGCAGCCAATACCCCACAGCTGCGCCACATGAGCATTGGCCCGCACCAACGCATCATCACGATAACGCTCGCCGATCAGCACCAGCGACAAGGTGAACAAGCCCCCGGCACTGGCCCCGAACAACACCCACAGCGGCCAGATTGCCGGGGTATGCAGCAGCAGTGGAATTGCCAGGCTGGACACCAGCAGCGTTACCGCGCAGCCAGTGAACAGGGTACGTCGCGACATGTGGTCAGCCAGGGCGCCAATGGGCAGCTGCAACACCGCATCACCCACCACCACGGTACTGACCATGAACAGGGCAATTTCGGTGCTGAAGCCCTGCTGCAGGCAGTACACCGGCAACAAGGTCAGGATCATCGCCTCGAACGAGGCGAACAAGGCAATCGCCCAGGCGATTACCGGCAAACGCCGGCAAAACGCGAACAGGTCGCCGAAGGTGACGCTGCAGGCTTCCGTGCTCGGTGCACCGCCACGCCCCATGAGAATGAGCGGCGCCACCAACAGCAAGCCGGTCGCGGCCCAGAAGCCGAAGTCATCGTCGGAGCCGAGAAAGCCCAGCACCAGCGGCCCGGCCAATTGGCTCAAGGCATAACTGCTGCCATACAGCGCCACCAGGCGGCCACGCCACTGTTCGACCACCAGTTGATTGATCCAGCTTTCGCCGAGGATGAACACCACGGTCAGGGACATGCCGATCAGCAAGCGCAGCAGCAGCCATAGCGGGTAGCTGGGCAGCAGTGCGACCAAACCGATCGACAGCGCCCCACCCCACAGGCACAGGCGCATGGCCGAGGGCACGCCGACCCAGCCGGCAAGGCGGCTGGCCAGGCTAGCACCTACCAGTACACCCAGCGCCGGCATCGCCGCCATTACGCCGATGGCGAAGCTGCCATAGCCCCAAGCCTCCAGGCGCAGGGATACCAGCGGCATGCTCACGCCAAGTGCCAGGCCGACGCTGAGCACAGATGCCAGTACGGCGAAGTAGCTACCCCAACGCATTGCAGCCTCCCAGCCAGAATTCTTGAACAGTAAAAACGACGAAGCCGGGGCAGCGTGAGCCGACCCCGGCTAAGGTTGGAGCTGCTTTGCAGCCCATCGCCCTCAAGCCATGCGCTATCCCTGTGGCTTGCCGGCGAATGGGCCGCAAAGCGGCCCCTTGGGTTTACAGCTTGATCCAGGTCGCCTTCAGCTCAGTGTACTTCTCCAGTGCATGCAGCGACTTGTCACGGCCGTTGCCCGACTGCTTGAAGCCACCGAACGGCGCGGTCATGTCGCCGCCGTCGTACTGGTTGACCCAGACGCTGCCAGCGCGCACGGCACGGGCGGTCTTGTGCGCCTTGGAGATGTCCGAAGTCCAGATACCCGCGGCCAGGCCATACGGCGTGTCGTTGGCAATGGCTACGGCCTCTTCGGCGGTGTCGAAGGCGATTACCGACAGCACGGGGCCGAAGATTTCTTCCTGAGCAATCTTCATGGCATTGGTCACGCCGTCAAAGATGGTCGGCTCGACGTAAGTGCCGCCAGTCTCTTCCAGCGTGCGCTTGCCACCGGCCACCAGCTTGGCGCCGTCCTGGTGGCCAGCCTCGATGTACGACAGCACGGTGTTCATCTGCTGGGTGTCCACCAGAGCACCGACAGTAGTCTGTGGGTCCAGTGGGTTGCCTGGCTTCCAGCCTTTCAGGGCCTCGACTACCATGGGCAGGAACTTGTCCTTGATCGAGCGCTCGACCAGCAGGCGCGAGCCTGCGGTGCACACTTCGCCCTGGTTGAAGGCGATGGCGCTGGCAGCGGCCTCGGCGGCGGCTTGCAGGTCCGGGGCGTCGGCGAAGACGATGTTCGGGCTCTTGCCACCGGCTTCCAGCCAGATACGCTTCATGTTCGATTCGCCGGCGTAAACCATCAGCTGCTTGGCGATCTTGGTGGAACCGGTGAACACCAGGGTGTCGACGTCCATGTGCAGGGCCAGGGCCTTGCCCACAGTGTGGCCGTAGCCTGGCAGCACGTTCAGCACGCCAGCCGGAATACCGGCCTCAACGGCCAGTTGGGCGATGCGGATGGCGGTCAGTGGCGATTTTTCGGACGGCTTGAGCACCACCGAGTTACCCGTGGCCAGGGCCGGGCCGAGCTTCCAGCAGGCCATCAGCAGCGGGAAGTTCCACGGTACGATGGCAGCGACCACACCCACCGCCTCGCGGGTGACCAGGCCGAGCTGGTCATGCGGGGTCGGGGCGACTTCGTCGTAGACCTTGTCGATGGCTTCGGCAGTCCAGTGGATGGCTTGGGCGGCGCCAGGGATGTCGATGCTGGAGGAGTCACCGATTGGCTTGCCCATGTCGAGGGTTTCCAGCAGCGCCAGCTCTTCGACGTTCTTGCGCAGCAAGTCAGCGAAGCGGATCAGCTTGGCCTTGCGCTTGGCCGGGGCCAGCTGCGACCACACGCCCGAGTTGAAGGTGGCACGGGCGTTTTCCACAGCGCGGTTGGCATCGGCCAGGTCGCAGCTGGCAACCTTGGCCAGGAAGCGTCCGTCGACCGGGCTCAGGCACTCGAAGGTTTCACCGGATGCGGCATCGGTGTATTCGCCGTTGATGAAGGCACGGCCTTCGATCTTCAGTTGCTGGGCACGTTGTTCCCAGTCCGCACGAGTCAGGGTGGTCATACGAAACTC
This sequence comes from Pseudomonas sp. Leaf58, assembly GCF_003627215.1. NCBI lineage: Bacteria > Pseudomonadati > Pseudomonadota > Gammaproteobacteria > Pseudomonadales > Pseudomonadaceae > Pseudomonas > Pseudomonas sp. Leaf58. The sequence continues at coordinate 5,323,681 of NZ_CP032677.1, forward strand.
CTCCTCTTGTTTAGGTGCAACGCCGCACTGAGGACTCACAGGCGTTGTCAAAATTCTGGCCGGGCGACAAGCGCACACGGGCAAGCGATACCCTAAACCAGCCCGGGTAAACTATCAATATATTTGACACAGAAGGCTCAAAAGCCTACTGATGTTCATTTTATTAAACAAAACAGGAGCCGCAGCATGAGTATCGACAGCATCATCGACTTCGCACAGGCCATCACCGAAGCCGAACGCTACCGCCCAGCGGCGGAAAAAATCCTCAAGGGCGAGCCGGACCAGGCGGTCTATAACCACTATTCCAGCCCGTGCGGGCAGTTTGCCGCTGGGGTGTGGGAAGGCGAAGTGGGCCAATGGACGGTGAACTACACCGAGCATGAGTATTGCGAGATCGTGCAGGGCGTTTCGGTTTTGCGCGATCAGGATGGCGGGGCCAAAACCTTGCGTGCCGGTGATAGGTTTGTGATCCCGGCCGGCTTCAAGGGCACTTGGGAAGTGCTGGAGCCTTGCCGCAAGATCTATGTGATGTTCGAGCAGAAATAAGCTGTGGCTGTGCCAGCCTCTTCGCGGGTTTAGCCGCGAAAGGCCCAGGCAAAAAAAAACCCGCGTCCTTCCGGATGCGGGTTTTTTTCAGGTTGCCGATCAATTACTTGATCTTGGCTTCCTTGTACACCACGTGCTTGCGAACAACCGGATCATATTTCTTGATCTCGATTTTGTCCGGGGTGGTGCGCTTGTTCTTGTCGGTGGTGTAGAAGTGGCCGGTACCGGCACTCGAAACCAGACGGATCAATTCACGCATGATGCTCTCCTTAAACCTTGGCGCCAGCTTTACGGATGTCAACCAGAACGGCGTCGATGCCGCGCTTGTCGATGATACGCATGCCTTTGGCGGAAACGCGCAGACGCACGAAACGCTTCTCGGATTCAACCCAGAAACGGTGGTGCTGCAGGTTCGGCAGGAAACGACGACGGGTTTTGTTGTTTGCGTGGGAAATGTTGTTCCCGGTTACTGGACCCTTACCAGTAACTTGACAGACTCTCGACATGACTCAGCCCTCTAAAACCACATGCCCAACCCGGCATGGGTTGGCCGCTTAATCTCTCAGTCTTTGGCGCCTGGGCGCCGTGATTCTGGAGGTCTTACCGACCGGATCCGCTGATGCGACAGGCCGAGCCCCTAGAAAAGAGCGCTGCTTTATACCAGAAAGACTCGTCCGCAACAACATTAGATGAATATTGACACGAGCCCCGACGCGCCGGGCCAGCATAGCGGCAGGGCCCGCCAGCCGTCGACCGCTCGTCGCCAGATTTGTAAAAAAGGGTGTGGTCATTTACTGGCAGGCGCACTAGGGTAGGCCTTTTCCAGACTGCACTGGCAGATGGGCCACTGACAGCCAAGGAGCCACCATGCGTGCCGCCGCCCTTTCCTTATTGTTCACCTCCCTGCTCGCCGCGGGCGTTGCCCAGGCCGCGCCGCTGAGCGTCTGCAGCGAGGCCAGCCCTGAAGGCTTCGATGTGGTCCAGTACAACTCGCTGACCACCACCAATGCCACGGCCGACATGTTGATGAACCGCCTGGTAGAGTTCGACGCGGCGCAAGGCAAGGTGGTGCCGAGCCTGGCAGCTAGCTGGACAGTATCGGCCGACGGCCTGGTCTATGACTTCACCCTGCGCGATGAGGTTAAATTCCACACCACCGCCTACTTCAAGCCGACCCGCGCGCTGAACGGCGACGATGTGCTGTTCAGCTTCCAGCGCATGCTCTACCCCGCCCATGCCTGGCACAAGACCGCACCGGGAGGCTACCCGCATGCCCAATCGCTGCAACTGGGCAGCCTGATCAAGGCGATCGAGGCGCCGACGCCGAACACCGTACGCTTCACCCTCAGCCATCCGGACGCCACGTTCCTGGCCACCCTGAGCATGGGCTTCGCCTCGATCTACTCCGCCGAATATGCCGACAAGCTGCTCAAGGCTGGCACGCCGGAGAAACTCAACAGCCAGCCGATCGGTACCGGGCCGTTCGTCTTCCAGCGTTTCCAGAAAGACGCCGTGGTGCGCTACCGCGCCAACCCCGACTACTTTGCCGGCAAGCCAGCGGTCGACCCGCTGATCTTCGCCATCACCACCGATGCCAACGTGCGCCTGCAAAAGCTCAAGCGCGGCGAATGCCAGGTTGCCTTGTCGCCCAAGCCCCTGGACATTGCCGAAGCGGGCAAGGATGGCGACCTCAAGGTGGCCACCACCCCGGCCTTCATGACCGCCTTCGTCGCCATCAACAGCCAGCACCCGCCGCTGGACAAGCCGGAAGTGCGTCAGGCAATCAACCTGGCCTTCGACAAGCAGGCCTACCTGAAAGCCGTGTTCGAAGACTCCGCGGTGGCCGCCAATGGCCCCTACCCGCCCAATACCTGGAGCTACGCCAAGGACTTGCCCGGCTACCCGCTGGACCTGAAGAAAGCCAAGGCCCTACTGGCCAAGGCTGACCTCGCCGAGGGCTTCAGCACCACGATCTGGACCCGCCCTTCGGGCAGCCTGCTCAACCCCAACCCCAGCCTTGGTGCACAGATGCTGCAGGCAGACCTGGCCAAGATCGGCATCAAGGCGGAAATCCGCGTGATCGAGTGGGGCGAACTGATCCGCCGCGCCAAGGCGGGCGAGCATGACCTGCTGTTCATGGGCTGGGCAGGTGATAACGGCGATCCGGACAACTTCCTCAGCCCGCAGTTTTCGTGTGCGGCGGTGGAGTCGGGGACCAACTTTGCGCGCTTCTGCGACAACCGTCTGGACCAGCTGATCAGCGCTGGACGTACTACCAATGACCAGAGCGTGCGCAGCCGGTTGTACCAGCAGGCGCAAACGCTGATCCAGCAGCAGGCGCTGTGGGTGCCGCTGGCACACCCGACGGCGGCGACGTTGCTGCGCCAAGGGGTCGAGGGGTATCAGGTGAGCCCGTTCGGGCGGCTGGATTTCAGCAAGGTTTCGGTAACCAAGTAAGTCTGCACCGGCCTCTTCGCGGGCAAGCCCGCGAAGAGGCCGGTGCAGACAACACAAAGGCTAAGCCACAAGCCACCCATCTTCGACCATGGACAACGGCTCCCCGTCACCGATGATGATGTGATCCAGCACCCGAACATCAATCAACGCCAGGCCCCGCTTCAGCGACAGCGTAAGATGCACATCATCCTGGCTCGGCTCATTGTTGCCTGAAGGGTGGTTGTGACAGAGGATCAAAGCCGCCGCGTTGTGCAGCAATGCCCGCCGCACCACCTCCCGCGGGTAGACATTTGCCCGGTCTATGGTCCCCCTGAACAAAATCTCGAACGCCAACGGCCGGTGCTTGGTGTCGAGAAACAGGCAGCCGAACACTTCACTAGACTCATGACGTAACATGGCCTTGAGATAACGCCGCACCGCCACAGGCCCCTCAAGGGGCGCTGCGCGCTCGATGTTCTCATCCAGGTAGCGCCGGCCAATTTCCAGTAGCGCCTGCAACTGTGCGTATTTCACAGCCCCTATACCCGGCTCACGCAACACAGCTTCGCGATCAGCCTCAAGAAACTGCCTCAGCCCACCAAAGCGCACCAGCAACCCCCGTGCAAGATCCAGCACATTACGCCCGGCTACCCCCGAGCCCAGCAACACGGCAAGCAACTCGGCATCCGACAGCACCGCCGCCCCACGCTGCAACAACTTCTCTCTTGGCCGTTCTTCAGCCGGCCACTCCCTGATATTCATCCCGCCCCTCTGCCTTTGCTGCGGCCCATTTCGGCCCTGTGTTAATCTATTTCGCCTCGTACATGCGACGTACTGCCGCAGGCATTTTCAAACGTCGCCGCCCGCTCTCACTGGAAAAAGGCAAGCCTATGCAGCGGCTGTATCGCAAGCGCATCGTTCTCGGCGTAGGTGGCGGCATTGCCGCCTACAAAAGCGCCGAGCTGATTCGCCGACTCCTGGAGCACGGCGCGCAGGTGCGCGTCGTCATGACCCGCGGTGGTGCGGAGTTCATCACCCCGCTGACCCTGCAGGCGCTGTCGGGCCACCCGGTGCACATGGACCTGCTCGACCCTGCCGCCGAAGCGGCCATGGGCCACATCGAACTGGCCAAGTGGGCCGACCTGGTGCTGATCGCCCCGGCCACCGCCGACCTCATGGCGCGCATGGCCCAAGGCATGGCCGATGACCTGTTGACCACCCTGGTGCTGGCCACCGACGCCACCGTTGCCGTGGCCCCGGCCATGAACCAGGCCATGTGGCGCGACCCGGCCACCCAGGCCAACCTCGAGCTGCTCAAGAGCCGCGGCATCCAGGTGTTTGGCCCAGCGTCCGGCAGCCAGGCCTGTGGCGACGTAGGCCTGGGCCGCATGCTTGAAGCCACCGACCTGGCCTGGTGCGCAGCGGAAAGCTTCAAGCGCCAGGCACTGACCGGCAAGCACGTGCTGATCACCGCCGGCCCGACCCAGGAAAACATCGACCCGGTGCGCTACATCACCAATCATAGCTCTGGCAAGATGGGCTTCGCCCTGGCCGAAGCGGCTGCCGAAGCCGGGGCTCGGGTTACCCTCGTCACCGGCCCGGTGCACCTGCCGACCCCCGATCGGGTCAGCCGCATCGACGTGGTCAGCGCGCGGGACATGCTCGCGGCGTGTGAAGCGGCCATGCCGTGCGACCTGTTCATCGCCTCGGCGGCGGTCGCGGACTACCGCCCAGAAGTCGTTGCCACGCAAAAACTCAAGAAAGATCCTACGACCGGCGACGGCATGCTGCTGCAGATGGTGCGCAATCCCGATATCCTTGCCACCATCGCTGGCCGCGCCGACCGCCCGTTCAGCGTCGGCTTCGCCGCCGAAACCGAACACTTGCTCGATTACGCCACGCGCAAGCTCAAGGACAAGAACCTCGACCTGATCGTCGCCAATGATGTGGCTAACCCCAGCATCGGCTTCAACAGCGAAGAAAACGCCTTGACCGTGATCGACCGCCAGCAGCACCAGACCCTCTTCGCGCAGACCAGCAAGGGCAAGATCGCCCGACAACTGGTCGCCTTCATCGCCGAACGGCTCAACCAGGTTCAATAAGTTCCATGCACGCTCTTCAAGCCAAGATCCTCGACCCACGCCTGGGTACCGAATTCCCTCTGCCGACGTACGCCACCCCCGGCTCTGCCGGCCTGGACCTGCGCGCCCTGCTCAAGGAAGACACTGTCCTCGAGCCAGGCCAGACCCTGCTGATCCCTACCGGCCTGTCGATCTATATCGGCGACCCAGGCCTGGCCGCGATGATCCTGCCGCGCTCCGGCCTGGGCCATAAGCACGGCATCGTGCTGGGCAACTTGGTCGGGCTGATCGACTCGGACTACCAAGGCGAACTGATGGTGTCGTGCTGGAACCGCGGCAACACCCCCTTCACCATCGCGGTTGGCGAGCGTATCGCCCAGCTGGTGCTGGTACCGGTGGTACAGGCCCACTTCGACATCGTCGAGGCATTCGATGAAAGCCAGCGGGGCGCTGGCGGCTTTGGGCACTCCGGCAGCCACTGAGCCGACAGATGACCGTTCAGGCCAAGGATGGCGAACTCTCTGGCGAAACCACCGTCCAAGCGTTCAGTTTGCGCCTGCCCAGAAAGCCTTTGACTAATGGAGTTTCCAGAGATGAACGACATGGCCCACCTGGTCCCCGCCGCATTGCCAGACAGCATCTTCCGCGCGTATGACATCCGCGGCGTGGTCGGCAAGACCCTTCATGCCGAAACCGCCTACTGGATCGGCCGCGCCATCGGCGCGCAGAGCCTTGCCCAGGGCGAGCCCCAGGTTTCGGTTGGCCGCGATGGCCGCCTGTCCGGCCCGATGCTGGTCGAACAACTGATCCAGGGCCTGGTCGACGCCGGCTGCCAGGTCAGCGACGTCGGCCTGGTACCCACCCCGGCCCTGTACTACGCCGCCAACGTGCTGGCCGGCAAGTCGGGGGTGATGCTGACCGGTAGCCACAACCCATCGGACTACAACGGGTTCAAAATCGTCATTGCCGGTGACACCCTGGCCAACGAACAGATCCAGGCCCTGCTGACCCGCCTGAAAACCAATGACCTGACCCGCGCCACAGGCCGCGTGGAAAGGGTCGAGATCCTTGACCGCTACTACCAGCAAATTGTCGACGACGTGAAGCTGGCCAAGAAGCTCAAGGTGGTGGTGGACTGCGGCAACGGTGCCGCAGGCGTGATTGCACCGCAGCTGATCGAAGCCCTGGGCTGCGAAGTGATCCCGCTGTTCTGCGAGGTCGACGGCAACTTCCCCAACCACCACCCAGACCCGGGTAAACCGGAAAACCTCGAAGACCTGATCGCCAAGGTCAAGGAAACCGGTGCCGATATCGGCCTGGCCTTCGACGGTGACGGCGACCGCGTCGGTGTGGTGACCAACACCGGCAGCATCGTCTACCCCGACCGCCTGTTGATGTTGTTTGCCCAGGACGTGCTGTTGCGCAACCCGGGCGCCGAGATCATCTTCGACGTCAAATGCACTCGCCGCCTCACCCCGCTGATCGAACAGCTCGGTGGCCGTGCACTGATGTGGAAAACCGGCCACTCACTGATCAAGAAGAAGATGAAGCAAACCGGCTCGCTGCTGGCTGGCGAGATGAGCGGTCACATCTTCATCAAGGAACGCTGGTACGGTTTCGACGACGGCATTTACAGCGCCGCGCGCCTGCTGGAGATCCTCAGCAAGGCCGGACAGAGCGCCGAAAACCTGTTCGCCGCCTTCCCAAACGATATTTCCACGCCGGAAATCAATATTGATGTGACCGACGAGGGTAAATTCAGCATCATTGATGCACTGCAACGCGATGCCGCCTGGGGCGAAGCCAACCTGACCACCATCGACGGGGTACGGGTTGATTACGCCCACGGCTGGGGCCTGGTACGTGCCTCCAACACCACACCGGTGCTGGTGCTGCGCTTCGAGGCCGACAGCGACACCGAGTTGCAACGTATCAAGGATGTTTTCCGCACCCAGTTGCTACGGGTTGAGCCTGAGCTGCAACTGCCGTTCTGACCGACTATCTGTTCCTTACAGGAGCCCTGCATGACCCTCGATCGCGATGCCGCTTCCCATGTAGCCGAGGTTTTGTCCGAAGCACTGCCTTACATCCGCCGCTTTGTCGGCAAGACCTTGGTGATCAAGTACGGCGGCAACGCGATGGAGAGCGAGGAGCTCAAAACCGGTTTCGCCCGTGACATCGTGCTGATGAAAGCTGTGGGCATCAACCCAGTGGTGGTCCACGGTGGTGGCCCGCAGATCGGCGACCTGCTCAAGCGCCTGTCGATCGAAAGCCACTTCATCGACGGCATGCGCGTCACCGACTCGGCGACCATGGACGTGGTGGAGATGGTGCTGGGTGGCCAGGTCAACAAGGACATCGTCAACCTTATCAACCGTCATGGCGGCAGCGCCATCGGCCTGACCGGCAAGGACGCGGAGCTGATTCGCGCTCGCAAGCTGACCGTTAGCCGCAAGACGCCAGAGATGACCACCCCGGAGATCATCGACATCGGCCATGTCGGCGAAGTGGTGAGCGTGAACACCGACCTGCTCAACATGCTGGTGAAGGGCGACTTCATCCCGGTGATCGCGCCGATTGGCGTAGGTGCCAACGGTGAGTCGTACAACATCAACGCCGACCTGGTGGCAGGCAAGGTGGCAGAGGCGCTCAAGGCCGAGAAGCTGATGCTGCTGACCAATATCGCCGGCCTGATGGACAAGCAGGGCCAGGTACTGACCGGCCTGACCACCGAGCAGGTCAACGAGCTGATCGCTGACGGCACCATCTATGGCGGCATGCTGCCGAAGATCAAGTGCGCGCTGGATGCGGTGCAGGGCGGCGTGAACAGCTCGCACATCATCGACGGCCGCGTGCCGAACGCGGTGCTGCTGGAGATCTTCACCGACAGCGGCGTAGGTACCCTGATTACCAACCGCAAGCCACGCTGATCGATCGGTTAGCCTGCACTGGCCTCTTCGCGGGTAAACCCGCTCCCACAGGATTTCACAGCCCTCAAGGGCAGTGTTGGACCGGTGGGAGCGGGTTTACCCGCAATAGGGCCGGAACAGGCGATACAAAAAAGGCGACCTTCACATAAAGGTCGCCTTTTTCATTTCCAGGCCAGGATCAGATCCCGTACTGCGCCCGATACGCCTCGACAGCTGGCAGATGCTGCTTCAGCTGTGGGTCATCGGCCAGGAACTCCAGCACCTGAGTCAGCGAGACGATGCTGACCACCGGGATACCGAAGTCACGCTCCACTTCCTGGATCGCCGACAGCTCGCCATTGCCACGCTCTTCGCGGTTCAGCGCGATCAGCACGCCCGCGGCCTTGGCCTGCTGGGCGTTGATGATTTGCATGACCTCGCGGATGGCGGTACCGGCAGTGATCACGTCGTCGATGATCAGCACGTCACCGGCCAGCGGTGCGCCGACCAGGCTGCCACCTTCACCATGGTCCTTGGCTTCTTTGCGGTTGAAGCACCATGGCACGTCGAGCTGATGTTGGTCAGCCAGCGCCACCGCAGTAGTTGCCGCCAGGGGGATACCCTTGTAGGCCGGGCCGAACAGCACATCGAACGGGATCTTGCTGTCGACGATGGCGGCGGCGTAGCAACGCCCCAGCTCGGCCAGTGCGGAGCCCGTGTTGAACAGGCCGGCGTTGAAGAAATACGGGCTGGTACGGCCCGATTTCAGGGTGAATTCACCGAAACGCAGTACCCCGCGATCGATGGCAAAACGGATAAAGTCGCGCTGATACGGCTGCATGAATAGTCCCGGACACCACGGATTTAGCTAAATGGGTTGAGCTCGGGTATCATACACGCACGAGATTTTTGGGGCCATTTATGCGGATCATCAGTGTGAACGTAAATGGCATTCAGGCTGCGGCCGAGCGTGGTTTGCTCAGCTGGCTACAAGCCCAGAATGCCGACGTCATCTGCCTTCAGGATACCCGCGCCTCGGCCTTTGAACTCGACGACCCAGCTTTCCAGCTCGATGGCTATTTCCTTTATGCCTGCGACGCGGAGGTGCCTGCCCAAGGGGGTGTGGCCCTGTATTCGCGCATGCAGCCCAAGGCAGTCATCACCGGCCTGGGCTTCGAGACAGCCGACCGCTACGGGCGTTACCTGCAAGCAGATTTCGACAAAGTCAGTATTGCCAGCCTGCTGTTGCCTTCGGGCATGAACGGCGACGACGACTTGAACCAAAAGTTCAAGTTGATGGACGACTTCGCCAAGTACCTGGACAAGCAGCGTCGCAAGCGTCGCGAATACATCTACTGCGGCTCGTTCTACGTGGCGCAGCAGAAGCTCGACATCAAAAACTGGCGTGACAGCCAGCAGTCGCCAGGCTTCCTGGCGCCGGAGCGCGCCTGGATGGATGCGATTACCGGCGAGATGGGTTATGTCGATGCCCTGCGCGAAGTCAGCCGTGAAGGTGACCAGTACAGCTGGTGGCCGAACAACGAGCAGGCCGAGATGCTCAACCTGGGCTATCGGTTCGACTACCAGATCCTCACCCCAGGCCTGCGCCGCTTCGTGCGCAACGCTCGCCTGCCGCGCCAGCCGCGCTTCTCCCAGCATGCGCCGCTGATCGTGGACTATGACTGGACGTTGACCATCTAAAAGGCATGGGGCCGCTTTGCGGCCCCAGCTTTATTTGATCGGCCGCCAGATCAGCGGGTAGCGATACGGCTTGCCCTCATTCGCCCGCACCGCGGCAATGATGATCAAGATCATCACCGCGACCATCAGCATGGCGAACAGCACCAGCCCGATAAACACGAACATCAGCAAGAAGCAGATGAAGCCGGCAATGGTTACGCTGATCTGAAAATTCAGCGCCTCTTTGCCCTGGGCGTCGATAAAAGGGTCTTGCTCGCGCTTGAGGTGCCACAGCACCAGCGGGCCCAGCAAGTGCCCGAGCGGCACCACCAGGCCCAGCAGCGCGGAGAGGTGGCAGAACATCGCCCACTGCCGGACATCGGCATTGGGCGGGGTGATCGACAGGTTCGAATCGCTCATGCCCCGCTCCTCCGTGGCTGGGTTCAGTCGGCCAGTGCGGCCTGCTGCAGTTCGAAGATTTCAGCCATGCCTTTCTGCGCCAGGGCGAGCATGGCGTTGAGTTCTTCAGGCTGGAACGGCGCGCCTTCGGCAGTACCCTGCACTTCGATGAAACCACCGGCGCTGGTCACGACCACGTTCAGGTCGGTCTCGGCAGCGGAGTCTTCCAGGTAGTCCAGGTCGAGCACGGCTTCGCCCTGATACATACCCACCGACACAGCGCCAATCATGTGCTTGAGCGGGTTGCCGCCCTTCAGGCCGCCGCGCTTCTTGATCACCGCCAAGGCGTCACACAGCGCAACCATGGCACCGGTGATGGACGCGGTACGGGTGCCACCGTCGGCCTGGATCACGTCGCAGTCGACGTACAGGGTGATGTCACCCAGCTTGCTCATGTCCAGCGCAGCGCGCAGCGAGCGACCGATAAGACGTTGGATTTCCAGGGTACGACCACCCTGCTTGCCACGGCTGGCTTCGCGCTGGTTACGCTCGCCGGTGGAGCGCGGCAGCATGCCATATTCGGCAGTCAGCCAGCCTTGGCCCTGGCCTTTGAGGAAGCGCGGCACACCGTTTTCCACGCTGACCGTGCAAATAACCTTGGTGTCACCGAACTCGACCAGTACCGACCCTTCGGCGTGCTTGGTGTAGTTGCGGGTGATGCGGATCGAGCGGAGCTGATCGGCGGCGCGACCACTTGGACGTTTCATCTGGGATACCTGTACTGGGACTTGAATCTGCCGAGCATTATAGAGCCCGCGGCCCGGGGAAGACATGCCTATTGTCGCACCCCACACAGCCCGTCGCCTTTTCCTGCTGCCGTGACCACCCCTCTGTAACATAGGTGGATTGGGCGCCAAGGCCCCACTGCGCTACAATCCTGCGCCTTGCAGCCGAGAGGCTGCCACCGTTCATTACATCTACGCGAGGTACTCCCCATGGTGCATAGCATGACCGCTTTTGCTCGTGTCGAGCGCGCCGGCAGCCAAGGCACCCTGGTCTGGGAGCTGCGCTCGGTCAACCACCGTTACCTGGAGCCACACCTGCGCTTGCCCGAGGCCCTGCGCGACCTCGAAGGCGCCGTGCGTGAAGGCCTGCGCCAAGGGTTGTCGCGGGGCAAGGTGGAATGCACCTTGCGCCTCAACGAAGAGAGCAATGGCAAGCCGCTGAAGGTGGACCGCGAGCGCGCCGCGCAACTGGTTGCCGCCGCCGAGGAAGTGGCCGGCCTGATCAAGCAGCCGGCACCGCTGAACCCGCTGGAAGTGCTGTCGTGGCCAGGCGTGCTGGTGGCCGACGCCAGCGACCCGCAGGCGCTGAACGCCGAAGCCATGGCACTGTTCGACGAAGCACTGGCCGAGCTCAAGGCCGGGCGCCAGCGTGAAGGCCAGGAACTGGCCCGGCTGATCAACGAACGCCTGGACAACATGGCCAGCGAAGTGACCACCCTGCGCGCCCTGGTGCCGCAGATGCTGGCGGCACAGCGGCAAAAGATCCTCGACCGCTTCGGCGACATGCAGGCCGAACTCGACCCGCAGCGCCTGGAGCAGGAGATGGTATTGCTGGCCCAGAAAAGCGACGTGGCTGAGGAACTCGACCGCCTCAGCACCCACGTCACCGAAGTGCGCCGTGTGCTCAAGGGTGGCGGTGCCGCCGGCCGACGCCTGGACTTCCTGATGCAGGAACTCAACCGTGAGGCCAACACCCTCGGTTCCAAGGCCTTTGACCCACGCAGCACGCAAGCGGCGGTCAACCTGAAGGTATTGATCGAACAGATGCGTGAACAAGTACAGAACATCGAGTAAGGCCACCCCGACCATGAACCACAGCAGCGGCACCCTCTACATCGTTTCGGCCCCTTCCGGCGCCGGCAAGACCAGCCTGGTCACCGCCTTGACCAAGGACGACCAGCAAATCCGCGTCTCGGTCTCGCATACCACCCGCGCCATGCGCCCAGGCGAGCAGCACGGGGTGAACTACCACTTCGTCGTCCACGAGGAATTCAGGGCACTGATCGCGCAAGGTGATTTTTTGGAACACGCCGAGGTGTTCGGCAACTTCTACGGCACCTCGCGCAGCGCGTTGCAGCAAACCCTGGACCAGGGTTACGACCTGATCCTGGAAATCGACTGGCAAGGCGCCCAGCAGGTACGCAAGCTGATGCCGCAGGCGCTGTCGGTGTTCATCCTGCCGCCGAGCCAGGAAGCGCTGCGCCAGCGCCTGGACGGTCGCGGGCAAGACAGCGAAGAGATCATTGCCGGGCGCATGAAAGAAGCGGTCAGCGAAATGGTGCACTACGACGAGTACGACTACGTGATCATCAACGATGATTTCGACACCGCGCTGGAAGACTTGAAGGCGGTGTTCCGCTCGAATCGCCTGTTGCTGAAGAAACAGCAACAGCGTCATGCGGCGTTGCTGAAGCAAATGATCGGCTGAAGATCTATGGGGCCTCTTCGAGGCCCTATCGCGACACAAGGCCGCTCCTACAGGAGTTCGCGCAAGCCTGACGAACGCGATCTGTTGTAGGAGCGGCCTTGTGTCGCGAAAGGGGCGCAAAGCGCCCCCAGCTTTATTCCTGCAATGGCAAGGTAGCCTGCTGACGCAGGGTTGCCCCCAGGAAATATGCCGGCGCGCGCATGCGCGACAGCATCATCAGGGCGATACCGAGCACCGAGATGATCGCGGCAATCACGAACACCAACCCCAGCCCGCCTACATGCGAGCCGCTGCCGAAGTCCGGCGAGGCGCTGTCGATGGCAGTACGCGCGAAGATCACCGACAAAATCACCCCCCCCACCAGCGGGCACAGGCCGCGCATGATGAAGTGGCGCAGGCTGTCGAACAGGCTGGCGCGGAAATACCAAACGCAAGCGAACGCGGTCAGCGAATAGTAGAAGCAGATCATCATGCCCAGCGCGGTGATGGTATCTGCCAGCACGTTTTCGCTCAGGGTACGCATGGTCACGTAGAACAGGCCCGCTGCCAAGCCGGCGCAAATGGTGGCGTAACGCGGGGTTTGCGAGCGCGGGCAGACGCTGGCGAACTTCGGCGGCACCGCACCGTAGTAACCCATGGCCAACAGGGTACGCGCCGGCGCCACGAAGGTCGACTGCAGCGACGCCGCCGTGCTGGCCAACACAGCGATGGACATCAGGATCGCCAGCGGCCCCATGACCGGGCCAGCCAGATGGGCAAACACGTTTTCCTGGATGCGCGGGTTGTTCAGGCCCAGGCCCGTTTCACTGATACCGGCAAATTGCAGGGTGGCGATGGCGGTGAACAGGTACAGGCCGAGGATCAACATCACGGTCCAGGTGGCGGCTTTGCCCGGCACCTCTTCACTGCCCACCGACTCTTCGCTGACGGTCAGGCATGTATCCCAGCCCCAGAAAATGAAGATCGACAGCGACAGACCGGCGGCAAAAGCCGAGAACGACTCGACGCCGAACGGGTTGAACCAGGCGAAATCGAATTCCAGCGGTGGCTGCGCGGCGGTGCTGCCGAAGGCGGCGAAGGCAAAGCCAATCAGCACCAGCAACTGCAAGGCCACCAAGCCGTACTGCACGGTCATGGTGGTGGCTATGCCGCGACAGCAGATCCACACCGCCAAGGCGATGAACACGCAGCACGTGCTGATGTTGATCAACAGGTTGTCGGCCAACGCCGCCAGCTCATGCTTGCCGGTGATCTGGCCAAGGAACAGGTAGAAGAAGTCGACCGCCACCCCTGCCAGGTTCGACAGCACGATCGTGGTAGCAACCACCAGCCCCCAGCCACCAATCCAGCCGATCATTGGGCCGAAGGCACGCGCCGACCAGGTAAACGAAGTACCGCTATCTGGCTCCGCCGAGTTCAGTTCGCGGTAGCCCAGCGCCACCAGCAACATCGGCAGGAAGCCAACGATGAACACGGCTGGCAGGTGCGCACCCACTTCACGCACGGTCGGGCCAAGGGCGCCGGTCAAGGTATAGACCGGGGCGATGGTAGAAATGCCCAGCACCACGCTGGCCAGCAGGCCAAGGCGGCCTTTGGCCAAGCCTTTGCTGCGCTGGGTGTTGCCCGCTTCGGCTGCCACATCGGGTGGGCGGCCAGCTTCTGTGTAATTGCTCATGAGTATTTGCCGTAAATTTTGGAATTGTTTTCACAGGCCTTGTGCCAAGGCCCGCTTTCACTCATTGAAAGCTTGCTGCAGGGGACGAGTCATCCGAGACCTTCGGGTGACGTCAGCGTACGCTCTGGCGCTCACCCTCCCGTGCCGCATAGGCAATGCAGGCCTCACGAAAAGCCTGAAACAGGCGTAGGGAGACCGGGTTTTCGCTAAATCGCCACTCAGGGTGCCACTGCACGCCAAGCACAAAGCCTGGCGCATCCGGCATCGACACCGCTTCAATCAGGCCATCCGGGGCCCGTGCCTCGACGCGCAGGCCGGGAGCCAGGCGGTCGATGCCCTGGCTGTGCAGCGAGTTGACCTCGAACTGCGGCGCCAGGCCCAGGCGCTCGAACAACCCGCCAGGCTCAATGCCGACCGGGTGACGAGGGCCGTATTGCACCTCCAGCGGTGCTTCCTCAGGTTCACGGTGATCCAGGTAGCCAGGCAGTTCCTGCACCCGCTGGTGCAAGCTGCCACCCAGCGCCACATTCAATTCCTGAAAGCCACGGCAGATGCAAAACACCGGTACACCAGCAGCAATGGCCGCCTGCAGCAGCGGCAGGGTCAGCCGATCGCGTGCCAGATCGTGCCGGGTACCTGCCGCGCTGGGGGCGCCATTGTAATGATGCGGTTCGATATTTGAAGGCGAGCCGGTAAAAACAATGCCGTGCAGACGGGCCAGCAGCGCCTGCGTGTCGCTGCCCCCGTCACGAGCCGGCAAGATCAGTGGCAAGCCGGCAAAGCCGGCCGCCTCGACATACTTGTCGCCTACCGTGTGCGACGAGTTCTTCCCCACCTGCTGGCGGCAGGCGCTGACACCGATCAAGGGGACCGCATTTGCGCTCATGGGCTTACACCGTGTGCAGGTACCAGTTGTACTCAAGGTCGGAAATCGACACTTCGAATTCGGCCAGTTCGCTTTCCTTGCAGGCCACGAAGATATCGATGTAGTCCGGGCTGATGTATTGGTTGAGAACTTCGCTGTCGTCCAGCGCGCGCAGGGCATCGCGCAGGTTGTTGGGCAGGCTCTGCTCCAGCTGTTCGTAGGAGTTACCCTCGATCGGCGCCTCTGGCTCGACCTTGTTGGTCAGGCCGTGATGAACACCGGCGAGGATCGCCGCAAGCATCAGGTACGGGTTGGCGTCGGCACCCGCTACGCGGTGCTCGAGGCGCACGTTGTCGCTGTTATCAGTCGGCACACGGACCGCCACGGTGCGGTTGTCCAGGCCCCAACTTGGCGCGTTGGGCACGTAGAACTGCGCGCCGAAGCGGCGGTAGGAATTGATGTTCGGGCAAAGGAAAGCCATCGACGCCGGCATGGTTTCCAGCACACCACCGATGGCGTGGCGCAGCGCATCGCTTTGCAGCGGGTCGTCGCAGGCGAAAATGTTCTTGCCGGTTTTCTTGTCCAGCAAAGAAATGTGCACGTGCAGGCCGTTGCCAGCCTGGCCCGGGTAGGGCTTGGCCATGAACGTCGTGTCCATTTCATGGTCGTAGGCAACGTTTTTGATCAGGCGCTTGAGCAGGATCGCGTAGTCGCAGGCCTTCAGTGGGTCGGCCACGTGGTGCAGGTTGACCTCGAACTGCGCCGGGGCGCTTTCCTTGACGATCGCGTCGGCAGGCAGGCCCTGCTCCTTGGCCGCTTCCAGCATGTCCTGCAAGCAGTCGGCGTATTCATCGAGGTCGTCGATCAAGTACACCTGGGTCGACTGCGGGCGCTTGCCGGAAATCGGCGAACGCGGCGGCTGTGGGCGGCCGTTGAGGTTGTCCTGGTCGATCAGGTAGAACTCCAGCTCGAACGCCGCACAAATGGTCAGGCCCAGGTCGTCGAACTTGCTCACTATCTGGCGCAGCACTTCACGCGGGTCGGCGAAGAACGGTTTGCCTTCGATCTCGTGCATGGTCATCAGCAGCTGGGCGGTGGGGCGCTTCTGCCACGGCTCGTCCGACAGCGTGCCGGGGATCGGGAAGCAGATGCGGTCGGCATCACCGATATCCAGGCCAAGGCCGGTGCTTTCGACGGTGGAACCGTTGATGTCCAGGGCGAACAGCGATGCCGGCAGGTTGATGCCCCTTTCGTACACCTTGTGCAGGCTGGCCCGCTCGATGCGCTTGCCACGTACCACGCCGTTCATGTCGGAGATCAGTAGGTCAACGTACTGCGTGTCCGGATGGGCCTGGAGGAAGTCATTCATCTCGCTGGAAGAACTGGCGCACGGGGTTACCGACGTCATGGCTGTACATCCTATGATTTGCTGCGGCGATGTGGGGATACGGCTGGCGCCTCACGGGCGACGATGGTTGCAGCTGTTGTTGTTTTCACTTTCCCATCGTGGGGATTGGTTGCCCGACCGGACGCATTGATTCCGGGGGGCCGTTTCACTATAAAATGGCCCTGACGCAACAGACATTGGCAATTCGGCAAGCAGAGCGTGCACCAATGCAATATCAGATTACCCACGCCGACCTCTCCCTGGTCCTGGCACTGGAACGTGGTCGCTCGCTGGCGAAGGCCGCCGAGCTGCTCAAAGTCGACGTTTCGACCGTTTTCCGCTCGATCCGCCGGCTAGAATCGGCACTCGGTACTGCGCTGTTTGTAAAAAGCCGCAAAGGCTACCTGCCAACCGACACTGCCCAGGCCTTGGCCGAACAGGCCGAACGTGCCGAACAGGCGCTGGAGGCGGCGCGTATTGCCATGACCAGTGGCGAACAAGTGGTCAGCGGCACGGTGCGCCTGACCTGTACCGAGGCGGTGATGCACAGCCTGCTGCTGCCGGCACTGGCCGAATTCATGCCCAACTACCCGGCCCTGTCGCTGGAGATGGGCACTTCCAACACCTTCGCCAACCTCAGCCGGCGCGACGCCGACATTGCCCTGCGCCTGACCAACACGCCGCCGGAGCACCTGGTGGGCCGCAACCTGGGGTCCACCTCCTACGTGGTCTGCGGCCAGCCGCAGTGGCGTGAGCGCCTGGCCGAGGCGCCCGCCAGCGTGCCGTGGATTGCCCCCGACGACTCGATGCAGGATCACCCCACCGTGGTCTGGCGCAACCAGCAGCACCCGGGGTTGAGCCCGCGCTACCAGTGCAGCGGCATGTCGACCATCGCCCAGCTGGTCACCGCCGGGCTGGGCGTGGCGGCGCTGCCGGACTACATGGTGCACGCACTGCCCGGCGTGGATGCCCTGACCGGGCCGCTGCCGGGTTGCGATACCCAATTGTGGTTGCTGACCAGGCCAGATTGCCGGGCATTGCGCTCGGTACAGACTTTGTTCGAAGAGCTGACCCCGCGGTTGCGCGGCGCGATGCTCTGAGGTTATCGTCAGGCTCATGCGGTAGGGTGTCTGTTCCGCCCCTTTCGCGGGCACACCCGCGCCAAGGGCGCCCGCGAACAAGCGAACAGCGGTCCACCCCGACAAAACAGCGCTTCCCTATTGGCTGGTGATTTTTTAAACTATCGAGTCCGCCTGCCCATTATTGGGCTGCACGCCCACCGCATTTGCTACTGAGGAAGACCATGGCCCGCGTAACTGTTGAAGACTGCCTGGAACACGTGGATAACCGCTTTGAGCTGGTCATGCTCTCGACCAAGCGCGCTCGCCAGCTGGCGACCGGCGGCAAAGAGCCACGCGTAGCGTGGGAAAACGACAAGCCAACCGTTGTAGCCCTGCGTGAAATCGCCGAAGGCATCGTCACCAACGAGTTCATCGCCGCTGAAGAGATCGTCACCGAGGATCCGGTCTTCGCCGCGTTCGAGGACGAGAACAACGAGGCTGTCTGATTGATGCCAGGTCGACGTCGTACGGCGCAAGGCCCTCTTCCTCGGCAGGAGGTGAACCCATGCCGGGTATAGAAGCTTTGGCCGAACGGCTGTCGACCTATCTTGGCCCCGAACAGGTCAACCTGGTTCGGCGCGCCTATTTCTACGCCGAACAGGCCCACGATGGGCAGCGCCGCCGCAGTGGCGAACCCTACGTGACCCACCCGCTGGCCGTGGCCAGTATCCTCGCCGACATGCACATGGACCATCAGAGCCTGATGGCGGCCATGCTGCACGACGTGATCGAAGACACCGGCATCGCCAAGGAAGCCCTCAGCCAGCAATTTGGCGAGACGGTGGCTGAACTGGTCGATGGGGTCAGCAAGCTGACCCAGATGAACTTCGAGACCAAGGCCGAGGCGCAAGCTGAAAACTTCCAGAAAATGGCCATGGCCATGGCCCGCGATATCCGCGTGATCCTGGTCAAGCTGGCCGACCGCCTGCACAACATGCGCACCCTGGAAGTGCTGTCCGGCGAAAAACGCCGGCGCATCGCCAAGGAAACCCTCGAAATCTATGCCCCCATCGCCAACCGCCTGGGGATGCACACCGTGCGCGTGGAGTTCGAGGACCTCGGCTTCAAGGCCATGCACCCGATGCGCTCGTCGCTGATTCACCGGGCGGTGAAAAGCGCACGCGGCAACCGTAAAGAGATCGTCGCCAAGATCGAACACTCGCTGGCCAACTGCCTGGCTGCCGACGGCATTCAGGGCGAGGTCAGCGGCCGGCAGAAACACCTCTATGGCATCTACAAGAAGATGCGTGGCAAGCGCCGCGCCTTCAACGAAATCATGGACGTGTACGCCTTCCGCATCATCGTCGACAAAGTCGACACTTGCTACCGCGTGCTCGGCGCCGTGCACAACCTGTACAAGCCGCTGCCCGGTCGCTTCAAGGATTACATCGCGATCCCCAAGGCCAACGGCTACCAGTCGTTGCACACCACGCTGTTCGGCATGCACGGCGTCCCCATCGAAATCCAGATCCGCACCCGCGAAATGGAAGAGATGGCCAACAACGGCATTGCCGCACACTGGCTGTACAAGTCCAATGACGAAGAGCAGCAAAAGGGTAGCCACGCCCGCGCCCGCCAGTGGGTCAAGGGCATCCTCGAGCTGCAGCAACGTGCGGGCAACTCGCTGGAATTCATCGAGAGCGTGAAGATCGACCTGTTCCCGGACGAGGTCTACGTGTTCACGCCAAAAGGCCGCATCATGGAGCTGCCCAAAGGCTCCACGGCCGTCGACTTCGCCTACGCGGTGCACACCGACGTTGGCAACAGTTGCATCGCCTGCCGCATCAACCGCCGCCTGGCACCGCTGTCCGAACCGCTGCAAAGCGGCTCGACGGTGGAAATCGTCAGCGCCCCGGGGGCACGGCCGAACCCGGCCTGGCTCAACTTCGTGGTTACCGGCAAGGCGCGCACGCATATCCGCCACGCGCTCAAGCAGCAGCGTCGCTCCGAGTCCATCAGCCTGGGCGAGCGCCTGCTGAACAAAGTGCTCACCGGCTTCGACAGTAGCCTGGAGAAGATCCCCGAGGAGCGTATCCAGGCAATCCTCGCCGAGTACCGCCTGGAAGTGATCGAAGACCTGCTCGAGGACATTGGCCTGGGCAACCGCATGGCCTACGTGGTGGCGCGCCGCCTGCTGTCGGCCGACGGCGAGCAGCTGCCGGCGCCAGAAGGCCCGCTGGCGATCCGCGGTACTGAAGGCCTGGTGCTGAGCTACGCCAAGTGCTGTACGCCGATCCCGGGTGACCCGATCGTCGGCCACCTCTCGGCCGGCAAGGGCATGGTGGTGCACTTGGAAAACTGCCGCAACATCAGTGAAATCCGCCACAACCCAGAGAAGTGCGTACAACTCTCCTGGGCCAAGGACATCACCGGCGAGTTCAATGTCGAGCTGCGGGTCGAACTGGAGCACCAGCGCGGCCTGATCGCGCTGCTGGCCAGCAGCGTCAACGCCGCCGACGGCAACATCGAGAAGATCAGCATGGACGAACGCGACGGCCGTATCAGCGTGGTCCAACTGGTGGTCAGCGTGCACGACCGTGTGCACCTGGCGCGTGTGATCAAGAAGCTGCGTACCCTGACCGGTGTGGTCCGCATCACCCGCATGCGTACGTAGTCCGCCAACCGCAAGGAGTCATCATGAGCAAGACCGTCATCAACAGCGACAAGGCCCCTGCCGCCATCGGCACCTACTCGCAGGCGATCAAGGCCGGCAACACCGTGTACATGTCGGGCCAGATCCCGCTGGACCCAAAGACCATGGAACTGGTCGAAGGCTTCGAAGCGCAGACCGTGCAGGTGTTCGAGAACCTCAAAGCCGTGGCTGAAGCCGCTGGCGGTTCGTTCAAGGACATCGTCAAGCTGAACATCTTCCTCACCGACCTGAGCCACTTCGCCAAGGTCAACGAGGTGATGGGCCGCTACTTCGAGCAGCCGTACCCGGCCCGCGCCGCCATTGGCGTTGCCGCGCTGCCAAAAGGCTCCCAGGTCGAAATGGACGCCATCCTGGTCATCGAATGATGCCGCGGTGACGGGCGCCCTGCCCGTCACCTTCCCTTCTCTGCAAGGTTACCCCGTCATGCGTCAAGCATTGCCCCTCGCGCTGGCAGCCCTGCTACTGGGCGGCTGCGCCAGCCACAAACCCGAAGATTTCAACGGTACCTGGATCAACCAGGACGCCATCACTGCGGCCGTCAAGGGCGGCAGCCTGCGCCAGGCGCTCAATGAGCACGGTCCGGTGTTCGAGTGGAAGCTCGACGTCACCAACCAGCAGGCCAGCTTCAGTAATGGTTTCGAGGCGGCCGACGGCCAGCTGAGCGCCAATGACAAGCAGTGGCAGGCCAGCTTCCAGGGCGGCCAAACCGAGCAACTGTCGCTCGATGGCAATAAACTGCAAGCCGTCGATCAACGCGGCGCCAAACAGACCTTCGTGCGCACCAAGGCGCCAGCAGCGGCCAATGCGCCACTGGGCAGCAGCTTCGAGAAGGCGCTGTACCAGGCCTACTTGGGCGGCAGCTGGAAGATCATCGAAGGCCAAGGCAAAGGGGCCAGCGTCAGCTTCAGCGATACGGGCAGCGTCACCGGCCTGCCAGGGCCAGACCGTTTCGCCCTGTGCCTGGCAGGCGACTGCGCGACCATGGGCGGCAGCAATGACAGCCTGTGGCTGGAGCGTAACCAGCGTGGTGCGCCGTTCATCCTCAAGCGCGATGGCGACACGCTGGAGATCTTCCAGGCAGTGAACCGTGCGCAGCCGGATGAAATGCCAGTGCTGGCGGCCGGCAAGCGCCAGTGGGTGCTGGAGCAGGACTGACCCCTGCTTCGAGCCCCGCCTCTTTTGGGGAGCAACGGTCTCGCTGGAACGCTGAAAGCCTGGGTAATCCTTGTGGCAGCGGCACGCCCGCTCCCACAGGGGACCGCATTAGGTTTGGCGCTAGTTTTTCCCCTCAAGGATCGCCGCATAGCCTTCCTTGTAACTCGGATACGCCGGCGCCCAACCCAACGCCCGCACCCGGGCATTGCTGCAGCGCTTGCTGCCGGTGCGCCGCACCCGCTGCTCATCGGACCATTCGGTAACACCCATGTACCCACGCAGCCAGGCCACCACATCGGCCAGCGGTGCCGGGTCGTCGTCCACGCCGATGTAGCAGGTGTCCAGCACCTTGCCAGCGGCATCGGCTTGCAACAAGAACGCTAACAGGCTGGCAGCATCTTCGGCATGAATGCGGTTGCCATACAGCGGCGGGTCTTCGGCCACGCAGTAGCCTTGGCGCACCTGGCTGAGCAGCCACTCACGGCCGGGGCCATAGATGCCAGTCAAGCGCACCACACTCGCCGGGATGCCGCTGGCCAGTGCCAGCCGCTCAGCCTCCAGCATCACCCGCCCGGAATAACCCTCTGGCTCGGTGGCCGCGCCTTCCTCGATCCACTCGCCCCCCTTCTGCGCATATACGCTGCTGCTGGAGACGAACAGCAAGCGACGCGGCCGCTGGTTGCGCTCGGCCAACCAGGCCAGCACATGGCGCAAGCCTTCGACATACGCCGCCTGGTAACCCGCCTCGTCGTGTTGGCTGGCCGCCACGCAGTACACCAGGTAGTCCAACGCACCCTGTGGCCAGGCTTGCGGTATCGATGAATCGGCCAGGTCCGCGGCAACCGGTTGCACGCCAGCAGGCAGCTGCCCAACCGAACGGCGCAGGCCGCTAACCTGCCAGCCGCGCGCCACCATCTGCCGCGCCAGGCGCCCACCTACATCACCACAACCCACCACCATTACGGAAAGGTCTGACATCTCTAAACTCCCTAGACCATTGATCAGCCCGGCCACGCTACAGGATGGGCGGTTAGACCATAGGCGAAAAAAGCAACAAGATTGCTTTTGTTAACAAGAATTACTTGCAATAATGGCCGCCAATTTGTTCTCGGCCTACCTCGAGGCCTTGGAGAACGCTCACTTTTTCTTCATCAGGTCCGGCCAGCATGACACGTAATCAACCTTCCGCTTCGCCAACCCCGTCGCGCGCCTGGCGCGCCATCGCCGCGCTGACGCTCAGCTTGGTGCTGGCCCCGGTGGCCATGGCCGATGAGCCAACCGCCACTACCGCCACGCCTGCTGCCGCTACTGCACCTGCGGCTCCAGCCGCTGCCCCGGCTGCCGCCCCGGTTGCGGTAGACCCAAGCGTTGAAGCGCTGGTTGAAGACACTTCCCTGGGCATGGCCCACGACTTGTCCCCATGGGGCATGTACAAGAACGCCGACATCGTGGTGAAGATCGTCATGATCGGCCTGGCCATCGCTTCCATCATCACCTGGACCATCTGGATTGCCAAAGGCTTCGAACTGATGGGCGCCAAGCGACGCCTGCGGGGTGAAATTGCCCAACTGAAGAAATCGGCCAGCCTGAAAGAGGCCAGAGATGTCTCCAACAAGGAAGGCACCCTGGCCCACACCTTGGTTCACGACGCCCTCGAAGAAATGCGCCTGTCGGCCAACGCCCGCGAAAAAGAAGGTATCAAAGAACGCGTAAGCTTCCGCCTGGAGCGCCTGGTGCACGCCAGCGGCCGGACCATGAGCAGCGGCACCGGGGTACTCGCCACCATCGGTTCCACCGCGCCATTCGTCGGCCTGTTCGGTACCGTTTGGGGCATCATGAACAGCTTCATCGGCATCGCCAAGACCCAAACCACCAACCTGGCCGTGGTCGCCCCTGGTATCGCCGAAGCCCTGCTGGCCACCGCCTTGGGCCTGGTCGCTGCAATCCCGGCCGTAGTCATCTACAACGTCTTCGCACGCTCCATCGCCGGCTACAAGGCCCAAGTGTCCGACGCCTCCGCCCAAGTGCTGCTGCTGGTCAGCCGTGACCTGGACCACCAGGGCAGCGAGCGCGCCGTCCCGCACATGGTGAAAGTGGGGTAAGCCATGGGCCTGCATCTCAACGAAGGTGGCGACGACCTCGCCGAAAACCACGAAATCAACGTTACGCCGTTCATCGACGTGATGCTGGTGTTGCTGATCATCTTCATGGTGGCAGCGCCCTTGGCCACGGTCGACATCAAGGTCGACCTGCCGGCCTCAACTGCCAAACCGGCACCGAGGCCCGAGAAACCGGTGTTTGTCAGCGTCAAGGCCGACCAGAAGCTGTATGTCGGCGACGATCAGGTCTCTGCCCCCGACCAGCTTGGCCCGATGCTCGACGCCAAGACCAAGGGTGACAAGGAAACCACCATCTTCTTCCAGGCCGACAAAGGTGTGGATTACGGTGACCTGATGGAAGTGATGAACAACATGCGCGCGGCCGGCTACCTGAAAGTCGGTCTGGTAGGTCTCGAGACGGCAGCCAAGAAATGACAAAACCGCGCTCAAACGTGGCGCGCTACGGTGGCAGCCTGGCGATCGTGCTGGGCGTGCACGTGGTCGCCGTGCTGCTGACGCTCAACTGGTCGGTGCCCCAGGCCATCGAGCTGCCCCCGGCAGCCATGATGGTCGAGCTGGCACCGTTGCCAGAACCTGCGCCACCACCCCCTCCAAAAGCAGCGCCGCAGCCACCGGCACCGGTCGAAGAACCGCCCTTGCCAAAGCTGGCGGAGGCGCCCAAACCGAAAATCGCCATCGCCAAGCCGCCCAAGCCAAAGGCCAAGCCCCAGCCGCCGAAGCCCGAGAAAAAGCCTGAGCCGCCCAAGGAAGCACCACCCACCGAGCAAACGGTAGACGCACCGCCCAGCAATACGCCACCGCAGAAGTCTGCGGCACCGGCACCGAGCATTGCGTCCAACAGCAACGCCCTGCCAACCTGGCAGAGCGACCTGCTGCGCCACCTGGCCAAGTACAAGCGTTACCCGGAAGACGCGCGCCGTCGCGGCCTGCAAGGCATCAACCGCCTGCGCTTCGTGGTCGACGCCGAAGGCAAGGTGGTGTCTTACGCCATGGCTGGGGGTTCGGGCAGTGCAGCCCTGGACCGAGCGACCCTGGAAATGATCCGTCGGGCCGGCACGGTACCCAAGCCGCCACCCGAGTTGCTGAACAACGGCACCATCGAAGTGGTGGCACCGTTCGTCTACTCGCTGGACCGCCGCTGAGACTTTTGTTTCTGTCACAAATCGGCAAGTCTGATAACGTGCGTCTATCGATTGCAGCCGCTATGCTGGGCCCGCAACTTCATGGACGCACGTTATGACCCTCACAGAATTACGCTACATCGTCACACTCGCCCAGGAACAGCACTTCGGCCATGCCGCCGAACGCTGCCACGTGAGCCAGCCGACCCTGTCGGTCGGTGTGAAGAAGCTCGAGGATGAGCTTGGCGTGTTGATCTTCGAGCGCAGCAAGAGCGCAGTACGCCTGACCCCAGTCGGCGAAAGCATCGTCGCCCAGGCACAAAAGGTTCTGGAGCAGGCCCAGGGCATTCGCGAGCTGGCCCAGGCCGGTAAAAACCAGCTGACCGCCCCGCTCAAGGTCGGTGCCATCTACACCGTCGGCCCCTACCTGTTCCCCCACCTGATCCCGCAACTGCACCGCGTAGCGCCGCAGATGCCGCTGTACATCGAAGAAAACTTCACCCACGTGCTGCGCGAGAAGTTGCGCAACGGCGAACTGGACGCGGTGATCATCGCCCTGCCGTTCAACGAAGCCGACGTGCTGACCCTGCCGCTGTACGACGAACCGTTCTGCGCCCTGATGCCAGCCGACCACCCTTGGACGGCGAAAAAGACTATCGACACCGCCATGCTCAACGACAAGAGCCTGCTGCTGCTCGGTGAGGGCCACTGCTTCCGCGACCAGGTACTGGAAGCCTGCCCGACCCTGAACAAGGGCGGTGAAGGTTCCAGGCACACCACGGTCGAGTCCAGCTCATTGGAAACCATCCGCCACATGGTAGCCTCGGGCCTTGGCGTGTCGATCCTGCCGCTGTCGGCAGTCCACAGCCACCACTACGCCCCCGGCGTCATCGAAGTACGCCCGCTGACCGCACCGGCGCCGTTCCGCACCGTGGCCATCGCCTGGCGCGCCAGCTTCCCGCGGCCGAAGGCCATCGAGATTCTCGCCGACTCGGTCCGCCTGTGCTCGGTCGCCAAAACCCCTGCGGAACAACCGGCCTGAGCCATGAGTGAGCTGTCGAAGGTCCCGGTCACGGTCCTCAAAGGGGTGGGCGATGCCATGGCGGAAAAACTCGCCAAGGTCGGCCTGGAGAACCTGCAAGACGTGCTGTTCCACCTGCCGCTGCGCTACCAGGACCGCACCCGTGTGGTGCCGATCGGCCAACTGCGCCCGGGCCAGGATGCGGTAATCGAGGGGGTGGTCAGTGGTACCGACGTGACCATGGGCAAGCGCCGCAGCCTGGTGGTACGCCTGGGCGACGGCAGCGGCGTGCTGACGTTGCGCTTCTATCACTTCAGCAACGCGCAAAAAGAAGGCCTCAAGCGTGGCACCCACCTGCGCTGCTACGGTGAAGCCCGTCCCGGTGCATCGGGGTTGGAAATCTACCACCCTGAGTACCGCGCGCTGAATGGTGACGAGCCAGCACCACCGGTCGAACAGACCCTGACGCCGATCTACCCGTCCACCGAAGGCCTCACCCAACAACGGCTGCGGCAGTTGTGCCAGCAAAGCCTGGGCATGCTCGGCCCGCGCAGCCTACCCGACTGGCTGCCGGACGAGCTAGCCCGGGACTACCAGCTGGCGCCGCTGGACGACGCCATCCGCTACCTGCACAACCCACCGGCCGACGCCGACCTCGAAGAATTAGCTTTGGGCCATCACTGGGCTCAGCACCGCCTGGCCTTCGAAGAACTGCTGACCCATCAGCTGTCGCAGCAACGCCTGCGCGAAAGCCTGCGCAGCTTGCGTGCGCCGGTACTGCCCAAGGCCACCCGCCTGCAGGCACAATATTTAGCCAACCTGGGCTTCCAGCCGACCGGCGCGCAGCAACGGGTAGCCAACGAAATTGCCTATGACCTCAGCCAGCACGAACCGATGATGCGCCTGGTGCAAGGCGACGTTGGTGCCGGCAAGACCGTGGTTGCTGCCCTGGCCGCCCTGCAGGGCCTGGAGGCCGGTTATCAGGTTGCACTGATGGCGCCCACCGAGATCCTCGCCGAGCAGCACTACATCACCTTCAAACGCTGGCTGGAACCGCTGGGCATCGAAGTGGCCTGGCTGGCCGGCAAGCTCAAAGGCAAAGCCCGAGTCGCTGCCATGGAGCAAATCGCCAGCGGTGCGCCGATGGTGGTCGGCACCCACGCACTGTTCCAGGAGGAGGTGAAGTTCAAGCACCTGGCGCTGGCAATCATCGACGAACAGCACCGTTTTGGCGTGCAGCAACGCCTGGCCCTGCGCAAGAAGGGCGTGGCCGGCGAACTGTGCCCACACCAGTTGATCATGACCGCCACGCCAATTCCGCGCACCCTGGCCATGAGCGCCTACGCCGACCTGGACACTTCGGTACTCGACGAACTGCCACCCGGGCGCACCCCGGTGAATACGGTGCTAGTGGCCGATAGCCGCCGCTTCGAAGTGGTCGAGCGGGTACGCGCCGCCTGCGCCGAAGGCCGTCAGGCCTATTGGGTGTGCACCCTGATTGAAGAATCCGAAGAGCTGACCTGCCAGGCGGCCGAAAGCACCTACGAGGAGCTTGGCAGCGCGTTGGGCGAGCTTCGTGTAGGGCTGATCCACGGGCGTATGAAGCCGGCGGAAAAAGCCGAGATCATGGCCGAGTTCAAGGCCGGCAACCTTCAGTTGCTGGTAGCCACCACGGTCATTGAGGTGGGCGTGGACGTGCCTAACGCCAGCCTGATGATCATCGAGAACCCCGAACGCCTGGGCCTGGCCCAATTGCACCAGCTGCGCGGTCGGGTTGGCCGCGGCAGCGCCGTCAGCCATTGCGTGTTGCTCTACCACCCACCGCTGTCACAAGTCGGCCGCGAGCGCTTGGGGATCATGCGAGAAACCAACGACGGCTTCATCATCGCCGAGAAGGACCTGGAATTGCGTGGCCCAGGCGAGATGCTCGGCACCCGCCAGACCGGGCTGCTGCAGTTCAAGGTCGCCGACCTGATGCGTGATGCCGACCTGCTGCCGGCAGTGCGCGACGCCGCCCAGGCCTTGATCGCACGTTGGCCAGACCACGTCAGCCCACTGCTTGATCGCTGGCTGCGCCATGGCCAGCAATACGGCCAAGTGTGACGCTAGTCCCACAATGGATCCAGATTTGTCCCGAGGCTGGTTATACTTCGCGTTTAAAAGAATTAGTGGATACGGACCATGACTGAAGTTGCCCTGGACACCGCAACCCCACACGCACCCTCTGTCATCAGGCTGCTGCTCGACAAACTCGGCGTAGCCTACCGTGAGGTGGTCGAACATCCGCAACTGCCAGCGGCCTCACGGGTACAGGCCGTGCTGGTCGATGACGAGGTCGGCGCCATGATGGTGCTGTTCCCGCAGAGCCAGCTACTGGACCTGGACCGCCTGGCGGAACTGACCGGGCGCAAGCTCACTGCAGTGTCGGTACCGCGCCTGAAGCAGATGCTCGACAAACACCAGCTCAAGGCCCTGCCAGGCATCCCCGGGCTGACCAGTTCGCCGTGCCAGTACGAGAAAAGCCTGCTTGGCGTCGACACTGTGTACATCCAATCCGGTGAAGCCGGCCTGCTGCTGGAAATCGAGCACGCCCACTTCAAGCGCATGCTGGCCAAGGCTAGCGCCAGCAGCTTCGGCCAGGACGTCGAGGCCATCAACCCCAACCTCGACCGCCCCGATGACGACACTCGGGAAATCAGCCAGGCCGTCCAGGCGTTCACTGCCCGGCGCATCCAGAAGCGCCTGGAAGAAACCATCGAGATTCCACCGCTGGCCGACACCGCGCAAAAAATCATCAAGCTGCGGGTAGACCCTAATGCCAGCATCGATGACATCACCGGCGTGGTCGAAACCGACCCGGCGTTGGCGGCGCAGGTGGTGAGTTGGGCGGCATCGCCTTACTATGCCTCGCCGGGCAAGATCCGCTCGGTGGAGGACGCCATCGTCCGCGTGCTGGGCTTCGACCTGGTGATCAACCTGGCCCTGGGCCTGGCACTGGGCAAAACCCTGAGCCTGCCGAAAGATCAGCCGCAGCAGGCCACGCCGTACTGGCAGCAGTCGATCTACACCGCCGCAATCATCGAAGGCCTGACCCGCGCCATGCCCCGGGCGGAACGCCCCGAAGCCGGCCTTACCTACCTGGCTGGGCTGCTACACAACTTTGGCTACCTGCTGCTGGCGCACGTGTTCCCGCCGCACTTCTCGCTGATCTGCCGCCACTTGGAGGTCAACCCGCACCTGAACCACACCTATGTGGAACAGCACCTGCTGGGCATCAGCCGCGAACAGATCGGCGCTTGGCTGATGAAGCTGTGGGACATGCCGGAAGAACTGTCGACTGCGCTGCGCTTCCAGCACGACCCCGCCTATGACGGCGAGTATTCGGCATTCCCCAACCTGGTGTGCCTGGCGACTCGCCTGCTGCGCGCGCGGGGGATTGGCTCGGGGCCGCAGGAGGAGATTCCTGACCAATTGCTGGAGCGCTTGGGGATTACCCGGGACAAGGCCGATGATGCGGTGAATAAGGTGCTGGAGGCCGAGAGCCTGTTGCGCGAGTTGGCTTCGCAGTTCCACGCACCGCATTAAGCATTAGCGGATAAC
This sequence comes from Pseudomonas sp. Leaf58, assembly GCF_003627215.1. Taxonomy (NCBI): domain Bacteria; kingdom Pseudomonadati; phylum Pseudomonadota; class Gammaproteobacteria; order Pseudomonadales; family Pseudomonadaceae; genus Pseudomonas; species Pseudomonas sp. Leaf58. The sequence continues at coordinate 5,352,943 of NZ_CP032677.1, forward strand.
CTGTGGGAGCGGGCGGGCCCGCGAATCAAGCGACGCAGTGCATGGCACCGGCTGCGCCGGTGTTCGCGGGCACGCCCGCTCCCACAGTATGAGTCAGCAGGGTCTATTGGGTTTCAGCCCTTCTTCTTCGGCTTCAGGTACTTCATCAACCCCTGAAACCACATCACCAACGCCGGATTGCCCTTGATCTGGATGTTCTTGTCCTGAACCCCCTGCATGAACGCCAACTGCTTGTTGCCTGCCTGCATCGTGGCAAAGCCATAGGCCGCGTCCTTGAAGGCAATAGCAAAGGCCGGCTGCGGGTGGGCACCGCCTTTGCTGTTGATGCGCTCGTTGTTGACGATGAAGTGCCGGGCGACCTTGCCGTCCAGGGTCTGCATCTGGAACACCAGGTCCTTGCCCTTTAGCTGCTGCTGGAAAGCCGGATTGTTACGGCTGGCCCTGGCCATCAATAGCCCCATGGCCCAGAGAAGAAAGCGGAACTTCATCAGCGCGCCTCGAATAAAAAGTGACTAAGGCGCGCAGTCTATCCTTTTCCAGAACTATTTTTGCAAGTTCGCAACATTTTGCCTGCAGAAAGCACAGCGGGCGCCCTGGGGCGCCCGCTTGGCTGACACGGGGTTGTCAGGGAGCGATCACTTGCCTTTCTTGGCCGGCTTGGCGGGGGCGTTGACACTGTCGCGCAGGTTCTTGCCTGGCTTGAAGGCCACGGTATTGCTGGCCTTGATCTTGACCGGCTCACCGGTTTGCGGGTTTTTCCCGGTACGCGCGCCGCGATGACGTTTTTCAAAGGTGCCGAAACCGACCAGGGTCACTGTGTCCTTGTCCAAGGCACCGGTGATGCTGTCGAGAATCGCGTTCAAAACCTGATTGGCCTTTTCCTTAGTCAGATCGGCCTTTTCGGCAATGACGGCGGCGAGTTCTGGTTTGCGCATAGTGAAGCCTCTTTGACGGAATTCTTGTTGTTATGCCGTGCTGCCTTTGGGAGCAGCGCTCAAGGCACCGCAGGCTCTAATCTGCGGCAGACGGGAGTGAGGATGGCACGAGCATCGGGGCCGCGCCAGTATCTGCGCGGCCATTGTGCAGGCAACAACAGGATAAATCCGACAGAACGCCCGCTATTTATGCCATTACCGGGGGTAACTGGCGATTAAGCGCCAGCTTGTCCATGACCGCCGCCCCCGTGAGGGCGTAGCCCAACAGCTTGCCATCGGTATCGACGCAGAGCACTTTGAGGTCATTGCCCTGCCCCTCCACCTGCCAGGTGCCTTCCTGGCCCCTGGGCGGTGGTGAAACTACCAGCGGGCAAGCTGGGGTTTTCACCGTAATCGGCATCGGCCCATAGGCCACTGCCGTGGGCTTGCCGGCCAAGGTTTGCGCCAGCGCCCGGGCACAGCTCATCAGTGGCATGACATAGAGCAGGTTGATGCCCTCGACCTCGGCACAGTCGCCAAGGGCAAAGATATTGGCGTGGCACGTACGCAACTCGCGGTCTACGCAGACGCCGCGGTTGGTCTGCAGGCCGGCGGCAGCAGCCAAGTCGATGCGCGGGCGCAGGCCAATGGCCGAAACCACCAGGTCGCAGGCGATTACGCGGCCATCGGACAGGTGCGCCTCCAAGCCCTGGGTCACCTGCTGCAGGCGGGTCAGAACCGGGCCCAGGTGAAAGCGCACGCCCAAACCTTCCAGGCCCGCTTGCACGGCGGCGGCGGCAGCCGGGTGCAACAGTGTCGGCATGATTTGCTCGCACGGCGCGACCACGTCTACCTGGAAGCCACCCTGGCTCATGTCGTTAGCGAATTCACAGCCGATCAGCCCAGCACCGAGGATCAGCACACGTTGCTTGCCGTCAGCGGCGGCGCGGAAGCGGGCGTAGTCTTCCAGGTCGTTGATTGGGAACAACCCGTCGCCGCCATCGCCTTCAATTTGCACCTGCACGGTCTGCGCGCCCCAGGCTAGTACCAGGTCACGGTACTCCACCGCTTCTTCACCGATCCACAAGCGCTGGTGGCCGGGGTCGATGCCACTGATGCGGGTATGGGTGCGAATCTCGGCGTTCAGTTGCTCGGCCATGGCGCCCGCCTCGGCCATGCACAGGCCATCGGCGTCTTTCTGCTTGGCAAAGCCCATGGACAACATGGGTTTGGAGTACGAGCGACCGTCATCGGCAGTGATCAGCAGCAGCGGCGTCTGCGCATCGAGCTTGCGAAATTCACGGGCCAAGTTGTAGCCCGCCAGGCCGGTACCGACGATTACCACAGGGGACGTCATGTCGTGCTTGCCTCGATTAGCCGATGGAGATCATTTCAAAGTCGCTCTTGCCGACACCGCAGTCGGGGCACAACCAGTCTTGCGGCACGTCTTCCCAACGGGTGCCGGGGGCGATGCCGTCGTCGGGCCAACCTTCAGCTTCGTCGTAGATCAGGCCGCAGACAATACATTGCCACTTTTTCATAGGGTTCCTCGGTTCAGGCTGGATTTCGTGTGGCTGCTGATGGCCCTTTCGCGGCTAAAGCCGCTCCTACAGGGACCGTGCAGCGTCAGCGGTTGTGCGGTCCGTGTGGGAGCGGCTTTAGCCGCGAAGAAGCCAGCGCGCAATTCGTGGTGGGCTTTGTAGCGGCCCTACCGGCAGTATGCAAGCAGTCGGGGCAATCATGCTAAGCTCGCCGCCTCTCTGGTGGTAACAAGCAGACCGACGTGTCGTACGAATCCCCGCAAGCAGCCGCTGTCGCGTGGCTGCCGTATTCGCAGCTGGCGACCGACATCGACCAGCCAACCCTAGACTGGCTGTTCGACGAGGGCTCGCTGACTCGCCGCCTGACCCGCCTGTCCCTTGATCACTTTTCCGTCACCCCGCTGTTCGAGGGCTGGCAGCCGCTGCGCGATGACGAAAGCCAAGCACTGGGCATCGCTGCCGGTGCCGAAGGCTGGGTCCGCGAGGTGTACCTACGTGGCCATGGTCAGCCTTGGGTGTTCGCCCGCAGCGTCGCTAGCCGCAGCGCCTTGGAGCGCGGCGGGCTGGACCTGGAAACCCTCGGTAGCCGTTCGCTGGGCGAGTTGCTGTTCTGCGACCAGGCGTTCATCCGCCACCCCATCGAGGTGTGCAGTTATCCACAGCCGTGGCTGCCTAGCGAAGCTGCCCACACAGCTCTGTGGGGGCGCCGTTCGCGCTTCGAGCGTGGCGGCCTGGAGCTGTTGGTGGCAGAAGTGTTTCTGCCAGCATTGTGGCAAGCGGCCAAGGAGGAAAACCGCTGATGTACCTGCAACTGCTCAAGTCGCTCAACCGCGTGCACCCGCGGGCCTGGGACTTCGTCCAGCTCAGCCGCATGGACCGGCCGATCGGGATCTACCTGCTGCTGTGGCCAACCTTGTCGGCAGTGTGGATTGCCGGCAACGGTTCGCCTACCCTGGCCAACGTGCTGATCTTCGCCCTTGGCGTGGTGCTGATGCGTGCCGCCGGCTGCTGCATCAACGACTTTGCCGACCGCAAGGTGGACGGCCACGTCAAACGCACTGCCGACCGCCCGTTGGCCAGCGGCCGCGTGCGACCACGCGAGGCGCTGACACTGTTCGCGGTCTTGGTCGGGGTGAGTTTCCTGCTGGTACTGTGCACCAACAGCCAGACCGTGTGGCTCTCGTTTGGCGCGGTAGCCCTGGCGTTCTGCTACCCATTCATGAAGCGTTACACCTATTACCCTCAGGTGGTGCTGGGGGCGGCGTATTCCTGGGGCATTCCGATGGCCTTCACTGCCGCCGGTGGGGAACTGCCGGCTAGCGCCTGGCTGTTGTATATCGCCAACCTGCTGTGGACGGTAGGTTACGACACCTACTACGCCATGGTTGACCGGGATGATGACCTGAAGATTGGCGTGAAATCGACGGCAATCCTGTTCGGTGACGCCGACCGCAGCATCATTCTGACCTTGCAGTTGTTGTCTTTGGGCTGCCTGTTGCTAGCGGGTAGCCGCTTCGACCTGGGGGGCTGGTTCCACCTGGGGCTGCTCGGTGCGGCGGCGTGCTTTGCCTGGGAGTACTGGTCGACGCGCAAGCTGGACCGGGAATCGTGCTTCAAGGCGTTTCTGCACAACCACTGGGCGGGGTTGCTGGTGTTCATGGGTGTGGTGCTGGATTACGCACTGCGCTGAAGCTCCACCAACCTTGGAGCGGGTTTACCCGCGAATGCGATGCCTGCTGCACCACAGCATTCGCGGCTGAACCCGCTCCATCGTTCGGTGGCGCTGTTCAGGGTTTGGCAACGTGCCAGACGTCCTTCACGCCATCACCGGTCTTGTCCCCGGCTTTCTTGTCCTTGATGAAGGTGTACAACGGCTTGCCGTCATAGGCCCACTGCTTGGTGCCGTCATCGCGCATCACCACTGTCCATTTGTCCTTGGCCGGTTCGTCATTGGCCTTGACCATCAACGGCGGCCAGTTGGTAGCGCATTCGCCATTACACATCGACTTGCCGCCGGCATCCTTGTCAAAGGTGTACAAGGTCATGCCGGCATGGTCGACCAACATGTCACCCTTCTTCATCGCATGGTCGGCCGAGGCCACCCCCGGGAGCGCCAGCGCAGTGAAAAGGGCCATCCAGCTCAGCGTTTGTCGTGTCATTGGATTCACCATTGTTTCGGGGGGAGATGAGTTCGGATTGCCGCGATTGCGGCCCATTCAAGCCTAGTCCAGTCACGGAATGTCGCCAGAACGGCCAACACCCTGTCACACAGCTGCAATAATTCCGTTATCTAATGCGGGCCAAGACACCGAATCCAGGAGAGGTTTTGAGCATGGTTGGCAGAAACATTCTGATCGTCGACGACGAAGCGCCTATTCGCGAGATGATCGCCGTTGCTCTGGAAATGGCCGGCTATGACTGCCTGGAAGCGGAAAACTCCCAACAGGCCCATGCGATCATCGTCGACCGCAAACCGGACCTGATCTTGCTCGACTGGATGCTGCCAGGCACATCCGGTATCGAGTTGGCCCGCCGCCTCAAGCGCGACGAGTTGACCGGCGATATCCCGATCATCATGCTGACCGCCAAGGGTGAAGAGGACAACAAAATCCAAGGCCTGGAAGTAGGTGCGGACGACTACATCACCAAGCCGTTCTCGCCGCGTGAACTGGTCGCCCGCCTGAAAGCCGTGCTGCGCCGCACCGGCCCAAGCGACAGCGAGGCCCCGATCGAAGTCGGGGGCCTGCTGCTCGACCCGATCAGCCACCGCGTGACCATCGACGGCAAACCCGCCGAGATGGGCCCCACCGAATACCGCTTGCTGCAGTTCTTCATGACCCACCAGGAACGCGCCTACACCCGTGGCCAGCTGCTCGACCAGGTGTGGGGTGGCAATGTCTATGTCGAAGAACGCACCGTTGACGTGCACATCCGTCGCCTGCGCAAGGCGTTGGGTGAAGCCTATGAAAATCTGGTACAAACCGTCCGGGGCACTGGCTACCGCTTCTCGACCAAGAGCTGATCAAGCTCAAAAGCGCCAAGCTGCACGTCGTTGTACAAGGACCGTCAATTGAACCAGAACTGGCACGCGACCCTGATTCGCCACCTGCTGCTGCTGATTACCGTCTGCCTGATCGGTGGGCTGGTCAGCGGCTACTATGGCTGGAGCCTGGCCATCGGCCTGGCACTTTACCTAAGCTGGACCCTCAAGCAACTGCTACGCCTGCATGACTGGTTGCGCAACCACCAACCCGATGAAGCACCGCCCGATGGCTACGGCCTATGGGGCGAGGTGTTCGACAGCATCTACCACCTGCAACGCCGCGACCAGCGCGTGCGCGGCCGCCTGCAGGCAGTGATCGACCGGGTGCAGGAGTCCACCGCCGCACTGCGTGACGCGGTCATCATGCTCGACAGCGACGGCAACCTGGAATGGTGGAACCGCGCCGCCGAGACCTTGCTGGGCTTCAAGACCCCACAGGACGGCGGCCAGCAAGTGACCAACCTGGTGCGCCACCCGCGTTTCAAGGAATATTTCGAGGCGGAAAACTACCTCGAACCACTAGAAATCCCCTCGCCGATCAACGACCGCATGCGCGTGCAGCTGCACATCACCCGCTACGGCAACAACGAGCACCTGATGCTGGTGCGCGATGTCACCCGCATCCACCAGCTGGAACAGATGCGCAAGGACTTCATCGCCAACGTGTCCCACGAGCTGCGCACGCCGCTGACGGTGATCACCGGCTATCTGGAAACCCTGCTGGACAACGTCGAAGACGTGAACCCCCGCTGGGGCCGCGCCCTGCAGCAGATGAGCCAGCAAGGTTCGCGCATGCAGACCTTGCTTAATGACCTGCTGCTGTTGGCCAAGTTGGAAGCCACCGACTACCCCTCGGACAACCAGCCGGTGGCGGTCGATGCCTTGCTCGCGGCGATCAAGAACGACGCCCAGGCCCTATCCGGGCCGCGCAACCAGCGCATTACCCTCGAAGCCGCGCCCGGTGTATGCCTGAAGGGCAGCGAGTCGGAGTTACGCAGTGCCTTTTCCAACTTGGTATTCAACGCAGTCAAATATACCCAGGACGAAGGCAGTATCCGCATCCGCTGGTGGGCCGATGCCCAGGGCGCGCACCTGTCGGTACAGGACTCGGGGGTGGGTATCGATGCCAAGCATTTGCCACGCCTGACCGAACGCTTCTACCGGGTGGACTCCAGCCGTGCTTCGAATACCGGCGGCACCGGGCTGGGACTGGCAATCGTCAAGCATGTGCTGATGCGCCACCGTGGCAAGCTGGAGATCAGCAGCGTGCCGGGGCATGGCAGTACCTTTACCTGTCACTTTGCGCCTGCACAATTGGCTAACGGCAAGGGTTGAGTGCTTCGGGGGCTGCTTTGCAGCCCCAATGAATCCGCTGCCCTTTGCTTTTACCGTCCTAGCCGCTACATTGGATCCCCTGTGCCAGCAAGAGCTGGCACTTTTTTTCTCTCTATCTCAAAGACGGACCCCGTAAAAACTCCATCATGGACCCTTCCCCTGGTATCAGCCTCACCTCGTTATTCGCCGATTTCGGCATGATCATCTTTGCCCTGCTGCTGGTGCTGCTCAACGGCTTCTTCGTTGCGGCCGAATTCGCCATGGTCAAGCTGCGCTCCACCCGCGTAGAGTCCATCGCCGAACAACATGGCTGGCGCGGCAACATTCTGCGCAAGGTACACAACCAGCTCGACGCCTACCTGTCGGCCTGCCAGTTGGGTATCACCCTCGCCTCCCTGGGCCTGGGGTGGGTTGGTGAACCGGCCTTCGCCCACCTGCTCGAGCCGCTGCTGGCGTACTTCGGTGTCAACACACCCGAGCTGATCAAAGCGATTTCGTTCTTCGTCGCCTTCTTTGTCATTTCCTACCTGCACATTGTGGTTGGTGAGCTGGCCCCCAAGTCCTGGGCCATCCGCAAGCCCGAGCTGTTGTCGCTGTGGACCGCGGTGCCGCTGTACCTGTTCTACTGGGCGATGTACCCGGCCATCTACCTGCTCAATGCCAGCGCCAACACCATCCTGCGCATTGCCGGCCAAGGCGAGCCCGGCCCGCACCACGAACACCATTACAGCCGAGAAGAGCTCAAGCTGATCCTGCACTCCAGCCGTGGCCAGGACCCAAGCGACCAAGGCATGCGCGTGCTGGCCTCGGCCGTGGAAATGGGCGAGCTAGAGGTGGTCGACTGGGCCAACTCCCGCGAGGACATGGTCAGCATCGATGCGCATGCGCCGTTGAAGCAGATCCTGGCCCTGGTGCGCCGGCACAAGTTCAGCCGCTACCCGGTATACGACGCCGAACGTGAGGAGTTCACCGGCCTGTTGCATATCAAGGACCTGTTGCTGGAGCTGGCCGAACTCGAGCACTTGCCAGAAACCATCGACCTGGACGATCTCGCCCGGCCGCTGGAGCGCGTATCGCGGCACATGCCGCTGTCGCAACTGCTGGAGCAGTTCCGCAAGGGCGGCGCGCACTTCGTGCTGGTGGAGGAAGCCGATGGCAAGGTAATCGGCTACCTGACCATGGAAGACGTGCTGGAAGTGCTGGTGGGCGACATTCAGGACGAGCACCGCAAGACCGAGCGCGGCATCCTCGCCTACCAACCGGGCAAGCTGCTGGTACGGGGCGACACGCCGCTGTTCAAGGTCGAGCGCCTGCTGGGCATCGACCTCGACCACATCGAGGCGGAAACCCTGGCCGGGCTGATCTACGAGACGCTCAAGCGCGTGCCTGAAGAAGAGGAAGTGCTGGAGGTCGAAGGGCTGCGCATCATCATCAAGAAGATGAAAGGGCCGAAGATCGTGCTGGCCAAGGTGCTGAAGCTGGATTGAGATTCTGGGGCCGCTTTGCGGCCCGGTAATTTCAAGGGTTACCCGCCGTGAAGTCAGGCATCCCGCTGATCGGCCGATCGAACCGGTAAGGTATCGATTCCAGCGCCAACCCCACATTGCGCTGCACCACAAAATGCAGGTGCGGCCCGGTGCTGTTGCCGGTATTACCCGACTTGGCCAGCACCTGCCCCTGACGTACTCGTTGCCCTTCCGCCACCACCACCGAACCGCGCATCAGGTGCAGGTACACGCCCATGGTGCCGTCCGCGTGCAGAACCCTCACAAAGTTGCCGGACGGGTTGGGCGCGCGGCCGCTTTGGCTGTTTTCCGTCTTCACCACCACGCCTTCTCGCGCGGCAATGATGGTGGTGCCTTCAGGCATGGCGATATCCATGGCATAACGGCCTTTGGGCCCAAAATGGCTGATACGGCCATTGGGGCCCTGGGTGACACGGAACGGCCCGCCGAGCCAAGGGAACGCATAGCGAAAGCCCAGTGGCCGCTTGCTGGGGTCACCCATGGCCTGCAGCAGGGTCGAGCGGTAGTTCAACAGCAGCCCGGGGCGCCCCCTGAGCACGCTGAGCATTTGCGTGGTGCGCGGCGGCAGTACCCGGCGCACCATGCGCGGCGAATCGCCGCCTTGCGCGTTCACCAGGTTGTCCAGGCGCAATTCCACCTCCACCGGCACATGCAGTTCATTACGTGCTGAGAAGCTGACCCCGCCATCGAAGGTTTTCGCGTTCAACAGCACCTGGCCTTCGAGCATTTCGACCATGGGTTCACGCAGCACCAAAGGTTTGGCGCCGGGGCCAGGCCGGTCAGAATAGGAGATAACACCGGAATCGTCGGTGATCTTGTAGAGGGTCACACCCAGGCTCGACGCCGAGGCCATGAGCAATGCGCAGAACAGCAGCAGGCGGGCGGGCATGATAGTGGCTTTTTGACAGTTGAGATCTGTCGAAGCCTAGCAGCGGGTTTTGCGGCGGGTATTGCAGTTGGTCGGATGGCATCAGCAGGGCCGGCCCTATCGCCGGCAAGCCAGCTCCCACAGGAAGTGCACAAGGCCAGCGGTTGTCGCTGTACCTGTGGGTGGCTTGGCGGCGATAAGTCCAGTGGCCGTTACTCAGCCGCCAGGGGTAAAGTGCTTTTGCGCGGTCCCACGGGCAATCAGCCGCGACAGATAGTCGAGCTTCTGGGCATCCTGGTCGACGAACTTGAACGTTAGCTGCAGCCAATCACTGTCGGGCTTAGGCTCCAGTGCCGCAACAGCATGCAGGTAGCCGTTCAGGCGCGCGACTTCGGCGCTCTCGCCCTGCTCCAGGTCCAGCACGGCGCCTTCCAGCACCTGTGGCAGCGCTTCGCCGCGGCGTACCACCAGCAACGCCTCTTTCAGGCTCAGCGCCTTGATCACGCACGGCTGCATGCCGCTGGCAAGGCGCAACTGGCCTTGGCCACGGCCAGCCGGCGCGGGGGCGGCTGACGCGGGTGCAGTAACCACTGGCTTGGACGGCGCCGGTGCCGCTGCGGGGGGCGTCACCTTGGCCACTTCGGGCTTGCCGGCAGTCAGGGCATTCAGCGAGTCATTGGCGAACGCCGAATTGATCCGGGCCGGGCCGCCGGCCATCAGGCTGTCGAGCTTGCCGATTTTGGTCAGGGCCTTTTTCACTTTGGTGAGCAACTGCTCATTGGTGAACGGCTTGCCAACAAAGTCGGAAACGCCCGCCTGGATCGCCTGGATAACGTTTTCCTTGTCACCACGGCTAGTCACCATGATGAACTGCAGGTTCTTCAGCGCAGGCTGCTGCCGGCACCAGGTGAGCAGTTCCAGGCCGGACATTTCCGGCATTTCCCAGTCGCACAGGACCAGGTCGAACGCTTCCTTGCCCAACATGGCCATGGCCTTGCGCCCGTTGACCGCGTCGTCGATGGCCATGCCCGGGAAGGCATTGCGCAGGCACTTACGGACCAGGTCACGGATAAACGGGGCGTCATCCACGACCAGCACATTCACTTTACTCATCGATACTCCTTCTGAATCCCGACTCGCCTACTGCCAAATAATGGCTATTTGCTACAACCTGGTCACGCCGGGACCTCTTCACATCGTTCGCGGGTGCCTGCCGGCTCCTCGACCGCAAACGAAAACGCCCGGCCAAGGCCGGGCGTCGATGCTCGGGAGCAACCTTACTTATCGTCAGATTCGCCCGGAACATTAGCCTTTTCGCCGTCGGCGAGCGCAGTGCCCTGCACTTCTGCCGTCATGCGCTTGAGGCCCATGTGGCGCACGTCGGTACCGCGCACCAGGTAGATCACCAGTTCGGAGATGTTGCGCGCATGGTCGCCGATACGCTCCAGCGAACGCAGGACCCAAATTACACTCAGTACCCGCGAGATTGAGCGCGGGTCTTCCATCATGTAGGTCACCAGCTCACGCAGCGCGGTTTTGTATTCGCGGTCGATAGTTTTGTCGTACTGGGCCACCGACAATGCCAGGTCGGCGTCGAAGCGGGCAAAGGCGTCCAGCGCGTCACGGACCATGTTGCGCACCTGGTCGCCGATGTGGCGCACCTCGACGTAGCCACGTGGCGACTCACCTTCTTCGCACAGCTGGATGGCGCGCCGGGCGATTTTGGTCGACTCGTCACCGATGCGCTCCAGGTCGATCACCGATTTGGAGATGCTGATGATCAGGCGCAGGTCGGACGCCGCCGGCTGGCGACGGGCGAGGATGCGCAGGCACTCCTCGTCGATGTTGCGCTCCATCTGGTTGATCTGCTCGTCGACTTCACGCACCTGCTGGGCCAGGCCCGAGTCGGCCTCGATCAGTGCGGTAACGGCGTCGTTGACCTGCTTTTCTACCAGCCCACCCATGGCCAGCAGGTGGCTGCGCACTTCTTCCAGCTCGGCGTTGAACTGCTGGGAAATGTGGTGCGTAAGGCTTTCTTTGTTGATCATGCTGTCGCTCCGCGAAGTTGCTAGCTGCTAGCTGCAAGCTTCAAGTGGTTCGTGTCGTTCCCTGGCTCCGCGCTAACCGCTTTGTCTTGCAGCTTGCAGCTCGAGGCTTGCAGCTGCGCCAAAGGCGCTCTTAGCCATAACGACCGGTGATGTAGTCTTCGGTCTGCTTCTTCGCCGGGTTGGTAAACAGGGTGTCGGTGTCACCGTATTCGATCAGTTTGCCCATGTACATGAAGGCGGTGTAGTCCGAAACACGGGCCGCCTGCTGCATGTTGTGGGTCACGATGACGATGGTGTACTTGGATTTCAATTCGTAGATCAGCTCTTCGACCTTCAGGGTCGAGATCGGGTCCAGTGCCGAGCACGGTTCATCGAGCAGCAGCACCTCAGGTTCCACGGCGATGGTGCGGGCAATGACCAGGCGCTGCTGCTGGCCACCGGACAGGCCCAAGGCCGATTCGTGCAGGCGGTCCTTGACCTCGTCCCATAGGGCTGCGCCCTTAAGGGCCCACTCGACCGCTTCGTCGAGCACGCGCTTTTTGTTGATGCCCTGGATTCGCAGGCCGTAGACCACGTTCTCGTAGATGGTCTTGGGAAACGGGTTGGGCTTCTGGAACACCATGCCTACCCGGCGGCGCAGCTCGGCCACGTCCTCACCCTTACGGTAGATGTTGTTGCCGTACAGGTTGATGGCGCCTTCCACGCGGCAGCCGTCAACCAGGTCGTTCATGCGGTTGAAGGTGCGCAGCAGGGTCGACTTGCCGCAGCCGGACGGGCCGATGAAGGCGGTCACGCGCTGCTTGGGGATGTTCATATTGACGTCGAACAAAGCTTGCTTGTCGCCGTAGAACAGGCTCAGGCCAGGTACTTCGATGGCCACCGTTTCTTCGGCCAGGCGCAGGCTTTGCTTGTTGCGGCCCAGGGCAGACATGTCGATGCCGTGGGTATGGGAGTCTTGCTGCATGGTCTCACTCCGTTTGTAGCTGCGAGCTGCAAGCTGCAAGCTGCAAGTTAGGGCAAAGCGGCAATCTGCTTGGCGCTTGCCGCTTGTGACATAAAGCTTCAATCAGCTGTCGAGGGCCTTGTACTTCTCGCGTAGGTGGTTACGGATCCACACCGCCGAGAGGTTGAGGGACGCGATCACCAATACCAGCAGCAGCGCCGTGGCATATACCAGCGGCCGCGCGGCTTCGACGTTCGGGCTTTGGAAACCGACGTCATAGATGTGGAAGCCCAGGTGCATGATCTTCTGGTCCAGGTGCAGGTACGGGTAGTTGCCGTCCACCGGCAGCGACGGCGCCAGCTTCACCACACCCACCAGCATCAACGGCGCCACTTCACCGGCAGCGCGGGCCACGGCGAGGATCATGCCGGTCATCATGGCTGGGCTGGCCATGGGCAAGACGATCTTCCACAACGTCTCGGCCTTGGTCGCGCCCAGGGCCAGCGAGCCTTCGCGCACGGTACGCGGTATACGCGCCAGCCCCTCTTCGGTGGCCACGATCACCACCGGTACTGCCAGCAACGCCAGGGTCAACGATGCCCACAACAGGCCCGGAGTGCCCAAGGTTGGCGCCGGCAGGGCTTCGGGGAAGAACAAGCGGTCGATCGAGCCACCCAGCACGTAGACGAAGAAGCCCAGGCCGAACACGCCGTAGACGATAGCCGGTACACCGGCAAGGTTGTTCACGGCGATGCGGATCAACCGGGTCACGGGGCCCTGCTTGGCGTACTCGCGCAGGTAGACGGCAGCCAGCACCCCGAATGGGGTGACGATCACGGCCATGATCAGGGTCATCATCACGGTACCGAAGATGGCCGGGAAGATACCGCCTTCGGTGTTCGCTTCACGTGGGTCGTCGCTGAGGAATTCCCAAACCTTGGTGAAGTAGGTGCCCAGCTTGGTGAAACCCGACATGGCGTTCGGCTGGATGGCGTGCACCACCTTGCTCAGGTTGATTTCCACTTCACGGCCATTGCCATCTCGGGCCACCAGGCTGTCGCGGGCGAAGGCCTGGTGCAACCCGCTCAGGCGCGCTTCGATGGCCTTGTAGCGGTTGTTCAGCTCCGCGCGGTCGGCGTCCATGTCGGCTTGCGCGGCGGCGTCCAGTTTGCCGTCCAGCTCCAGCTTGCGGGCATGCAGGCGCAGGCGCTCGAGGCCATGGTTGATGGCACCGATGTCTGTCTTTTCGAGGCTTTGCAGTTCGTTGTTGAGTTGGTTGGCACGCTTGAGGCGGGCCTGCAACTCGTTCCAGGCAGCAGGGCCCTCGGCGACCACGCGGCCTTGCTCCTTGACGCTGACCAGGTAGCCATAGAAGTTGCCCCACTCGCGGCGCTCCAGGGCAATCAGGTCGGCCGGGCGCTGTTCGTCGACCAGCCAGTCGCCAACCACCCAGGTGAAGTCGCTGCCATTGAGGTCACGGTTACCCACCTTGACCAGCTCGCGGGTCATGAACTCCGGGCCTTGGTCAGGCACCGGCAGGCCGGCGCCCTTCAGGCGGGCACGAGGTACCTCTTCTTTTTGCACCACTTCGCCGATGACGACAAGATCAGCCTGGCCTGGCACCTTGTAGGTGGCCTGGACTAGATCGGCCGGCCAGAAGTGGCCCAGGCCGCGCACGGCGATTACCGCCAGCAGGCCGACAGTCATGATCACTGCCATGGCCACTGCGCCGCCGCTCATCCAGACGCCTGGGGCGCCGCTCTTGAACCAGCCTTTGAGGGAATCCTTTTTCACGGATCGCTACCTTTCTATCAAAGCGACGAGTATTTCTTGCGCAGACGCTGGCGAATCAGCTCGGCCAAGGTGTTCATGATGAAGGTGAACATCAGCAACACCAGCGCGGCCAGGAACAGCACGCGGTAGTGGCTGCCGCCGACTTCCGATTCAGGCATTTCCACGGCCACGTTGGCGGCCAGGGTGCGCATGCCTTCGAACAGGTTCAGCTCCATCACCGGGGTGTTGCCGGTGGCCATCAGCACGATCATGGTCTCACCCACCGCCCGGCCCATACCGATCATCAGCGCCGAGAAGATACCCGGGCTGGCGGTGAGGATGACCACGCGGGTCAGGGTTTGCCACGGCGTTGCACCCAGGGCCAGCGAGCCCAGGGTCAGGCTGCGCGGCACGCTGAACACGGCGTCTTCGGCGATGGAGTAGATGTTCGGGATGACTGCGAAGCCCATGGCGATGCCCACTACCAGGGCGTTGCGCTGGTCGTAGGTGATGCCTAGGTCGTTGGTGATCCACAAGCGCATATCGCCACCGAAGAACCAGCTTTCCAAATGCGGGCTCATGGTCAGGGCGAACCAGCCGGTGAACAGGATGACCGGGATCAGGATCGCCGCCTCCCAGCCATCCGGCACGCGCAGGCGGATCGACTCTGGCAGGCGGCTCCAGGTAAAGCCGGCCAGCAAAATGCCGATCGGCATCAGCAGGAACAGGCTGAACACACCTGGCAGGTGGCCTTCCAGGTAAGGGGCCAGGAACAGGCCAGCGAAGAAACCGAGGATCACTGTAGGCATCGCTTCCATCAGTTCGATCACCGGCTTGACCTTGCGACGCATGCCGGGGGCCATGAAGTAGGCGGTGTAGATGGCTGCGGCAATGGCCAGCGGGGCCGCAAGGATCATCGCGTAGAACGCCGCCTTCAGGGTACCGAAGGTCAGCGGCGACAGGCTCAGCTTGGGCTCGAAGTCAGTGTTCGAAGCGGTCGATTGCCAAACGTATTTCGGCTCGTCGTAGTTCTCGTACCACACCTTGCCCCACAGCGCGCTGAAGGACACTTCCGGGTGCGGGTTGCGCAGGCTCAGCGGCAGCAGCTTGCCGCCCGCTTCGATCATGATTCGGTTGGCGCGTGGCGACAGGGCCAAGATGCCCGGGCCTTCGGCAGCCGGCTCGACCAGCAAGGTGCGGTGGGCGGTGCTGTGGAACACCCCCAGCTTGCCCTCGGCGTCCAGGGCGACGAAGCCCTTGCGGCGCTCTTCGGCATCGATTTGCACGATTGGCGCCGTACCCATCTGGAAGGTGCGAATCTGCTTGAAGCGCGATTCGCCATCCGGGTCACGGGCCATGAACCACTGGGCCAGGCCACCCTTGGAGTTACCGATGATCAGCGAGATACCGCCGACCAACTGGGCGGTGGCAGTAATTTCGGTGTCGGCGCTTTCCGACAGCTTGTAGCGACCGTTGAGGCTCTTGTCGCGCAGGCTGAACACGTCGGCGGTGGCGCGCCCGTTGATCACATACAGCCACTGCTGGCGCGGGTCGATGAAGATGTTTTTCACCGTCTCGGTCATCTGCGGCAGTTCGATGCGCTTCTGCTCGGTAGTGACCTCTTCAGTCATCATGTTTTCGGTACGCGTCAGCTCGACCACCTGCAGGTGCGCGCCGGTGGAACCCGCCAGCACCAAAGTGTCACCATTGACGTTGATGCTGACATGCTCCAGCGCACGGCCCTGTTCGTCGAGGACGAACGGCTGCTCGCCGTAGGGGTAGTCGATACCCGCGGTAATGGTCTTGTTGTTGTCCGGGTAGGTGACCTTGTAGGTGTGGTGGAACGCCAGTGCCTGACCATTGGACAAGCCCAGCACCACCAGCGAGCTACCCGGCTGGTCGGCACTGATCGAAGTGACCTGGGTGTCTGGCGGCACCGGCAGGTCGACACGACTGAGCTCGTTACCGGTCTTGGTATCGAAGAACAGTGCCTGGCCTTTGTCCGAAACACGCATCCCCACCAGGTTCTGCTCTTCAAGCGCGATCATCAGCGGCTTGCCGGCATCCTGCTGCAGCCAGGTAGGTTCCAGGGCTTTCTTGCTGGTCAGCTCGGCGCCTTGGAACAGTGGCAGCACCACGTAGGCCAGGTAGAAGAAGATCAGGGTAATTGCCGCCAATACGGCAAGCCCGCCTACCAGTACATACCAGCGGGTCAGGCGGTCCTTGAGCGCGCGTATGCGGCGCTTGCGTTGCAACTCGGGCGTATTGAAGTCAATCCGCACGGGCTGGGAGTTTTGGGTCATGTTGGAATTGGCCAGATCATTCATGCGCACACCCTAGCGGTCCCGTGTGACAAAAACATTACAAAGTGGTGACGCGCGAAAGCCCGCCGCACAGGGAACCTGGCTTCGGACCGAAAATGCTTGGAAGAGGCCGGGCAGTTGCACCGGCCTCCCCTTCAGTTAATTACTTTTTTGCGACATTACCAGCGTGGGACAGGCCCAGGTCAGCCAGGGTCTTGTCGACGACTTTGGCCGGCAGCGGGATATAACCATCCTTCACTACGACCTGTTGGCCAGCTTGCGACAGCACCAGCTTGACGAACTCGGCTTCCAACGGGGCCAGCGGCTTGTTCGGCGCTTTGTTGACATAGACGTACAAGAAGCGCGACAGCGGGTAGGTGCCGTTCAGGGCGTTGGTTTCGTTGTCTTCAACGAACTCGCCGCCTTCCTTCTTAGCCAGGGCTACGGTCTTGACGCTGGCGGTCTTATAACCGATGCCCGAGTAGCCAATGCCGTTCAGCGAGGAGCTGATCGACTGCACGACCGAAGCCGAGCCAGGTTGTTCATTGACGTTAGGCTTGAAGTCGCCTTTGCACAGGGCTTCTTCCTTGAAGTAGCCGTAGGTACCCGATACCGAGTTACGGCCAAACAGCTGCACGGGTTTGTTGGCCAGGTCGCCGGTCACGCCCAGGTCACCCCAAGTCTTGACGTCAGCTTTGCCACCGCACAGGCGGGTAGAAGAGAAGATAGCGTCAACCTGGGCCATGGTCAGGCCTTTGATCGGGTTGTCCTTGTGCACGAACACAGCCAGGGCGTCTACAGCGACTGGGATGGCGGTCGGCTTGTAGCCGTACTTCTGCTCGAAGGCCTGCAGTTCGACGTCCTTCATCTTCCGGCTCATCGGGCCGAGGTTGGCGGTGCCTTCGGTCAGCGCGGGTGGTGCGGTGGAGGAGCCGGCAGCCTGGATCTGGATGTTTACGTTCGGATATTCCTTCTTGTAAGCCTCGGCCCACAGCGTCATCAAGTTCGCCAGGGTGTCCGAACCTACGCTGGAGAGGTTGCCCGAAACACCGGTGGTCTTGGTGTAGGTCGGGATCGCAGGGTCGACGGCGGCTACCGCGTTGGCGGTTGCAACGCCAGCGGCGGCAAAGGTGAGGGCCGCCATCAAACGCTTCAGTTTCATGCCTTGCTCCTAGCAGGAATATTGGGGTGTCGGATGGAACGGGCCCAAGTATCGGTAGGCCGCATGAACACGATATGACTTGAATATGACAATTGGATGAAAGGCCATCACTGAAAATAGGTCCGGCCTCTTCGCGGGCGCGCCGGCGAAGAGGCCGGCCGCCTTGGCGCAGATCAGCGCTTGTTGGCGAGCAGGTACAGGCCCACAAGCAGACCAACGGCACACAACCCCGCCACATAGTAGGCAGGTGCCATCGGGCTCACCTTCAGCAGCGCAGTCACCACCATCGGTGTCAGCCCGCCAAAGATCGCGTAGGCGACGTTGTACGAGAACGACAGCCCGCTGAAGCGCACTACTGCCGGGAACGCCTTGACCATCACATAAGGCACCGCGCCGATCACGCCCACGCACAGGCCGGTTATCGCATACAACGGGAACAGCAATTCGGGCCGTGCCGCCAGGCTGTGGTAGAACGCCCAGGACGACGCTAGCAGCAGCAGGCTGCCAATCACGAACACCCGCCCCGCGCCAAAGCGGTCGGCCAGGCTGCCCGCGCCGATACAGCCAAGGCTGAGCAGCACGATTGCCAGGCTGTTGGCCTTGAGCGCGTCGGTCGGGCTGATGTGGTGAATACTCTGCAGCAACGTCGGCGTCATCAGGATGACCACCACGATGGCAGCCGACAGCATCCAGGTCAGCAGCATCGACAGGATGATCGCGCCGCGATGGTCACGCAGCACCGCGCGCAGCGGCAACTCCTCGGCCAGCGCCTTGCGCTGTTGCATCTCGGCGAACACTGGGGTTTCGTGCAGCCAGCGGCGCAGATACACCGAGAACAGGCCAAACACACCACCAAGCAGGAACGGGATACGCCAGGCGTAATCAGCCACTTCTTCCGCGCTGTAGACGCTGTTGATAAGGGTCGCCACCAGCGAGCCAAGCAGGATGCCCGCAGTCAGCCCGGCCGTGAGGGTGCCGCAGGCGTAGCCGGTGTTGCGCTCTGGGACGTGCTCGGACACGAACACCCAGGCGCCCGGAACCTCGCCACCGATCGCCGCGCCCTGGATCAGCCGCATCAGCAGCAACAGGACCGGCGCCCACATGCCAATCTGTGCATACGTCGGCAGCAAGCCCATGATCAGGGTCGGCAGCGCCATCATGAAGATGCTCAGGGTGAACATTTTCTTGCGCCCGAGCAGGTCGCCAAAGTGAGCCATGATGATGCCGCCCAGCGGCCGCGCCAAGTAGCCGGCAGCGAAGATGCCGAAGGTTTGCATCAGGCGCAGCCATTCGGGCATGTCGGCGGGGAAAAACAGCTTGCCGACCACCGTGGCAAAGAACACAAAGATGATGAAGTCGTAGAACTCCAGCGCGCCGCCGAGGGCGGACAGTGAGAGAGTTTTGTAGTCACTGCGGGTCAGCGGCCGCGAGGGCTGCTCGATACTGCTCGGCACGGAAGTCATCGCTGATTGTTCTCTTTGTAGGGCATGCAGGCCGCTTGGCACGCGGCTTCTGGATTGAACCACAGGCGAAGATAGCAAATTGCTGAGCGGCGCCGAAAGCGATACAAAAACCTTGTGGATATTCATGAATGCGCGGTCGTCGCTGGCGGTTATGCTCTATATACTGGCGCTTCGTAGGAAAAGGTTGCTCCTAACGTGGGATGTTGTGCGAAAACGCCGGTCATTATTGTCAGGCGGTTTCGCAGAGTTTCCCTACGGCCGCCCAGTGAAACGAAATCGGCGTAGTATGTTTCAAGCTGAATCGTTTACCCGGCCTTTGCGCCACACCAACGAAAGCGTCACGGGTCAGAGGCCCCATCGCATGATTGAGCTCGAACAAGAAGATCCAATCCCGCAAGGCGACCTGGCCTTGCAAATCACCGCACTGCCGCGCGAGACCAACGGGTTTGGCGACATCTTCGGCGGCTGGCTGGTCGCCCAGATGGACCTGGCCGGCACCGCCATGGCCAGCCGCGTCGCCGGTGGGCGCGTTGCTACGGTAGCCATCGACCGCATGGCCTTCCTGGTACCGGTCGCCGTGGGCGCGCAGTTGTCGTTCTATACCCAGACCCTGGAAATCGGTCGCAGCTCGATCCAGATGATGGTCGAAGTGTGGAGCGACGACCCGCTTTCCAGTGAATGGCGCAAGGTCACCGAAGCGGTGTTCGTCTTCGTCGCCATCGACGGCAGTGGCCGCACCCGCTCCGTACCTCGTCGCTGAGCCACGCCGGCGGTAAACTCATTGCATGTGCCCGGGTCCAAGGCCCACTGGCAATCAATGAGATCAACGCAATGGCTACCTACCAGGTCGTAACCGAGCAACATGGCGAACTCAACTGCTGGCGTATCAGCAGCGACCACGCCGACTTACTGATCGCCCAGCAGGGCGCGCAGATCCTCAGCTACCAGCGGGTCGGCGAACCACCGCTGCTGTGGCTGAGTGACCAGGCCATGTTCCGCCAAGGTAAGTCGGTGCGCGCCGGGGTGCCGGTGTGCTGGCCGTGGTTCGGCAACCTGCAGCGCAATCCCCCGGTCGTACAGGCCATGTACCACGGTGAACAGGCGCCTGCCCACGGCCTAGCGCGCGCACGCGACTGGCAATTGCTGGGCATCGAGGAAGCGGGCGACGGCCTGCGCATCGAATTCGAGCTGCCAGAAGCGCAGGGTGACCTACCTGGCTGGCCGCATGACGTCGAGCTGAAGCTGGTGGTGGAACTGGGCGCGGACCTGAAGCTGAGCCTGACCAGTCGGAATATGGGCAATACCCCCGTGACCATCAGCCAGGCCCTGCACAGCTACTTTGCGGTCAGTGACGTGCGTCAGGCGCGGGTCGAAGGGGTTGAGGGGCTGGGCTACATCGAGACCCTGGCTGACTGGGAGCAGCGCCAGCAGCAAGGCGCGCTGGGCTTTGCCGGGGAGACCGACCGCATCTATCTCGCTACCCCGCCGCAATTGAGCATTGTCGACCCACATTGGAACCGGCGGATTACCTTGACCAGCAGTGGATCACGCTCGGCGGTGATCTGGAACCCTTGGATCGAGCGGGCCAAGGAGTTGCCGGACATGGCCGATGACGGCTGGCAACGAATGCTGTGCATCGAGACGGCGAATGTTTGGGACGACCTGGTGGAACTTAAGCCAGGGGCTAGCAGCTCGCTGGGGGTCCGGATTGGCTGTGAAATGATCTGAGTTTTGCAGTGACTTTGCGGGCCTCTTCGCGGGTTTACCCGCGAAAGGGCCGGCGCAGGCAATCAGAGATCGGCGTCCTCCACCACCCTCACCTTCCCCGCATCCAGCGCATAGGCCGCATCGGCCAGGTCATTGCTGACCTTCTCCACCTTCAGCGTGCCGCTGACCCACAGCGGTGCGTAGATGTCATCGATCTTCAAACCTTTTGGGTAGCGCACCAGCACCAGCTGGTTCGGCGGCGGCGGCGGCACGTGGATGCACGCGCCCGGGTACGGCACCAGGAAGAACAGCGTGCTGTTGCCCTTGGCATCGCTCTCCAGCGGCACCGGGTAGCCGCCCAGGCGGATGTCCTTGCCATCCATGGCCGCTACGGTCTTGGTCGAATACATCACCGCCGGCAGGCCCTTGCTCTGCTTCAGGCCACCCTTGGCGGTGAATACGCCCTGGGCTTCCGGCGAGTTGTGGTCGATTTCGGGCATCTGCTCAAGCGCCTTCTGGTCCGACTTGGGCATCAACTGCAGCCAGTCAGTTTCGGGCAGTTCGGCATGGGCCAGGGTGCTGGCCAACAGCAGGGGGGCGAGGAAAAAAGCACGCATGGAAATGCTCGGCAACTCGAATGAATTGCCGGGCATTGTAACCAGTATTCAGCGTTTCTTGATGAACCCGTAGATCACCAGAACGATGACGGCACCGACCAGCGCACCGAAGAACCCTGCGGCTTGCCCGGCTTGGTAAATGCCCAGCGCCTGGCCGCCGTAGGTGGCCAGCAGGGAGCCGGCTATACCCAGCAGGATGGTCATGATCCAGCCCATGCTGTCGTCGCCCGGCTTGATGAAGCGGGCCAGCAAGCCGACGATGAGGCCGATGAAGATGGTTCCGATGATGCCCATGGCAATCCCTCTGCAGTGAAGTTGGAACAAGCCAAAGCCTAGACAGCGCTTTGGCTTGTTGCCATTTCAGAGGGCAAGCCGCTTGCAGAAGTTCGATCAGTTGCTGATCAGAGCCTCTACTTCGGCAATCTTGCGCTTGAGGGAAGCCATGTCCTGGCAGCGCAGGGTGGCGTGACCGACCTTGCGACCGACCTTGAAGGCCTTGCCGTAGTGATGCAAGTG
Source organism: Pseudomonas sp. Leaf58 (assembly GCF_003627215.1). Taxonomy (NCBI): domain Bacteria; kingdom Pseudomonadati; phylum Pseudomonadota; class Gammaproteobacteria; order Pseudomonadales; family Pseudomonadaceae; genus Pseudomonas; species Pseudomonas sp. Leaf58. The sequence continues at coordinate 5,374,702 of NZ_CP032677.1, forward strand.
GCAGTCATCGATGGCGACTACCTTGTTCACAGGCGGTACTTCACCGATGAAGTTGAGCATCGCGCTTTCGCCCACCTTGGCTGTCGAGCCCAGCGGCAGGCCGGCAATGGCACGCAAGTGGTTCTCGAACTGGCTGCACTCGGTGCCTTCGATAGTCCAGTGGCCGGAGTTGTGCACGCGCGGGGCAATTTCGTTGGCCTTCAGGCCCCCGTCGACTTCGAAGAACTCGAAGGCCATCACGCCCACATAGTCCAGTTGCTTGAGCACCCGGCCCACGTAGTCTTCGGCCAGGGCCTGCAGCGGGTGCGCCTGGCTGGCGACCGACAGCCGCAGGATGCCGCTTTCGTGCGTGTTATGTACCAGCGGGTAGAAGCGGGTTTCGCCATCACGGGCACGCACGGCCACCAGCGATACTTCGCCGGTGAACGGCACGAAGCCTTCCAGCAGGCATGGCACGCTGCCCAGCTCGGCGAAAGTACCGACCACGTCTTCAGGCTTGCGCAGCACTTTCTGGCCCTTGCCGTCGTAACCCAGGGTGCGGGTTTTCAACACTGCCGGCAGGCCAATGCTGGCCACCGCGGCGTCCAGATCGGCCTGCGAGAGAATGTCGGCGAAGGCCGGGGTAGGAATACCCAGGTCGCGGAACATGCTCTTCTCGAACAAGCGATCACGGGCGATGCGCAGCGCTTCGGCACTGGGGTACACCGGCACGAACTGCGAGAGAAAGGCCACGGTCTCGGCCGGCACGCTTTCGAACTCGAAGGTGACCACGTCGACTTCGTCGGCCAGCTGGCGCAGGTGGTCCTGGTCGCCGTAGTCGGCACGCAGGTGCTCGCCAAGCGGGGCGGCGCAAGCGTCCGGTGCGGGGTCGAGGAAGGCGAAGTTCATGCCCAGCGGGGTGCCCGCCAGAGCCAGCATGCGGCCCAGCTGGCCGCCACCGATTACACCGATCTTCATGGGTTCAACCTCAAGCCTGGCGCGGGTCTGGATTTTCCAGCACGGTGTCGGTCTGCTCGGTGCGGAATTGCTTGAGCGCCGCGTGGTACTGCGGGTACTTGGCACCCAGGATGCTGGCCGACAGCAGTGCGGCATTGATTGCCCCGGCACGGCCGATGGCCAGGGTGGCTACCGGCACGCCGGCAGGCATCTGCACGATCGACAGCAGCGAATCGACGCCCGACAGCATCGACGACTGTACGGGCACGCCGAGCACCGGCAGGTGGGTCTTGGCGGCGCACATGCCTGGCAGGTGGGCTGCGCCACCCGCGCCAGCAATGATCACCTCGATCCCGCGCCCTTCGGCCTCTTCGGCGTACTGGAACAGCAAGTCCGGGGTGCGGTGGGCGGAAACCACCTTCACTTCGTAGGGGATGCCGAGTTTTTCCAGCATATCGGCGGTGTGGCTAAGGGTGGACCAATCGGACTTGGAGCCCATGATCACGCCAACCAGTGCACTCATCGTCGAGCCTCTCCTGCAAGCGCCTTCTGGCGCGCTAAAAGCAACAAGCCACGCAGGTGGACCGGCGTGGCTTGTCATACGGATTCTGAATCGACCAGGTCGGCCGAAGGCGCGGGATTGTAGCGTAATTCAAGGCGCGCCGCCCACCCCTGCAAGCACATGCCGGATCAAAGGGCAAGCTGTCTCGCGGGACAACTTTTCCGCACCGGAACTGCTCCTGCGCAAAGCCTTCCAAGTGCCCCTCTTGTGGCGGATGCCAGAGCATTTGCCAACACTCAACATACGAAGGGTTGCCCCGTGTCCCACATCAAACGACTCACTACATTTCTGCTTCTGTGCTGCGCCTTGCGCGTGTCGACGGCAATGGCCAGCGACACCTTGATCGTTCACGTTTACTTGCACGATGAGCTGGCAGCCGTCAGCGAGCAATCGCTGCATAGTGACTACCTGCAACACTGGGAAGACGAAATGCACACCTTCACCTCACACCCCATCGAGGTGGTGTTTCATCGCGACATCGCGGGTATCACCGATATCGACTATGCCGCCAGCAACGATGCTGCCGCCACGCTAGAGGCTTTCCATCGCGCGGTGACCGAGCTGAAATTCCAGCATTATCCAAGCGGCATCAACAAATCGATCCTGGTGACCGAAAGCGTTTTCCAGACACTCGACAACGGCTACGAAACTCAAGGCCTGGCACAGTTTGAAGGCAATTTCGCCATTGCCTCACGCGGCTCCTATGCCAGCCTGGCACACGAGATCGGCCACATGCTCGGGGCAACCCATGAAAATGCCGAAAAACAGATAAAGGTCTGGCCCCTTAAATGCGAGACCTACGTCTTTCCTCAGCGGGCCTGGGACCGGGCGCACTGCTACCGCTACAGCGACGCCAATCGCGACAACATCACCGCGCACCTACAAAGCCACTCCCAATGATGCATCAAAGCTCGCCCTGGGCGGCAGCCGACTCGAGCTTGCGCCACAACAGCCGTACGTTGGCCTTGCGCACCAGGGCGCAGCGGTAAAGGCGTATTTCCAGCGGTACATGCCACTGGCTGCCGCCGCAGATCGCCAGTTCTCCCCGCTCCAGCTCGCCGCGCATCGACAGGCGCGGCACCCATGCAATCCCCATCCCTTCCAGCGCCATGCTCTTGAGGCTGTCGGCCATGGCCGTCTCATAGACGGTGGTATAACGCAGATTGCGCTGGCGCAGCAGCAAATTCACCGAACGCCCGAGAAACGCGCCGGCCGTGTAGGCTAGCAGCGGCACGCTGGCCTCGCCTTCCAGGTCGAACATAGGCTTGCCATCGGTGCCCACGGCACACACCGGCAACATTTCCGTGGTGCCCATGTGCATCGACGGGAAGATCTCGGCGTCCATCTGCAAGGCCGCGTCCGGGTCATAGAAGGCCAACATCAGGTCACAGCCACCTTCGCGTAATGCATGCACAGCATCCCCAACGTTAGTCGCAACCAAGCGGGTGGCAATGTTCAAGCCTTCGTTACGTAACTGTGCCACCCAACGCGGGAAAAAGCCCGACGCCAGGGAGTGCGCCGCGGCCACCTGAACCACCTCACCCTGCCCGCCCTCAAGATGATGCAAATGGCGAAGAATTTCGCTCAACTGGTCGACAACCGTACGCGCTGTGACGAGAAACAGCTGGCCTGCCTCAGTCAATTCGATAGGCGTGCGGGAACGGTTCACCAACTGCAGGCCCAGCGCTGCTTCCAAGCTGCGGATACGCCGGCTAAACGCCGGTTGAGTGACGAAACGCCGCTCTGCCGCCTGGGAAAAACTGCGGGTAGCGGCCAGCGCACTGAAGTCTTCCAGCCATTTGCTTTCAAGGTTCACGAAGCACATCTCCTGGCGTGCACCAAAATGGAACACGCTCGAATGTCAATTGGCGTCACATGAAACACTATGCCGTTTGTGCATAGGTTAGCGTGCATCAGCATTGGCCGCAAAATCAGCTTCAGGCCTAGGATTGGCGCCATTCCGGCATGTGCCGGGTCAAAATCGAGATGATATACATCATGTCCTCCGCTGCATCGTTCCGCGTCGAAAAAGACCTGTTGGGTACCCTGGAAGTTCCTGCAGATGCCTACTACGGCATCCAGACTCTGCGCGCTGCCAACAACTTCCACCTCTCTGGTGTTCCGCTGTCGCACTACCCAAAGCTGGTCGTGGCCTTGGCCATGGTCAAGCAGGCTGCTGCCGACGCCAACCGTGAGCTGGGTCACCTGAGCGATGCCAAGCACGCTGCCATCACTGCAGCCTGCGCCCGCCTGATCCAAGGCGATTACCACGACCAGTTCGTCGTGGACATGATCCAGGGCGGTGCTGGTACTTCTACCAACATGAACGCCAACGAAGTTATCGCCAACGTTGCACTGGAGGCCATGGGCCACCAGAAGGGTGAGTACCAGTACCTGCACCCGAACAACGACGTGAACATGGCACAGTCGACCAACGACGCCTACCCGACGGCCATCCGTCTGGGCCTGCTGCTGGGCCACGACGCCCTGCTGAGCAGCCTCGACAGCCTGATCCAGGCCTTCGCGGCCAAGGGTAAAGAGTTCGACCACGTACTGAAGATGGGTCGCACCCAGCTGCAGGACGCCGTACCAATGACGCTGGGCCAGGAATTCCGTGCCTTCGCCACCACCATGACCGAAGACCTGCAGCGCCTGCGCTCGCTGGCCCCGGAACTGCTGACCGAAATCAACCTGGGCGGCACCGCCATCGGCACCGGCATCAACGCCGACCCTGGCTACCAGGCCCTGGCTGTTCAGCGTCTGGCTGCTATCAGCGGCCAACCGCTGGTACCGGCTGCCGACCTGATCGAAGCTACCTCCGACATGGGCGCCTTCGTGCTGTTCTCCGGCATGCTCAAGCGTACCGCCGTCAAGCTGTCGAAGATTTGCAACGACCTGCGCCTGCTGTCCAGCGGCCCACGCACTGGTATCAACGAGATCAACCTGCCAGCGCGTCAACCAGGCAGCTCGATCATGCCAGGCAAGGTCAACCCGGTTATCCCGGAAGCGGTCAACCAGGTGGCCTTCGCCATCATGGGCAACGACCTGGCACTGACTGTCGCCGCCGAGGGTGGCCAGCTGCAGCTGAACGTGATGGAGCCGCTGATCGCCTACAAGATCTTCGACTCGATCCGCCTGCTTCAGCGCGCCATGGACATGCTGCGCGAGCACTGCATCGTCGGCATCACCGCCAACGAACAGCGCTGCCGTGAACTGGTCGAGCACTCGATTGGCCTGGTCACCGCCCTGAACCCGTACATCGGCTACGAAAACGCTACCCGTATCGCCCGCGTTGCCTTGGAAACCGGCCGCGGCGTACTGGAACTGGTGCGTGAAGAGAAGCTGCTGGACGACGCGATGCTCGATGACATCCTGCGTCCGGAAAACATGATCGCTCCGCGTCTGGTTCCGCTGAAGGCGTAACCCGGCTGCTGCAAACAGTCTCACCAGGTTAAGGGACTAGACACCTCTCAACCTTTCAAGGCCCGAGCCAATGCTTCGGGCCTTTTTTTGCCTGACGGATTTTAGTGGCCCGTTGGCGGCACAAGGGCGCTCCAGAGCAGCGGTTTACCTGGGACCGCGCATATAGGCACACAACTTGCTCCATAATGCGTCCCAGCCCCACGGGATTACCCAGCATGCTGCACAGTCACCTGACTACCCTCAACGCGGTTTCGCTGATCCTGAACGTCTTCCAGGCAGACGGTTGCGAGGCATCGGCGCTGCTGGCCGGCAGCGGCATTGGCCCGGCAGACCTGGGGCATGCCGATGCGCGCATCACCACCCAGCAGGAGCTGCAGGTGTGCGCCAACGCCGTTGCCCGGCGCGAGGACATCGGCCTGGAACTGGGCAGGCGCATGCATGTGTCGTGCTACGGCATGCTCGGTTACGCCCTGCTCTCCAGTGCCACTTTGGGTGACGCCTTGCGCCTGGCGCTGCAGTATCCGGCACTGCTGGGAACAGTCTTCAAGTTGCGTTTGCTCGACGACGGCCAGCGCGTCTGGTTCAGCGCCAGCGATTACCACGACAGCCCGGCACTTACCGCCTTCAATGCTGAGTTCTGCCTGGTGTCGCTGAAAGTGATCTGCGACGACCTGCTTGGCCGCCCGCTACCCCTGCTGGGCGCCCGTTTTGAACACCCACGGCCTGGCTACCACGCGCTCTACGCCGGTGCATTCCAGTGCCCGGTCGGTTTCGACGCCAAAGACAATGCCTTTGCCTTTGAGCGGCGCTGGCTGGACACACCGCTACCGCTGGCCGACCCGATAACCCACCAGGCCATGAGCGAACGTTGCCGGCGCCTGAACCTGGAGTTCACCGGCCGCCAGGCATGGCTGGGGCGGATTCGCCAACTGCTGACACAGCAACTGGATGCCGCGCCTGGGTTGGAAGGGCTGGCACGGCAGATGAACTGCTCATCACGCACCCTGCGCCGGCATTTGCAGGCGTTGGGCAGCAGTTATCAACAGCTGCTGGATGAGCTGAGGTTCGAGCGGGCCAAGCAGTTGCTGGCCGATGCGCAGATGCCGATCTACCGGATTGCCGAAACATTGGGGTTCAGTGAGACGGCCAGTTTCCGGCATGCCTTTCAGCGCTGGAGTGGGGTAGCTCCCAGCCACTTCCGCGGTTGACCTGTGCAGGCCAAAGAGCTTGGCCACATCGATCCCCTTTTGGCCGTTTGCGTCGTTCTCCGCCACAGACCCGCCCATGACAATGGACCCACGCCAGTACCCACCGGAGAACAACAATGCTGACGATCTATTCCGATGACCACCGCCTGCACCACGGCCGCTGCGAGCTGATCGACGGCAAGCTTATGCCCTGCTTTGAAATGCCGTCGCGCGCCGAGCATGTGCTGGACCAGGTGAAAAAGCGCAACCTCGGTGACATCCAGGGCCCTAGCGACTTCGGCCGCGCGCCGCTGCTGCGCATCCACAGCGCCGACTACCTAGACTTTTTCCAAGGCGCTTGGGCGCGCTGGGCCGCAATGGGCCAGGAAGGTGACCTGCTACCCTTCACCTGGCCTGCACGCACCCTGCGCCAGGTAAAACCTACAGGCCTGCACGGTGAGCTGGGCTACTACAGCTTCGATGCCGGCGCGCCGATCACTGCCGGTACTTGGCAGGCGGCTTACAGCGCCGCTCAAGTCGCGCTCACCGCCCAGGCGGCGATCCAGCAAGGCGCCCATTCGGCGTTTGCCCTGTGCCGCCCGCCAGGGCACCACGCCGCCGGCGAAGTCATGGGCGGCTATTGCTACCTGAACAACGCCGCCATCGCCGCGCAGGCCTTCCTCGACCAGGGCCGGCGCAAGGTGGCCATCCTCGACGTCGACTACCACCACGGCAACGGTACCCAGGACATCTTCTACAGCCGGGACGATGTGTACTTCGCTTCGATCCATGGCGACCCACGTGATGAGTTCCCGTTCTTCCTCGGCTATGCCGACGAAACCGGTGAAGGTGCCGGCGAAGGCTGCAACATCAACTACCCGCTGCCGGCCGGCAGCGACTGGGCCGCCTGGAGCGCTGCCCTGGAAGACGCTTGCCAGCGCATCACCACCTATGACGCTGACGTGCTGGTGATCTCGTTGGGCGTGGACACCTTCAAGGACGACCCGATCTCCCAGTTCAAGCTGGACAGCCCGGACTACCTGGAAATGGGCAAGCGCATCGCCCAGCTCGGCAAGCCGACCCTGTTCGTGATGGAAGGCGGCTACGCTGTGGAAGAAATCGGTATCAACGCGGTCAATGTGCTGGAAGGCTTCCAGCGCGCCCAGCCAGGAGCCCGGTAATGGTCCGACTCAAGCGTCTGCTCGCCCCACTCATCGCCGCCACCCTGTTCACCGGTGCCCTGCACGCCCAGGCCGAACAACGTACCCTGCGGGTGTATAACTGGTTCGACTACATCACCCCGCAGACGCTCACCGACTTCCAGAAAGACAGCGCTGTGAAGCTGATCTACGACATCTTCGACACCAACGAGGCGCTGGAAGCCAAGCTGCTGACCGGTAACTCCGGGTATGACGTGGTGGTGCCGTCCAACGTGTTTCTCGCCAAGCAGATCGAAGCGGGGGTGTTCCAGCCACTGGACCGCAGCAAGCTACCGAACTGGCAACACCTGGACTCGGCACTGATGAAGCTGATCGAAGCCAACGACCCGGGTAACAGGTTTGCCGTGCCCTACATGTACGGCACCGTGCTGATCGGCTTCAACCCGGCCAAGGTCAAGGCTGCGCTCGGCGACCACGCCCCAGTGGACAGCTGGGACCTGATCTTCAAGGAAGAGAACATCGCCAAACTCAAACAGTGCGGTGTGGCGCTGCTCGATTCGCCATCGGAGATTTTGCCGCTGGCCCTGCAGTACCTAGGCCTGCCACCGAACAGTGACAAGCCGGCCGACTACAAGCAGGCCGAGGCACTGATGCTGAAGATTCGCCCGTACATCACCTACTTCCATTCCTCGAAGTACATGGCCGACATCGCCAACGGCGATATCTGCGTGGCGGTGGGTTACAGCGGCAGCTTCTCCCAGGCCGCCAACCGCGCCCACGAGGCGAAGAACGGGGTGGTGGTGGACATGCGACTACCCAAAGAGGGTGCGCCGATCTGGTTTGACATGCTGGCGATTCCGAAGAACGCGGCCAACCCGGACGATGCCCACGCCTTTATCAACTACCTGCTGCGGCCTGAAGTGATTGCGCCGATCAGTGACTTTGTCGGGTACCCGAACCCAAATAAGGATGCGACCGACAAGGTGAGCCCGGCAATTCGCAACAACCCCAACCTGTATCCGACGGCGGAGGCGATGGCCAAGTTGTATACCCTCAAGCCTTTGGCACGGGATGCAGAGCGGGCCAGGACCCGGGCCTGGACACGGATCAAATCCGGTACCTGATTTAAGGCCGGGGCTGCTTTGCAGCCCCATTCACTTTCTCCAGGCCTTGCGCAATTTCATCAAAGCCTCGGCAATCTCCCCCTCGGGCACCGCCGCAAACCCCAGCACCAGCCCTGCCCGCTTATCCACAGGCACCTGGCTGTCCGCTAGCCAGAAATTGCTTAGCGGCGTCACCTCCACACCCACCGCTTCGGCCCGGGTTACCAGTTCCTGCTCCCGGGCAAAGTTATCCACATCTACCTTCACATGCAGCCCAGCCGCCACTTCCGGCATGCCGGCCAACCCTGGAATATCCACAGGCCAACCGGCCTTCAACACGTTTCGCCGGTTCAAAGCCGCCTTGCGCATGCGTCGGATATGCCGCTGGAAGTGCCCCCGGGCCATGAACTCGGCCATCACGCACTGGCTGCTAACCTCCGAATGCCGTACCGCCAGCGCCCTACCCTGGCTGAACGCCTGCGCCAGCTGCGGCGGGAGCACCAAGTAACCCAGGCGCAGCGCCGGAAAGGCGATTTTGCCGAAGGTACCCACGTACAACACCCGCCCGTGCCGGTCGAGCGCTGCAAGCGGGGCCAAGGGGGCGCCGCTGTAGCGGTATTCGCCGTCGTAGTCGTCTTCGATAACCCAGCCATCGCTGCGCTCGGCCCAGGCCAGCAATTCCAGGCGTCGCGCCAGGCTCATGGTCACCCCGGTCGGGTACTGGTGGGCTGGTGTGACATAGGCCAGCCGGCAATTCGCCAGCTGGCCGAGCCGGCGGCAGTCCATGCCATCCTCATCCACTGGCATGCCATGCAGCCTGCCGCCGGCCAGTGCAAAGGCATGCCCGGCCGCGCGGTACCCCGGGTTTTCCACAGCCACACCATCGCCTGGCTGCAACAGCAACTGTGCACAAAGGCTGATGGCCTGCTGCGCACCACTGGTGATCACAATTTGTTCAGCCGTACAACTCAGGCCACGCGAGCGACGCAAGTAGGCCGCGATCAGTTCGCGCAACAGCGGTTCGCCAGCCGGGTCGCCATAGCTCAGTTGCGAAGGGGCTGGTTTGCGCCAGAAACCCGCCTGCAGCTTGGCCCAGACGTCGAATGGAAACAGGTCGAATGCCGGAATGCCTACCCGAAAAGCACGCGGCGCACCGCTTCGAGGCGGCGGCAAGTGGTTATTTTTCAGGCGCTGCAAAGGCTCGCTCAAACTTCGGTTGCTGGATAAATCCTCAGTATTTTCTGAAGAAAATGTGGATAACTCTGTTGATAACCCCAGGGATAACCCTGTGGATAGTTGTGTGGATAGTTTTGGCAGCTGGCTAACGTACGTGCCATCGCCTACTCGGCTTTCGATGAAGCCCTCGGCATAAAGCTGGTCATACGCACGCACCACGCTATTGCGCGACAGCGCCAGCATGGCGGCCAGGTCACGGCTGGCCGGTAGCCGCGTGCCACTGCTCAGTCGCCCGTCCAACACCCGCGCGCGCAACGCCTGGTACAGCTGCTGGCTGAGACCGCGGCGCCGATCGAGGGCGATCCCGGCAGGGTCGAAAGGCAATACAAGGGGCTGCTCGCTCATGGCATTGGACCTATCAAAACAGCTGTTAATGGCTCTTACATAGAACCAATAGCCTGCCTAGGATGAAGCTATCGCACAAGGATACCGAGCATGTACAACAGCAAACCCCACCAGGAACACGACCTCGGTCGCCTGCACCAGCACATGCTCGACACCCGCTTGGCCGTTCTGGTCAGCCAGGGCGAGCAAGGCCTGCTGGCCACGCATTTGCCGGTGCTGGTCGATACCACCGAAGGTGCATACGGCACTGTCTATGCCCACCTGGCGCGGGCCAACCGCCAGTGGCAGGACCTGGCGCAAGGTACCGAGGCACTGCTGGTGTTCCCCGGGGCCGATGCCTATGTCAGCCCTAGCTTTTACCCCAGCAAGGCCGATAATCCCAAGGTGGTGCCGACCTGGAACTACCTGGCTGTGCATGCCTATGGGCCAGCCGAGGTGATCCACGACGCCGAGCCGCTGCTGGCTATTGTCAGCCGCCTGACCGAGCGCCATGAGCAAGGCCGCAGCGAACCGTGGAACATCAGCGACGCCCCGCGTGATTACCTCGATAGCATGCTCCGCGCCATCGTCGGCATCCGCCTGCCCATCGCGCGCCTGCAAGGCGCACGCAAGCTCAGCCAAAACCGCTCGGCGCAGGACATTGCTGGTGTGCACGAAGGCCTGAGCGCCAGCCCCGATCATCAGGACAATCAACTCGCGGCGCACATGCGCCAACTCTGAAGGAATAGCCCCATGTCCAGCGTTACCCTACGCCCGGTCACTGCCGAAGACCACGCTGCCTGGCTTGCCCTATGGCACGCCTACCTGCACTTCTATGAAACCGAATTGGCCGATGAGGTCAGCCTCAGCACCTGGCGGCGCCTGCTCGACCCGAACGAAGCAACCCATTCGGCCCTGGCCTGGGCCGATGGTAAAGCGGTGGGCATGGTCAACTTCATCTACCATCGTTCCAACTGGAGCATCGAGAACGCCTGCTACCTGCAGGACCTGTATGTGGACAGCACGCAACGTGGCCTGGGCATCGGTCGCCAGCTAATCGAGCACGTCTACGCTGCCGCCAAGGCCGACAACTGCATCAAGGTGCACTGGCTCACCCACGAGACCAACGCCACCGCCATCAGCCTGTACCAGCAAGTTGCCGAGCGTTCGGGCTTCATCCAATTCCGCAAAGGGTTATAAGCCAACCATGACCGACGTATTGAACTGGAAGCCCGCAGCGACGCCGAAGGCCGAACCTATCGACGGCCGCTTCATCCGCCTGGAACAGCTCGACCCGGCGCGCCATGGCGACGACCTTTGGGAAGTGCTGCAAGGCCCGGCTGCCGACCCCGCACTGTGGGACTACCTGCCCTACGGCCCGTTTGCCGAGCGTGCCGCCTTCGACCGTTGGCTGGAAGGCCATGCTGCCGGCCGCGACCCGCTGTGCTACACGGTCATCGACCGCCCTTGCGGCCAGGCCCAGGGCATTCTCGCCCTGATGTCGATCGTGCCCGATCACGGCCGCATCGAAATCGGCCATGTCGCCTTCGGCGCCGCCATGCAACGCACACCCAAGGGCACCGAGGCGGTGTATCTGCTGGGCAAGCTGGCTTTCGAACTGGGTAATCGCCGACTGGAGTGGAAGTGCAACAACGCCAACATCCGCTCCAAGCGCTCGGCGGAGCGGTTTGGTTTTGTCTTCGAAGGGGTTTTCCGCAAGCACCTGGTGGTCAAGGGCCACAACCGGGATACGGCCTGGTATTCGATCACCGATGAGGAGTGGCCGGCAGTGGCTGCCGGGTTCGAGCGGTGGTTGAGCGAGGAGAACCAACAGCCGACTGGCCAGGTGGAGACTCTCGAGGCATGCCGTAAAGGCTGAGGGTTGCGGTGGTGCAGCCCGCCAAGAGGCCGATCGCCCCCACACAAAAAAAAGGGGAGCATCCGCTCCCCAGAGGTTAACTACTTGTAGATGAGGGCTTACTCAGCCCTCGATCTCGATCAGGATCTCGCCCGGTGTCACACGGTCGCCCTTGGCCACATGAATGGCAACGACCTTACCTGCGATGGCCGCCTGCACTTCGGTCTCCATCTTCATGGCTTCGGTGATCAGCACGGCCTGGCCGGTCTTGACCATGTCACCTTCCTTGACCAGCACATCGACGATGTTGCCTGGCATGGTGGTGCTGACGTGGCCCGGGGCACTGGCCTGCTTGCGCTTGCTGCCACCGCCACCAACGAATTCGTTGAGCGGCTCGAACACCACTTCTTCCGGCATACCATCGATCGACAGGTAGAAGTGACGCTTGCCCTCGGCCTTCACACCGACGCCGGTGATGTCGACGCGGTAGGTTTCACCGTGTACGTCAATGACGAACTCGGTCGGCACACCTTCACCGCCATGGGACGCCACTGCGCCGGCTTCCGGAATCGGCAGCAGGGCTTCAGGCACGAGGGTGCCGGCTTCGCGCTCTTCAAGAAACTTGCGGCCAATGTCCGGGAACATGGCGAAGGTCAGTACGTCTTCTTCGCAACGGGCCAGGGCGCCGATGTCACCACGAAGCTTGGTCATTTCCGGTTTGAGCAGGTCGGCCGGGCGCACGTCGATCACTTCTTCGCTGCCGATCGCTTGGCGACGCAGTTGCTCGTTAACCACGCCCGGTGCCTTGCCGTAACCGCCCTGCAGGTACAGCTTCACCTCGTTGGTGATGGTCTTGTAGCGCTCGCCAGCCAGCACGTTGAAGAACGCCTGGGTGCCGACGATCTGCGAAGTCGGGGTCACCAACGGCGGGAAACCGAGGTCTTCACGCACGCGCGGGATCTCTGCCAACACTTCGTTCATGCGGTTAAGGGCGCCCTGCTCCTTGAGCTGGTTGGCCAGGTTGGAAATCATGCCGCCCGGCACCTGGTTGACCTGCACACGGGTGTCCACGGCGGTGAACTCGCTCTCGAACTGGTGGTACTTCTTGCGCACGGCGTAGAAGTACAGGCCGATTTCCTGCAGCAGCTCCAGGTCCAGGCCGGTATCGAATTCGCTGCCCTTGAGCGCGGCAACCATCGACTCGGTACCCGGGTGGCTAGTGCCCCAGGCGAAGCTGGAGATGGCGGTGTCGATGTGGTCGGCGCCGTTTTCCACAGCCTTCAGCTGGCACATGGCGGCCAGGCCGGCAGTGTCGTGGGAGTGGATGAACACCGGCAGCGATTGCTCGGCCTTCAGTGCCTTGACCAGTTCACCAGTGGCGAACGGGGTCAGCAGGCCGGCCATGTCCTTGATCGCGATCGAGTCGCAACCCATGGCTTCCATTTGCTTGGCCTGGTTCACGAAGGCTTCGATGGTGTGCACTGGGCTGGTGGTATACGCGATGGTGCCCTGGGCATGCTTGCCAGCAGCCTTGACCGCTTCGATGGCCACACGCAGGTTACGCACGTCGTTCATGGCGTCGAAAATGCGGAATACATCGATGCCGTTAACTGCCGCCTTGGCGACGAAGGCCTTGACCACGTCGTCGCTGTAGTGGCGGTAGCCCAGCAGGTTCTGGCCGCGCAACAGCATTTGCAGGCGGGTGTTGGGCAGGGCCGCACGCAGCTTGCGCAGGCGCTCCCACGGGTCTTCTTTGAGGAAGCGCACGCAGGCGTCGAAGGTGGCGCCACCCCAGACTTCCAGCGACCAGTAGCCGACTTTGTCGAGCTTGTCGCAAATCGGCAGCATGTCTTCGGTACGCATGCGAGTGGCCAGCAGGGACTGGTGGGCGTCGCGCAGGATCGTGTCGGTTACGTGAATTTTCTTGGACATTATGGGGTTCCTCACAGGCCTGCGTGGGCGGCGATGGCGGCGGCGATGGCCAGGGCCAGCTCTTCGGGTTTGCGCTTGATCGAGTAGTTGGTCAGTTCAGGGTGGCTTTCGACGAAGCTGGTATTGAACTGGCCGCTACGGAATTCCGGATTGCGCAGGATTTCCTGGTAGTACGCGGCGGTGGTCTTCACCCCTTGCACACGCATGTCGTCCAGGGCCCGCAGGCCGCGGTCCATGGCTTCTTCCCAGGTCAACGCCCACACCACCAGCTTCAGGCACATGGAGTCGTAGAACGGTGGAATGGTGTAGCCGGTGTAGATCGCCGTGTCGGTACGCACGCCGGGACCGCCGGGGGCGTAGTAACGGGTGATCTTGCCGAAGCTGGGCAGGAAGTTGTTTTTCGGGTCTTCGGCGTTGATACGGAACTGCAACGCGTAGCCACGATGCTGGATATCTTCCTGTTTGACCGACAGCGGCAGGCCCGAAGCGATGCGGATCTGCTCACGGACGATGTCGATACCGGTGATTTCTTCGGTGATGGTGTGTTCCACCTGCACCCGGGTGTTCATTTCCATGAAGTACACCTCGCCATCAGCGAGCAGGAACTCCACAGTACCGGCGTTCTCGTAGTTCACCGCCTTGGCCGCACGCACCGCCAGGTCGCCGATATAGGCGCGCTGCTCGGGGGTGAGCTGTGGGCTTGGGGCGATCTCGATAAGCTTCTGGTTACGGCGCTGGATCGAGCAATCGCGCTCGAACAGGTGCACTACGTTGCCGAAGCTGTCACCGAGGATCTGCGCCTCGATGTGCTTGGGGTTGACGATGCACTTTTCCAGGAACACTTCGGCCGAGCCAAAAGCCTTGGTGGCCTCGGAGATCACCCGTGGGAAGTTCTGTTCCAGTTCTTCGCGGCTGTTGCAACGGCGAATACCACGGCCGCCACCACCCGAGGTGGCCTTGAGCATGACCGGGTAACCGATGCGCTCACCTTCGCTCAGGGCTTCATGAATATCGGCGACGTTGCCTTCGGTGCCCGGGGTTACCGGTACACCGGCGGCGATCATGGTGCGACGCGCTTCGGTCTTGTCGCCCATGCGGCGAATGACATCGGCAGCCGGGCCGATGAACTTGATGCCGCGCTCGGCGCAAATCTCTGCCAGTTCGGCGTTTTCCGACAGGAAACCATAGCCCGGGTGCAGGGCATCACAGCCGGTCTCCACAGCCAGGTTCACCAGCTTGCGCGGGTTCAGGTAACCGGCCAGCGGCTCGGCACCAATGCTGTGAGCTTCGTCGGCGCGCTTGACGTGCAAAGCGTGCCGGTCGGCGTCGGAATAGATCGCTACCGAGCGAATGCCCATCTCGGCGCAAGCACGCACGATCCGAACTGCGATTTCACCCCGGTTGGCGATCAGGATTTTTTTTATCACTGGAGTCTTCCCAAAGCCGTAGGAACAGTCGAGCCGGTTCTACCGGTCGGCGCGTGACCAGACGTTACTGGCCAGTCGCACATTCACCCTAGCGCTGTCGGTTGATAAACAAAAATCAATATTTGTTAGGGGCTGTATTAGCAAAAGCTTATAGTTGGGTAACAGGGTGTTGCCGAAGGGTCGATAAAAATGCGTAAGTCACTGATGCGTATGACTTTGCGTCAACTGCAGATCTTCAATGAAGTCTGCGATTTGCGCTCGTACAGCCGTGCGGCGGAGGAGATGGCGCTGACGCAACCCGCCGTTAGCCTACAGATCCGTCAGCTCGAAGAGCTAATCGGCCAGCCGCTGTTCGAGTACGTAGGCAAAAAGCTCTACCTAACCGAAGCCGCCGAGGCCCTGCAACGCGCCAGCCACGACATCTTCGGGCGCCTGGAGAGCCTGGACATGCAACTGTCGGACATGCAGGGCTCACTGCAGGGGCAGTTGAAACTGGCGATCGAGTCCAGTGCCAAGTACTTCGTGCCACACCTGTTCGCCGCCTTCAAGCAGCGTCACCCGGAGGTCAACCTGACCCTCACGGTGGTCAACCGCGCCCAGGCCATCCGCCGGCTTTCGGATAACCGCGACGACCTGATCATCATGTCCATGGTGCCGCAGGACATGGGCCTGGAGTTTCTGCCGTTCCTCAACAACCCGATCATCGCGGTGGCACCGCCCGAGCACCCGCTGTGCAAGCTGGAGCAACTGCGCCTGCAAGACCTGGAGCCTCATACCCTGCTGATACGCGAACAAGGCTCGGGGACGCGTAAGGCCTGCGAGGAGTATTTCAAGGACAAGCGCGTGCACTTTACCCAGACCCTGGAGGTGGCCTCGGCCGATGCCCAGCGCGAGTGCGTGATCGCCGGCCTGGGTATCGCCTTGCTGACCCGCCATGCGGTTAACCTGGAGCTGGCCACTGGTGTGCTGAAGGAGCTGCCGGTAGAGGAGTTGCCGCTGTACCGCAGCTGGTGCGTGGTGCAGGCCAAGGCCAAACGGCAATCGCCGGTAGCCTTGGCCTTTTTGGCGTTCATCCGCAGCGAACGTGCGCTGATCAGCGCGTTGGTTGAGCGTTTTTCGGGGAAGTTGCCGCCGACGTCTGCCACACCGTGAGTGCTTGCAACTCGGGGTAATCCACCAGGTCACGGAGCAATTGACGTTGGTCGCAGTAGCTCTCGATCGCGCGGCGGTATTCCATGCGGCGTTGATCCTTTTCTTGTTGCTTGCGAGCCTTGGCGTTGGGTTGGTACGTACCGTCGAAGTCACGAGCCATTGCCTGTCTCCCAGATTAGGATGCGGGAGTTTCAGAGTGGCCCGGATGGTTTACGGTTTGACTGTGGAATGGTGACAGACTGGTGAATTTTTACTGCCTGTACCGGCCCATTCGCGGGCAAGCCCGCTCCTACGGGGATAGCGCCCCCTTCACGGGCAATGAAGCACCTGTGTAGGAGCGGGCTTGCCCGCGAAGAGGCCGGTACATGCTGAACTCAGTCGTCGGTAGCCTTGATCGACTTGGGCGACAAGCGCAGGCTGCGCAAGCTGCGCTTCACGCTCTTGAGGTGGTTGACCAGGCTCGGCCCGCGCGCCATGGCTACCCCCATCGCCAGCACGTCGATCACCACCAGGTGGGCGATACGCGAGGTCAACGGGGTGTAGATTTCGGTGTCCTCATGCACGTCGATGGCCAGGTTGACCGTCGACAACTCGGCCAACGGCGTCTGGCTGGGGCACAGGGTGATCAGGTTGGCACCGCTCTCGCGCACCAGGTTGGCGGTGATCAGCAGGTCCTTGGAGCGGCCCGACTGGGAAATACACACCGCCACATCGCCCGGCTTCAAGGTAACCGCCGACATCGCCTGCATGTGCGGGTCGGAATACGCTGCAGCGCTGAGTAGCAGGCGGAAGAACTTGTGCTGGGCATCGGCGGCCACCGCACCGGAGGCGCCAAAACCATAGAACTCCACACGCTGCGCCTGGGCCATGGCGCTTACAGCCTGCTGCAGCGCCTGCGGGTCGAGGTGCTCGCGCACCTCCATCAAGGTGTGCAGGGTGGTGTCGAAAATCTTCAGGCTGTAGTCAGCGACTGAGTCGTCTTCATGGATAGCGAACTGGCCGAAACTGGCCCCGGCGGCCAGGCTCTGGGCCAGCTTCAGTTTCAAGTCCTGGAAGCCCGAGCAACCGATGGCGCGGCAAAAACGCACGATGGTTGGTTCACTGATACCCACGCTGTGCGCCAGATCGGCCATGGAGCTGTGCATGACGGCAGCCGGGTCCAGTAGCACGTGGTCAGCTACCTTGAGTTCCGATTTGCGCAGCAGGTGGCGCGATTGGGCGATATGTTGCAACAAATTCACAGGCTGGACTCGGTTATGATCGGCTGGCCGGGTTGTAGCTATCTTGTAGTTATACTACATGGACGCCAACCCGCCCAGTTAAACGAACGTGGAGAGTGGTGGTTTGACTATTCCTTGCGACATTCTGGTCTTCGGCGGCACCGGCGATCTGGCCCTGCACAAATTACTTCCGGCGCTCTACCACCTGTTTCGCGAGGCCCGTCTGAACAATGCCGTGCGAATTATTGCCCTGGCGCGACGCAACCTGCCCCGTAACGATTACCTCAAGCTCGCCGAACGCCATTGCCGGGCACAGATCGCCCGCAGTGACTTCGACGAAGAGGTTTGGCAGCGGTTTTCCGCGCGGGTCGACTATTTCGCCATGGATGCTTCGCAAAGCGCCGACTTCGGCCGCCTGGCGCGCTACCTGGGCGAACCCGGCGGCTTGACGCGCATCTTCTACCTGGCCACCGCCCCCAACCTGTTCGTGCCAATTGCCAACCACCTGCGTAACGCCGGGCTGGCCGATGCCGAAGCGCGCATCGTGCTAGAAAAGCCAATCGGCCACTCGCTGCAATCGGCTACCGCCATCAACGAAGCGATTGGCGCGGTAATGGAGGAAAACCAGGTATTTCGCATCGACCATTACCTGGGCAAGGAAACCGTGCAAAACCTGATGGCCCTGCGCTTCGCCAACGCCCTGCTGGAGCCAGTATGGCGCAACAATCAGGTCGACCATGTGCAGATCAGTGTGTGCGAGACCCTGGGTGTAGAGAACCGCGGCGCCTACTACGACCGCGCCGGGGCGACCCGCGACATGCTGCAAAACCACCTGCTGCAGTTGCTGTGCCTGGTGGCCATGGAGCCCCCGGCACAGTTCGAGGCCGAAGCGGTGCGCGACGAAAAAGTGAAAATTCTGCGTGCCCTCAAGCCCATCACAGGCCAGGACGTGCAGGACAAGACCGTGCGCGGGCAGTATGGCGCTGGGCGCATCGGCGGCCAGGAAGTGCCGGCCTACTACTTTGAAAAGGACGTCGATAACGACAGCGACACCGAAACCTTCGTCGCCATCGAGGCGCACATCGACAATTGGCGCTGGGCCGGTGTGCCGTTTTACCTGCGCACCGGCAAGCGCATGGCACGGCGCTCATCGCAGATCGTCATTCAGTTCAAGCCGGTGCCCCACGAGCTGTTCAGCGGTGGCCAGGTGAACCAACTGCTAATTCAGCTGCAACCGGACGAACGCATCAGCCTGCGCATGATGACCAAGAGCCCCGGCAAGGGCATGCGCCTGGAGCCAGTGGACCTGGACCTGAACCTGGCACAAGTGTTCAGCCAGACCCGGCGCTGGGAGGCTTATGAACGGCTGCTGCTGGATATCCTGGAAGGCGATTCGACCTTGTTCATGCGGCGAGATGAAGTGGAAGCAGCCTGGGCCTGGATCGACCCGATCATCAAGGGTTGGGAGGAGCACTTCCAGCCCCCCCGCCACTATGCGGCCGGCAGCAACGGCCCGGAGCAGGCCAGCAGCCTGCTGGCCCGGCAGGCCAGGCACTGGCATGGTTGAAGTGTTTCAAGCCTGACGCCAACGCGCGTACTGCAGCGCAACCATCGCTATAGCTGAAACCCTGCCAAATCCCATAGGCCGCCCGGCAAAGCGAAAGTGGCAGCGGGCCTTGCGCCCTCACTTCCAATTACCGAGGCGTTCATCATGAACACGATAGAAAACCTGTTTGCCTACAACAACGATGTACCGGGTGAGCCTACCTTTTTTGAAGTACAGGGAACTGTGACAGTGGCTCACCCTGGCATCGAACCTGTCCTGGTAGAGCCGGCAGTGCGTCACAGGGGCGGCTGGGAAGTGCTTGAGCTCAAGCTGATTGAAAAAGAAGGCGTGGCGCTGCAGGTCGGGACCACCAAACAGGTCAGCTTCAGGCGCGAAGGGGGAACCACTTGGAAGGCGCTGGAGATTATCCAGCCCGAAGGCGGTTCGCAAAGGGTAGAAATAGGCCACCGGGAAGCCATCAACGGCCAGTAACCCTCTACCAGCCTGATCGCAGCATCGCGGCGATCAGGCTGCTGCCTCCACGGACCGACGAGCGACCGCCTCGCAGGTGCATATTTATACAGTAGAAGTTTGCCCCTTCCCCTGCCGCGCCCTAGAATGGCCCGATGCGCACAGACGACCTCTCCCTCCTGCTTAACTCCCTCAACGATGCCCAACGCCAGGCCGTAGCGGCCACGCTCGGGCGTCAACTGGTGCTTGCCGGCGCCGGTTCCGGCAAAACCCGCGTGCTGGTGCACCGCATCGCCTGGCTGATCCAGGTGGAGCAGGCATCGCCGCACTCGATCCTGTCGGTAACCTTCACCAACAAGGCTGCAGCAGAAATGCGCCAGCGGATCGAGCAACTGCTGGGCATCAACCCAGCAGGCATGTGGGTTGGCACCTTCCACGGCCTGGCCCATCGCCTGTTGCGCGCCCACTGGCAGGAAGCGCGGCTGGTGCAGAACTTCCAGATCCTCGACAGCGACGACCAGCAGCGCCTGATCAAGCGGGTGATGCGCGAGCTGGGCCTGGACGAGCAGAAGTGGCCGGCACGCCAGGCTCAGTGGTTCATCAACGGGCAGAAGGACGAGGGCTTGCGCCCGCAGCATATCCAGGCCGGCGGTGACCTGTTCCTGTCGACCATGCGCGACGTCTATAGCGCCTATGAACAGGCTTGCGAGCGCGCTGGGGTTATCGACTTCTCCGAGCTGCTGCTGCGCGCGCTGGACCTGTGGCGCGATCACCCAGGCCTGCTGGAGCACTACCAACGGCGCTTCCAACATGTGCTGGTAGACGAATTCCAGGACACCAACGCCGTGCAGTACGCCTGGCTGCGCCTGTTGGCGCGCGGTGGTGCCAGCCTGATGGCGGTGGGCGATGACGACCAGTCGATCTACGGCTGGCGCGGCGCCAAGATCGAGAATATTCACCAGTACACTGCCGACTTCCCTGACGCCGAAATGATCCGCCTGGAGCAGAACTACCGCTCCACCGGCGGCATCCTCAAGGCGGCCAACGCCCTGATCGCCAACAACAGTGGGCGCTTGGGCAAGGAACTGTGGACCGACATGGGCGAAGGCGAACCGCTAACCCTGTACGCGGCCTACAACGAGCATGACGAAGCGCGCTATGTAGTGGAAACCATCGAGAGCCTGGTCAAGCAGGGCAATGCGCGTAACGAAATCGCCATCCTGTACCGCTCCAACGCCCAGTCGCGGGTGCTGGAAGAAGCTCTGCTGCGCGAGCGCATTCCCTACCGCATCTACGGCGGCCAGCGCTTCTTCGAACGCGCCGAAATCAAGAACGCCATGGCTTACCTGCGGCTGCTCGAAGGGCGTGGCAACGATGCCGCCCTGGAGCGGGTTATCAACGTGCCGCCGCGCGGCATTGGCGAAAAAACCGTCGAGGCTATCCGCGAACACGCGCGCCACAGCCAGCTGTCGATGTGGCAGGCGATGTGCCAGTTGCTGGCTGCCAAGGCCTTAAAAGGCCGCGCTGCCAGCGCCCTGGGGGCGTTCATCGAGCTTATCGAAGGGCTGGCTGCCAAGGTTGTGGACATGCCGCTGCATACCATGACCCAGACCACCATCGAGCAGTCCGGGCTGATCATCTATCACCAGGAAGAAAAGGGTGAAAAGGGCCAGGCGCGGGTAGAAAACCTTGAGGAACTGGTGAGCGCAGCGCGCAACTTCGAGTCCACTGACGAAGACGCCGACCTCTCGCCACTCTCGGCCTTCCTCGGCCACGCCTCGCTCGAAGCGGGCGATACCCAGGCCGACGAGCATGAAGACAGCGTCCAGCTGATGACCTTGCACAGCGCCAAGGGCCTGGAATTCCCATATGTATTCCTGGTGGGCATGGAAGAAGGCCTGTTCCCGCACAAGATGAGCCTGGAAGAGCCCGGCCGCCTGGAAGAGGAACGCCGCCTGGCCTACGTGGGCATCACTCGCGCCATGCGCCAGCTGGTCATGACCTACGCCGAAACGCGTCGCCTGTATGGCAGCGAGACCTACAACAAGGTATCGCGTTTTGTACGTGAGATACCGGCGGGCCTGATTCAGGAAGTGCGCCTGTCCAACAGCGTCAGCCGCCCGTTCGGCGGGGTCAAGACGGCTACCAACAGCAACCTGTTCGCCAATGCCAGCATTCCACAGACTGCGTTCAATTTGGGCCAGCGTGTGCAGCACGCGGTGTTTGGCGAGGGCGTAATCCTCAACTTCGAGGGCTCCGGCGCCCAGGCACGGGTGCAGGTGAATTTTGCCGAAGGCAGCAAGTGGCTGATGCTGGGGTATGCCAAGCTCGAGGCCATCTGAAGCCTGCACCGGCCTTGTAGGAGCAGCCTTGTGCCGCGATGGGCTGCAAAGCAGCCGCAGGATTTTTACCTGAACGCTGAACCTGCCGGGGCTGCTGCGCAGCCCATCGCGACACAAGGCTGCTCCTACAAGAGCCGTCCATAAGTACCTTGTAACATTCAGGCAAAAGCTCGAAACATTATGTCGCTGGTCATGTGCCCGGGAACCTGTGCAACATGACGCGCGTGCAATCCACAACAGGGGATATCCCACTTATGCAACGTTTTCTTAGCATCGCACTGGCGCTTTGCGTCGGCTTGACGCTGAGCCTGGACGCCAACGCCAAACGTTTCGGCGGCGGCAAGAGCTCGGGCTCCGCGCCTATCCACCAGACCCGCCAGGCCACGCCAACCACGCCTGCCGCCGCGCCGACCGCACCTGGCCGTGCCGCTCCGGCCGCCAGCGGTGCTTCGCGCTGGTTGGGCCCACTTGCCGGCCTGGCCGCCGGTGGCCTGCTGGCTTCCATGTTCATGGGCGACGGTTTCGAAGGTTTCCAGATCATGGACTTCCTGATCGTGGCGCTCATCGCCTTCCTGGTGTTCCGCTTCATCGCTGCGCGTCGTCGCCAGCAGCAGCCGCAAATGGCCATGCCAGGCCATGCGCCGATGCAGCGTGAAGCTCACGCGCAGCCTGCCCAGCCGTCGGTCTTCGGTGGTTCGGCCGCACCCGCTGCCGCTGCCACTCCGGTGATCAACGCCCCGGCCTGGTTCAACGAGCAAAGCTTCCTGGCTGCCGCCCGTAACCACTTCCAGTCGCTGCAGCAGCACTGGGATGCCAATGAAATGGACAAAATCGCCGAGTTCGTCACCCCGCAAATGCTTGAGTTCCTCAAACGCGAGCGCGCCGAGCTGGGTGATGGCTTCCAGTCCACCTACATCGACAACCTTGAGGTACAGTTGGACGGTGTTGACGACCGCGCCGACCGCACCGACGCCACCCTCACCTTCCGTGGCGTATCGAAAAACTCGCGCTTCGACCAGGGCGAACTGTTCAGCGAAAGCTGGCACATGGTTCGCGCCCCAGGCGAAAACCAGCCTTGGCTGGTCGCCGGTATCCGTCAAAACGGCTAACCGCTGCATGCTGCACAAAAAACCCCGGGCCTGCCCCGGGGTTTTTGCTTTTGCCAGAGTGGCCTACTAGGGTATAACGCGCAGCGTTGTCATCTAGGTCAGAGGAAGTGAACCGTGGAAGAAGTGATCGAACAACTCCGTGAAGCCAATGAGCCGGTACCAGTGCCCTTGGAGCTTCCCGACGAGGACCAGCTGGTAGAGATCGAAGAACAGCTGTTCATCAATATTCCATTCGTGTTCAAAGAGTTTCTCCTGACCGTAAGCGATGTGGTTTACGGCTCCCTTGAGCCTGTGACCGCCACCGACCCGCAGTCTCACACTTACCTGCCAGATGTGGCGTCCAACGCCTGGGATGCCGGCGTGCCGCGGGACCTGATTCCGCTGTGCCAGGACGGCGACAACTACTACTGCGTCGAAGAAGACGGCACCGTGGTGCTGTGGGATGCGGAAGAAGAAATCGTCGGCGAAGAAAGCTGGGAATCGGTATGGCATTGGGCGCGGGATGTTTGGCTGGAAAGCTGATTCCAACCTCTATTTGAAGTTGCCCCTGCGCTGGCCACTGAGGCCAGCACAGGGGACATCGCCCCTTAGTGGGTGTTCTCGCGACTGTTCTCCAGGGTCTCCAGCAAGGCGATCTGCATGCGCGTGTGCACGCGAATGAACCAACGCCACAGCAAGGCCACCACCACGGCGGCCACTACGGCAATCACTAGCAGCAGTTCGCTGGTCGGCAGAATGCTTGCCGACAATGCCGACAGCAGCAGGAAAATCACCAGCAACGACAGCAGCGGGATCACCTCGGCAATTACACGGCGCACGCGCTGGGTATGCCGCCCGGCCATTTCCGGCTTTACTCCCATCTCCGCCAACAGCATCGACAGCGCCTTGAGCTTGCGATAGGCAGCAATCAGGAATGGCAGCGACAGCAGCAACGCCGCGCCCCAAATCAACGCTTTCTGCTGGCTGGCATCGCTGACCCACTCGCTGAGCCAGTTGCCGATACGCTCGGCAAAGTAACCACCACTGAAGAAGATAGCGATCACCAGCGCCAGGTTTACCCCCACCTGCAGCAAGATGCGCCGAATCATCGCCGCCAACATGGCACTCTCACCCTGTGGCTGGATGCTGCGCAACCATTCGCCATACAACGACAACACCCGTGCCAGACGGCTGGGCACGACATTGCCGAGCTTCTGCGACAGGGGGTCGGCCGCACGAATCAGGTACGGTGTCAGCAACGTGGTGATTGCCGATACGGCGACCGCCACCGGATAGAGGAAGTCGCTGGTCACCTGCAGGGTCATGCCCAGCGCAGCGATGATGAAGGAAAACTCGCCAATCTGCGAAAGCCCCATGCCCACCCGCAGCGACGTGCGCCCGTCATTACCGGCGATGAACGCGCCCATGCCGCAAGACAGCATTTTGCCCAGCACCACTGCCAGGGTGATGACCACGATCGGCCAGGCGTAATCGATCAGCACTTGAGGGTCGATCATCAAGCCAATGGCGACGAAGAAAATCGCGCTGAACAGGTCCCGTACCGGCTCGATCAGGCGCTCAATTTTTAGCAACTGGCGCGATTCGGCCATGATCGCGCCAATCAAAAAGGCGCCCAACACCATGCTGTACTCCAGCTTTACCACCAACAGGCAAAAGCCAAAGCACAGGCCCAGCACGGTAATCAGCAACATCTCATTGCTTTCGAACTTGGCCACATAGGCCAGCAGCCGCGGCACCAGCAGGATGCCGATGACCAGCGCGACGATCATGAACAGCGACAGCTTGCCAACAGTGGAGAACACCTCGCCCGAGCTGACCGTGCCGCTGACGGCGATGCCCGACAGCAGGGCGATGATGCCGATGCCAAGGATGTCCTCGACAATCAGCACACCAAAGATCAGCTGGGCAAAACGCTCATTTTTCATCTTCAGGTCGTTGAGCGCCTTGACGATGATGGTGGTCGAGGAAATGGCCAGGATGGCACCGAGGAACAGTGAATCCATGGTGTTCCAGCCGAACCAGCGGCCAATCTCGAAGCCGATCCAAATCATCAGCACGATTTCCAGGAACGCCGCGATAAACGCCGTAGCACCCACCTTGAACAGCTTGCGCAGGCTGAATTCGAGCCCCAGGCAGAACATCAGGAAGATAACCCCCAGCTCGGCGAGGGTCTTGATGGTGTCTTCATCGTGGATCAGGCCAAACGGCGGCGTGTGTGGGCCAATGATGAAGCCAGCGACAATGTAGCCCAACACCACGGGCTGCTTGAGTCGGTGAAACAGAATGGTAACCACGCCAGCGACCAGCATGATGACTGCCAGGTCCTGGATAAAGCTAATGGCATGCATGGCGTGATACTCCTTTTCTCGTCTTTTGCTGGATGCCGGGGCAGACCGCTCCTCTGCCAAGGCACCCCTAAGCGAGCAGCAAGCACATACTGTATTGAAAGCGGGAAAGCCCATGTTGCATGGGTGTACTCAGGTTAACATCGCACCCCACAGCAAAAAGCCGGTGCAATATGCAGAAACAGATCGGCTGGAAAAGCGCCGCTGATGGCATGATCGGCGTGACGATGGCGCGTCAGCCAACGTCCCGTACCAAGAAGGCAAATTCACAAGAGGGGAAAAGAAGTGTCTGCAGATAACGCCCCCCATCCGCCCGATTCAGCGCAACCTCACCGTGAGCACACTATGGAACCTGGAAACGCCCAGCTGAGCATGACCGTCCTGATGACCCCGGACATGGCCAACTTTTCTGGCAACGTACATGGCGGCACCTTGCTCAAGTACCTCGACGAAGTGGCTTATGCGTGCGCCAGCCGCTATGCCGGCAGCTATGTGGTGACCCTGTCGGTCGACCAGGTGATCTTCCGCGAGCCGGTGCATGTGGGTGAACTGGTGACCTTCCTGGCGTCGGTCAACTACACCGGCAACACCTCGATGGAGGTAGGAATCAAGGTGGTGACCGAGAATATCCGCGAACGCTCGGTGCGCCATTCCAACAGCTGCTTCTTCACCATGGTCGCGGTCGATGACAACCGTCGCCCGGTGCAGGTGCCGCCACGCCAACCGCACAGCAGCGAGGAAAAGCGCCGCTTCCTGCAGGGCCAGCAGCGCCGCCAGATCCGTCAGGAACTGGAAAAGCGCTACCAGGACCTGAAAACCGACGCCATTTAAAACGCCAGCAACTGCGCCTCGAAGCGCACCCGAGGGTGCGCAATGCGGTCCTGGGCCCGCACCAGTTGCAGTTCGTAACTGGCGCTGGCCTGGGTTTCCAGCAGTACTTCGTGAACTGCCGCCGCGGTGAACTCGAACGCCTGCACCCAACTGTCGCCGAGCAGCACGCGTGCCAGGAACAGGCCTGAGGTCAGGTCGCCCACCCCCACCGGCTGCCGCGGGAACGCCAGCAACGGGCGGCGCAAGTGCCAGCTGTGTTCGGCAGTCACCAGCAGCATCTCGAACTGGTCCTCGACACGCCCGGGGTACGCCAGGTGCTTGACCAGCACCACCTGCGGCCCACGTTGCAGCAGGCTGCGGGCCATATTCACACAGTCTTCCAGCGACTGCGCACGCCGCCCACAAAAGCTATCCAGTTCCAGCTGGTTGGGGCACAGGATGTCGGCCTGGGCGGCTGCCTCGTCGAGTAGAAACGCGCTGACTTCCGCTGGCACGATGCAGCCCTTCTCTGGGTGCCCCATGACCGGGTCGCACAGGTACAACGCTTTTGGGTTTACCGCCTTGATTCGCTCGACGCCCGCCAGAATCGCCCGCCCTTGCTCGGCACTGCCCAGGTAGCCGGAAAGCATCGCGTCACAGTGGCCCAGTTCGCCGATGTTGGAAATACCTTCCACCAACGCAGGAATTTGCGTAGGGGCAAGCACTTCACCCGCCCACTGACCATACTGTGTGTGGTTGGAGAACTGCACGGTATTGAGCGGCCAGACATTGACCCCAATACGCTGCATGGGAAACACCGCGGCGCTGTTACCGGCGTGGCCGAACACCACATGAGACTGGATGGCAAGCAGGTGCGGGGTACGTTTCATGCGGGTAGTTTCCAAAGCTGTTTCAGGGATTGTGCGGCTGCGCAGTATGAACTCGATTGCCACCTGTACGACAGGCCAGGGACGCAGTTAAGCTGGAACGACCTGTTTGGAGCATACGCAAATGTTGACCCTGGAGAACCTCTTCGTCCTGATGCTGGTAGCCACGGCAGGCGCCTGGTTGTGGCACAACCATGGGTTACGCGAAAAAGCCCTGGAACGGGTCAAACAGCATTGCGCCAAGCTCGACCTCGAGTTGCTCGATGATGCCGTCGCGCTCAAGCGCATTGCCTTTGTCCGTGATGCCAATGGCCGCAAGCGCCTGGCACGCGTGTACGCCTTCGAGTTCACCGTCACTGGCGAGCAGCGCCACCCCGGCACCGTGACCCAATTCGGCGCCCACAGCGTGCAAATTGAACTGGCCCCCTACCCGTTCGAGATAAAGACGCCACCGCGCACCGATAACGTCATTGAGATGCAGCAGTGGCGCCAGGAGCACAACCGCTGGCGCAACTAATCAACTGACACGGCATTCGTTCAACCCGGCTTGCAGCGCGGGTTGCGATTGCGGCTGCGCAAAAATCAGCTCGATACGGGTATCCCTGCGCCAATCGCTCGGTTGCCACGCGGGCACCTCCCCGCGCAGCCCGTTGAAAGACTGCCACCCATCCACACTGTGGATAACTCCTTTGGCGCGCTGCCATGGCCACGCCCGCAAAAACGCCTGCAGCCGCTGTGGATAAAACTGCTGGCCGGGATGCCAGCGCCAGCCGATGCTCCAACCTGCTTCGCCCTGCTGGGCAAGACAGATCGGTTGCCCAGGGTCGGCCCAAAGCGCAGCAGGGGCTATTTGCAGATTGTCGACAATCTTGTTATCCACACTCGAGCTGTCGACAATCTCTTGGGGGGCTTTAGGGAGGTCTGCAAAAGGCAAACGACCCTGCACCGCCCAAGTAATATTCTTTTGAGGAAATTTATTAGTTATCAACAACTTGGAATATTCATCCACAGTCTCTGACTTGTTGAAAACGACGTTCTGACAGGCGTCTAAAGCCTGTTGTTGAGCCTCGGAGAGCTGCGCATTTTGGGCCATGAATGGTGCGTCTAGAACCATCAGTAACGGCTGAATTGTCAGCACTCCCGCCCAGGGAGCTTGCTGCAACTGGGCCAACAACTGCAACGGATGACCCAGCCCGGAGGGTTCGATAAACAACCGGTCTGGCCGGGATTGGCGCAGCAGCCGGCCCAAGCCCACCTGAAACGGCATGCCATTGACGCAGCACAGGCAGCCCCCTGCCACTTCGCCGATGGCGATACCGTCTTCGTCACGGCTGAGCAACGCCGCATCCAGACCGACCAGGCCAAACTCGTTGATCAGTATCGCCCAGCGTTCGTTCGCCGGCCGCTGGGTTAGCAGATGACGAATCAGGGTGGTTTTGCCGGCCCCCAGCGGGCCAGCAATCACGTGAGTGGGAATGTTCTGCAGCATGGAATGGCTTCGAGCGGTGGTGATGCCTCACTATGCGCCCTCAGGCTAACCAGTCAAGGTCAGGCAATAGAGCGCCAGATGTTATCCACAAAGAGCTGACCTGTGCATAACTAACTACGCAGGCGCTCACGCTGTCGACTCTTGGTGCCAAGGGCCAAATGGATCGGGCAGACGCAACCATCCCATGTAGCCCCAGTTCATCTCCTCATCTGTTAACAGGCAAGCATCGAGGGCTGTGGATAATTTTTCGAAGTTAATATTCTGCCCGATGAACACCAGCTCCTGCCGGCAGTCACCGCTTTCTGCAGTCCAGTTTTTCAGGATCGAAGCCGTGTTATCCACATCCTGCGGCCACTCCTCACGCGGCACGAAGCGCCACCAACGGCCCGCCAAGCCATAGCGCATCATTCCACCCGCCTGCGACCAGCTGCCGGCCTCCTGGTATTTGCTGGCCAGCCAGAAAAAACCTTTAGAACGCAGCAGCCGGCCGTTGCTCCAGGGCGTGTGGATAAAGTCGAAAAAGCGTTGTGGATGAAGCGGGCGCCGGGCCTGCCAGGTGGTGGCCGCAATGCCGTACTCTTCGGTCTCCGGCACATGCTCGCCGCGTAGTTCCTGCAGCCACCCCGGGGCCTGTGCAGCCTGGTCGAAGTCGAACAGCCCGGTGTCGAGGATACGCGCCAGAGGCACCTCGCCCATAACCATGGGCACGATCTGCGCCCGGGCATTGAGGCTGCGCAAGATGGCCGTGAGCTCTTCACGCTCGTGCTGGCTGATCAGGTCGATCTTGCTGAGCAATAGCACATCGGCAAACTCCACCTGTTCGATCAACAAGTCACTGATCGAGCGCTCGTCGTCTTCACCTAGGGTTTCGCCGCGGCTAGCCAGGCTGTCTGCTGCCTGATAATCACGCAAGAAGTTGAGGCCATCGACCACAGTAACCATGGTGTCCAGGCGCGCCATGTCGGACAGGCTGCGGCCCTGCTCGTTGCGGAAGGTGAAGGTCTCGGCCACCGGCAGTGGCTCCGAAATACCCGTGGACTCGATGAGCAGGTAATCGAAGCGGCCTTCTTCGGCCAGCCGTGCCACTTCCTCAAGCAGGTCTTCACGCAGCGTGCAGCAGATGCAGCCATTGCTCATCTCCACCAGTTTTTCTTCTGCACGGTTCAGGCTGACGTTGCGCTGCACCTCACTGGCGTCGATGTTGATTTCGCTCATGTCGTTGACGATGACTGCGACCCGTAAGTTGTCGCGGTTCCGCAGCACATGGTTGAGCAAGGTGCTCTTGCCGGCGCCAAGGAAGCCGGAAAGTACGGTGACAGGTAGACGATTGAACATGGCGAAACCTCTTCGGGCGGGCGCATTCGAAAGGATGCATTGCACAATGTTATAAAGTAACAATACAATTTCGCCAAGCGGTTCTCGACGGATGCGTGCTCATCAGCGATGAGTCAGCTTGATCGGTGGTTGCCGCTGATCCACTTTCTGTTTGGAATATCAGATGACCCAGCTACTGCTCCCCGACATTGCCGCCCAAGCCCAGGAATTCGCCTTGCCGTTAAACTGGGTGGGTATGTGCGGAATTGCCTTACCTGTGCAGGCCGAAGGGCGTACGGCAACTGCCAGCGTTGATGCCGGCGTTAGCCTGGTAGACGGTAGCGCACGGGGCATCCATATGTCGCGGCTTTACCTTGCCTTGGAGTCCTTGGCGCACCAACCGCTGACGCCGCTCGCAATCCGTCAGCTACTGGCTAACTTTCTCAGCAGCCATGCAGGCCTTTCTTGCGCAGCGTATCTACGCCTGCGCTTCGCCCATCTACTGAAAAGACCCGCACTGGTCAGCCAGTTGGACGGTTGGAAAAGCTATGCCGTAACTGTCGATGCAAGGCTGGAAAATGGAATGTTCCACGTGGAACTATCGGTTTCCGTCCCTTACTCCTCGACCTGCCCGTGCTCGGCTGCACTTGCTCGACAGCTGATTCAGCAGCAGTTCCAAGCACACTTCAGCACTGAGCAGGTCGACAAGTCTGCAATGTTGCAATGGTTAGGCACCACCCAAGGCATCGTGGCGACGCCTCACAGCCAACGTAGCAATGCGCAAATTCAGGTAAGGCTAAACAGCAATCAGCAGACGCTACCCATAACCGAGCTGATCGACTGCGTAGAAGCAAGCTTGGGCACAGCGGTACAGACCGCCGTGAAACGTGCAGACGAACAAGCGTTCGCCTTGGCCAACGGGCAAAACCTGATGTTCTGCGAAGACGCCGCGCGACGCCTGCATCAATCGCTACGGCAAATAGAATGGAGTACGGCTTTTAAGCTGCGCGTGGAACATGCAGAAAGCCTGCATGCCCACGACGCAGTGGCGACCAGCCAGTGGCGATGGGATGTCAGCTGCGCGGTTTGACCGAGCCGCAGTCATTGCCCAACCACACGGCACGCGTGTTCATGCTGCCTTGCTGTTGCACACCCGAAGCGTTGAAGGTGCCGTTGACCTGAGTGGTAAACTCCCGATCACTCAGGAAAGTCGCCTGGCCGCTGCCCTGTGCCTTTGGGCAACTGAACTGGAACTTCCACACATTGCCGGTGCGGTCGGTGATTTTTTGCGTGCAACCTGACTTAGGGTCCTGCAGCGGAATGTCGTTGGTAGCCACTTGCTCTGGCGTCAGGCACGACCGTACGCCCTTGCCGCCCACAGTCACCCCCTGTTTGGCCAGCACTCCTTCCATCATTGCGCGTTGCTCCGGCGGCAGGTTCTTCAACTGGCCGAGCATGAATTCCATGTCGGGTAACGGCTTGCCATCGACCTGCATATTGCTGGTGGTCAGCTCCCACAAGCCTGGCTGCAGCATCTGAGCTTGCACCAGTGGGCTGCTCACACCTAGGGCCAACGCCAACAGTGGCAGACGAATCTTCATGGACAAACGCTCCTGGAAAAACCGGCCAACCAGGCCGGGCTGAGCCTTAGACGCCAAATCCACCTGCGGGTTGCAAGGCAGACCGAGAACGTGTTCTGTTACTTCAGTGTACTCGCCAAGCAGGATGCATATGGATTACCACAGCCCCTACTTCTTCGGTTACCTACTCGGCCTGGTTCACCTGTTGGGTATCGTCGCCGCTCTGCATGCACTGTTCACCGTGCGCACTGCCCAAGGCGCAATCGCTTGGGCCATGCCGCTATTCTTCATTCCCTACCTCACGTTGATCCCTTACCTTGTCTTCGGTGCCCGCTCGTTCTATGCCTACATCAAGGCCCGGCGCCAGGCCAATCAGGAAATGCACGTGGCCATGGCCAACCTAAACTGGCGTCCTTGGGTAGAAGAAGCACTCACCGCCCGCGAGTCGGAAAGCTACGCGGCCTTGCGCGCCATGCCCAAGCTCGGGCGCATGCCATGCCTGGCAAACAACCAAGTGAAGCTGCTGATCGATGGCAAGGCAACATTCGACGCAATCTTCACCGCTATCGAAAACGCCCACGACGTGGTGCTGGTGCAGTTTTTCATCATCCATGACGACGGCCTGGGCAAAGCGTTGCAGCAGTTGCTTTTACGCAAAGCCGCCGAAGGGGTGCAGGTTTTCGTGCTGTACGACCGCGTCGGCAGCCATGCCTTACCGGCAAGCTACAGCCAGGTGCTGCGCGACGGTGGTGTGCAGATCCATGCCTTCGCCACGCGGCGTGGCTGGTTCAACCGCTTCCAGGTGAACTTCCGTAACCACCGCAAGATTGTGGTGGTGGATGGCCTGCTCGGTTTTATCGGCGGGCACAACGTGGGCGATGAGTACCTCGGTGCGCATCCGCAGCTATCACCGTGGCGCGACACCCATGTGCAGATCAGCGGGCCGGTACTGGCCTGCCTGCAGGAGTCATTTGCCGAGGATTGGTACTGGGCCGCGCGCCAACTCCCGCCGCTTATTTTGCCGGACACCTACCCAGATAACGGCGTGCTGTGCCAAGCCCTGGCCAGCGGCCCGGCCGACCCGCAGGAAACCTGCTCGCTGTTCTTCCTTGAGGCAATCCATTCGGCTACCCGCCGGGTGTGGATCACCAGCCCGTACTTTATCCCCGATGAAGCGGTATTTGCCGCGTTGCGCCTGGCAGTATTGCGCGGGGTGGATGTGCGGGTACTGATCCCGTCACGCCCTGACCATCGCATCGTTTATGCTGCTTCCAGCCTGTTTGCCTTCGAAGCGGTACGTGCGGGTGTGCGCATGTTCCGCTACCAGCCAGGCTTTCTGCATCAGAAGGTGGTGCTGGTAGATAACGATGTCAGCGCGATCGGCAGTGCCAACCTGGACAACCGCTCGTTCCGTCTGAACTTCGAAATTACCTTACTAACGGTCGACCGCGGCTTCGCCGACCAGGTTGAGAGCATGCTGCTGCATGACTTTGAACAGGCGCGGGAAATCACTGCGGAAGACAGCCGCGATACTCATCGGCTGCAGCAGTTGGGGATGCGGATTGCGCGGCTGATTTCGCCGATTCTCTGAAGGCACCGCGTACAGCTTAAGGAGGCCCCCCTGCGGGAGCGGGTTCACCCGCGCCCACAGGGTTTGCCTCTTCAGCGGTACAGGTCTTCGCGTGTCCAGGGCAGGTTATGGTGCCCATCGGCATAGGGCTTCACTGCCAGTATCTGATGCAGGTTGATCCAGCCCTTTTGGAAGGCATAGGCACACCCGGCCAGGTAAAGGCGCCAAATGCGCAGGGTTTTTTCGGGCACCAGCGTAGCCGCCTTGTGCAACTGGTTCTCCAGGTTCTCGCTCCAGTGGTGCAGGGTTTTGGCGTAGTGCAGGCGCAGGCTTTCCACGTCCACCACCTCCAGTCCCGCTTCACAGATGCTGGCACTGATCATCGACAAGTGCGGCAGCTCACCGTGCGGGAACACGTAGCGGTCGATGAACTCGCCGGCACCCCGCCCCACCGGTCGCCCATCGACATGCTTGGCAGTGATACCGTGGTTCATCACCAGGCCCCCTTCCCTCACGGCGCCGAACAGCTTCTGGCAATACAGCGCCAGGTTGGCATGCCCGACATGTTCGAACATGCCAACGCTCACAACCTTGTCGAAACGGCCATCCTGAGGCAGGTCACGGTAGTCGAGAATCTGCAGGTCAACCTTGGCGGCCAAGCCCTCCGCCTTGACACGCTGGCGGCCAAGTTTGAGTTGCTCCTTACTCAAGGTAATGCCGAACACCTTGGCGCCATATTCGCGAGCGGCGAAACGTGCCAACCCGCCCCAGCCACAACCGACGTCGAGCAAGTAGTCACCGTTGTCCAGGCGTAGCTTGCGGCAGAGGTGATCGAATTTATCCTGCTGGGCCTGATCTAGCGTGTTATCCGCTTCGCGGAAATAGGCACACGAATAGGCCATGTCCTGATCCAGCCATAGCTGGTAGAACGCGTTGGAAACGTCATAGTGGTAGGAAATGGCTTCGGCATCGGTGCTTTTGTCATGGGCATGCCGTTGCGGCGGAGTGTCGTCCTCGGCGGTCACAAGCGCTTCGCTGAGTTCGTCGCAGACGCGGATGGCTTCACCCATATCCCCTTCCAGCTCCAGCTTGCCTTCCACAAATGCAGTGCCCAGCTGTTCCAGGCTGGGGTGGGTCAGCTGGCTGATCAGCTGGGGCTCCTTGACCAGGATAGTCACTTGCGGGGAAGGCCCCAGATCGAACTGGTTGCCATCCCACAGTTTCAGCCGAAGTGGGAGATGCAGGCTCTGCAGTGCCGGTGGAAGTTGCGCAAGCATGAACGACCCTCCTATCCATATTTGGCCACAACGCCTGATATTTCGAGCGTTGCCGGATCAGAGTAGTTCATTCGAGAGAGGTTTCCTCTAAACGCGACCATGGTCTAGAACCAACTGATCTTATCTATGCAGTAGATTGTATACAATTCTAGCGTCTGAGCTTAACCTTATGCCCCTCTCGCGCTTCCTCATCCTGGAGTTGAACCCATGAAATCCTATGACGTGGTGATCATTGGCGGTGGTCCTGGCGGCTACAACGCAGCCATTCGAGCGGGCCAGCTGGGCCTGAGCGTAGCCTGCGTGGAAGGCCGCTCGACCCTGGGCGGCACCTGCTTGAACGTAGGCTGCATGCCTTCCAAAGCACTGCTGCATGCCTCTGAGCTGTACGAAGCCGCCAGTGGTGACGAGTTCGCCCACCTCGGTATCGAGGTAAAACCTACCCTCAACCTCGCCCAGATGATGAAACAGAAAGACGAGAGTGTGACTGGCCTTACCAAGGGCATCGAGTACCTGTTCCGCAAGAACAAGGTC
The DNA here is from genome assembly GCF_003627215.1 of Pseudomonas sp. Leaf58. Taxonomy (NCBI): domain Bacteria; kingdom Pseudomonadati; phylum Pseudomonadota; class Gammaproteobacteria; order Pseudomonadales; family Pseudomonadaceae; genus Pseudomonas; species Pseudomonas sp. Leaf58. Next base: position 5,409,493 of record NZ_CP032677.1, read on the forward strand.
GACTGGATTAAGGGCTGGGGCCGCTTGGACGGCGTGGGTAAGGTTGTGGTCAAGGCTGAGGACGGCGGCGAAACCGTATTGCAGGCCAAGGACATCGTCATTGCAACCGGCTCGGAGCCCACGCCACTGCCAGGCGTGACCATCGACAACCAGCGCATCATCGACTCGACCGGTGCGTTGTCCCTGCCACAGGTGCCCAAGCACCTGGTAGTGATCGGTGCCGGTGTGATTGGGCTAGAGCTGGGCTCGGTATGGCGTCGTCTGGGTAGCCAGGTCACGATCATCGAATACCTTGACCGCATCTGCCCAGGCACTGACATCGAAACCGCCAAGACCCTGCAAAAAGCATTGGCCAAGCAAGGCATGGTGTTCAAGCTGGGCAGCAAGGTCACCCAGGCCACCGCCAGTGCCGATGGCGTGAGCCTGACCGTGGAACCGGCCGCAGGCGGTACCGCAGAAACGTTGCAGGCCGACTATGTACTGGTTGCAATCGGCCGACGCCCCTATACCCAGGGCCTCAACCTGGAAAGCGTGGGCCTGGAAACCGACAAGCGCGGCATGCTTGGCAACAACCATCACCGCACTTCAGTACCGGGCATCTGGGTAATTGGCGATGTCACTTCCGGCCCCATGCTGGCGCACAAAGCCGAAGACGAAGCGGTGGCCTGCATCGAACGCATCGCCGGCAAGCCCCACGAGGTCAACTACAACCTCATCCCAGGTGTGATCTATACGCGCCCCGAGCTGGCTACCGTGGGCAAGACCGAAGAGCAACTCAAAGCCGAAGGGCGTGCCTATAAAGTGGGTAAGTTCCCCTTCACCGCCAACAGCCGCGCCAAGATCAACCACGAGACCGAAGGCTTCGCCAAGGTCCTCGCCGATGCCGAAACCGATGAGGTGTTGGGTGTGCACCTGGTGGGCCCAAGTGTCAGCGAGATGATTGGTGAGTTCTGCGTGGCCATGGAATTCTCGGCCTCGGCGGAAGATATCGCCCTCACCTGCCACCCCCACCCGACGCGCTCCGAGGCCTTGCGCCAGGCAGCGTTGAATGTGGACGGGATGGCGATGCAAATCTGATTCGCAAGAGCGAGCGGAGCGATGCAGCACTAACGCGAAAAGGCCGCTGCTACAGGAACATCCCTGTAGCAGCGGCCTTGTATCGTGACGGGGTGCAAAGCATCCCCAGGCTTCTGCCCTACTCGACCGTAACCGACTTCGCCAGGTTACGCGGCTGGTCCACGTCGGTGCCCTTGAGCACAGCCACGTAGTACGACAGCAACTGCAGCGGGATGGTGTACAGGATCGGCGCCAAGGCGTCGGCAATGTGCGGCACATTGATCACGTGAGTACCTTCGCCATTGGTCATGCCGGCCTGCTCATCAGCGAACACTACCAGTTCACCCCCACGGGCACGCACTTCCTGCAGGTTGGACTTCAGCTTCTCCAGCAGTTCGTTGTTAGGCGCAACGGTCACCACTGGCATGTCGTTGTCCACCAGCGCCAGCGGGCCATGCTTCAGTTCGCCGGCTGGGTAAGCTTCAGCGTGGATGTAAGAGATTTCCTTAAGCTTGAGCGCACCCTCCATCGCGACTGGGTACTGTGCACCGCGGCCCAGGAACAGGGTGTGGTGCTTGTCGGCGAACAGCTCGGCGATTTTCTCGACAGTAGCGTCCATGGCCAGGGCTTCGCCCAGGCGGGCCGGCAGGCGGCGCAGCTCTTCAACCAGCTCGGCTTCAACACCAGCTTCCAGAGTACCGCGCACCTGGCCCAGGGCCAGAGTCAGCAGCATCAGCGAAACCAATTGGGTGGTGAAGGCTTTGGTCGAAGCCACGCCGATTTCTGGGCCGGCCAGGGTCAGCAGGGTGAGGTCCGATTCACGCACCAGCGAGCTAATGCCCACGTTGCAGATCGCCAGGCTGCCGAGGAAGCCCAGCTCCTTAGCGTTGCGCAGCGCAGCCAGGGTGTCGGCGGTTTCGCCGGACTGCGAGATGGAAACGAACAGCGTGTCTGGCTGCACCACCACTTTGCGGTAACGGAACTCACTGGCCACCTCCACTTGGCACGGGATGCCAGCCAGGCTTTCCAGCCAGTAACGGGCAACCATACCGGCGTGGTAGCTGGTGCCGCAGGCAACGATCTGCACATTGCGCACCTTGCCGAACAGCTCGGCAGCCTGCGGGCCAAACGCTTGGACCAACACATTGTCCTTGCCCAGGCGGCCTTCCAGGGTGCGTTGTACAACGGTTGGCTGCTCATGGATTTCCTTGAGCATGAAGTGGCGATAAGTACCTTTGTCTGCGGCTTCGGCGCCTTCGTGATACTGCACGGTTTCGCGCTGGACCTTGTGACCGTCCTGGTCCCAGATGGCGACCTGGTCACGGCAGATTTCGGCAATGTCACCTTCTTCCAAGTACATGAAGCGGTCGGTGACTTGGCGCAAGGCCAACTGGTCGGACGCCAGGAAATTCTCGCCCAGGCCCAAACCGATGACCAGCGGGCTACCGCTGCGTGCCGCCACCAGGCGGTCAGGCTGTTTGGCGCTGACCAGCGCCAGGCCGTAGGCACCGTGCAGGCGCTTCACGGCGGCCTTCAGGGCATCGGCCAGGTCTGGAATGGTCTTCAGGGTGTGGTGGATCAGGTGGACGATAACTTCGGTATCGGTTTGCGAAGTGAAGACGTAGCCAAGGCTCTTCAGCTCTTCACGCAGCTCTTCGTGGTTCTCGATGATGCCGTTATGCACCACAGCCAGTTCATGGCTCGAGAAGTGCGGGTGGGCGTTGCCTTCGGTCGGCGCGCCGTGGGTAGCCCAACGGGTGTGGGCGATGCCCAGCTGGCCAGCCAGTGGCTCGGCGGCAACAGCAGCTTCCAGCTCACTGACCTTACCGATACGGCGCCGGCGCTGCAGCTCACCGTTCTGGGTGAGGACAGCCAGGCCGGCGCTGTCGTACCCGCGGTACTCAAGGCGCTTTAGCCCTTCAATCAAGATGGCTGTGATATTGCGCTCGGCGACGGCACCTACGATTCCACACATGGTTTATTGCTCCTGGCTGATCGCGGCGCAGATCAGGTTGATGCCGCGGGCTTGAATTTGTTCGCGTGCCGCTGCGGGCAGGCGTTCATCTGTAATAAGGGTATGAACGTTGCCCCAAGGCAGCTCGAGATTCGGGATCTTGCGCCCTACCTTGTCCGATTCGACCATCACGATCACTTCACGAGCGACTTCAGCCATGACCCGGCTCAACCCGAGCAACTCGTTGAACGTGGTAGTACCGCGGCCGAGGTCGATGCCGTCGGCACCGATGAACAGCTGGTCGAAATCGTAAGAGCGCAGTACCTGCTCAGCGACCTGGCCCTGGAACGATTCCGAGTGCGGGTCCCAAGTGCCGCCGGTCATCAACAGCACCGGCTCGTGTTCGAGGTCGCAGATGGCACGCGCCACATTCAGCGAATTGGTCATCACCACCAGGCCCGGCTGGCGCCCCAGTTCGGGGATCATGGCTGCGGTGGTGCTGCCGCTGTCGATGATGATGCGCGCATGTTCGCGAATACGTTCCACGGCAGCGCGGGCGATGGCCTTCTTGTAGGAAGACACCGGCTGGGCGGGTTCACCGAGCAGCTCTTGCGGGACCGGCACTGCGCCACCGTAACGGCGCAGCAGCAGGCCATTGGTTTCCAGGGCGGCGAGGTCCTTGCGGATGGTGACTTCCGACGTTGCGAAACGCTTTGCCAAAGCGTCCACACTCACCTCGCCCTGCTCGCTGAGCAAAGCCAGAATATTGTGTCGCCGCTGCGGGGTGTTTCGTTTCGACATGAGCGCTTAAGTTTCGATTCGAAAGATATTGATTGCAATCAAAACCTAAGATGAAGCATTCGTCAAGCTGTGGATAAAACTTCGCGACTCCTCTTCCCTGTAATCCCACCCCACCGGACTGCGTCAGCCCTTACTAATTGCAATGGAGTGTGGTTGCAAACGAGCATCTGTCCTCACAAAAAAAGCCGACTTACTCACATAAGTCGGCTTTCGATCGAAACAGCTGTGTATAACTCAGCTCTTCTTGATCTTCTCCGGTCGCTTCCAGCCAGAAATGTTGCGCTGTCGCGCACGGGCCACTGCCAGTTCGCCAACCTCAACGGTTTGGGTAATGGTCGAGCCCGCAGCGGTGGTCGCACCCGACTTGATTTCCACTGGCGCCACCAGCGAGTTGTTCGAACCGATGAACACGTCCTCGCCCATTACGGTCTTGAACTTGTTGGCGCCATCATAGTTGCAGGTGATGGTGCCTGCGCCAATGTTGGTGCGCGCACCAATTTCGGCATCGCCCAGATAGGCCAGGTGACCAGCCTTGGCGCCTTCACCCAGGTGGGTGTTTTTCAGTTCGACGAAGTTACCTACATGGGCCTTGGCGTCCAGTACGCTGCCCGGGCGCAAGCGCGCGAACGGGCCGGCATCGCTGCCCTCACCCATCACCGCACCTTCGAGGTGGCTGTTGGCCTTGACCACCGCACCTTTGCGCAGGGTGGTGTTCTTGATCACACAGTTAGGGCCGATCTGCACATCGTCCTCGATGACCACCTTGCCTTCGAGAATCACGTTGATATCGATCAGCACGTCACGACCAACGGTCACTTCACCGCGTACATCGAAGCGCGCAGGGTCACGCAGGGTGACGCCTTGGGCCATCAGGCGGCGGCCTTCACGCAGCTGGTAGTGGCGCTCCAACTCGGATAATTGGCGACGGTCGTTGGCGCCTTGTACTTCCATTGGGTCGTGAGGCTGCTCGGTGGCTACAACCAGGCCATCAGCCACCGCCATGGCGATGACGTCGGTCAGGTAATACTCGCCCTGGGCGTTGTTGTTCGACAGGCGGCCCATCCAGTCAGCCAGGCGCGCAGCAGGTAGGGCCAAAATGCCAGTGTTGCCTTCCTTGATCGCTTTCTGCGTGTCGTTGGCGTCCTTGTGCTCAACAATGGCAGTCACCTTGCCCTGCTCGTCCCGCACGATGCGGCCGTAGCCAGTCGGGTCGTCGAGGGTAACCGTCAGCAGGCCCAGCTGCTGGTCGTTGGCTTTAGCCAGCAGGCGCTGCAGGGTTTCGACTTCGATCAACGGCACATCGCCGTATAGCACCAGCACAGTTTCGGCGGTCAAGGCAGGCAGTGCCTGGGCAACCGCATGGCCGGTACCCAGTTGCTTGTCCTGCATGACGAAGTTCAGGTCGTCAGCGGCCAGGCGCTCGCGTACCAGCTCAGCACCATGGCCGATGACCACGTGAATACCTTGTGGCTGCAGCTGGCGCGCGCTGTGGATAACATGGCCGAGCATGGAGTTGCCGGCTACCGGGTGCAGCACCTTGGGCAGCGCCGAGCGCATGCGGGTACCTTGGCCAGCGGCGAGAATAACGATATCGAGTGACATTACTGGCTACCAATCCTGGGCGGTCAGTGGAATGACCGGTTTTGTGGGTTACAAAAAGAAAAAGGGTAGCCGATGGCTACCCTTCTTCTCAATCTGCATGATGCCTGCGGGGTTAACCGCCGAACTTCTTGCGGATCTGCTGGACGGTACGCAGCTGGGCTGCGGCCTCGGCCAGACGTGCGGATGCGGCACTGTAGTCGAAATCCGCGCCTTTCTCATGCAGGGCCTTCTCAGCTGCCTTGACGGCATCCTGAGCGGAGGCTTCGTCCAGGTCGGCTGCACGCTGCACGGTGTCGGCGAGGACCTTGACCATGTTCGGCTGCACTTCCAGGAAGCCACCGGAGATGTAGAACACCTCGCGTTCGCCGCCCTGCTTGGTCAGCGTGATCGGACCTGGCTTGAGATTGGTGATCAGCGGCGCGTGGCCTGGAGCGATACCCAGATCGCCCAAGTTGCCGTGCGCTACTACCATCTCGACCAGGCCGGAGAAGATTTCCCCTTCCGCGCTGACGATATCGCAATGGACTGTCATAGCCATCTGCTTGCCTCAACCTGATTAGCGCCCCTTGCGGGGCGCCGGGATTACAGTTTCTTGGCTTTCTCGATCGCTTCGTCGATGCTGCCGACCATGTAGAACGCTTGTTCTGGCAGGTGGTCGTAGTCACCTTTGAGGATGCCGCTGAAGCCAGCGATGGTGTCTTTCAGGGAAACGTACTTGCCTGGCGAACCGGTGAAGACTTCGGCCACGAAGAACGGCTGCGACAGGAAGCGCTGGATCTTACGAGCACGGGCTACCAGTTGCTTGTCGCTTTCAGACAGTTCGTCCATACCCAGGATCGCGATGATGTCCTTCAGCTCTTTGTAGCGCTGCAGAACATACTGAACGCCACGAGCAGTCTCGTAGTGCTCGGTGCCAATCACGTTCGGGTCCAGCTGGCGCGAAGTCGAGTCCAGTGGGTCAACCGCCGGGTAGATACCCAGGGAGGCGATGTCACGGGACAGAACGACGGTGGCGTCCAAGTGGGCGAAGGTGGTCGCCGGCGATGGGTCGGTCAAGTCGTCCGCAGGTACGTATACGGCCTGGACGGAAGTGATCGAACCTTCCTTGGTGGAGGTGATGCGCTCTTGCAGAACGCCCATCTCTTCAGCCAGGGTCGGCTGGTAACCTACTGCCGAAGGCATACGGCCCAGCAGTGCGGATACTTCGGTACCGGCCAGGGTGTAACGATAGATGTTGTCGACGAACAGCAGAACGTCGTTACCTTCGTCACGGAACTTCTCAGCCATGGTCAGGCCGGTCAGCGCTACGCGCAGACGGTTTCCTGGTGGCTCGTTCATCTGACCGTAGACCAGCGCTACTTTGTCGAGAACGTTGGAGTCCTTCATCTCGTGGTAGAAGTCGTTACCCTCACGAGTACGCTCACCCACACCAGCGAACACGGAGTAACCGCTGTGTTCCATGGCGATGTTACGGATCAGTTCCATCATGTTAACGGTCTTGCCTACACCGGCACCACCGAACAGACCAACTTTACCACCCTTGGCGAACGGGCAAACCAGGTCGATAACCTTGATGCCGGTTTCCAGCAGCTCGTTGCCGCCTGCCTGGTCAGCGAACGAAGGCGCTGGCTGGTGGATACCGCGACGCTCTTCTTCGCCGATCGGGCCGGCTTCGTCGATTGGGTTGCCCAGTACGTCCATGATACGGCCGAGAGTGGCCTTACCAACAGGAACGGAAATGGCAGCGCCGGTGTCGACGACATCCAGACCGCGCTTCAGGCCTTCGGTCGAGCCCATCGCAATGGTACGAACCACGCCGTCGCCCAGCTGCTGCTGAACTTCCAGGGTGGTTTCCGCGCCTTGTACTTTCAGCGCGTTGTAAACACTCGGCACGACGTCACGTGGGAATTCCACGTCGATGACGGCGCCGATGATTTGAACGATACGTCCGCTACTCATAGCTGGATCCTCTGAATTTTTGAACCGTTAAACCGCGGCAGCGCCGCCGACGATTTCCGAGATCTCCTGGGTGATCGCAGCCTGACGCGCCTTGTTGTAGATCAACTGCAGCTCTTTGATCAAATCACCGGCGTTGTCTGTGGCGTTCTTCATGGCGATCATCCGGGCCGCTTGTTCAGCAGCGTTGTTCTCGACCACCGCCTGGTACACCTGCGACTCCACGTAACGCACCATCAAGCCGTCCAGCAGCTCTTTTGCGTCGGGTTCGTACAGGTAGTCCCAGTGGTGCTTGAGTTCCTGATCCGGGGTTGCCACCAACGGTACCAATTGCTCGACCGTCGGTTGTTGGGTCATGGTGTTGATGAACTTGTTCGAAACCACCGAAAGGCGATCGATACGGCCGTCCAGGTAGGCGTCCAGCATCACTTTGACGGAGCCGATCAAGTCATTGATCGACGGCTCTTCGCCCAAGTGGCTGATCGCGGCTACGACGTTGCCGCCGAAGATGCGGAAGAAAGTCGCACCTTTTGTACCGATCACGCACAGGTCGATTTCCACGCCCTGTTCGCGGTTTGCGTTCATGTCCTTGACCAGGGCCTTGAACAGGTTGGTGTTCAAGCCACCGCACAGACCACGGTCACTGCTTACCACGATATAACCGGCGCGCTTTACAGGGCGCTCGATCATAAACGGGTGGCGGTATTCCGGGTTGGCGTTGGCCAGATGACCGATCACCTGGCGGATACGCTCCGCGTAAGGACGGCTAGCAGCCATGCGCATTTGTGCCCTGCGCATCTTGCTGACCGCCACTTTCTCCATGGCGCTGGTAATTTTTTGCGTGCTTTTGATGCTCGCAATCTTACTGCGAATCTCTTTTGCGCCTGCCATGTATCACCTATCAGGTTAGCAAGCGGGGGCCAGGGGCCCCCGCTGCGGCTTACCAGGTCTGGGTGGCCTTGAACTTCTCGATACCGGCTTTCAGGCCAGCGTCGATTTCGTCGTTGAAGTCACCCTTCACGTTGATCTTCGCCAGCAATTGGGCGTGATCACGGTTGAAGTAGGCGATCAGCGCTTGCTCGAAGCTACCGACCTTGGAGACTTCCACGTCAGTCAGGAAACCACGCTCAGCGGCGTACAGCGACAGGGCCATGTCCGCGATGGACATTGGCGCGTACTGCTTCTGCTTCATCAGCTCGGTTACGCGCTGACCATGCTCCAGCTGCTTGCGGGTCGCTTCGTCCAGATCGGAAGCGAACTGGGCGAATGCAGCCAGTTCACGGTACTGAGCCAGAGCGGTACGGATACCACCGGACAGTTTCTTGATGATCTTGGTCTGAGCGGCACCACCTACGCGGGATACCGAAACACCGGCGTTCACTGCAGGGCGGATGCCCGAGTTGAACATGGCCGATTCCAGGAAGATCTGACCGTCGGTGATGGAAATCACGTTGGTCGGAACGAACGCGGAAACGTCGCCAGCCTGGGTTTCGATGATCGGCAGGGCGGTCAGGGAACCGGTCTTGCCAGTGACTGCGCCGTTGGTGAACTTCTCGACGTACTCTTCCGAAACGCGCGATGCACGCTCCAGCAGACGGGAGTGGAGATAGAACACGTCACCTGGGTAAGCTTCGCGTCCTGGTGGACGGCGCAGCAGCAGGGAGATCTGACGGTAGGCAACGGCCTGCTTGGACAGGTCATCGTAAACGATCAGGGCGTCTTCACCGCGGTCACGGAAGAACTCACCCATGGTGCAGCCGGCGTAGGGAGCCAGGAACTGCAGCGCGGCGGATTCCGAAGCACTGGCAACGACCACGATGGTGTTGGCCAGGGCGCCGTTTTCTTCCAGCTTGCGAACGATGTTGGCAACGGTGGAACGCTTCTGGCCGACAGCAACATAAACACAGAAAATACCGGAGTCTTTCTGGTTGATGATGGCGTCGATGGCCATGGCGGTCTTGCCGATCTGACGGTCACCGATGATCAGCTCACGCTGACCACGGCCGACAGGGATCATGGCGTCGACGGACTTGTAGCCAGTCTGTACAGGCTGGTCTACAGACTTACGCCAGATCACGCCTGGTGCAACTTTTTCGACCGCGTCGGTCTCGGTGTTGCCCAGAGGACCTTTACCGTCGATCGGGTTGCCCAGTGCGTCAACGACGCGGCCCAGCAGTTCCTTACCAACCGGAACTTCCAGGATGCGGCCGGTGCACTTGGCGCTCATGCCTTCGGCGAGGGTGTCATAGGCACCCAGGATCACTGCACCTACGGAGTCTTGCTCCAGGTTCAGGGCCATGCCGTAGACGCCGCCAGGGAACTCGATCATTTCGCCGTACATGACGTCGGCCAGACCGTGGATCCGCACGATACCGTCGGATACCGAAACAACGGTACCTTCGTTACGGGCTTGGGAGCTCACATCGAGATTATCGATGCGGCCCTTGATGATTTCACTAATTTCGGAAGGATTGAGTTGCTGCATTGCTCTGCTGCCCCTTCAAACTCAAGATTTCAATGCTTCGGCCAGTTTCGCGATTTTGCCGCGAACAGAGCCATCGATTACCAGGTCACCAGCGCGGATGACGACGCCGCCAATCAGGCTGGCATCCTCCGACGCGTGCAGGCGCACTTCCTGGCCTAACCGTGCACTGAGAACCTTGGCGAGTTTGTCTTGCTGTTCTTGGTTCAACGCGAAGGCACTGGTGACTTCCACGTCCACGGATTTTTCTTGCTCGGCCTTGTACAGGTCGAACAGCGCGGCAATCTCCGGCAGAAGCAGGAGACGGTCGTTTTCCGCGGCAACATGAATGAAATTCTGTGCCTGTGCATTGAACTTGTCACCGCACACGTCAATGAACGTGGCGGCCTTTTCTGCGCTCGTCAGTCGCGGGGCCTTGAGCAGGCGCTGCATGGTGTCGTCTTGCGACACCGCAGCAGCCAGGCCGAGCATGGCTGACCAATTGGCCAGTTGCTGATGGGCCTGGGCATGCTCAAAGGCAGCCTTAGCGTAAGGTCGGGCCAACGTGGTCAGTTCTGCCATGATCGCCCTCGCTTAAATTTCAGCGGCCAGTTTGTTAACCAGCTCCGCATGCGCGTTTTGATCGATTGTGGCGCCAAGGATCTTTTCAGCACCGCCAACAGCCAGGGCACCCACTTGGGCACGCAGGGCGTCTTTAGCGCTGTTCAGTTCCTGTTCGATCTCGGCCAGAGCCTGAGCCTTCACACGGTCAGCTTCGACGCGGGCCTGGTCACGGGCTTCCTCGACAAGCTGAGCAGCGCGTTTCTTGCTTTGCTCAATGATTTCGGCTGCCTGTGCTTTAGCTTCACGCAGTTGCTGACCCACTTTCTCTTGGGCCAGCTCCAGGTCGCGAGCTGCGCGGTTGGCAGCGTCCAAGCCGTCGGCAATCTTCTTTTGGCGCTCTTGCAGAGCAGTGATGACCGGAGGCCATACGTACTTCATGCAGAAGAGTACAAAAATCAGGAAGGCAACGGATTGGCCAATCAGGGTTGCATTAATATTCACGCCAACACCTCGCTCGGTCTTTGGTTCATCACAGCTATCGACTCGTGGTTAACGAGTGATTAGCCGGCGATTTGACCAACGAACGGATTCGCGAAGGTGAAGAACAGAGCGATACCAACACCGATCATGGTTACGGCGTCGAGCAGACCGGCAACGATGAACATTTTAACCTGCAGCATCGGAACCATTTCTGGTTGACGAGCAGCGCCTTCCAGGAATTTGCCGCCCAGCAGGCCGAAACCAATGGCGGTACCCAGAGCACCCAGGCCGATCAGCAGAGCAACAGCGATAGCGGTCAGACCAACTACAGTTTCCATCTTTCCTCCCGACTTTTACGTCGTATTGGTTAGGTTTTTAAGTTGAAGCGGTAAAACAAATCGTTTTGTACAGCATGCCCTTGCGGACTTTTTAAGCCCTCCCCCCGAACAGGCGAGGAAGGCTATCAGACACGCCAGGCGGTCTTAATGGTTATCTTCGTGGGCCATCGACAGGTAGACGATGGTCAGCATCATGAAGATGAAAGCTTGCAGAGTGATGATCAGGATGTGGAACACAGCCCACGCCCATTGCAGCACCACACCCAGGCCGCTCAGCCAGAGCAGGCCGGAGCCGAACATTACGGCGATCAGGATGAACACCAGCTCGCCGGCGTACATGTTGCCGAAAAGACGCAGTGCCAGCGAGATCGGCTTGGCGATCAGGGTGACGAATTCCAACAGGAAGTTCACCGGGATCAGCAGGATCTGCACGAAGATGTTCTTGCTGCCGAACGGGTGCAGGGTCAGCTCACCGAGGAAGCCACCCAGGCCCTTGACCTTGATGCTGTAGAAGATGATCAGGGCGAACACGCAGAAGGCCATGGCCAGGGTCGCGTTCGGGTCGGTGGTCGACACGGCGCGGAACGGAATGTGCGGATCACCGGAAATCAGGATGGCCAGCTGAGGAATCCAGTCGACTGGTACCAAGTCGACGGCGTTCATCAGGAATACCCAGACGAAAATGGTCAGCGCCAGCGGTGCAATGACCGGGCTACGGCCGTGGAAGGAGTCCTTCACGCTGCCGTTGACGAAATCGACCATCACTTCGACAAAGTTCTGCAGACCGCCAGGTTGGCCGGAGGTCGCCTTCTTCGCCGCCATGCGGAAGATGAACAGGAAGATCAGACCCAGCGCAACGGACCAGCCCAGGGTGTCCAGGTGGAACGCCCAGAAGCCCATTGCTTTGGCTTCTGCAGCCGAATGGGCAAAGCCCCAGCTGCCGTCTGGTAGTTGACCGTAGGTCAGGTTCTGCAAGTGGTGCTGGATATAGCCCGAAGCGGTTTCTGCTGCCATGGTTGCCTCAAACGCCCTAAGGTCTCGAAAGTCTTTTATTCATTAGCAGTGGCGCGAACCAGCTGACCATGAGGGTCAGCAGGAAGACGCCGAATACTGCTAACGGCGCCAATGGCTTCACTCCTGCGAAGGTCAGTGCAAACAACACTGCCGTCAAAATCATTTTGCCTGCCTCGCCAGCGTAGAACGACTTGACGATGGCTTGCGCTGCCCGGGCCCCGCTAAAGCGAAATGCCTTCCAGGCGAAGTACACATTGGGTAGCCAGGCAATCAAACCTCCGCAGAGACCTGAATATCCACTGACCGCCCCTTTCCACTGCCACAACACCAACGTTGCCAACAGCACTACAACAAATTGAGTCAGCAGTACCGGAAAAACCGCCCAGCGATGGAAAGGCAGGCGGTTTGGCGTGCGTATTTCCATCACAACTGCTCCTCGGAAGTCGACCAACAAGTCAGCAATGACTTGGCATAATTTGTGCCGACAAAATGCGCGCAGAGTATAGGGGTGGATTAACCCCTATTCAACTCTTCGGTAGTGATTTCCGACTGCTCGCTACAACAGGAATTGTTTCAGCGGATGTGAGCAAGCACGCCCTGCAACTCGTCAAGCGAGTTGTAGCGAATAACCAATTGGCCTTTGCCCTTGTTGCCATGACGGATCTGTACAGCCGAGCCCAGGCGCTCTGCGAGCCGCTGTTCAAGGCGTGCGATATCCGGATCAGGTTTGCTCGGTTCGACCGGATCAGGCTTGTCGCTGAGCCACTGACGGACCAGTGCCTCAGTCTGGCGCACGGTGAGGCCACGTGCGACAACATGACGCGCCCCCTCCTCCTGACGGTTCTCTTCCAAACCGAGCAATGCGCGGGCATGGCCCATCTCCAGATCGCCATGGGCGAGCATGGTCTTGATCGCTTCGGGCAGGGTGATCAGGCGCAGCAGGTTGGCCACGGTTACCCGCGACTTGCCCACGGCATCGGCCACCTGTTGCTGGGTAAGCTCGAACTCCTGCTGCAAGCGCTGCAGCGCCAGGGCCTCTTCCAGCGGGTTGAGGTCTTCGCGCTGAATGTTTTCGATCAGCGCCATGGCAATGGCAGCTTCGTCGGGCACTTCGCGGACCATCGCCGGGACCGTGTCCAGGCCGGCCTGCTGGGTGGCACGCCAACGGCGCTCACCCGCGATGATCTCGTAGCGGTTGTCGCCGATCGGGCGCACCACAATCGGCTGCATCACGCCATGGGTGCGAATCGAGTGCGCGAGTTCTTCCAACGCCTCGGGGTCCATGTCCCGGCGCGGCTGGTACTTGCCACGCTGGATCAGCTCGACCGGCAGGTGTTGCAGTTCTTTCTGGTCGATCTTCACGGCCTGCTCTTCGAGCGCGCTGACGGAAGGACCACTGAGCAGTGCATCCAACCCACGTCCGAGACCCCGTTTCTTGACGGCCATACGGATTCCTTAAGTTGTTTGTGCAGTGCGTGATTGACGGCGTTGACGGCGTACCAGTTCCCCAGCCAGGGCCAGATAAGCCAGCGCGCCGCGCGATTGCTTGTCGTAGGCCAGGGCCGGCATACCGAAACTGGGGGCCTCGGCCAGGCGAATGTTGCGCGGAATGACGGTGTCGTACAACTGCGGGCCGAAGTGTTCCTTCAGCTGCGCCGAGACATCGTTGTTCAAGCTCAGGCGCGGGTCGTACATGGTCCGCAGCAAGCCCTCGATTTTCAGCTCCGGGTTCAACCGGGCGGCGATGCGCTTGATGTTATCCACAAGGTCGCTGAGACCTTCCAGTGCGTAGTACTCGCACTGCATCGGGATGATCACGCCATCGGAGGCAACCAGGGCGTTGAGCGTCAGCATCGACAGCGACGGTGGGCAGTCGATGAGGATGAAGTCGTAGTTCTCGCGGATCGGCGCCAGGGCGTTGCGCAGACGGCTCTCCTTGACCTGCATTTCCAGCAGCACCACTTCGGCGGCGGTCAGGTCACGGTTGGCCGGCAGCAACTGGAAACCACCGTGTTCGGAGTAATGCATGGCCTGGGCCAGGTCGCATTCCCCGATCAGCAGGTCGTAGACCGAATGCTCGAGCTCGTGTTTGTCCACACCGCTGCCCATGGTGGCGTTGCCTTGCGGATCGAGGTCGATCAGCAGCACACGACGCTTGGTCGCGGCCAGCGAGGCGGCGAGATTGATACAGGTGGTGGTCTTGCCCACACCACCTTTCTGGTTCGCGATTGCGAATACCTTAGCCATTGATGCGCGTGTTCCCAGTCATGCCTTGCGGCGCAGTATCAGCAGATGGCGCTGGCCCTGGCAACCCGGAACGGTCAGGGCCTGCTCGCTTTCCACTGTGAAGTCTGCGGGCAATGCTACCAGTTCATCGGCAGGATGCAGCCCCTTCATTGCAAGCCATTGCGTCCCGGTGTCGCCCAAGTGGCGGGTCCAGTTGGTGAAATTCTCCATGCTGCTGAAAGCGCGGGAGATGATTCCGTTGAACGGTTGTGCTGGCAGGAAGGCCTCGACCCGGCTGTGGATAACCGTAAGGTTGTCCAGCTTGAGCTCCATTTTCACCTGGGTCAGGAAGCGGGTCTTCTTGCCGTTGGCGTCCAGCACCGTCACGCGCTTGTGCGGATGCAGGATCGCCAACGGGATACCGGGCATCCCACCACCGCTGCCGACATCCAGCCAATTATCACGCTCGCTGTGGATAAACGACATGATGCTGAGGCTGTCGAGCAGATGGCGCGACACCATCTCGTCGGGGTCGCGCACGGCAGTGAGGTTGTAGGCTTTGTTCCATTTGATCAACAGGGCGAGGTAGCCGAGCAGCTTTTCGTGATGCTCGGCGCTCAGCTCGACACCAAGCTGGCGCGCACCTGTGGACAACTCTTCAGCGTGTTGCGGGGTGACCAGGGCACTCAAGCGCTTTGCTCCAATTCGCGGCCAGCGCCGCGTTTTTTCAAGTGAATCAGCAACAGGGAAATCGCCGCCGGGGTAACACCTGGGATACGCGAAGCCTGGCCCAGGGTTTCCGGGCGGGTCTGGCCCAGTTTGCCCTGAATTTCCTTGGACAGCCCGGAAATGGTCGTGTAGTCGATATCCACAGGTAGGCGGGTGTCCTCGCTGGCGCGCAAGCGAGCGATCTCGTCCTGCTGGCGGTCGATGTAACCGGCGTATTTGGTCCGAATCTCAACTTGCTCGGCGACCTGTGGATCAATCGCGCCGCCGCCGGTCGCTTCGATCAGCCCGGCATAGTCGATTTCTGGCCGCGCCAGCAGGTTAAGCAGGCTGTACTCGTGGCTTAGCGGGGTACCGAACTTATCCACAACCGCCTGGCCTTGCTCGGTGTTCGGGCGCACCCAGGTCGATTTCAGGCGCTGCTCTTCACGCTCGATGCCTTCGCGCTTAGTGCAGAAGGCAGCCCAGCGCGCGTCGTCGATCAGGCCAAGTTCGCGGCCCTTCTCGGTCAGGCGCAGGTCGGCGTTGTCTTCACGCAGTATCAGGCGGTACTCGGCACGTGAGGTGAACATGCGGTACGGCTCCTGGGTACCCAGGGTGATCAGGTCGTCGACCAGCACGCCGATGTATGCCTCATCGCGGCGCGGGCACCAGCTGTCACGGCCCTGTGCCCGCAGTGCGGCGTTGGTCCCGGCCAGCAGGCCTTGGGCGCCGGCTTCTTCGTAACCGGTAGTGCCGTTGATCTGGCCGGCGAAGAACAGCCCGCCGATGACTTTGGTTTCAAGGCTGTACTTGAGGTCGCGCGGGTCGAAGTAGTCGTACTCGATGGCATAGCCAGGGCGCACGATGTGGGCGTTTTCCATGCCGCGGATCGAACGCACCAGCTCCAGCTGCACGTCGAACGGCAGCGAAGTGGAAATACCGTTGGGGTAAAGCTCATGGGTGGTCAAGCCTTCCGGCTCGATGAACACCTGGTGGCTTTCCTTGTCGGCGAAGCGGTGAATCTTGTCTTCGATCGACGGGCAGTAACGCGGGCCGACACCTTCGATCACGCCCGAGTACATCGGCGAACGGTCGAGGTTCGAAGCAATGATCTCGTGGGTGCGCGCATTGGTGTGGGTAATCCAGCAGCTCACCTGGCGTGGGTGCATTTCGGCATTGCCCATGAACGACATGACCGGGATCGGCGTATCGCCTGGCTGCTCGGTCATTACCGAGAAGTCCACCGAGCGGCCGTCAATGCGTGGCGGGGTCCCGGTTTTCAGGCGGCCGACGCGCAGCGGCAGTTCCCGCATGCGGTGGGCCAGGGCGATCGAAGGTGGATCGCCGGCACGGCCGCCGGAATGGTTCTGCAGACCAATGTGGATAAGGCCGCCGAGGAAGGTACCGGTGGTCAGCACCACCGACTCGGCGAAGAAACGCAGGCCCATTTGGGTCACCACGCCTTTGACCTGGTCCTGCTCGACGATCAGGTCGTCGCAGGACTGCTGGAATATCCACAGGTTCGGCTGGTTTTCCAGGATTTCACGCACTACTGCCTTGTAGATGGCGCGGTCGGCCTGCGCACGGGTGGCGCGTACGGCCGGGCCCTTGCGGTTGTTCAGAACGCGGAACTGGATGCCGCTCTTGTCGGTGGCCAGCGCCATGGCGCCACCGAGGGCATCGATCTCTTTGACCAGATGGCTTTTGCCAATACCGCCGATGGCGGGGTTGCAGCTCATGTGACCGAGGGTTTCCACGTTATGGGTCAGCAGCAGGGTTTTCACCCCCATGCGTGCAGACGCAAGCGCAGCCTCGGTACCGGCATGGCCGCCGCCGATGACGATCACTTCAAAACGGGAAGGGAAATCCACCACGCACCTCGTGCCTGTTTTTGCGAATAGAGAAGGTAAGCGGACAAGTATAGGGACTTCACCCCCTTTAAAGAAACCGTCTGAGCAAATTTTGACCAGGCTGTGGATGAGTGGCAGACAACAGAAATCAAAGAAGAGAAATTTATAAAAGCTTTGTTTTTATGTTTATTCTTATGCACACGACTATCTGTGGATAACGTTATAGAGCCCTTTATTTACGTGATGTACAGCAAAATGAAACCCTGTGGCTTAACGCCCATAAGGGCTATGGATAACCCGATTTAGCCTGTGGATTAAACAGCTATTTACCCACAGGCGGATTTGTCCTCAGAAAAAATGCCTGCTTATCAACGGGGCTGAAGGCGAGTTTTCCACAGGGCTCCTGAGAGCGGATGGGGGTCTGTGCATAAAAAATATGCGCCTGCACACGGGCAAATGCATAAATTTCAGGCAAAAAAAAAGCCGCTCCCGAAGGTGCGGCCCGTGGCCTTGCCTGGCTGTGGATTACTTGCCGATGCAGAAGCTGGAGAAAATTCGCCCCAGCAGGTCGTCCGAGCTGAATGCCCCGGTAATCTCACCCAGGGCGTGCTGCGCCTGACGCAAGTCTTCTGCCAACAACTCACCCGCGCCGGCCAGGGTCAGTTGTGCACGGCCGTGCTCAAGGTGCCCACTGGCCTGGCGCAAGGCATCAAGATGGCGCCTACGGGCGCTAAAACCACTTTCCGCCGTCTGTTCATAACCCATGCAGGCCTTCAGGTGGTCGCGCAGCAGTTGTAGCCCTGTGTCGTCGCCTTTGGCGCTGAGGGTGATCGTGACATGGCCGTCGTCACATTGTTCCAACCCTACCCGCTCGCCGCTCAGGTCGGCCTTGTTGCGAATCAGCGTAACTTTGGCCGGGTCCGGCCGCTGGTCGAGAAACTCTGGCCACAGGGCGAACGGGTCGCTGGCCTCAGGCGCGGTTGAGTCGACCACCAGCAATACCCGATCAGCCTCGCCAATGGCCTTCAGGGCGCGTTCCACGCCGATCTTTTCCACATGGTCATCGGTATCGCGCAAACCGGCGGTATCCACCACATGTAGCGGCATGCCGTCGATATGGATATGTTCGCGCAGGATGTCCCGGGTGGTACCGGCGATATCGGTGACGATAGCCGCCTCCCGCCCGGCCAGCTGATTGAGCAAACTCGACTTGCCGGCATTCGGCCGGCCAGCAATGACCACCGTCATACCGTCGCGCAGCAAAGCACCCTGGCCTGCTTCGCGCTGCACTTTGGACAATTCATCACGTACCGTATCGAGCATGGACAGCACGTGGCCATCCGCCAGAAAGTCGATTTCTTCCTCAGGGAAGTCGATCGCCGCCTCAACATAGATGCGTAAGGCTATCAACGCCTCGGTGAGGAATTGCACGCGCTTGGAAAATTCCCCCTGCAGCGAACGCAGGGCGTTGCGTGCCGCCTGGCTGGAGCTGGCTTCGATCAGGTCGGCAATGGCTTCGGCCTGGGCCAGGTCGAGCTTGTCGTTAAGGAATGCGCGTTCGCTGAATTCGCCTGGGCGGGCCAGGCGGCAGCCCACTTGTACACAGCGCTGCAGCAGCATATCCAGGACCACTGGGCCGCCGTGGCCCTGCAGCTCGAGCACATCCTCGCCGGTAAACGAATTCGGCCCAGGGAAGAACAGCGCAATGCCCTCGTCCAGCACTAGCCCTTCATCGTCGCGAAATGGGCCGTAATGGGCATGGCGCGGGGTAAGCGTCCGGCCGGTGATCAACTGGCCAGCCTTGGCAGCCAAAGGGCCCGACAACCTGACAATACCCACACCGCCGCGGCCCTGGGCGGTAGCGATGGCGGCGATGGTTTCACGCACAGTATTCATGCTCGAAAGCCTCTACGACAAAAACGACAGATAGCAAAAACGCCCCACGAGGGGGCGTTTTTTATTCACAGGCTAGCTCAGTAGCCCGTCAAGCAGCAGCTTTTTTGGTCGCTGCTTCGATGCGGCGGGTGATGTACCACTGCTGCGAAATCGACAGGCAGTTGTTCACAACCCAGTACAGCACCAGGCCAGCTGGGAACCACAGGAAGAAGAAGGTGAAGATGATTGGCATCATTTTCATCACCTTGGCCTGCATCGGATCCGGCGGCGTTGGGTTCAGGCGTTGCTGGATGAACATGGTGGCGCCCATGATG
This sequence comes from Pseudomonas sp. Leaf58, assembly GCF_003627215.1. Taxonomy (NCBI): domain Bacteria; kingdom Pseudomonadati; phylum Pseudomonadota; class Gammaproteobacteria; order Pseudomonadales; family Pseudomonadaceae; genus Pseudomonas; species Pseudomonas sp. Leaf58. The sequence goes on from NZ_CP032677.1 coordinate 5,428,713, forward strand.
ATCGGCAGGATGAAGAACGGATCCTTGATCGACAGGTCGGTAATCCACAGCATCCACGGGGCCTGGCGCATTTCTACGCTTTCCAGCAGTACCCAGTACAGGGCCAGGAACACCGGCATCTGCACCAGGATCGGCAAGCAGCCACCCAGCGGGTTGATCTTCTCTTTCTTGTACAGCTCCATCATCGCCTGGGACATCTTCTGGCGATCGTCACCGAAGCGTTCCTTCAGCGCGGCAAGCTTCGGCGCAACGGCACGCATGCGCGCCATCGAACGGTAGCTGGCTGCCGACAGCGGGAAGAACAGGCCTTTGATCAGCATGGTCAGCACGATGATCGACCAACCCCAGTTACCAAGCAGGCTGTGGATATGTTGCAGCAGCCAGAAGATCGGCTGGGCGATGAACCACAGGAAGCCGTAATCGACGGTCAGTTCAAGGCCTGGGGACAACTCTTTCAGCTTAGACTGGATCTTCGGGCCGGCATACAGCATGGCGCTGGTTTCGACCTTGCCGCCAGCTGGCACGCTGATAGCCGGGCCGGTGTAGCCAATGATGTAGTTGCCTTGGCTGTCTTTGCGAGTCTGAACAACATTGTTGTCCGACTTGGCCGGAATCCACGCGGTCACGAAGTAGTGTTGCAGCCAGGCTACCCAGCCACCGGACACATTTTCTTTCAAACTACCTTTGTCGATGTCCTTCATCGAGACCTTTTTGTAAGGCTCGGAAGCTGTCCACAGGGCCGCACCCAGGTAGGTGGCAGTGCCGGTGGCAGTGCTCGACGAAGGGTCACCGCTGGCGTCACGCTTGAGCTGGGCAAACATGTTGCCGCTCCAGGCCTGGCCGCTCTGGTTGTCGATCAGGTAGCTGACGGTCAGGTCGTACTCACCGCGCTTGAGGCTGAAGCGCTTGATGTAGTTGACGCCGTTGTCGCTGAACTTCAGGTCAACCACCAGTTGGTCCTGGCCGTCGGCCAGCTGGAATGCCTTCTGGTCAGCGGCGTACAGCGGGCGACCAGCGGCGCGGGCATCCGGGCCGTTGGCACCGGTCAGGCCGCTTTGTGCCAGGTAAACACGCTCGCCACCGTTGTCGAACAGTTGGAATGGAATGTTCGGGTGATCTTGACGACGTGGGTACTTCGGCAAGTTCAACTGGACGATGTCACCACCGACCGGATCGATAGCCAGTTCCAGGACATCGGTCTTGACCCGGATCAAATCCTTGCTGAGTGCGACCGGTGCCAGTTCGGCAGGGCTCGATTCGGCGTTCGCGCTCGGTACATCGGCGCTGGCACCGTTGTTACCGGCGGGCACGCCATCGGGCAAGCCCGGAGCAACAGTGCTGGCAGCAGTATTCTGAGTCGGCAGGGCAGCCTGACCGTAGTCATCGTTCCACTTCAGGACCATGACGTAGGACACGACTGCCAGCGCGGCGATCAGGATCGTGCGTTTAATATCCATGATTACTCGGCTATCGAAGAAGTTCGGGAGGAAGGAGCGGGTGGAACGGGGTCGAAACCGCCGTCATTCCACGGATGACAACGCCCCAGGCGACGAACGGCCAGCCACCCGCCACGCCAGAGGCCATGATTTTCAATGGCTTCATATGCGTAACAAGAGCAACTGGGGAAGAAACGACAGTGACTGGCCATCAGAGGACTAATGGCGTAACGGTAAAACTGGATCGGAACGAGGGCCAGTTTACGCATCTTGGCTGTCTACCCCTGCGGAATCGGCGGTCACTGCTGGGGCTGGCCGGCTGCGCGCCAGGCGTTTCCAGAGTTTGCCAAAGTGTTGGTGCAATTCCGGGTTTTCTATCTCACCCAACCCCTTGCGCGCGACGATCACAATATCCAACCCGGCAACCAATTGCTGGTTCAGACGAAAGGAATCGCGCATCAAGCGCTTGAGGCGGTTGCGTTGAACGGCGAGCTTGACGCTCTTCTTGCCGATCACCAGGCCCAGGCGTGGGTGATCGAGGCCATTCTCGCGAGCAAGGATCAGCAGGTTTTTCCCTGGAACCTTGCCGGTTGGGGAGTCGAAGACCGCTTTGAAGTGCCGGGGTGTAAGCAGTCGCTTTTCCCGACTGAAGTCCTGACTCACCACCTGTGCCGAAAAATCAAATGGCCAGACGCTTACGGCCTTTGGCACGACGACGCGACAGAACAGCGCGGCCGTTCTTGGTAGCCATACGGGCACGGAAACCGTGGGTGCGCGCGCGCTTGATGGTGCTTGGTTGGAAAGTACGTTTCATGGCGTATTACCTGGTTTGTCGACGACGGGCCGGGATGGCCCCCTTTTTAAGAGACCGGCGATTCTAGAGAAAGCAAGCCCATAGGTCAATTTCCAACCAGCCTTTCCATATAGAGCATGTGATGGACGGTGGGTGTTGGTCCTCAACTGCGGGGTGCTTGATCGGACACACGGATTGGGGACAACATGAGAAAAAAAGAAGAGAGATATAAAAAGCTTTTCTGAAGAATCTATAAATATTAGGTGGATAACCTTCTGTGGATAACCGTATCAAGGCCAGGAAATACGCGTTGTACAGAGTTTCATAAGGTTGTTCTCAAGCCGTGCTGCGCTTGTTTTCTTCATGCGCAAAAGCTGTGGATGAAAATGACGTTTATCCACAAAAGAGTTATCAACAGACCTGGCCTCAGGGTTGTGCATAGCCCTTAAGGCTGGTTATCCACAGGGCTTATTCACAGTGCGACGAAGCCGTTTTGGTCGATAAATGGCTGTTTTGACATGGTTCCTAACGTGTCCACATGTGGATAACTGAACGCGCGACCGGTACAATGGCGGTTTGTTTTTGCCTCATCCGGCTTTCAAACTCAGGGGATATCC